>JBCBZT010000081.1:0-25056 GCA_039815185.1 Cyanobacteria bacterium P01_A01_bin.123 | reverse complement strand
TTGCGCTTCGCTGACGACGACGGCAAAGTAACCGACGCGTACCCGTTCTGCCCGAACGGCAGCGACCAAGGCATCGCCGGTGTCTGCTCCCCCGATGGGCGTCACTTGGCCATCATGCCCCATCCCGAACGCTGTGTCTTCTCCTGGCAATGGCCCTGGATTACATAGCTTAACAACCATCCCCGTCCGACTTCCTAGCACGTGGGACGAAGGTTCTTCAACCAAGAACATACTTTGCACAGCGTCTACCATCAGCCCTTGCTCAAGGAAGTAGTTCGCTTTAGCTAAAGCAATTTCTTCAGCTGAGGCCCCCTGGTTGTCTAAGTCTTCAACCAATTGCTCGAGCGCTGTAGTCACTTGATGCCGCTTAGCTATGGTCATCACCTGAAAGGGTTCAACCATAATCTCCTGCTCTGGATCGAGGCGATCATAAAGGATCCAGTCGTAACTTTCTCCTGGCTGCAATGGGTTCTCGGAGCTTTGAGCTACATTCAGCTCTGTTGCTGATTCAACGGTAACATCTGCTGCTAAAGTGTTGTCGGTATCACCATCCGGACGGATAGCCACAGGTCTTTCTGCCCCTTGCCAAAGATAGATTGGCTGTAAGTGCCACACTTGAATCGGGTCTGCATAGCTAGTGACGGCACAAAAGTCTGGGAGACGCCCCCCCCCATTCCGATTCCGTCCTGGATCTTCTTGCTCTAACCAGGAGTTGAGAAAATTAGTCCAGGTAAGTGAGTCATCGAGATTAGTTTGGGCCAATATTGACTGAGTCGGTAATAGTAAGGCAACACCGAGATAGCTGGCTGTTCGGCAAACAAAACGTGTCCAATTAGTGAGATTCATAGGGGTTCTCCAAAAGTAGGGGGAGCCAATAACTCCAAATGATTAGGCTAGGCAATAGCCACGGCAACAGCAATTGTCCAGAGATATAAACTTGCATACTCAAGACGCCATAAACTCCTGTGCCTAAAGCCAAAACTGATGTGAACTGCCATCGGGATTTGAACACCTGGTTAGGTAAGATAACAATCAATAACTTGCTACATGCCGCCGTGAGCAGCACCATCCAAGTGTCTGGAATGGGAATGATAAAATGCTGGTTGAGATAGTGATGAATCATGTAGCTATGAGCTTCTCCTCCGGTTAGACCCCGGTTAGGATTGCCCGTTTGTTGACGCCAGTAAGCGATCGCAGGGGGCATCGGAAAATTGTCTTCACCCTCTTGATTGACGCCAGCTTCGTCGTAACCACCTGGAGCAATGATGACGATTTTCTCTTGTAAAGAGGACGCCCCTAAATTTTTGGGTAGCGTCCTCCCGTTCTGATCTAAAAAATGCCACGCAGGGATAGTTTGATAAACCTGCTCTGGCGCGATGGAAAAGTCTAGAATAGGTTGCAACCACCGCAATCTAAATCGATAAGAGAGTGCGGTGATCAGGTTAAGGTTGGCATTTTTTGAGGTGATCACAGCCTGACTGTCAGCATCTAGACGAGATGATAGATCAAAGATTTGGCTTTGGAGCGATCGCCGCTCTTGCAAAGTCGGAGCCAACTTAAGCGAATTCTCCGTTGTACTCCCTGACTGACTGAGTTGATAGGCGACTGCGATTTGGTAGCTGAATGGCATCGGGCGATCGCTATTGCTACGACGCAGTGGGGCAACATTCCACAGGGGAATATTCATATCCCCTCGCAGGCTCCAAGTGTTTTCAGAAATCTCAGGTAAGGGCCATTGCCATTCCCCAGAGTGACTTTTCTTGGTTGCGAAGATAAACCAACTTTGCCTGGCGGCAATGTTATTTTGAATGGTCTCACCCAGGTAAACATTGTCAGGTCGTACCCGGTCTAAAACGAAGTCTAAGGCGACCACAGGTGCATCTAAGCTTGTGGCTTGGTCTACCAAATCAGCTAGATAGGTGCGATCCATGATGCTGGGGTCACCAATTTCTCTCAACTGGAGCGATTGATCGTCAATTTGCACTAATAAAACCGGTGGTGTGGTGGCTGAGGGTATAAGTGCAGGTTGTTGCTGGGTTAATTGGCGATATTGGGCCTGAACTTTGACGCGCTGATCTACTAACCAATAGTGAACGGGGGTTAGTAGGCTGAGGGTGGTGATCACCGCTACGGCAATTGCTTCCCGCCGCTGCGGCATGAACCGGCGCAGTTGGCGTTTCCAGCCTGTGGGTTCAAGCTGAAACAAAGTGGCGCTGGGATGGCGAAATAACGACGGAATAAAATAGGCTGAGGGGTAGGTCAACTGCTGCTGCGATCGCAGGTGGCGACAGGCTTTAATCAAGGCATCATGCACGTCTTCATACCCTGCAACCCCTTGTAAAAAGCTGTCTAAAAATGCCAGCGCGACTTGATCATGGACAGGCTCGCGCATAATGGCGACTTGACTCAACCCCATACCGATGAGTGCATCGGCAATATCAAGGCCGCTGCAAGAATTGAACAGGGCAAATTGCAGCCCCCGTGCTTTAGCAATTTCGAGGTCAGGCTCCAGGGTACGCATAGATAGGGTGACACTGGGCGCGATCGCGATTTCCCCTTTCACCAGTTTTTGTTCATTGCTGTGCCCTGCAAAAAAGAGGATATCCCAGCCTAAGGGATCCCTTAGGCGATCGCGGATTTCCTGTTTCAATGTCGTGATAGCTTTGCCCGAGTGCCAAATTACCGATTCAATTTCTACCGTGCGTTTGAGTCTTTCTTGCAGGGTGTCGAGATCCTGTCGGGCGTTGATGTGGGTAGAATCTCCCAAAATCGCCAGAACCCGCGCTCGTCCTTTGCGAAACTGTCGTCGAGGTGGCGTGGTGGCTTCAATGTTGATCGGCGATCGGGCAAAGCGTAAGCAGTTGGCTGAGCCTTTGTCTAGTTCCCAGGTTTCCCAGGGGAGGCGGGCTAACTCAATCGGTGTGCAGGTGAGAAATACATTTAGCGTGGTATCAGGGCCTAGGGTGTCTAGCCCTTCTATTAGAGTTTGACGAATTTTGTGTAGCGGTTCGCCCAGCAGCCAGCGGTGAAATTCAGACAGCAGTTGGGCTTCTGTTTGGGCCAGTTGACTATGCCAGTTCACGGCTTGCGAGGCGACCTGCCCCACCATCCCAGGACGCCCCCGCAGGTCTGAATTTTTCGGGTCTGGTGCTGGTGACACTGCCCCCTGCTGAGTCGGATCTTGCAGTACTACACCCCTTAATTCTGCCTGGTAGTATCCGAGATAAGCAGCCTGCCAGTTTTTGTAGAATTGCAAAATCGCAGGTGGAAACGGAACCTCAGCATGGAGTCGCTGGTGGTTGCCCCAGGTCAGGTTGAAGACACAGGTTTGCTCAATTTTTTGAACCGTGAGCTGATAAAACATAGAGACGGGGAGAGGGGGAAGCAAGGGGGCAGAGGGGGAGCTTGTCCTGACCGGAGTCTTTTGTAGCCTTTCCGGAGGGAATAAGGAGAGGGAAAATTTAGGCGTTGGGTTGGTAGGCAAAGGGGGGCAGGGTGAGGGATACGCCGTTGGGTAAGGAGAGTGACACCATAAACGACTCGTCCCAGTGGCCAATCACTTGGGCATATAAGAAGTCAGACCCTACATTCGCTTGAAAAGTTTGGTTGGCTAAGATCCCAGTTTGATCTTGAATCTGGAGTTGGAGGCCGTCTGGCAAGCGATCGCCTTCTCCAGCCCCTAAAAACACCATCAGACTCCATTCTGGTTCAGCGGATTCCACCACGGCCCAGACCATGGCATAGAGACGTAGGGGCAGGCCGGCAAGCTGGAGCGCCTGGTAAGCCCCTCGGGCCCTGGGGGGAATTGTCATTCGCTGGGGGTCGAGTTCGTAAACGATTGCTTCTAGCTCTTCAACCGGCGTGCGAATGCCGCGTAAGGGAGACGGTGTTAAGGGTGGCAAGAGAGTCCAGGCCAGTTGTTCGGCGATCGCGTCGAGTTGGTTATTAAGCCATTGGCTGACGTTGATTAGCGGCGATCGCAGGGAAGTTCCACTAGGCGTTTCAGAGGCAGTCATGGGTGAGGGGTGAGGGATGGAGGGTTGCTCTGCTGAAACGATTCCCTGGGGACTGAGGGTTGCGGGGTCAAGGCAGGTGAGGTAGAGCAGAATCTGATCGGGGGAGGTGGTGAAAGCGGTGACGGGAAGTGTGATTGGGGTTTGAGGGTTGGGGGCGATCGCATATTGAGCCATCACATCGACAAGTTGATCGCCGCGCAGGCCACTGAGGATGATCACTTGGTCGGTCTCCTCAATGACTTCGACCAAAATATAGAGATGGGGCTGATTGTCAGGAGATGCAGGTTGCGATCGCGTTAGCATCACCCACTCGTCACTAAAGCTGCCCATCGGCACAATTTGTAGACGGTAACCGTTGATCCGCAGATGGCTGGCGGACGTTCCAGACTCCAGATGGATGTTAAAGTCAACCACCCCAGCTTCTAGCCATTGCTGCACACCGCAAATTGCCATATGTTCCAGGAATCCCTGCCACTGAAGGGTTTCGTCAACTGACGCTTGACAGCGCTGGCTTACCCAGTCAAGGTCTGCTGGGGTGAGGGTGATGGCGTCAAGGGAAGAATGGAAGTCCATGGTACTCAAGGTTAGGGAGGGAAGGGTCAACATGATAGGTCGCCTGCTGTGAATAAACTGGATTACCGCCTCAGGCGGCTTCATCGAGAAAGACATGGATGGTTTGGCAAAGCTGCACCGCGAACAGGCTGCGAGTCGTTCGATTCTTAGGCATTTGAGCTTCGGCAGCGGCTTCGGCCATAACCCGATCCACATCGTCACTCAAGAGTTGATCGAGCTGATGGGCAATGGCTTGTAACCGATCAGCGCTGACATAGGTGAGGGCTTGCGTTTGCAACCTCGTCTGCAAGCAGGGAATAATCTGGTTGCGAACGTCCTGGCGAAAGCGCTTGAGGTCTAGCAGGCGGGTCACCTGTACCTGGGTTTGACAACCGACTTGGGGCGCGATCGCCCCCATAGATAGCCCCTCACAATGGAAAAGCGATAACCCTTTGACAAAAGCGTGGGCTTTTTCCGGCTGTTTACGCTTGAATTTGTCGACTTTGAACTGAATCCCGGCAGTTAAGCTGTCCACCAGGCACTGCTTCAGTTGGCTGCGATAGCCCTGCAAGAAACGGGTCGTCTCTGTTTCGCTATCGTCAGAGGCGTCGTTAACCACCAAGCGTTCTGGATCCAGACTATCCATAGAGACAGCAAAAGGAGCACCCTGTCGCACCTGCACTTTGTGATCGCGCAACACATCGGCAAGTGCTTTAAGCTGGGCCAAAACCGTTTGGGGCGATCGCGTTCCGTCGATTTGCTGCAATTGATTGTCGTTGGGGGCTTCACAACGATGTCTAGCGGTTTTAGCCAAACGTTGCTGCAATCGCGTCTGCCGATAGATCTGGTGATAGCACGCCAGCAAGCGACAAGGCTGAGCGACTTCGGTCTCACTCCAGCCATAAATGTCCCTCAAAATGCGCTGCAATTGGGATAGCGATGTGTCATTGAGAATGGCCCAGTCACTGGCTCGATACAAGCCGCGATCAAGAAGAAGACGGTTGATGTCGGGGTGACTTTGGGTGAGCTTGTATACCCAGCTCAAGAGCTTGCCTTTGGTTGCATCAAAGGACTCCAAAATTTTCACGGTTAGGGGTTGATAAGCCCCCAAAGATTTTCCATCATCATCAAGCACATAGCCCAACAAATCGGTCAAAGTAAATTGATACCGCTGTCCAAACTTCTGCACCAGTTGAGCACAGGCCTGATAAATGCCCTGGGACACCCAGCAGCGCAAACACAACTGAGCCGATGCCACTTCGTCGTGCTTACCTTGGTAGATAGTCCACAATTGAGTCTGCACCTGATCTGCCTGAACGGAGTCAAAGCAACTCTCAAACCAGATTTTAGCGGTTTCTAGCACTCGCGTTCTGGCCTTGCCAGACGCTTCAAGCCGCATCAACGTCCAATATCGAGAAGTATCACTCATTGGAAAATCGGGGACATCAAAATAACTAGGATAACTTGGGGTCTGTGGCACCCTATTTCTCAAGGGTGATAACCTATGCAGACTATATATTCTTTACCGCATTGCTCCAGGCCTCAAGTCGCGCCAACTGTTTTGCTAGAGACGCCAAGCGGCCACCTGTCATAGTGGCCCTATATCATTCGAGTTTAGATGGTGTTAGATGCACAATAAGCAATGACAAACACCTTGGCCTAAATAGTTGATATCGCTATCGTTGCCATAGAATCCTGGTGTTATTGACCTTGGTGCCGAATATGGAACGTTGGGTTGTCAAGCTAAGATGAAACTACTTTTAAGGGTTTGTGAAATAGCTTGTTATCCATGATGATTTGACCAAGATTTTGCAAATACCCCGAACTTTAGTGCGTCGAGGTGTTTCGTTGCTTTATGGTGGCCAAATTTGACCACACGCTTGACTCAAAAGCGTTTAGGTAACAGGTGCAAGATCGTATTCTCCCCCAATACATCTGGTAATCTCATGAAGATCTTTAAGAAGCTTCTCAAGCAAGGCTTAGTACGGCCAGTCTCAGTGGCAGATGCCTATCCCGTGCGGAAATCCTTAAAGTTTCTCAGTGCAGAAACTTTCCAGACTCCAGAAGTTGTTCAGATGCCTCTCTCTCAGGTTAGTCAAGCATATGCTCACACTGAGGTCAAAAGTTGCGATGTTAACACCCACATATTGGAGGATGTGCTCTACTGCCCTGAGTACAGAATTCTCTTAACTAACAAGAATAGACCTATTCTGGAGTCTTATAACGTTATCAGATCTAGAGAAGACTTTAATTTGAAATACATTTTTAACAAGGATGTGGAAGAAATTTCAGGCTTGTGTACTGTACTTCACCACTTCGATAATAATTACTATCACGCGCTACTAGAAAATCTCCCACGTTTCTACTCGACTTGCCAGCACCCTTTGATTAAAGACGAGAAGAAAGAGGTGAAGTTGATTCTGTCTCGTCATGTTTCGAGCCAGTTTTTCTTGAATTCATTTATGCCAGATAATGTTATTCCTCACCCTGTGAAAGAAGGGAAACTCTATCGCTTAGAGAGGGTTATTGTGTCTGACTTCCCTGTACGTCAGGGAACTGGCTGTCTGCCCAGCTTTTACCGGCAGAAAATTTATGACCCCCTCTTGCCCAAACGATCGCGTGAGAAGAGGCATAGAATTTATATTAGCCGAGAAAAGGCTTACAATTGTCGTCACATTGTTAACGAGGATGAGATGCTTGCGGTTCTTGATCGCCATGGATTTAAAAAGTATTTATTAGAGACTCTCTCACCTCAAGAACAGATAGATTTATTCTATGATGCTGAGATAGTTTTGTCGCCCCATGGCGCAGGCTTAACTAATATGATCTTTGGATCTAAATTAAAGGTTATCGAGCTTTTTTCAGGTTCAGTAGCGTTTCCACATTATTATTACCTATCAAAGGCTTGTGGCCATGAGTATACCTATGCATTTGGTCAGCCAAGTCAAACTAAGACCCCCTTCCAGAAAGACATCATTGCCTATAGTAAAAACATGAACTTCACAATTGATGTCGATCAAATTAAGCGTTTGTTCGAGTAGCGTTATCAGCTCCCCCGGTAAGTGCTGTAAGCCCAAGGCGAAACCAACAGCGGGACATGGTAATGGGCTTGCGTATTGGCAATGCCAACCCGAATGGGAACCCGATCTAAGAACTGAGGATTGGGTAAGTTGTCCTCTGTTGCTGCAAAATAGTCACCTACGGCAAAAATGAGCTCGTAAATACCAACGTTGAAATCCTCTCCTTGAAGTAAGGGTTCATCGGTGCGTCCATTCGCGTTGGTTTTTGCCATCGTCAGCAACGTGCGCGCTTCGGGATGCTGTGAAAGCTGCCAAATCTCCACGGTAATCTGTGCGGCAGGACGTCCCTTGGCGGTATCCAGGACGTGGGTAGTAAGTTTGCCAGTTGACATTGTGATTTATTTCCAGGGACGTTTCTAATCTGCTTAAGCCATCTGATCTAAAAGTATCGGGTTTGGCTACTTTAATTAGCAAAGGGGCTAAGTTATTTAAGCCTTTTGATCTGTGGCAGAGAAAGATTCCGCTATAAATATCAAGAGGCCGTGAGCCTATCCTCCAGCAACCCTGATGCTATGCCCACCTCACCTGAAGACTCAAATCTACCCGACGCTTTACTGCCTCAATCTGAATCAGCCTATGCTACTGATATGACTGCGTCAGTCGAAATTGATGGGGCTGAATCTATCGATTGTGAGAACGGCAAGGCTGAGTATGTCACTTCCTCGTCTGTTACCCCCGATCAGAGTGATAGCCAGACTCACAATAACAAGACGAATAAAGGGCTTGAGGATAGTGGGGGATCGCCAATAGATCCTGAAACCGTTTCCCCCTTAGCATCTTTTAGTCATCCACCATCTACCGTATCGACGTTGACATCCCGGCGCGATCGTCAGATTTCTGCTCGGGTTGTGGTGAGTATTGCGATCGCCATTGTAGCTACGGGGCTAATACTCAACGATTTCTGGCTCACGTTAGCTGGGTCAATGGTGGCCACAGTGGTCTCCATGCGGTTAGTCTGGCCCTCTTTACAGGGCATTTTGGCCGAACTCACCCCGCAGCAGCAAACCTTGTTAATTGCTGTCCCCGGTGCGCTGTTTGGGGTGGTTGGCTTAATGCAAATCAGTGGGCTCACTGGTGCAATTTTAAGGTGGGGTCAGGGCATTCGTTGGGATGTGGTTGGGGCTTTGGGTGACTTCTTAGGAGCCTTCGGCCAAATTCTGATTGCCCTGTTGGCAGTCTATGTGGCTTGGCGACAGTATGTGATCTCTCGTGATTTGACCACCCAGCAAAACCGGATTACCCAACAGCAAACTATCGATGCCTATTTCCAGGGTATTTCTGATTTAGTACTCGATGACGAAGGGTTGCTCGAAGACTGGCCCCAAGAACGCTCCATTGCTGAAGCCAGAACTGCTGCCATTCTCAGCAGTATTGATGCGGCAGGCAAAGCCAAGGTGATTCGGTTTTTATCGGGTTCGAGACTACTAACGCCACTCAAGCGCGATCGCCGTTTGGGTCGTCCGATTTTAGATGGGTCAGGGGGCTATGCTGAAGAAAGGGGTTATGGCATCCGCGTGATTGATTTGGGCGTTATGTTGGCCGCCAGCGATCTCTCTGGCACAGACCTGCGTTGGACAGATCTGAGTGATGCTAACTTGATTCGCGCCAATTTACAGGGTTGTGATTTAGTCCGGGGGAACTTAGCCCGGGCTATTTTGGTAGATGCCAACCTAGCTAAGGCAGATGTTATGGGAGCTCGCCTGTTTTATGGTGAGCTAGAAACTGCCTCACCCCGTACCCGCACTGATATCCCTGACTACCAAAGCGGGGCTTATACTGGAGCTGTGGTCGAAGGCGCTGATTTTTCCGGGGTCAAGCGCATGTCAGAGCAACAACGGCGCTATTGCTGTATTTGGGGGGGCGACAAAACTCGTGCTGCTATCCCTGGTGGTTGCGGTGACCTGCCCAATCTTTTAGGCCGTTAAGCTACATCGTATTTTTTGATTTTGCAACTCGAGTTTTTAGCTTGGGCAAAATCAGAGGGCTGAGTTTAGGCAAGATTTACTGTGCCTGGAGTATCTTGGCAAGCTTGTAAAGCTGACACGAAGCTGTGGGTATCCTTGAATAAAGATTTAGTACAGTTCTTCGCTGCCAATGACGGGATGCCTAGGCTTGTCGTCTGGGTTGAGTAAATTGGGAAAGGCATGTAAGGCACATTGTTATGGCCAGAAAAAATTCAGTTCCCCGTTCCTCTAGACGCAGCAAACCCCGTGGGCGCAATCGACCTACGGCGAACGAGGCTGTTCAGTCTCAAGCCAATGGGACGGCAACCCTAACTGAAGAGCTTGATGAGGTCGATCTTGACGCTGATGACACACTTAAAGGTCGCAAATCGGCGCGAAAAGACTCGGCTCGAAAGCTCAAAGGTAATCGCAAAGGGAAGGGTAAGCCTCAGGATAAGCAGGGTGAAGGCGCTGCGACTCGCGATGACTTCAACGAACCCGAACTCAGCCGCAAAGAAATACGAGCGCAGGAGCGGAAAGCCCAGAAAGAGAGGCAAAAGCTGATTCAAGCTACCGCGATTTCCTTCGCGATTTGTGCGGTCATAGGGTTAGTCGTAGGGTTGGCAACAGAAATTGCACTTGGGGTCGGGCTGGGATTTGGTCTCCTTTGTTTGGCGTTATCATTTCAATATCCCCGGCTTGCCATCTATGCTTTTATTATCTATGTGCCGTTTTCTGGGACGGTAGTCTACGCCCTCGGCGGCAGCTCTATCTTACAGTTGGCCAAAGATGCTTTTTACTTGCCAGCCTTGTTTGCGGTGATTCACTTTTGCCGCCGCAAAAATCTTCCCTTTTTGGTTCCTAAGTCGATTAAGTTCCCATTTCTGCTGCTGCTGACGCTTTCTTGCATGACCCTGCTTTTGGTCAATGTTCCTCAGCAATTTGCCAGCGGCGATAGTGCTATTGCAATGGGTCTTTTGGGCCTTAAGACCCTGTTTGGTTATTTGTTTGTGATCCCGTGCATTTACTATTTGATTCGCAACCGTGAAGATCTCTATTTCATCCTGCGGCTGCAGGTGATCTTGATTATTGTGGCCTGTTCCCTAGGGCTGATTCAATATTTGATGCTCAAAACGGGAACTTGTCGTGGCACGGTAGGCACAGGTTCAGCACTGTTCAAAGCGTCTCTCGAGGCGCGCTGTTTTGTCGGGGGGTCTTTGCTCTATACCCCCCAACATGGCCAGATTCGATTGCCAGGAACCTTTGTGGCCCCTTGGCAGTGGGGTTGGTTCTTGATTTCCAGTGCCTTCTTTAGCTTTGGAACTGCTTTCAGCGATCGCTCGCCGTTTTGGCGTGCCTTAGGTTTGGCCTCAATGGTAGTCGTGGCGGTGATGGCTGTGCTATCGGGTCAGCGGATCGCCTTGATGCTGGTACCCGTTTCTGTCGGTGTTTTAGCTGTTTTAACCGGCCAAGTTGCCAACCTGAAACGGTTTATTCCAATTGGGATTGCCCTAGGGTTGATTTTGACCTACCTGGTGATTCGCAATCCAGACCTGGTACAAGCGCGGATTGAAAGCTTTCAAGGGCGGTGGAGAGCGTCTCCTCCCAATGAGTTTATCGCAGAGCAATTTCATTGGTCGATGGAACAGCAGGAGGGCATGCTGGGTCGGGGGGTAGGCCGAGCTACCAATGCCGCCCGGATTTTTGGCAAAGTTGAGCTGGTAGAGACCTATCACCCTAAAGTGCTGTTTGAAATTGGGCTAATTGGGCTAGCTTCGCTGCTTGTGGTTTATACCGTGTTGGTCGTTGCGACCTTTAAGGCATATCGCTCCACCAAAGAGAAAAACCTGCGGGGCTATGCTGCTTCTATGTGGGTGTTTGTTCTATTTATTAGCTATTTTCCCTATTACTACCCGCTCGATGTGGATCCGGTAAACGTCTACTATTGGCTAGCTGCGGGCATCGCCCTCAAGGTGCCTGAAATTGATAAGCAGGAACGTTTGCAAAAACGGATAGAAGAGGGGCGGGCTTCGGGCAAACTAAGTAAGAAGCTTAAGGCGAAACAGTCCCAAGGGTTTTAAACCTTATCCACATCTAGATTCATTGTTTTCCCTAAGCTAAAGACTCAAGTTTTCAAATCGGATGTGGTTTCGTAGTGTTTTGAGCTTGGGGTGTATTGCCGCTGTTCTTTACTGTGAGGAGTATTGCAGGTGATTTGGCCACTGATTTCTGTCATCGTGCCCACCTATGGCCGTGAAGAAGTGCTACAAGCCACGCTGGAGAGCGTGCTGGCACAAGCCTATCCCGCCTATGAAGTGATTGTTGTGGATCAGACCCAACAGCATAAACATGAGGTGCAGGCTTATCTGGATCAAGCTGCCAATAGCGGCAAAATCAGCCTATATCGTGTGGACTGGGCGAGTTTGCCTGGGGCACGGAACTATGCCGTCGCGCGATCGCAGGGTGAGATTATTCTCTTCATCGACGACGATGTGGAACTCCCTGAAGGATTTTTAGAGGCCCATGTCCGTAACTATCAAGATCGACCCGACATTGGTGCTGTGGCAGGGCGGGTATTCGACCGCATGAAGCTGGCCGATGCTAGGAATTTAGAGATAGAGGATTTGCCTCCTGAGGCAATGGATCCTGGGATTGCCTGGTATCACATCGACTTAGTACATACGATAAAACCACAACAGGTACTCACGGCGCGGGGCTGTAATATGTCCTTTCGGCGATCGCTGTTTGTCACCCACGGGTTGCGCTTCGATGAACGGTTTCGTGGTAGCGCGGTGCGCGAAGAGTCAGATTTTTGCCTGCACATTCGCAACACGGATTTCAAGATTTGGTACGATCCAGAAGCTCATTTGGTTCATTTGGGTGAAGAAACGGGAGGGTGTCACGATATCAGCACGCGATCGCTCAAGTATCAAGTCACCTTCTACCACAACCACTTCTTGTTAGGGCTGAAAAATCTCACGCCTTACCAGGCAATGCGGTTTTTTGGACGACTGTTTGATTGTCATGTACTAGGGCGTCCCCCTTGTCATAAGAGCGGATCCCCAATCAAAATCGTCACCCGCTTTGTGTTTTACCTCTTGGGTTTCATCCAAGCGGTTTGGACCCTAACCCAAGGTTTGTGGGATGACGGTCAGCGCTATACCCGCATAGAAGCAGAAAGGTCATCTGCGCCAGTAACTTACCCTGTTCAGCCCTCTCAAGAACAAGCCACCGAAGAATTAGAAAGCTTATCTAAAAGCTAACCGGCATCAGCTTATTCTCCTATTCCAATCATTTCCATGCTGGCCTTTATCATTCCTCTGAAGAGCGCCAAGGTCTCTAGCTCTTGGGACTATGTCTGTAAGCTGTTTGAGCGCTGTCTCAAATCCACTTGCCACCAAACCAATCCTGATTTTCGCGTGATTGTGGTGTGTAACGAAAAGCCTGATATTGAGTTTCACCATCCCCATGTGCATTATCTTCAGGTCGAATTTTCTGCGCCTGAAGAAAACAATCGGATTGCCAGCGGTCTGGCAGATAAGGGGCGTAAAGTGCTCTCAGGGCTCATTGAAGCCCAGAAGTTTGCTCCCACTCATACGATGAGTGTGGATGCAGATGACTGTGTTAGCAATCGCCTTGCCGAATATATCAGCCAGCACCCCAAGGACAACGGTTGGTTTTTCCAAAAGGGGTATAAATACCTGAACAACACGGCGTTTCTCTACATCAAGCGGCGAGAATTCTACCGACAAACCGGAACTGCGAATATTTTGCGCTACGATCTCAACGACATTCCCGACCAGCCTGAGTTTAATCGGGGGTGTGGCTACTACCTGTTTCATATCAACCATCAAGATCTCAAGGGCAAGATGGCCAAACAGGGCACACCGCTCAAACCTTTGCCGTTCCCAGGAGCTGTTTATGTGGTAGGTAGTGGCGAAAACATGTCTGCCAATGAGAAAAATCTGTCTTTCAGCTTCCTCAATCGCAAACGGTTAACCCCTAAGCTAGCGGATGAGTTTAGCCTATACGCCGTTTAGTGAGAACATGATTAATGTCATGATCTGGAAACAACTGTAGCTGAAACACCTCCGAAAAACAGCGAGCGACTGTTTGCTGAACCTGTTCCCAGCGAATCTGGGGGATAAATTGCTGCAAACTGCCCACCGGCCGATTAGCAATGCCACAGGGCACAATCATGTCAAACCCGGACAAATCTGGGCATACATTTAAGGCAAAGCCATGCATCGTAATCCAACGGCTGACCTTGATGCCGATGGCTGCCACTTTGTAGCCTTCTACCCAAACCCCTGTGAGCCCTTCAACCCGCTCACCAGATAGGCCATATATTGCGATCGCCCGAATGATCACCTCCTCAAGTTGACGCAGATACCAATGTAAGTCTTGGCGATGACGCCGCAGATTCAAAATAGGATAGCCCACAAGCTGCCCCGGGCAGTGATAGGTTACCTCTCCCCCTCGTTCAATCCGATAGACCGCTGCCGGTGGTGCTGCCAAATCAAATTTAAGGAACTGCGGATCGGCACCTTGACCTAGTGTGTAGGTTGGGGGATGCTCTAAAATCAGCAGCACATCCGGCAGCGCACTATCCTCTAAGCGTTGTTGCAACAGGTGCTGCTGCCAGTCCCATGCGGTTTCAAATGGCACCTGTCCCAGGGAATAAAGCCAGCAGCCGTTGGTTAAAGTCTGAGTATTGAAAGAATCTAGGGTTCCCATACCAGTCGTAAGGGTGCTGCAATTTCACGGGTAAATCAAGGGAAAATTCACTTAATTCCCTGTGCTTTCGAAGACAACCCTAATCAAGAATTATCAACCCATGCAAAGGATCTTAAACGGGAGTGTCGTCCAGAATACAAGATGTTAGGGTGAAATTGTAAGACCGAACTAGTAAGGAGGCTCGCTCTATGAAGCTTGTTATCCAAGGCAAAAACATCGAAATTACTGATGCTATCCGCGATTACGTTAAGCAAAAAGTTGAGAAGGCTGTCTGTCATTTCCATCATTTAACCCATGAAGTGGATGTCAACCTATCAGTGGCTCGAAACCCTCGGATAACGCCTAAACAGTCGGCAGAGGTCACAATCTACGTCAATGGTGCCATTGTCCGGGCAGAGGAGAGTAGCGAAAACCTCTACGCCAGCATTGACTTAGTGGCTAACAAAATTACCCGTCAACTGCGCAAATATAAAGAGAAACGGCAGCACAAAGCCCATCTCCCCGTTAAGCCTACAGATGCGCTGATCGAGCCTGTTGAAAACTCGGCGGATATCTCAGAGGTGTTACACCAGCGTACTCCACAGCTCCCCGATGCCGTAGTCAGAAGCAAATATTTTGCGATGCCACCGATGACGGTGCAAGAAGCGCTAGAACACTTAGAGCTTGTCGATCACGATTTCTACATGTTCCACAATGTGGAAACGGGCGCTATCAATGTGATTTACGAACGCAATCACGGTGGCTATGGATTACTCCAGCCACGCTACAACAATGGCCACGGTAGTAACGGCCACAGTGATAATGGCCATAGGCACCACAAAAATGGACACACCAACCCGTCAGAGTTGGATGTCACCAACATGACATCGATGGTTTGAGGGTTTTGCTCTCTGACATGCCCTTCAGAGTAGACGAATAGCAGTTAATGCTACCCAGGCTAAACTAAGGTGATCAACGGGCTTACAAAACTGTAAGTCCGTTTTTGTTATGCTGCCATAGGCAAATAGAGCAACTACTCCAGAAATTCATCGTAGCTTACGGAAAGTTTAAGGATATCTGGCATCCACAAATCAGCCTTTTTCAAGAAACCGGGCATAATGAGAAAGGTAGGAAGCCAATAGAATATCCTGAATGTGAATTGGGTGTTTATATTGAGCTCTTAACGCAATTCAGCGTTGTTATCAAGTGAACGGTTTAAAGTAATGGCCCGTCGTGTGTTTATTGGGGATGTACATGGTCACTATGATGGGCTAATGCAGCTCCTGGATGAAATATCCTTGGCTTCCGACGATCGGCTGTATTTTGTGGGTGATTTAATTGATCGGGGCCCAAAGAGTGCCCAAGTGGTTGAGTTTGTTCGCGCCCATGCTGATGGTTGTGTCTTGGGCAATCATGAACAGCTTTTGCTCGAAGCCTTTCCTAAAGATGGTGCGCATTTGCCGATGTTGCAGGGCTGGCTTTACAGCGGCGGACAGGCCACCTTATCCAGCTACACTGATGTTGAAAAACTGCTAGAAGATGTGGCTTGGATTAGATCCTTGCCCCTTTACCTCGACTTAGATGATATTTGGTTGGTTCACGCGGGGGTCAATCCACGCCTACCCGTGGATCAGCAGACTCAGCAAGAACTCTGCTGGATTCGCAACGTCTTCCACGCTAGTGCTGAGGCCTATTTTGACGACAAGCTGATCATTACAGGGCATACGATAACCTTTACGCTGCCAGGGGTACTGCCGGGGCAAATCGCCCAAGGTCGTGGGTGGATTGACATTGATACGGGGGCTTATCACCCCAAAAGTGGCTGGTTAACAGCAGTCGATATGGATAACCGCCAGGTTCATCAGGTCAACGTATTTCAAAAAAGGTTGCGATCGCGCGCCTTAGAAGATGCGATGTTTGCGATTGAACCCACTCAGGTACGCCCGCGCCAACCTCAAGTTGCTAAGCCTTGATAGTTTGTTTTATCAAGGGCGTGATCGCCAAGGCAAGTGCCTCGGTTGCCGTCTCTAGCTGATTCAGATTTGCCGCAATTTCCACCACGATTCCCTGATGCGCGGCTGCGGCATAGACCTCACGGAGGGTTTGGGCTTCAACCTGATCTTGTTCACCGCGTAATAACCACAGGGGCGTATTCAGATAGGGGAGTTGCCCGTCGAGCCGTTCACCTTGAAGTTCTACCTGACGACGCTTAAAGAGCAATCGGCAGGCAGCAGGGAAGGCCAGAAGTTGACGGCGCAAATGCTGCGATCGCGCTACCCATTTAGCCTGGCCCAATCCTCGGGCAACCGGTGCGATCACTCTAATTGTCCAAGCCACGATTGAAAAGCGTCCGGCCAGTAAGCGATGCAGGCTCCATCGGCCTACCAATGTTGGCGGGCTAACCCCCTCAGGGGCAATTAACACTAATCCCTGCACTCGTTCGGGATAGCGTAAGGCATAGCTGGTCGCAACCCAAGCCCCCAGGGCGTCCGCGATAAAATAAACTGATTGCGATCGCAGCGCCTCCAAATATTCCGCCAGACACTCCACCTCTAAAGTGATGGAATAAGGTAGCGTCAGAGATTGGCTTGATTCCCCAAACCCGAGCAGATCTGGCGCTAAGCAGTGAAAATCTTGACCTAATTGGGTCATTAGGGGTAACCACTGGCTGCTGTCAGACCAGGTTCCGTGCAGCAAGACTAAAGTCGGATTGCCATGGCCAACTTCGCGCCAAAACAGTGTGCCTTGGGAAAGTCGGATGCGGGAATTGCGAACGGGTAGGGTCATCCTGAATGCAACGGTTGCTGAGCAAAGAAATCTATTTAAAGAAAAAGTTGAATTGCGCGCTTATTACATTACCTAGGCCAGCACGGTCGTACCGGCAAAATAATCTTCAAGTTGTTGATCATGATCGTGGGCGAGTTGGCCCTTGGGCAGAGTAGCAGCTGTGAAGGCTTTCACTTCCAATACTTCGTGAGGATCCGTGATGATCGGCGTACCCTGGACTCTAACTTCTAGGGCTACACAAACGGAATGAAACCTGGGATCTCGATTCGGAGCCGAATAAATCCCGACCAAGCGACCGAGTCGCATCAGTTCTAGACCCGTTTCTTCGAAGAGTTCGCGTCGGGCGGCGGTAAAAATATCCTCGCCCCAATCAACAATGCCCCCTGGCAGACCCCATTTACCATTGTCCCGGCGACGAATCAGCACAATTGTGCCGTCTGGCAGTACTGGGATAACACTGGTGCCCAATATAGGCCGCCTCAAAATTAGGCCCAACAACACCCGAATCGGACGCCAAATTCCCTCCATGGAAAATCCTCTATGATGCCAGAGACGCTAAGTCTGCTAGCACTTCTGCCGCATGGGGCTCTGGTTTAACCTTGCGATAAATCTTTTCGAGCGTCCCGTCCGGGCCAATGATAAACGTGCTGCGACTAATACCCATATATTCCTTGCCCATAAACTTTTTCAGGCCATAGCTACCATAAAGACTAGCCATTTCTCCCCCTTCGTCGATTAATAAAGGAAAGGGCAAGTCATACTTAGTCGCAAATTTGGTGTGGGACTTGGCATCATCCGTGCTGACCCCCAGCACCACTACATCTTGTTGTTGATAATCACCATAGGCATCCCGGAAACCACAAGCTTCTTTGGTACAGCCTGGAGTGTTGTCTCTGGGGTAGAAATACAGCACGACGCGCTTGCCTTTGAAGTCAGCGAGGCTAACTTGATTACCCTCAGTGTCAGGTAGGCTGAAGTCTGGGGCAGCGTCTCCCACGTCTAGCGTCATAGCGATTAAATCGGTGTTGTGATGATTGAAACAGTTCTCAAATTGTAGCCTGTTGACCCACCCTGCCAACCAGAGGCGCTGATTTACAGATATTTGGAGTTCTTCTACAAGATGTTCACGGTTGATTGAATCTTTTTTGATAAGAGTCCCGATTTCTCGTTTTGGGTAGCGCTTATGAATGGCTGGATGATCACAATTGTGTTGGCTATTTTCGGGGTGTTCGCCTTAATAGGAGCCTATCGTAGCCGTCAACGCACCAAAGCGATCAAAGCGATCGCAGATCAACTCGGCTTTAGCGTGATTGGCAACGACAACCTAAAAATTCCGCCTTGGGCATGGCACTTGCTCGGCAACAATAACCTGAAAATTCCAGCTTTAGCATGGCACTTAGATTTATTTTCCAAAGGGCGATCGCGGCGGGTGCAAAACTTGATTCAAGGGCAACAAAGAAATGTCCAGGTATCCATATTTGACTACGCCTATCGGGTAGGCAGCGGCAAGCGAGCGAATGCCCACAGACAAACCGTAGTGCTCCTAAATGACCCAGACATCATTCTGCCTCGATTTGTACTGATGCCAGAAACAATTTTTCACCGTCTAGGCGGGCTCTTTGGCTACGCGGACATTGACTTTAATGATTATCCTGAGTTTTCTAGACGCTACTTACTCCGCGGAGAAGAAGAAACCGAAATTCGTCGGCTGTTCAATGACCGTGTGATTCCCTTCTATCAAAACCGCCCTGGCGTCAATACTGAAGGGTCAGGCAACTTTATGGTTTACTACTACTTTCATCGCCTCTGTCCGCCCCAGGAGTGGCGTGCCTTTTTGCAAGAGGCCATGGATGCCTACGCTCTATTCAAGGATGCAGCTGGGTAGCCATTCCTTTCTAGGGTATAGTCCCCCTCAACACGGCTTCCCCGTTTACAAACTCAATGCCATCGAGGGTAACACCACCTTGGGATAGGCTGAGATTGAGCTGATCTTCAAGCTGACTGGGTGAAAGGCCCAGGCGATTGGCAATTTGATCGACGGTGAAACTAACGTTACCGATTTTGATGCGGATATTGTCATCGAGGATGAGTCGCCCGTCGGCGACGCTGGGGCTACCTTCGACACCAAGGTAAACATCACGGTTGGCTAAAGCCGGGAAACGTTGGGTAATTTGATCAACGATCTGTTGTCCGCCAGCAGGTAGCTCGTCGGTGGATACTGTTGCCAAGTTAATCACAATGCCGCTTTCGATCCGATCGTTTGAGATGGTGGTATCCATACCCTGGGCCGACCGTAGCCAGGTAGCAGCTTGGGTGTGGTCGGCGATCGCCCCCATAATCATTTGGTTTAGCTCAGCTTCGCTAAGGGTAATTTCAACCCGTGAGTTGTCTAGGTAGCGGACCCCATCTCCAGAAGCCAGCTTGGCAGCCAGTAAATCAGCTGGAGAAATAGCCTCAACCGTTATGGCAGTGCTGGTCTCGTTATACCAAGTGGGTAAGGCAGAGGCTCGGGTCAGGTAATAGGCGCTGCCACCTGCAATCGCGCCAACCACGATAAACGAACTCAAAATTAGAAGTTTTTTCACAGTTTGTGCTTAGTGACATCTGTGAGCCATTATGCCGAAGAAAATTCTAACCTTTGTGCTCATCCTGAGGATCGCATTAACGTCCCAGGTGATGTCGCTCAATCCAATGCACCACCTCGGCTTTAGACTCGGCAAAGATCCCCTTACCTGTGCGGGGATCAAACCCGCGCCACCAAATCTGACCGCCTTCATCCACGATTTGCTCAATGTTGAGTTGGGTACTGCGGTCAAGGGTCTGAGCTAACCATGCCCAAACCTGTTGAAGCGGGTTGGACACTTCGGCAGGAGACCATTCAGCATCTAACTGCGCTTGCTCTTGCTCAAGCAGGGCGAGCAGAGGCTGATCATCACGGGCCTTGGCCACGGCCATGCGCCGCTCCAATAAAGCCGCCAGGGAAGCCTGATGCTGGGCAAAGACAGATTTTTGAGTTACGGGTTGAGAAAAGCTTGCCATAGGAATTGGGGAGTCAGATTTATCTCTTCCCTAACCTAAGATATATTCTGTATATATGGCTACTTTGTCTGACTAAAATGGTGAATTTGTGATGAAATGCTTACAAAAATTCAACCTATCTCGATCGCTATAGGGTTATCCGAGTTGTCGCTGAAAGAAATGCGTGACCTGTTGAACGACGGCTTCCGCTTCGACATCGAGTGCCAGGCAGTGGTTGGAACGGTCAAACCAGGCAACTTCTATGTCAACAGGGATCTGACGTTGAAGGTGTTCGGTTGCGATCGCAGGGATAGTTGCATCACTGTGGGAATGCACCGCTAGCAGGGGACAGTGAATATGACTCAACTCAGCCCGGGCACGGCGACCAATTTGCCACAGGGTTCGGAGGGCACGGGAGTGGTGAAACTCGTATCCTGGAATATAAAAATCTTCGCTGCGCGGAGCCTCTAGGGTGAAGCTGGCCCAGCCTAGCAGAGGAATCAGCAGTTCAGCCTGCCAAATCAGCCTCAGGGCCGGAGCCCCGACCGCGCATGCTGCTAACCGCCCTTCGGCAGCCATTTTCAACGCGATCGCGCCTCCCATAGAAAAGCCAAACATGGCAACCTTTTCATAGCGCTCGCGGGCGCGCTCAATTTCTTGACGAGCCGCCTGAAACATAATTTCTGGCGTAATTGCAGCAAATTGCTGACGCTGCTGGTCGCGATCGCGATAGCCATGCCCCGGTAACAGTGGGACTACTGCATCGATGCCTGCCGCTTGACATCCCTTTGCCACTGGCATGACCTCAAAGGGCACGCCAGTAAACCCGTGTAGGCAAATGACTCCCATTTGACTAGGGGTTGCAGCTTGTAAATACTCAGGATCGGCATCGTTGAGTAGGCTCGCCTGGGGGCTGGGATCAAAGCCGGAAAAATAGGAAAGAGACATCGGTCGTAGGAGCGCACAGTGGTTATCCAGGGCGCACTTCAAAGATTTGAGACGTGGTACAAACTCATCCGCATGATAGGGCGCATAACCTAGAGCTAGCAAGATCTTCACCTCCCGCTAAGCCGCTTCTCCAGGTGTTAAAAACTGATTGACCGCAGCTAAGTAGGTATTAGGATCTTCCAGCATAGGGAAGTGTCCCGTTTTGGGGATGAGCACATACTCGATTTTGGAATTGAGGGCTGCCGCTTCTTTCCCCAATTCAGCCGGGGTGATTTTGTCATATTGACCTGAAACCAGCAAGGTAGGGACGGGAATGTTCTGAAATTCTTGAGGCATTACTTCAGTGGCTTCTTTGCTCACGGAGGTAAAAATGGTGCCTAGGGCAGTTTTGTAATCAGCGACTAAAAAATCTTCTAAAAACGCCAGCTTGTCTTGACTGGGTACCGACTGGTGCAAAAATCGAGCCATAAAAAAGCGGGGAGCCAACGGAATCTTGGCCAACCACTTAGGTCGAAACGCCACCACGTAGCCACCAAAGCGATAGAAAGCTTCAAACGCCGCTTTGTCGTATTCAAACACACCGTTGCAGGTGAGAATCGCTCTCTCAACGCGATCACCATAGCGGGTCAAAAAGAAAGCAGCTACCGAAGCCCCCATAGAATGGGCATTGAGATAGACTTTATCAGCCAAACCTAAGGCATCCAACAGCCCTGCCAACTCATCAGCAAAGGTGATGAGTTTATAGTCAGTCTCTGCTGCCTGTTCTACAGCCTTAGCCTGCGATCGGCCAAAACCACGCATATCGTACAGCAAACAATCAAACTGTTCGGACAGCGCCTCAGCTGTACTTTGCCAATAGCGAGACGAACCACCCCAGCCATGCACAAATACCATCACTGGTTTAGCTGAATCGGGCGATCGCAAGGGCACCCATTGATAAAAATGTTCAACCCCACTTACCACAATGTAAGGCACTGGTTATTCTTCCTCTCTTTCGATCACCCTGAAAAGGGATTGAGTCTAGGCATTGCCAAGTCCCAGTCAAGAGTCATATTAAACAGTAATGGTTAGGCTTACAAAGCACCAGTTTCACCATCTAAACAAACCGTAAGGTAGCGTGTACCCCTTCGGGCATAGCTATACCCGATCGGCGAAGTGAGACAACGCCACGAAACGAGGTTTTAACAGGCCTTTAGGCAGATTCCGGCTTCGGCAAAGACGAGGGATGAACCAGCAACTCAGCAGTTGAACGTTGCTCCACCATCTCGCGAGTAATCATGCAACGATTGACGTCCTTACGCGAAGGCAACTCATACATTACATCCAGCATCAATTCTTCGATGATGCCTCGTAGGGCACGTGCTCCTGTCTTTCGTCGATAAGCTTCTCGTGCGATCGCACGAATGGCGTCTTGCTTAAACTCAAGCTGCACGTTATCCATACGCATGAGTTTTTGGAATTGCTTGACTAAGGCATTTTTGGGCTCGGTCAAAATTTCCACTAAGGTATCTTCATCCAGCGGATCTACCACAGAAATTGCTGGAATCCGGCCAATAAACTCAGGAATCAAGCCAAACTTGACCAAGTCCTCAGGTTCCAGATGTTGCAGCACATCTGCTGCCCGTTTTTCGCGGGGTTGCTGGCCCTCACCGGGTCGTACAAACCCCATCGATTTCTTACCGGTGCGTTGCTCAACAATTTTTTCCAGTCCAACAAAGGCTCCGCCGCAGATAAACAGGATATTGCTGGTATCAATCTGAATGCAGTCTTGATAAGGGTGCTTTCGCCCCCCCTGCGGAGGTACATTAGCAACTGTACCCTCAAGCATCTTCAGTAACGCCTGCTGCACCCCTTCTCCAGAAACATCTCGCGTAATTGAAGGGTTCTCGCTTTTGCGAGCAATTTTGTCGATTTCATCGATGTAGATAATCCCCCGTTGGGCCTCCTCTACATCTAAATCAGCCACCTGGAGCAACCGGAGTAAAATATTTTCAACATCTTCCCCAACATAACCCGCCTCAGTTAAGGTTGTAGCGTCTGCAACCGCGAAGGGGACATCCAAAATTTTGGCCAAAGTTTGAGCCAACAAAGTCTTGCCGCACCCTGTTGGCCCAATCAGCAAAATATTTGACTTTTGCAACTCAACAACCTCTTCAGACCCTTCAGAATCTTTGGATTGGGCGTAGCTAAGCCGTTTGTAATGGTTGTACACCGCAACCGACAAAACTTTCTTAGCTTCATCTTGCCCAATCACGTGATCGTCAAGATAATGCTTGATTTCACGGGGCTTAGGAATTTGGGTCAGCGAAATACTCGTTGCGGTTCGTCGTCGTTCTGGGGGCTGCTCCCGCCGCTGAACGGGTTGGGATACCGCAGCGCTGGAATCAAATAACTCTTCATCCAAGATCTCATTGCATAGATCTACGCATTCATCGCAGATGTAGACTCCCGGGCCTGCAATTAACTTACGCACCTGCTCTTGAGACTTGCCGCAAAAGGAACATTTAAGATGGGAGTCATACTTAGACATAAGGGTTCCTACTTCAACGCTGCTCCGTTGGAAATTGTCGCCAGGGTAGGCCGTTCAACCACCTGATCAATCAAGCCATACTGTTGGGCTTCTTCAGCTGACATGAAGAAATCTCGCTCTGTATCAGCTTCAATCTTCTCTATAGGCTGCTCAGTGTGATGAGCCAACAATTCATTCAGCTTTTGCTTGTGATAGAGAATTTCCTTTGCTTGAATCTCAATATCCACCGCCTGTCCCTGAGCTCCTCCCAGAGGTTGGTGGATCATGATGCGTGAGCTCGGTAGGGAAAGTCGTTTACCCTTAGCCCCGCCAGACAGTAAAAAAGCGCCCATGCTGGCAGCCAAACCATAGCAAATCGTCACAACATCAGGGCGAATTTGCTGCATCGTGTCATAGATCGCCATGCCTGCTGTAACAGAACCACCAGGGGAGTTGATGTAGATCTGAATGTCTTTCTCAGGTTCTTCAGCGTCTAAGAACAACAGCTGAGCCACAATTGAGTCAGCCACCATATCGTCGACAGGCGTTCCCAAAAAGATGATGCGTTCCCTCAATAGCCGCGAGTAGATGTCAAAGGCGCGTTCGCCCCGCCCAGACTGCTCAACCACCATGGGCACCACACTTTGAACCTGGGCGGCTGATAAAGCAATTGAGCTAAGGCTATCAATGGAGTAGAGCGTTGCCTTGGGATGAAACATACCAGCGTTAAATCAGTGAATCCGTGATTTTATACAAATCGGCTTAAGCCTAACAGGTATCGATAAATCTGTCACAGGCCCAGCCTCTAGTCCATTATGCCTCAACATTCGCGAAGCGCAGGGAAAGGTACAGCCAGACTTAAGCATGCGAGATCTTCTGCCTGGCTGAATTCAAAGGTTGCTCATCATTCGGATCTAGGCTGGCTAGGTTGGGTAAGCCTTGAAGAACAGGGGATTGGGGCTTAATCAATCTTCATCGACATCAGATTCACCTTCCTCAGCATCAGGCTCGGTTACCTCAGGCTCAGGGGTGTCGGGTTCAACGGCTTCTGCTATTGCTTCTACTGTCGCTTGAGTTGCATCAACCGACTCTTTTTTGTCTGCCGTTGATGTGTCCTCTTCTTCGGCTTCCTCTGGGGTCAGAGTACCTTCTGGTACAAATTCCACAGTATTTTGGGTCGCTAACCAATCCAATATCTTATCTTTGAGCAAATCCTCGCGAACCACCTCCTCAAGCCTCTCCATGTCAATATCCTCAGGGCTACTGACTTCCTCAAGCATTTCATCCATGCGGGTTTTAATCGCTGCTGCCTCTAGCTCAATGGATTCTTGCTTAGCCACTTCTCCCAGGGCTAGGGTACGCTCAAGGCGGGAGACGGCATCCGGTTTAGCCCGTTCTCGCATGTTGTTAACGATCTCTTGGGTCAAGAATTTCTTGATATCAAGCCCTTGGTTGCCCAGTTGAATCGCGGTTTGCGTGACGAGATG
>JBCBZT010000104.1:0-11571 GCA_039815185.1 Cyanobacteria bacterium P01_A01_bin.123 | reverse complement strand
CTCGAATGTAAAGATCGAGGTGCTCACCGAAAATCGGGAGATGGCCATGAAGATTTCGGATGAGGTCGCAGTGAAGTTTTTCGACAATTATTCGGGCATTGCCTATATCTGTGCGGCGGAGGTATTGAGCGCGCACAAGTTCTGCGGGCCAGACGGCTGTTGAATCGAGACGCCGCCGACTCAAAAAGCCAGGGCATGACCCCGGTTTTTTGAGTCGGCGGGTTTCGTGCCCACGGAACGTGGACATGACTTGGCAAAGTTTACGAAAAAATGAACGCTTGAGGCGTGCGGAGCGCGCCTCAAGTGTTCATTTTTTCGTCGTGAATCTGAGAAGTTTTCCAAGTCATAACGTGGACGCCAGCGAAGACGTCATTGACCCAGATCTATGGGCCGTGAGGCTCATGCACTCTTTATTGCAACCAGCCTGCCCTAGGACCAGTCCCTACCCACGACACCGATCAATAGATATGCCAAGTAAATGCAATGCATTTTTTTGATATAAATTGCTAATCAATGACTTTGGATATTGACATTTTACAAATTATGCTGGTGTGTCAATCATTAAGGTATGTCGAGCTCGCTCTCAATGAGGATAGATATGCTCCATGGTTACCCTGACGGATGTACGCTTAGCTTCTCCCCTCGCCCATCGACTGACCGTGCAAACTGCGGCGATCGCGCCTGATTCAACTGCGATTCGCTGCCTGGATTGGGATCGCGATCGCTTTGATATTGAATTTGAGCTGCAAAACGGTACGACCTACAATTCATTTTTGATTCGGGGCGAGAAAACCGCACTCATCGATACGTCTCACAGCAAATTTAGGCCGTTGTACCTGCAAGAATTGCAGGCGACCGTCGATCTCTCAGCACTGGACTACCTGATCGTCAACCACACCGAACCTGACCACAGTGGGCTAATTGGCGACCTGCTGGCCTTGGCACCCCAACTGACGGTGGTGGCTTCTAAGGTGGCGATTCAGTTTTTGCAAAGCCAGCTCCATCGTCCCTTTGAGTCGCAGATAGTAAAGAGCGGCGATCGCCTGGACTTGGGCAACGGCCATGAGCTGGCCTTTGTCTCGGCACCCAACCTTCACTGGCCCGATACCATGCTCACCTATGACCTGGGGACTGAGGTGCTCTATACCTGTGATGTTTTTGGGCTGCACTACTGCGACGATACCCTCTACGATGAAACTCCAGCCCTGCTGGAGGCGGATTTTCAGCTCTACTACGACTGTTTGATGGGGCCAAACGCCCGCTCGGTGCTGGCCGCTCTCAAGCGAATGGAACCCTTCTCGGTGAGCCAAATTGCCACTGGTCATGGCCCCCTGTTGCGCCATCACCTGAGCGACTGGATCGGGTACTATCGCACCTGGAGCGAGGCTCGGGCTCAGGCCGAATCCTTTGTGGCGATCGTCTATGCCGGAGAGTATGGGCACAGCGATCGCCTGGTCCATGCCCTGGGCCAGGGTCTACTCAAAACCAACACCGCTGTCGAGCTGGTAGACTTGCTCGACACCGATATTCATGCTGTGCGGGAGGTGGTGACTACGGCTACAGGTTTGATCCTGGGTATGCCGCCCCAAGCGGTTCCTGGTCTAGAACCGATTTTGAGCACTGTGCTGGCAGCGGTGCACCCCAAGCAGGCGGTTGGTCTGTTTGAAACTGGTGGTGGCCAGGATGAACCGATTTTTCCGCTGCGCAATCGGTTTCAAGAGCTTGGCCTCAGGGTAGCCTTCGAGCCAATCTTACTTAAAGCGACCCCCACCGAGGCCACCGATAAACTCTGCGAAGAGGCGGGCACCGACCTGGGCCAGTGGGTCAATCGCGACCGAACTGAAAAACAAAATCAACCGCAAAACTCTGGGCTAGACCAGGCTCTGGGGCGGCTCAGTACTGGCCTTTACATTCTCACGGCCCAAAAGGGCGATGTCAGCAGTGCCATGCTAGCCTCCTGGGTGATTCAGGCCAGCATTCAGCCTGCTGGTATTGCGATCGCGGTGGCCAAAGATCGTGCAATTGAATCGCTGTTACACGGCGGCGATACCTTTGTGCTCAACGTGCTGGAAGACGGTAATAACCAGTGGTTGATGAAGCACTTTCTAAAACGGTTTCCCCCCGGTGGCGATCGCTTTGAGGAGATTGTCACCTACGCAGCCCACAACGGCTCGCCCATTTTGGCCGAGGCTTTGGCTTACCTAGAATGCACTGTCAACCATCGACTAGAGGCGGGGGACCACTGGATTATCTACTGCACGGCCACAGTGGGGCGGGTGGCAAAACCCGATGGCCTGACGGCTGTACACCACCGCCAGGCCAGCAATCACTACTAAGGCAGGAGGCAGAACTAGGTTGCCTTTCTTGCTATAGACAACAGAAGATCACTCAAAACTCCCTCACCCCCCTTCACCCTCTCTGTACCCTCGCCCCTTCACCCATACGGTACTCCCATGCAAAACCTCCCCGATTCATCCCGTTGGCTCACCTGGCTCAACGGCAACTATGTGGTTCGTTTGCTTGAGCTAGTTCAAGACCTGATTGTTATTTCTCTGTGTATTGGGCTGTTTGGCTTCATGGTGATGCAGCTACGCCAGATGTTTCTGTCGCTGCTGCCGCCGCTCAACTTCCCCGAAGTAACCGCCGATATTCTCTTTCTGCTGATCTTGGTAGAGCTGTTTCGGTTGCTCATTATTTATCTGCAAGAGCACCGGGTCTCCATTGGAGTAGCAGTGGAGGTGTCTATCGTCTCGGTGCTGCGAGAAATCATTGTTCGAGGTGTACTCGAAACTCCCTGGACTCAGGTACTGGCCAGCTGCTCGTTTTTGATCGTGCTGGGTGGTTTATTGGTCGTTCGGGCCTGGATTCCACCCACCTTCGATGGCGTCAATCCAGAACAGGAAATTTCACGACGACACCGTATTCGCTTTGGCTCCGATATCGCCGCCGTGGCCGGTAGTCAGACCGACGATTAATGCCATAGCCGAAACTCTTGATCAGGGCTCGACATCGCTCTGCCTGACATTAACCCGTTGCCCACTCTTACCCCATTCATTATCCTATGACTTCCTCTAGTGTCTCTCCCGTCTCCATTCCTATCGCTTCCCGACCTCGGGATGTCCAGGTGGCTGATATCGGCCCTGGCACTCAAGTATTGCGATCGCGCACCTGGGAGCGGCTTAAGTTTGAGGTGGAATACAGCCGCCAGCGCGGTACCACCGCCAATGCTTACCTGATTCAAGGTGATACAATCGCCCTGCTCGACCCCCCTGGCGAATCGTTTACCTCCCTTTACCTAGCGGAACTACAGCGCCAGCTCGATCTCTCTCAGATTGACTACATCGTGACCAGTCACGTCAATATCAATCGGCTGAGCACGTTAACTCGCCTGATCGATTTAGCCCCCCAGGCTCAGATGATCTGTTCAAGGGCTGCCGCTAACACCCTCAAGGTTGCCCTGGCTGATCGAGCCCACAGATGTCGCCCAGTGCGCTCTGGTGATACTCTCGATTTGGGCCAGGGCCACGTTCTTCAGTTCATGCGGGTGCCCACTCCCCGCTGGCCCGACGGGTTGTGTACCTACGATCCGGCCAGCCAAATTCTGTTTAGCGACAAGCTGTTTGGCACTCATCTTTGTGACGATGCCCTCTGGGATGAGCAGTGGCGGCGGCTGGAGGCCGATCGCCGCTACTATTTTGACTGCCTGCACCGGCCCCAGGCTAAACAGGTGAAAACGGCCCTAGACCGATGCATGCCTTTAGCCCTCAAGACCATTGCCCCTGGCCATGGCCCGCTGGTGCGCTATAGCTTGAGTCGGTTGATGCAAGACTATCACCAGTGGTGCCAACAGCAAGCCCAGCCGCCGCTGCGGGTGGCGCTACTCTACGCCTCAGCCTACGGCAACACGGCTCGGTTGGCCGATGCGATCGCCCACGCCCTTCATACCGCTCAAATTGCAGTTGAGGCGATTAACTGTGAGCTGGTAGCCCCCGATGCCCTGCTTGATACTCTCAACCAGTGCGACGGTTTTATTATCGGGTCGCCCACGCTGGGGGGCCATGTGCCGGTACAAGTGCAAACCGCCCTCGGCTTGATTTTGACCAATGTGCCCAAAACCAAGCTAGTGGGGGTGTTTGGCTCCTATGGCTGGAGTGGCGAGGCGATTGATCTGCTGGAGCAAAAACTGAAAGATGCGAATTACCCCTTTGGCTTTGAGCCCTTGCGAGTTCGCTTTAGCCCCGATCAACTGGCCCTAAATGCCTGCACCAACGCTGCGACTCAGTTTGCTCATCAGCTACGCAAGCGTAAACAGCAGGATGCCCGCCCGGCGATCGCCGAAGCCCAAAGCGATCGCACCACCCAGGCACTAGGGCGCATTATTGGTTCTCTCTGCGTCCTCACTCTTCAGAACCAGGGCATTCCTTCGGGGTTGCTCACGGCCTGGGTCTCCCAAGCCAGCTTTAGCCCCCCTGGCCTCATGGTGGCTCTGCCCCATAATGCCGCCGATATCGGACAGCTCTTTCCTGGTGCTGGCTTTGTGCTGAACATTCTCAAAGAAGGTCGGGCTGTGCGTCGCTATTTTAATGCTCAGAAGGGAACCACCAACGCATTTGAGCATCTGCCTTTTGAACTGGCGACCAATGCCTGCGCCATTCTCAGCGACGCGTTGGCCTATGTAGAATGCACCGTTGTAGAGCAGTCATCAACAGGCGACCACGTTCTCATCTATGCCACTGTGCAGCAGGGCGATTTGCTCGCCGCCAGCGGCATGCCAGCCGTCAACCATCGTAAATCGGGCCATCAGTACTAGTGCAGCCTGCATTCTCCTATCCCATCCCCACCCATCAACCGCTATGCCTAAGCTCCAACACATCACCCAAAAAGGCTGGGCGGTTCATGTTTATACACGACTTGGCAGCGTTTACAGAGGAACCAGGGTTTAGGGCGCGCAACGCGCGCCCTAAACTCTCAGCTCTTCGTTGCAATTCTGAGACATTTGCCAAGTCATGGTTACAACTACAATCGCCGTTTACTCTGCTTTCTGCATCCTTACTCATGGTGGGATATTCATCATTGGATTGGGGTTCAGATAGTTGTTTGGGATTCTTTGGAGCAGTTTTATCGTTTTTAGTACGGCCTCACTAGGGTTACTGCCAGAGACTGCTACGCCATCTGCTCTTTTCACTCCTTCTACTCCTTCTGTCTCGACGCAAATTGACTCATGGGGCACTGCTTCATGAGTCAGATGGCCGTGTTTCAAGGGGCAACTGAGCGCGCGCAGCATCTTTGGTGCTGACGTCACACCATGGGTTAGCCATGTAGCCAAGACCATTAGAAAACCTAATAAAACATAGATAAAACTTATGTTATTTAAGGGTTTCTATTTTTATAGATTATCAATAAGATGTAATCAGTTCACACTACATCGCAGGTTTAGATAGTTATGGAAAGCACAACGACTCTTATCCCCAACTACCCAGCGCCTACTTTAGCCAGAAAACCAACGTTTGAAAAAACGTTTGAAAATGTTTTACAAGCGGCCTTAGAACATGCTCGTCGGTTAACGTCGATGCACGGAACGAGCAACATTAACGTGGCGATCGCCTGGGAAACAGTCGAAGAACTACAAACCGCAAAGGCCAATAAATCCTCGCTTTCTCAATCTGCTTTCGAGCGCTACTGTGCGGCTCATCCCGATGCACCCGAAAGTCGAATCTATGACTGTTGAGTCTGTCGATTGAAATCCATCACAACATGGATTTAGAGGTTTGAGCCCCCAGTACATGCTCAAATTTATAGCCATCGCCAGAGTGTTTATGACATTCCAGTCGTCCGAAAGCGATGGCTATACGCCAGTTTGCCGCACTAGTGTTGGCTATTGGCGGTTGCCTATGTCCTAAGCGAACTGGCCATCGCTATATCAGCAATCTGCTTTTGTCGATTGCCTCGTAATGATGGCCCATGGTCTGACCATCACCATCGATGAGGCTATGGACACTTCGAACGGCCTAGAGATCGTGCTCAAATCATTGAAGATCCGGAGGATTGAACCCTCCGGAACCACGCCCTTACCTTTCTCTACAATCGCTTTGCCCATGACGAGGCAGGGTCGTGAGTGTGCGTGTTTCGATGTGAGAGCGTGAGCGACGACGAAACAAACAGAACTGACAAGCCAATGATAAGCAAACGTTTCTATATGGATGAGAAAACATAAACTGTGTTGATCTGGCATTTGTGATGGGGCGGTGGTATCTTCGATCCATAGGAATAAACCTATGATAAAAATAAAAGCATAGATTTTACTCTATTCAGCGTAGTCTTATGTATTTTGATGTAGGCCGACTCTTTTCATGCAACTGACCAATCGAATTCATTTTAGAAACTTGCAGGGCGACATCTTTGGGGGTGTCACAGCTGCAATTATTGCCTTACCAATGGCCCTTGCTTTTGGTGTCGCTTCGGGGGCTGGTGCGGCAGCCGGACTCTGGGGTGCCGTTCTTGTTGGCTTTTTTGCGGCATTATTTGGCGGAACGCCAACACTAATATCAGAGCCCACGGGGCCAATGACCGTTGTCATGACGGCTGTGATTGCAGACTTGACGGCGTCGAATCCTGAAAACGGGCTAGCGATGGCGTTCACCGTCGTGATGATGGCGGGAATCTTTCAAATGATTCTCGGTGCTCTACGGTTAGGGCGCTATGTGACATTGATGCCCTACACGGTCATCTCTGGATTCATGTCTGGAATTGGGATTATCCTGATTATCCTGCAGACTGCACCGTTTTTAGGGCAAGCCAGTCCCGGTGGTGGTGTTGTGGGGACACTGCAAAGTTTGCCTCAATTGTTGACGAATATTAGTCCGGCAGAAACTGGATTAGCTGTTCTCACTGTGGCGATCTTAGTATTTACGCCCTCGCAGATAAAGAAATGGGTTCCCCCTCAGTTGCTGGCGTTAGTGGCAGGAACCTTGGTATCGCTGATGCTTTTCCCTGGGTTGGATATTCGTCGCATTGGTGAAATTCCAATGGGATTGCCCAGCCTCCAGGTGCCTACCTTCAGCCCGGATCAACTGCAGCTTATGTTTGTAGATGCGGCTGTATTAGGAATGCTCGGCTGTATTGACGCGTTACTCACGTCCGTGGTTGCCGATAGCCTGACTCGTACTGAACATGACTCGAATAAAGAGCTGATTGGTCAAGGACTTGGAAACCTTGTATCAGGCTTGTTTGGTGGGATTGCTGGTGCTGGTGCCACGATGGGAACGGTCGTGAATATCCAGACTGGCGGGCGCACTGCACTCTCGGGTTTGACCCGTGCCTGTATCTTGTTCGTTATTGTGTTGTGGGCGGGAAGCTTAACGTCGACGATTCCAATGGCGGTGTTGGCTGGGATTGCTCTCAAGGTGGGTATTGACATCATCGACTGGAGCTTTTTGAAGCGTGCGCACCAAATCTCCATTAAAGGTGCATTGATTATGTACGGTGTCATTGCGCTGACCGTATTGGTCGATTTGATTGCGGCTGTTGGGATTGGTGTCTTTGTGGCGAATATTCTGACGATCGATCGCCTCAGTCAGCTTCAGTCGTCCTCTGTGAGCGCGATTACTGATGCGGATGACTTGATTGACTTGAGCGACACGGAGAAGCATCTGTTGGATCAAGCCGATGGTCGTGTCTTACTGTTCCATCTGAGCGGGCCGATGATTTTTGGGGTGGCCAAGGCCATTAATCGCGAGCATAATGCCGTTCAAAATTGTGATGTGTTGATTCTGGATCTGAGCGATGTGCCCCATGTGGGTGTGACCTCATCCCTAGCGATTGAGAATGCTATCAACGAAGCGATTGAGAAAGACCGTCAAGTCTTTATTGTGGGAGCCACTGGACAGATTAAGCGACGGTTGGAGCGGATGGGAATGTTCGATCGGATTTCTGCTGATCATCTGTTGATTGATCGGACTGAGGCTCTGCGTCAAGCCGTTGCCCTCGTGCGTAACGACAATGCGTCACTGGTGGAATCCTTGCCTAATCAACCCACCACCGATGCTTTGGCATAGGACTCAAGGGTGAGGTAGGCTGCAGCATTGTCAATCGAGAATGCTGCTAACGAGCAGGATCGCGCGCCGCGATGCGTGTTGGGAGAGAGTTTTTTGTTCATGGTTCTGACTGCATGACATGCTGTTTTGGAGGTTGTTGATGATGAACCCGTTGTTTACTGATGGGATGGCCTCGGGCGCGATCGCCCCATTCCTTTCATGGTCATCGTGGGGGACATTCATGGGGACGGCTACCGTTCCAAATGAATCCCCATTGGTATTAGCTGCCGTGTTGCTGAGTCTTGTTGTCGTTTACCTCGCGAGTAAGCTGGGGGGCGAACTGTCTCGCATGATGAACTTGCCCCCAGTATTGGGTGAGCTGGTCGGTGGTGTGGTGGTTGGTGTGTCGGCGTTGCATCTGCTGGTTTTTCCCGAAGGGGGAGCCACAGCTGCAGATTCGACTCTGATGCCTGTATTGCAGTGGATTAGTGGTGGGGAACTCAGCGCAGAGTCGTTCTCCTCTATCTTTACGAGCCAGAGTGAAGTGTTGTCGGTTCTGGCTGAACTAGGGGTGATTATTCTCTTGTTTGAGATTGGACTAGAGTCTGACCTGCGAGAGTTGACGAAGGTTGGCTATCAAGCTGCGGTTGTGGCGGTTGTGGGCGTGGTTGCTCCGTTTGTGGGTGGCACCTTGGGGTTGATTGCCCTGTTTCATATTCCGACGATTCCGGCGATTTTTGCTGGAGCTGCACTGACGGCCACGAGCATTGGCATTACATCTAAGGTGTTGTCTGAGTTGGGGCATCTGAAATCGACTGAAGGACAGATGATTGTTGGCGCTGCCGTCATTGACGATGTGCTCGGCATTATTGTATTGGCTGTTGTGGCGAGTTTGGCCAAGACGGGCGAAGTCGATGTACTCAATTTGGTCTATCTCATTATTAGTGCAAGTGTTTTCTTACTTGGTGCGATTTTCTTAGGCAAATTTTTCAATCAAGCCTTTGTGGCGATCGCCGACAAGCTGCAAACGCGGGGCAAGCTGATTATTCCTGCGCTTGTGTTCGCATTTTTGATGGCCTTTTTGGCGAATGCGATTCATCTCGAAGCGATTTTGGGTGCGTTTGCTGCGGGGTTAGTCTTGGATGAAACGGATAAACGGAAAGAGCTGGATCAACAAGTGCTTCCCATTGCCGATATTTTCGTTCCCATTTTCTTCGTGACCGTTGGGGCAAAGGCGGATTTAAGTGTCCTGAACCCCATGATTGCGGAGAACCGAGAAGGCTTGATCATTGCGACGTTCCTTATCCTGATTGCCATTGTCGGTAAGTTGGTGACGGGATGGGTGGTTTTTGGTCAACCGCAGATTAATCGCCTTGCCATTGGCGTGGGTATGATTCCTCGTGGAGAGGTGGGATTAGTGTTTGCAGGAATCGGCGCGGCGAGTGGCGTGTTGAGTAAGCCGCTAGAGGCTGCCATCATCACGATGGTTATTGTGACCACCTTCATCGCTCCTCCCTTTCTTCGATATGCCTTCAAAGGAGAGGGTTCGGTGGATGGGCTGCCTGCCGAGGCATCTGTCGATGTCGTGGGTGGCGCATAGTCTGAACAGATTCATAACGCCAGTGTGCTGCTCACCGGGCAGTGCACTGGTAAGCATAAGAACCTAGACGCCATTAAAACTCAACCCCTGTGCCGTCCGCTGTGCAGGCGACACAAGGGTTGGAAGGTTAAGCTAACATTCACCTATTTTTCGTATGTTGGTGGTTGTCCTCCGCCGGAGGCAGGGGACAACCATGCAATTTAAATAGCTAACAATTTACGGTTCATGATGGCTAGCTATTTATCAACGAAACAGGGCATGGCCTTGTCCAGACTGGGTGTGATCAGTACCTGGACGTCATTAAAACCAAAACCCCAAATACTGTGCCGCCCGCGCAGGGGGCGGCACAGTATTTAGACGGTTACGTTGACTGATGGCTAGCGACTGACATCTGGCCAGTTTGCTGCATGAATTGGGCCGTGATCATAAGGAGAGGAGTACATGGTCTGGATAACCTTACTGATGATGGGTGGTCTACTCGTCCTTTGGAGTCGGCAGGTGACGGAGGAAGTCCACACCTTGGCAGTGAAGGCAACAAGCATGATCAGCTTTATTTGGGGATTTTCTTGGGCACCTCCGTCGGCTCAGGTGCTGCTAGCGTCGCTAATCGGTTCAATGGTGATGTTGCGTCGATAAGGCGAAACCAACAATCATTCATACAGATAGAGATTGGTGTGATGGGGAACGATGGAGTTGGGCTGAGCCGTGAAACGGCTGTGTTAGCAACGATGCACCAGAAAGAACGGGCGATCGCCCCTGTGTTTGCTCAGGAATTGGGGATGACCGTTACCGTGGTGCCGCAATTTGATACCGATCGATTTGGCACCTTCACCCGCGATGTGCCCCGCCTGGGTACTCAAATTGAAACGGCCCGACTCAAGGCTCAGGCTGCACTGGAGATGACGGGTGAAGCGGTGGCGATCGCCAGTGAGGGGGCTTTTTTTCCTCATCCAGCGCTACCCTTGCTTCCCTGTGACCGCGAGATTGTGCTGTTGGTGGATCAGATCAACGCCATTGAAATTGTGGGGCAGGTGTTATCGACGACGACAAATTATCGTCACGCAACGATTCGGTCGCTGGACGATGCTCTGACATTTGCGCAGGAGATTGGCTTTCCAGAACATGGCCTCGTTGTGATGCCTGCGGCAGAGGGGTCGACTGCGGATGCAATTGTCAAAGGCATTGCTACCGAGGCTGAGCTTGTCACGGCCATTGAAACCACCCTGCGCACCTCCCCGACGCGAACGGTTCATCTGGAAACAGATATGCGAGCGCTGTACAACCCCACACGGATGGATGTGATTGTTCAAGCCACGCGAGATCTGGTGTTGAAAATTCGGCAGCGATGTCCTGAGTGTGGTTGCCCAGGGTTTGACGTGGTGGAGCAGATCCCAGGATTGCCCTGTGGGTTATGTCGCTTGCCAACTGAGATGATTCGACTAGCTGTCCAGCGCTGTCAGCGGTGTGGGCATGTGCACGAGGTCATGTTTCCAAATGGCATAACGGAGGCCGATCCGGCTCACTGTTGGAGCTGTAATCCGTGATTATTTTTGACCTTCAAAAATAATCCAATCCTGAAAACGAGCGAAATTGAGTGGAATGTTCTGTCATGACTCTGTTGTCGTTGAGTACCGAGACCATTGTGTGGATGGCGTTGCCATTTTTCCTGGGATTCAGCATGACGCTCGTGCCCCATCTGGCCCGGTATCTGGCGTTGGGTGTGGCGCTGGCATCCGTGGGCTATGCCATGCAGATATTCATCAGTGATGCGTCGCTGACGCTGCATCTGCTGGATCATGCGGGCGTTGCCCTCTGGGTTGATTCGCTGAGCGGATTCTTTATATTGACGAATGGTTTGGTGACTGCAGCGGTGGTGCTCTATTGCTGGCACCGTGACTCCTCATCATTTTTCTATACCCAGCTGATCATTTTGCATGG
>JBCBZT010000002.1:0-255890 GCA_039815185.1 Cyanobacteria bacterium P01_A01_bin.123 | reverse complement strand
TTTTTGGCGACTTACGGTCGCTCCCTGGCAAGGCCGTCACACCTTCGCCAAAGCATGACCTTAACCACTGTCTGCCGGACACGTCTGATCGCGCTACCGTTTCACAAAATCGTCAAAAGTGACTTTTTCAGCGAGCCCTACATAGTGACCTGATAATAGATTGAATCTCTGGGGACTGCATCAATTCAGCTTGCACAATTGGCGGAATCAGAATTTTCGGATAAATCTGTTGTAAGAGGCTAATCTCATCAATTACGGCCAGATTACATAAAGGAGAAGTATTGCTGACCACATTCATTACCAACCATCCTGGCGCAAGCTGGAGAGATCTTGTTCAAGATCTTGAACATCGTAGTGGATGTAGATGCCGCGGCTAGCAATCAGACGTTGAAATTCAATTTGATGGAGTCCAGCGATTTGGCTGGCAGTGCCTAAAGTAATTCGTTCTTGCTGAAAGAGGGCAACAGCTAACTCTGTGCGCAAGTCAGTTGCTGTCATTTGGATTTCGTCTGGTAAATCAATTGTAATTTGCATGATTCAGGCTCCGTGGTTAGGTTTTTCACTCATTTTGGCGAGATAAGTAATAATTGATTTGCCTAGAATAGTTTCTTCAAGATAATGCTTTACCATTTCTTCGAGTGTGGCTTTTATTGCTTGGGCATGGCGTTCTGGGTTGAGGAGTTTCTGACGGAGGGTTGCGAACCGATGGCTGGGAGACTGTTTGATTTCAGTGAATTCAGCGTCGATGATAGCAAGCGCTTCTACTTCATCAGTGATAGTAGGGTGCTGGGTTGTGAGCTGATTAAGTAGGGTTTGCAACTCTGCAATTGCCCTTTGCACTTCTGGAGCGGGTGAGTCGTTATTTTGAGTGCCGATGAAGTCACCTCTAGGTTGATCGCCAAAGTTTACTGGTGCATTGAAGGTGGCATTGCTGAAGTCATTTTTGGGTTCATTGGCCATTTTCTCCGTCCTACGATGAATTGCTTGAGTGGTTTGATCAATTTTGGCAAGTAGGCCATCGGGTAAAGGTTTAGCTATCTGTTTTTCTAGATTGACCTGTGCTTGTTTTTGAATAGCTGCTTGCCAGATTTCGTAGTTATAGAACTTGCAGCTTGATTGGATGCTTCTAGACAGATTAAATGCCTGCTCACCTATATTTAAGTGTAAAAGCTGTCTGAGTCTGGGTAGAAATTTAGTCGTAAGTGAAACATCTAGTTTTCTTAGTACTTTTACTGCGCTCCAGCTAACATCAGGGTTTGAATTTAGAATTAAATCGATTATGCTTGGAACAATCCTTTTATCTCCAATTTTGATTAGAAGATCCTCTGAAAAGCTTCTAACAACTAAATCTAGATCTAGATCTTTAAGAGTATGTAAAGCAAGTCTCTGAACTTCTAGAGATTGAAAGTTTGACAGGGCCTTAATAGCGTCCACACGCATATCGCTATCAAGATTGTTAAGGCCTTCCTTTAAAGTAGGAACTGCTTCATAAATTTCTAGATTGGCTAGTGCAATAGCGGCTTGCCAACGAACTCGGGGTGATTCATCCTTATGAAGACATGTAATTAGATGAGGTACTGCTCTCTGATCAGCAAGATTTCCAAGTACCTTTACTATGTGCCTCCTTACCCAGAAGTCAGGATTTTCTTCTAAAATCTTGATCAAGTTTGGAGTAGCTATTTTGTTTCCTAGCTTTCCCAAGGCCTCGCAAGCATTAACTAGAACATTTATATCAGAGTCATCTAACATCTCTAATAGCTTTGGAGCAAAGCTACTATCACATAAGTTTCCAATAGCTATAGCAATCTGTCTGCGAACTTCAATATCTGGATCATCTGTCATTTCCAGAAGTTCCGGAACTACTTCACTGAATCTTTGTCTATCGATTTCATACACTGCGTAACGACGAGTTATTGCTTCAGAGCTCTGAAGAGCCCCTTTCAAATCCAAAATCCATTGGTTTTTCCCATTCTGAATCTGATCATCTGGATTTTTGAGAAAATTCTTATTGGCTTTTGATTTTAAAGTCAAAAGCTTTGACATGTCTTCAAAGGCTTTTTGAGGAAGAACTACCTCACTCTCAATTCTCCATAATTCAGATTCTGCAACCTGTCGAACATTATGATTAGGATCTCGTTGGAGCTCTATTAGCTGTGGTTCAGCACCCTTATCACCCAACCTTCCCAATGCACGAGCGGCAGAAATACGAATCAAGGGTTCTGAATCTTGTAAGAATTTCCTCAGCACAGAAAAAGATTCTGCAGATTTCGTTTCTTCTAAAAGCTGAATCCTCAACCACTTAGGCAATTCCACAGAATAATTTCGCTTCATAAGAAAAAGCTTCCTCTCTCTAAGAAGCTTTAAACTATTTAAGATAGCAATACTTTTAAGTTGTAAATCTAATTGAACTGCTCCAGCTAACTTTGCCCCTAAAATAAAATCGACATCGATCGCCAGCTTCACCACATGTAACGCTTGTTCTTCTCTTGTCTCCAAAGCCAGCATCAAGGCAATAGATTCCGTCCACTTCAAATAGTTGAGGTAAGCCTGCTTTAGTTGATCATCGCTTAGCTCCGGCAAAAGCCGCAGCAAATATTCCGCTGCGTAATATTCCTGAATCATCTGATGGCGAAACTCAATCTGCTCCCCATTGGTCTGAATCAGGTGATGCTTTAGCAAATCCCTCAAACACCGTTCCGCCACCTTTGCCGGATATGGCTCCCGCTCTCGCAAAAAGTCCGTCAGCACCCGTTCCGCTTGGTCTTGAGGAATCGCAACGCTCAGCTCCGTTGGCTTCTGCTGCGGATCTGGCCCCTGCATCATGGCAAAGGCAAGGCACTGTAAGAGCTTGGCCCAATCATCCCGATGCTCATAGGGGTCTGGCACGTCCCCTTTGAGTCGCTGCTCATAAAACTGGGTAAACTGCCGAAACACCTCCCCCAAGTTTGTCGGCAGCGCCTGCTCAGACGTAAAAATTGAGCAGAGCATCGCCAGCAATAACGGCGTTTGCCCCAGTTCCCGCAAGCGATTCTGCAATTGCCCCAACAGCTTTTCACTCCGTTCCTGGCCCAAATAGTTGCTTACAAACTGTCGGATCTGGGCTTCCGTCAGGGGCTGCATTTCCAGCTTTTTGCCCAACCCCAATTCACCCCCCAAACTCAACTCACGGGTGGTGAAAATCATCGGTGCTTGGGAAAAATCTTTCTCAAACCGAGCCACATCCCGCCGCGCTGCTTCCGAGGGCAACTCATTCAAGCCATCGATCAACAGCAAAAAACGTCCCTGGCGCAGCAGCGTTTTCAGCGTCTCATCATCCAGCATCAGATTCGGGTCGTGCTTACACAAAAACGCCCGAATCCGCCCCAAAATCGATGATTCCCAGTAGCGCAGCTCCACCAAAACAGGAATCCACTCCAGCTCCCCTCTCCCAAGCTTGGGAGAGGGGTTGGGGGTGAGGGCCGCCACTTCCAGCAACAACCGAATCAACGCCGTCGATTTGCCCGAACCCGGTCGCCCCATTAGCAACACATGGTCATCCGCGTACTTACGAATTCCCTCCAGCACTGGTAACCGCTCAATTTTGTCTTTGTCCTGTTCTTCTGGTCGCCCCGCTTCAGAAGTCTCTGTCTCTTTCTGAACCGTCTGCACCACCAGCCCAAAATCAAAAACCGGGCGATCGCACTCTGTCTTCTCCTCTTTTTGCTGCGATCGCCCAATCGCCTCCGTCAGCGTATAGCGCTGCCACCATTCCTGGTAAGTCTCAACCAGCGATCGCAAATAAACCTGAAAGTCCAACTGCTCCAAACTTAGGCGATCCACCTCCCGCGATCGCCGCTGAATCTCCGCCGCGATCGCTCTGATTGCCTCATCATTAATTTCGATATAGGTGCGATCGCCAACATGAATATCCTGTCCTTCCCCAATGTGGACGTTGTACTTACCCTCTTGCAGCAACGATCGCCCCTCATCACTGCGAAGCGCCTGCCGCAGCGCTTCAAAATCTGCCTCAGACCCATCACTTGAGGCAATTCGCTGGATGATACTGAGCAGTAAATCGCGCATCAATTGACCAAAACAGTGTTAACTAGCAGATGGAGACAGCAGTTTTTGAATCACGCTTCGCAATTGCTGCCAAGCAATCTCTCCCTTGAAATTTTCCAAAAATCCGGCAGGTTGATCGTAGAAATATAGCTTCGCTTGGCTGAGCTCATAGATCAAAGGCACTTCGTACCACAGCAAATCGACCTTATGGTCGAGTGGGTTCGTGCTACGAACAGCATCTTTCATAGCTTCATCCACATCATCCACAAGCGCCAGAGCAAAACAGAGATGGGTCGGCACCCGGAAATTAAAGATTGCTTGGCCGACGGCACCCGGCTCGGTCTGTTTTTTGGCCCACTGCAGCGCCTGTCCCGAAAACTGTCGCAGCAGATTCATCTGGATTGCACTAAATTCCGAGAAGATAAAAAACGCTTCCCCCCGCATACTAATAGGGCCAAACGGTAGCTCAAAGTCTTGAATGCGCGCAGCATGACTAAACGTTTCACTTCCCTGTGCAATATCTTGACGAATATCTAAGCAGCCATGCTGCCTAAGTTTTTGGAGTGTCGACGTGAGATATTGCTCAACGGCTTGGCGATTCTGACAAGCCTCTTCAGACTTCAGGTACTGAGACATCTGCTCAGGGATGACCTGTTGCTTGCGCAACTCTTGGATCAACGCCTTAATCGCCTCATCATTCCATTGGTAATAAACGCGATCGCCAACGTGAATATCCCGTCCTTCCCCAATGTGGACGTTGTACTTGCCTAATTGCGACAGCGATCGCGCATCTCCGCTTGCTAGCAACTCTCGCAGCACCGCCATATCTGCTTCAGAGGACTCTCCCGAAGCCATGCGTTGAATGATATCCAGCAGGCGATCACCCATTCACCGAGTCACTAAAATCACAGCACCGACATCCCTGCCTACTGTTATAGCCTTTAGCTGCAAAAGCACCCAGTTGCAAGGATGACTTTAAACCGTGTCCACATCCAGATCCATAGTTTTTCCGTAAGCTAAAACTCTAGGTTTCAAATCGGATGTGGTTTAAGACCCCGTGCTGATCATTTGCTGCCCCATGTGGGTCAAAACCTGCATCGCTACTGTTAATTCACTGGGCAGCGTATAAAGTGAAAATGCCCTGGAAAGCGAATATTCAGCTTTGGGTTCGGCAATTAGCTTGATGAAGACTAGCTCATCGCCGTTGGTTAACATGCCAAATAAAGGACGTTCAGGGGTAATGTTGGCCATCATATATGCGATCGCCTGGGGTAAAGCCGATCGCAGTGAAATGGTTGTTTTCTTAGCTTCTAAAACTAATACCCAAAGCTGTTGTTGCAGAATCAAAATATCAATTCTGCCGCGTAGTATTTCCTCACCATCATCAACAGCAATTTCAACGGCAGCTTCTGCTTTGAGACGAAACGGGGGATCATAAAATCCGGCAATATCTAATAGCGGTGAAGCAACTAACAGGGTAACCGCACCTTCTAGCAGATCGCCAACCGCCCGGTGATAGCGTAAACGGCGATGCATGACATCTAATCCGGCCTGTTGTACAGGCGTGAGGGTAGGCAAATCTTGCTGCCATTCTAAGAAAAAGTCAGGTTCATTGCGTTGCGTCAGGCTAAAGCGTTGCTCTACTTCTGCTAAAGTTTTGACCGCATCTGTAATGGCAACCACTTGAGCCATTAATTATTCCCCTTCTTCTCAAAATACTATTTTTCAACCGGATGCTTGGCCAAAACCCGCTCTAGATAATGACCCGTGTAAGATTTTTCGACCTTAGCCACATCCTCTGGCGTCCCCTGAGCGATAACTTCACCCCCGCGATCGCCCCCTTCTGGCCCTAAATCAATAATCCAATCAGAACAGCGGATCACATCGAGATTATGTTCAATCGTGATCACCGAGTTGCCCTTATCCACCAGCCGCTGCACCACGTCTAGCAATTTATGCACGTCGTAAAACGAGAGCCCGGTCGTCGGCTCATCAATCAGATACAACGTTTTACCCGTAGACCGTCGGGCCAGCTCCGAAGCCAGCTTCATCCGCTGGGCCTCTCCCCCAGAGAGGGTAGGTGCAGTTTGGCCCAGACGCACATAGCCCAACCCCACATCCACCATGGTTTGGAGCCGGATCGATGCTTTAGGAATGTTTTGGAAAAAGTCCAGGGCTTCCTCAGCAGTCATGTTGAGCACATCAGAGATGGTTTTGCCCTTGTATTTCACCTGGAGGGTTTCACGGTTGTAGCGAGCGCCTTTGCAAACCTCGCACTGCACATACACATCGGGCAAAAAGTTCATCTCAATCACGTTGACGCCCTGGCCCCCGCAGGCTTCACAACGCCCCCCCTTAACGTTGAATGAAAACTGCCCCGGACGGTAACCTCGGGCTTTGGCTTCAATGGTTTCGGCAAACAGATCCCGAATCACATCGAATACCCCCGTATAGGTCGCCGGGTTCGATCGCGGCGTGCGGCCAATGGGAGACTGGTCGATGACGATGGCCTTGTCTAGCGCTTTTAACCCTTTCACTTCATCAACTTCTTTGGGTTGGGGCACTTTGCGGCCAAAATGATGCTGCAAAGCCGGATAGAGCAAATCGTTAATCAACGTCGATTTACCTGACCCAGACACACCCGTGATGCACACGAGCTTGCCGAGGGGAATCTCAACGCTCAGGTCTTTCAGGTTGTTGCGGTGGGCGTTGCGAATTTTTAGGCTGCGACCGTTACCCTCACGCCGTTCTGTTGGCGTATGGATGGTGCGCCGCCCAGACAAATAGGCTCCGGTGAGAGAATCTTCGGAGTTCAACAAATCTTGCAGATGACCGTTAACGACGATATTGCCACCGTGCACACCGGCTCCAGGCCCAATATCGACTAAATGATCGGCAGCATAGATGGTATCTTCGTCGTGCTCTACCACGATCAGCGTATTGCCCAAACCTTTGAGCTTGCGTAGGGTTGCCAGTAGCCGATCGTTGTCGCGTTGATGTAAGCCAATACTGGGTTCATCCAAGACATATAGCACCCCCGTCAAACCCGACCCGATTTGAGTCGCCAGCCGAATGCGTTGGGCTTCGCCACCCGAGAGGGTCATGGCAGTGCGATCGAGGGTGAGGTAATCGAGCCCGACATCTAACAAAAACTGGAGCCGCGCCCGAATTTCTTTCAACACCAACTCGCCGATTTTCATCTGACGGGGCGAGAGTAGGGGCGATCGCGCCTCATCACCCACTAGTTCTTTGACTCGATTTAGGCAATCGCGAATCGAGGTACTGGTGAAATCGATAACGTTGTAAGGTCCCATACGTACCGCCAGCGTTTCGGGTTTAAGCCGACTGCCGTGGCACACTTCGCAGGTTTGATTCACCAAGTATTTTTCTAGCTTTTGCTTGTAGGCATCAGAAGAGGCCTCTCGATATTGCCGATCCAGCATGGGCAACACCCCTTCGTAGCGGCGGTTGTATCCCTTGCGATCGCGATAGCGTGAATCGGTTTCAATGTAGATCTTCTCCTCGGTGCCGTGGAGAATCACGTGGCGTTGCTCGTCAGTGAGCTTCTCCCACGGGGTTTGAATCTCAAAGCCAAAGGCTTGCCCCACGCTGTAAAGCAACGAGAAATAGTAAGTATTGTCTTTTTCTGACCAGGGCGCGATCGCCGCATAAACCGGCACCGTTGGATCAGGCACCACCAACTCAGCCGCAAACGTGCGCAGGCTCCCCAACCCGTGGCAGTTGGGACAAGCCCCATAGGGAGAATTAAACGAAAATAAGCGGGGAGACAGTTCTTCCATCACCGCCCCGTGTTCCGGGCAGGCAAAGTTTTCTGAAAATACCAGATCTTTGGGCTTGTCACTGCCGTAGGCCGCTTCGGCTTCAGCCGCGCGGGGTAGTCGATCAGAGAGGGCTATTACGTTGTCTGAAGCTTGGGCCCCGTCACTCGGGCTTGCATTAGTGACGGGCTCGACCATATCGATGATCGCGACCCCTTCTGAGCGTTTGAGGCAGGTCGCTAGAGAATCGGCAAGACGCTCCCGCATCCCGTCCTTTTTCACCAAGCGGTCTACTACCACCTCAATATCGTGGGTGTGATTTTTGTCGAGGTCGATGTTATCGCTTAGGTCAATCACATCGCCATTAACCCGCACCCGCACAAATCCCTCGGCAGCCAGGCTAGACAACAGCTTTTTGTGGGTGCCCTTTTTGCCCCGCACCACCGGAGCCAGTAGCTGAAAACGAGTCCGATCGGGCAGTGCCATCACCTGATCGATCATCTGATCGATGCTTTGGGGGGCAATGGAGCGATCGCAGTGGGGGCAGTGGGGCTCTCCCGCACGGCCAAACAGCAGGCGCAGATAGTCGTAAATTTCGGTCACCGTACCCACGGTGGAGCGGGGGTTGTGGGAGGTCGATTTTTGATCGATGGAAATCGCCGGACTCAGCCCTTCAATGGCGTCGACATCGGGCTTATCCACCTGTCCCAAAAACTGACGGGCATAGGCACTCAGGGATTCGACATAGCGCCGTTGCCCTTCTGCGAAGATGGTGTCAAAGGCCAGGGAGGACTTACCCGAGCCAGATACCCCAGTAAACACAATCAACTGATTGCGGGGTAACTCCAGGTCAACATTTTTGAGGTTGTGCTGTCGTGCCCCCCGCACCCGAATCACGTTGTCTTCTTCTGCACTACTGAGGATAGTGCCGGGACGGTGCCCATTCAATTGTCCATCAACCGCATTTGGCCCGACTATCGCGGATGTCAGAGAACCATCGAGCGTTGAATCGTATTGGGACATAGGGACTGCTGGGGACGTGCCAAATACATTTCTTCATAATATTAACGTGCTTCCTGCTTTCCCAAACTTGCAGCACACGTTATCTCCCAATCATAGAACATCGGAACTACACTCTCGCAGCCTACACTCTGAAATTGGCTGAGTGATTGGCTGCACTCACAATTAGCAACGCCGATTTGTCTCTCCAAAATTGCTGGGGTGTCTGGTTTGGCCGTCAGCTGAGGGCGACTGCTCAGAAATTTTTCAGATTGCGATCAAGCAAAACTGATATATTACATATCAGCTAATCAACTACTAAGCCCTCCTTTTGCCAATCCCCCCCACAACAACACTCAACCGCACCTTCATTCGCGATCACGTCTACGAGTCATTGCAGGGCTGGATCGTCAGGGGTGCGCTGGAGCCCGGTGAGAAGCTGAACGATAAAACGCTAGCGGCGCAGTTAGGTGTCAGTCGCACCCCCGTTCGAGAAGCCTTACGCAAACTTGAAGATGAGGGCTTAGTCGAAACCGCCGCCAATCGTTGGACGCGAGTCGCCCCGATTACGTTGAGGGATGCGGAACAGATTTACCCGATTATTCAAAAGCTAGAAGAGTTGGCGTTGTCATTGGCGTTTCCTAAACTGTCGGCGCACTCCGTTCAGCAGATGCAAGACGCTAACGATCACCTGAAAGCAGCGCTAGGCAGCCACGATGCCCATGCTGCTGTGCAAGCTGATGATGCGTTTCACCAGGTGTTTGTGACTGCGGCTGATAATCCCGAACTGAGCAATATGCTGGGGCAGCTCAAGGTCAAGTATCAGCGCATTGAGCTGGCTTATTTCGGCCATGCTGATTTGCTAATGGCGTCTTTTGCAGAACATCAAAGCCTGATTAAGGCCCTTGAAGCTAAAGATTTTGAAGCCGCAAAGCAAGCGCTAGCCAGCAATTGGCAAGCGTCTATCGACCGTTTAAGACACTTAGGAGGCTAAGCATGGCAGTCCGCGACATATTGCTATTAGGCAATCCTCAGCTTTATCAGGTTAGTGGAGTGGTGACTGAATCAGAGCTTGAGTCACTCCAAGCTGTCGTGGTCGATCTCCACGATACCCTGATGGCGTTTCGTAAACAGTGGGGGGCTGGACGGGCGATCGCGGCTCCGCAAATCGGGGTGATGAAGCGACTCATTTATATGCACATCGATCGACCCGTTGTTTTCATCAATCCCGTTTTTGAGGATCAGAGTGAAGCAATGTTTGAGGTTTGGGATGACTGCATGAGTTTTCCAGAACTCTTGGTTAAGGTACGACGACACCAGTCTTGCCGGATTGTTTATCGCGATATGACCTGGCAATCGCAAAGTATGGCTCTCGATCGGGATTTATCTGAATTGTTGCTGCATGAGGCCGATCATCTGGATGGCATTCTGGCGGTTTCCAAAGCGATCGACGCCACATCCTTTGCGTTGCGGAATCAGCAGGTTTTTACTGATTACGATCGCTCAAGTCTTGCAAACCGAGTAAGCGTTTCCTGAGCAGAGATTTCAAGTTGATTCCCCTAGCGTTGAGGAAGTAAGGAGCTCTGATGAAACAACGTAACGTCGCGATCCTGATCTTTGATGACGTTGAAGTGCTGGATTTTTGCGGGCCGTTTGAAGTGTTTTCAGTGACGGGCAAGCGGGATGGTTCGGATCCGTTCAATGTTTACACCGTAGCTGAACGGACGCCGATTGCCGCGAGAAATGCATTGAGCGTTAATCCCCACTATAGGCTGGAAACTTGCCCGCAACCCGATTTGTTAGTTATCCCAGGCGGAGGCGGTAAACGGGCCGATGGTACCCCGTTTGGCACACGTAGGGAAATGCACAATGAAACCTTGCTTGCGTGGATCAACACGCGCTATCCACAAACTGAGCATGTGCTCTCGGTTTGTACGGGTGCCTTAATCTTGGCAAAGGCTGGTTTGGCTGAAAATATTGCCGCAACAACCCACCATGGGGCTTTTGATGATCTACGGCGAGTTGCCCCAAATGCTGAAATTCGCGAGGGCGATCGCGTGGTGGACAGCGGCAAAATTATTTTTTCTGGCGGTATCTCAGCAGGAATCGACGCGGCTTTTTATCTGGTGGCAAAACTCTTGGGCCAAGCGGTCGCTTTAGAAACAGCCACGTACATGGAATACGACTGGAAAGCAACCCAATATGAGCAAACCCGAGCTGTCTCAGCAGGCCATTAGCCACGCCTTTCAAAGTATAGATCCCGTTTTTCTCAACAGTCCTCAGTTTGAGCTAGATGCGCTCAATGCAGTTTTGAACGCTCGGCTCGTGCTCAAAGTTGAAACGCTCAATCCCATTCGTTCCTTCAAGGGGCGTGGGACAGACTATTTCGTGAGGCAAAACGCCCACGAATCGGCATTTGTCTGCGCGTCAGCAGGCAACTTTGGGCAAGGGATGGCCTATGCTTGCCGCAAACACCACATTCCACTCACCGTGTTTGCAGCAGAAACGGCAAATCCGCTGAAGCTGGAACGGATGCAACAGCTCGGCGCTGAGGTCAAACTGGCAGGGGCAGATTTTGATGCTGCCAAAGATGCTGGGAAAGCCTATGCCGTAGCTCAGGATTACCCCTACGTAGAAGATGGACACGCGGTTGAAGTCTCCATCGGGGCAGGCACAATCGGGCTGGAATTGAGTGGGTATCCAAATCCCATTGAGACGCTGTTGATTCCGATTGGCAATGGGGCGTTGATTAACGGTATTGGCACTTGGTTCAAAGCCAATCATCCAGCGACCCAAGTGATTGGGGTAGTGGCGGCGGGTGCGCCTGCGATGGATTTATCGTGGCGGCAGGGGGGTATGGTGACGACTAAAACGGTTGACACGATTTCAGATGGGATCGCGGTGCGTTTGCCTGTGCCGCAAGCATTAAAGGCGATGAAATCCACCGTTGATAACATTGTGCAGGTTTCTGATGCCGCAACGCTGACGGCAATGAAATTGATTCATCGGCTTGCGGGAATCGTAGTGGAGCCTGCTGGGGCTGTGGGGTTAGCAGCTGCGATGGTTTATCAGGATCAGTTTGTTGGGCAGGTGATTGGGACGCCGTTGTGTGGCAGTAATTTGACTCAAGCACAAATGACGCAATGGTTGTAGATGGGGATTCGGGACGCGATCGCTTCAGCTAAGTTACATGGATTGACTCAAGATCAATCACCATAGGCAATTTCTAAAATATCTGAGGCGAAGTAAATTTTCGGGCGTGCTTGAATATCAGATTCTGTGAGGATATTAGTGCTGACTAAACGGATCGGGAATAAATGCCCAATCGTTGCGCCCTTCCACAGAGATCTCCCAAAGCCTGCCTGGGGCACTTACTGCAAAAGCAGATCAGTCCCTAGTTGCAAAATCGCACTAAAAATTGAAGCTGAGTTAATTGAAGTTCAATATAGTAGACTTTTTTGAACTTCACAAATCTAGATTGCAATTATCCAAAGTCAAGACATCTAGATTCCTCTCTGGGTAAAGGTTTTAGCTATTTTAGAGATAGGTAGAAGGCCATAATTAAATGGAGTATATGTTAAGTTGCGGTTTAGGTATGGGGCTTGCTTCCCGCAGGGTAACCCAACGCCTCAGAGAATATGCCCAAGGTGTAACCACATGTCTTAGTGGATCAACTTGATGCCAAAAACAACTAGCTATATGAAGCGACTAAAAGCATGGGTTAGGAAAGGGTTAGTTGTTGCGATTAGCGTCATTGTAGTCATTAGCGGATGTCAAAAGATTACAGAGGCACCCCCTCATCAGCCCCAAACGTCTCAAGAGATTCGAGGTGTTTGGATGACTCATGTTGGCAATGCTTTTTATGCTGCAACAGGACGACTAGATGATGTTTTTCATCAACTATCCCATCTCAATTTTAATCATGTTTATATCAGCGTTTATAACGACGGTGTCACTTATCCAAGTCAAATAATTTATCGAAATCGTGAAACCAATATACCGATCTTGAATCCCTTAAATAATGCGATTCATCAAGGGAAACGGCAAGGTTTAAAGGTTTATGGTTGGTTTGAATATGGTTTAATGCTGCATGATAATGATCCAGTGGCTAAAGCTCACCCCGATTGGTTACTTAATGAAGGGCAACTGGTTGATGGATTTGTCTGGCTCGACCCAGCTAATTCAGAGGTTGAACAGCACTTTATTGATTTGTTTGTCGAGTTTGCCTCGCTTTACTATAAGTTAGACGGTATCCAATTAGATGATCACTGGGCGATTCCCAACACCTTTGGAGATTATGCTGATACGTTAACTCGATTAACCGGAAAAATCGCTACGGCGGTTAAAGCAATTAATCCAGACTGGATAGTCTCTCTATCGCCTAATCCGCCTGATTTTGCGTATAATCGCTATTCTCAAGACTGGTTGAACTGGGTTTATAACGGATATATCGATGAAGTCATTGTTCAAATTTATCGTTCAACTGTTCAGGATGTTGAAACAACGCTGGCCCATTCTGGCTTAAAAGAGGCCAGTGATTATGTGCCAGTAGGAGCAGGCATTTATGCAGGCTACCGTGAAGGGGATTTGGCAATAACACCTTTGGGTGAAGTCGCTAAACAGGTAGAGTTTGTGCTCAACCAAGGATACGGCTACTCACTCTTTACCTACGAATATGTCTTTAGCTTTTTTCGTTTAGCGCGCACCAAAACCAAAGAATCTTTCTTCTTATCAATTCATGGATAACTTGTGTCTATAGACTGCGATCGCGGTTGATCATGACAACATCTCTCTAAAGAGTAATGCACGTGCATAATTAAGGTTTTGCGCGATCGCTTCAGTTTACAAACAAACTGATTTAGAAAAGAGATCCGTGAGACAATTCAGTCTACCTCTGATCTCGTCAGGGCAAGTCTGTCTGGGGTGCCCCAATATCTTAGGAGATAGCCATGTTAGGTTTCAGAATTTTCGGTACTCTGGCAGCGAATATGCTGGATTCCCTAGGAGATCTCAACCCGCAACTTTTGCGAGAACTTAAGGGGCGTCTGCAATGGGGGCCTATTTTAACGGCAACTGGCCTGTCGCTACTCATTCAACTCGTCGTGATTGTGGCTCTTGCTTTGGCATTGCCAGGAAACGTAGCTGAGGCAGATTTACAAATCACAACCTATCCGAATTTGACATGGGACAACTTGTATAGCCTCGATTCCGAGATTGAAGAAGCGTGGACGTCTAGCAGCTTCTTTGACTTGGGAAGAGAAGAGCGTAAAGCGATACGCGAAAGTGGTTATGTGACGGCTGTAGATATATTTGAGCCCCTGCGCGGCGATCGCACCGCGGGGTTAGATGCATTAGAGCAAATCCAGGTTGGCGATCGCCTGCTGGAAATTGATAATTCAGCGGTGCCGCAACCTTTTGTTAGTTACCCCAAGACTATCAATACCAAAATCGTCGGCTATAATCCCGACGGCCCGCCCCCCGATCTTCAGCGCATTGTTGGGACAAGGGTGGCTTTAACGTTTCAGCGTCCCAGCCTTGATGAATATACGGTAACACTGCCTCGTGTTGCTACAGCTTTTAAGACACACAAATACTGTCTGCTCTCTGAAGACGAGCCCATTCGCTGCCATTTGGTTCCGGATCAGCAGTCATATCGGGTCAACTGGCCCAAATGGTACGGCGATCTCTTTACGATTCTGACCAGCGCCATTGTCTTTCCGCTGATGGGGGTCGGTGCGTTTCTGCTAGCGAGCAACCTTGCCGAGGAAAATCGTCACGGTACCCTGGACTTACTAAGGATGAGTCCAAGATCGGCTGTTACTGTTCTGCTCGGTAAGCTTGTCGGTGTTCCCATTTGTCTCTATTTAGCGATCGCGTTAGTCTTGCCGCTGCATTGGTTTACAGGACTCTCAGCTGGCTACGGCGTTGGACACCTGCTGGGGTTTGATCTCGCCCTCATCGGCCAGACCCTAATTTTTTATTTGATCGCTTTTTTGCTAAGTCTGGCTACAACACAAGCAACGCTTTTAGTGCTCCAGCCCTGGTTACTCGCGGCAGCAGTAACGCTCTTGAATGGGCGCTTCCTGTATCTAATCTTGTCACCAAACTGCTCAGCACTCAGTTGCTGGAGTTTTCCCCACACTGCAGACCCCAACCCTATGCTTTGGACTGTTTTCTTCTCACCATTGATTAGCTTTGCTTACTTTATTCAACATGAGTCGCTTGCCCATGCCCAAGTGACGACTACCAAAATCCCCTTAGGCCTGTTTCAAGTTGATTTCGCGACGTATACAAGCTTGACTATCATTCACACACTCGGGTGGTGCAGCGTGCTAGGCCATTTGATTCAGCGACGCTACAGCAATTCCCAGACCACACTGCTTAAACGGATGTATAGCTATGGTTTGACTACGGTGTTTATGGTCATCGTGCTAGGACTAACAAAACCGGAGATTAAGGTCTATCAAGTCAATATGGTGATCATTGCCTGTTTTGGACTACTCTACGGTGTTGCGTTGGCGATCGCCCTCAGTCCTAATCCTCAAACCCTACAAGACTGGGCTCGATTCCGTTCTGCTCAATCACTGCGATCGCAACAGTTGCCGCTTTGGAAAGATCTCACCCTAGGCGATACTAGCTCTCCCGTTGTTGCAATTACTTTGAACCTGCTCCTGGCAGCCAGCTTGTTTATGGCTTGGTTACTCTACTTCCACTGGGATTTGGTGAACACAGAATTCACCCCTCTGAGGTTGGCGGGTAGCGTTTTACTCTTTGTTGGGTCTGTACTTTTTGCTGTCCTGGTAAGCCAGGTTCTGCTGATGTCAAAACGCAGAAGAAATTGGATTTGGCTTTGCCTGACTAGCAGTGTCAGCTGTCTGGTTTTTCCTGGTCTAACTTTATTGATCAGTAACATGCTATTCAAATTCCACCCGCAACTGGCTCAGAGTTTTGGGCTGGCTTCGGATATCGCGATTCTGTCTATTCCGCTGAGTTTACTTGGCACTGTCACAACAGTCCTGACTTTCGTGTATGTTCGGCAGCTGATTTTAGTAGGTCGTTCAGAATCTCAGCCTTTATTTAACACTCGATTGTAAGCAACTAGTGTTTCCGTGCTTCACGACTAAGCCTTTGGGCAATTGATTTGAAACGGTCGGCAACGCTACCATCAAAATCGACCTAGCATTAGCTGATGGCATCTCTATGCGATGGTTTGATATTTTAACCGACGTACTGACGATCATTTCGATCGCCGTGCATACGCCTGAAGCGCTGGATATGGATAAAAGCTACTACTGTTTTTTTAAGCGGCAACAGCCATCGGTATTTCCTGGACAACTGGAATCTGGATGATAAATGTTGTACCTGTATTAGCGCTCGACTCACAGTACAGTCTGCCACCATGTTTTTCAGTAACGATTTGATGGCTAATCGACATGCCCATGCCCGTGCCTTTACCCACCACTTTGGTAGTAAAAAAGGGTTCAAAGATCCGTGACTTGGCCTGCTCCGGAATACCTGGGCCATTATCAGAAATCTCAATCTGTACCCAGTGAGAATCCAGTTTTGACGTGGAGATCATAATTTTCGCCGGATGTGCTTTGGCATCTTGACGGGTTCGTTTTGCGTTGCACTCTTCTAAAGCATCGATCGCATTTGCCAGAATATTCATCCAAACCTGATTCAGTGGGCCAGGATAGCATTGCACGAGGGGGATTTGGCTGTAATCTTTAATCACTTCAATGGCAGGACTATCCGATTGGGCCTTGAGGCGATGCTGCAAAATCAGTAACGTGCTATCAAGACCTTCATGAATATCAACTGCTTTGAAATCTGCTTCATCAAGCCGAGAGAAGTTTCGTAGGGACAGCACAATGTTTCGAATTCGATCCGTTCCCATCTTCATTGAAGATAAGACTTTGAATAAATCTTCCTGCAAGAAGTCTAAGTCAATCTCTTCAGCTTCAGCTTCAATCTCAGCGACCGGCTCAGGGTAGTGACGTTGGAAGAGTTTTATAAAGTTAACTAAATCGAGGGCATAGTCTCGCAGGTGAGATAGGTTGCCATGGATAAAATTGACGGGGTTATTAATCTCATGCGCAACACCAGCCACCAAACTTCCAAGTGCTGACATCTTTTCACTTTGCACCAGATGAATCTGCGACTGTTGCAGTTTTGTTAGGGTTGCAGAAAGTTCAGCCGTGCGTTCTTGAACCCGCTGTTCTAACGAGTCGTTAGTTTTCTTTAGCTGCTTTTGTTCAAAGGCTTGTACCTGCCAAAGCACAGCGATCATCATGGCCGCCAAGCAAAGAATGACGACGGCAATAGTATCTAATGCTCGTAGTTGCGACTCGATATTGTTTCTGGGAATGACTAAAGCCACCGACCAATCGGTCTCTTCTAGGGGCAGGTAAGCAACGTATTTTTGTCTGTTGTCAATGGGTAACAACTCTATCCCCTTTTCCCGATTGACCATTTTTTGCGCGATCGCGCTCAGTTCTGTATCGCCTGCGAGTAGCCCTTCTGAATTTGAGTTAGCCGTGGTGATAAGATCAGAATTGGGATGAGCAATAACATTGCCTTGGGAATCGAGGGCAAAGGCATAGCTGCTATTGCCATAGTTGATGCTATCAACCACATAAGCAACCCTGTCAAGCCGCACCAGGGTATGGATTATCCCACTTGGGCTGCTGTCAGTATCCAAAGACTGCCGAATCGGAGCCGAAACATTAATTGTTGGGGTATTGCTATCTGGGCTAATCAGCGGATCACCAATCGTAGTTTGCCCAGCCATGGCGTTTCGAAAATAAGCGCGATCGCTGATATTGGCAGGTTCACCCCCGATCAGATAGCGTTGACCATCGGGACGGGCAATTTCGACGGCATAAACATCACTAAAGCGTAAAACTTCTGACTTAAGATATGATTCTGCCGCCTCCCAATTAATAGATTCAACGACGCTTGTATTGGCCAAGGTTTCAATGTGAACCTTGAGACTCACCAACCAACTATCGATCGCTTCGCCCCCTTGCTCCACTTCTTGAAGCGCATTTTGCTTCAAACTTTCTAGCATGACTTTACGAACTACGTTGTAACTGTAGTATGCGCCTAAACTGAAAACTAGCGTCGCACTGCCAATCAAAATTCGCATCAGCAAACGCCGCTTTTCTGCGGCTTGTTGGAAAAGTTTCATGGCAGTACTGTATCGAATCAGTTACGGAGATTATGAGGGGAGAAAGGCTATCTTTGAATCGGGCGATCGCCGGGTAACAGGGGTTGATCTGGCAACCCATCAAACGTGATTTTGAGCCATTTTTCTTGGAGTTGCTTGAATTCGCCAGTTTCCTTTAAGTCGCTCAGAAACTGATTGAGCAAAGCCAGCAAATCTTGATTACCCCGTTGTACCGCCCAGGCCGCATACGCTTGAGGACTAACTCGGGTACCGAGTTCAAAAATTGCAGGTTTTTCGTCCACTAATACCGAAAGTGACACAATGTTGTTGAGCACGGCATCCACCTGGCCACTGACTAAATCTTGATAGGCTTCAGTGAAATTACGATATTGCTTGATCTCGCCTAGGGTGCCACCTGCGGCTTGGAGTGTGCTTTCTAGATCTGGGACAGCCTCTAGGGATGCTCCGCCTGCTTGCACGCCCAGAACCTTGCCCGATAAATCTGTGATGGACTGAATTGAACCGTCTTCTTTTCGTTTGACGTAGGCAATAGTAGATTCAGCAATCGGCATCGTGAAGTCTAGGGTTTCTACCCGTTCGTCTGTAATGATGGCAGCAGTGAGAGCAACATCGTACTTGCCTTCAGCCACGCCTGGCAGGAGACCTTGCCAAGGCAAAATCTCTTGCTGAATATCGAAGCTAACCGCTTGTTTCAGACGTTCTAATAATTCGTGATCAAATCCGGTGGGCTGACCATTAACCAAAAACTCAAACGGGGGATAGTCATCTTCTGTCGCGACGAGAAGAAATCCCCGCTGATTAATTTTATTGAGCAAAGTATCGCTAACATCCAGCGTTGATCCACTCTTTTGAGAGGGGCTAACGCAGCTTTGCCCTATGAGCACAGCGGTAAAACTTGCCCCCGCTTTGAGAAAAAACCGTCTGTCCATCACGCTACCTTGCAAGAAACTGGTTATAAGATGCCCCCTTAGCAGAGACTGGTAACATTTGCAATACAAGCCAACAGACCAAGCACCAGAATAATCAGAGCTAACGATACCAATAGTGTGTGGACCGCAATCCTAAACCGGTCATTCTTTAACCGCTGCACCAGCCGAGGCAGGAACAAGCTACTATCAAAATCGATTTGGCATTACTTGATGGCCTCTCTATGCGATGGTTTGATATCTTAACCGACGTGCTGACGATCATTTCGATTGCTGTCGCCGCGATCGCGCTGCTGCAAAACAACCGCATTACCCGGCGACAGTGGAATGTTGATGTCTACACCCTCTATAGCCAACGCTATGCCGACATAATTCACGACTTTCCAGACGATGCCTTTGCCAATCGCTTTGACGCTGAAAAGCTACCTGCCCCCAGCAAAGCACTCAACAAAAGCATCTATCAGTACATGGCACTGGTTTCGGAAACCTACTATCTGTATCGACTCGGCTACCTCGACCAGTCCGTATGGGATATTTGGGAGGTTGAAATTAAGCGCACACTCAAATCACCCATGATGATGCACTATTGGATCAAAATTCAAGACGATTTTGCCGTCCATCCAGAGTTTTTTGATTACGTGAAGGAACAGCAGCGTGAACGTTCAAAATCCTAAGGCGTAGTTGTCGATTTAGGGCGATCGCCGATTACAGCCCACCATCGACTGCGATTTGTTGGCCCGTGATCCAGCCGCTCAAATCAGAAGCAAGAAAAAGAACCGCTTGGGAAATGTCTTGGGCGGTACCGAGACGACCAAAGGCTGCTTGACTTGCCATCCATGCTTTTTGCTCATCGGGGACATAGGCGACCCAGTCAGTGGCGGTATACCCCGGCAGAATGCTGTTGACTGTGATCCCGCGAGGGGCCAGTTCTTTCGATATTAATCGTGTGAACTGTTCAAGCGATGCTTTTGTTGCGGCGTATAGGCTAGTCAGCGGCACGTGATGCCGAGTACTGCCCGATGATAGGTTGATGATTCTGCCGTTGTCCGCCATCAGAGGTAACAATCGCTGCATCAGAAAAAATGGCCCTTTGACGTTCGTGGCGAAGAGTTTGTCAAATTCAGACTCCGTTATGTCTTCAAACGATTTGCTGATAAAACTACCCGCATTATTGATCAGAATATCGATAGTGCCGAATTCGCGCTCCACTGAAGTTGCGAGCTCATCGAGGTGGGCAATATTAGTGATATCTGACTGGAATCCCTTCACTTGGGAGAAGTCTGCCAGCTCCGTTTCTAATTCCTTTGCTTTTTCAGCGCTGCTGACATAGGTAAACGCAACTGCTGCACCCTGGCACGCTAAGTCTTCTACGATAGCTCGACCGATTCCCCGAGTTCCTCCGGTTACCAAGGCGGTCTTACCAGTTAAGTCAATCGTTGTGCTGCTCATGAGTATCTCCTTTCAAACATGTAAAATTGTTGGAAGTAGATTTAGTGAACTGGGAGGTGAGGTCAGAAATTGATGACCTCACCCGTTATGACTAGGCGGCAAGTTCACGCGCTTGTAAAAAGGTTGGTGCTAACCGTCCATAGTCACCGCCAAACTGATGGGTACCTAGCTTGAGTTGATGGCCTGCTTTTAGCCAGGGCTTAGCAAGCGTGCGACCAATGTTGCCAGCGTTGATGATTCCAATCTTCATGATGGTTCTTCTGAAAAGTAAGTGTGATTGTTGCTGTCATGTCTGTGCCAGGGATTTATGCCGCCTGACGCGCTGCGGCCACGCCTGCTGTATTCTCATAAAATTGACCACCTGTGATGCGACCGGCTGCCATATCAAAACGAGCAATCCAGTCGCTGTCAGCAATTTTGCCGGTCTGGCGATGACGGAAGGTGAAATGCCCCTCAACAAAGACGCGATCGCCCGCATCGGTGTAACGCCTTGGTTCAAACTCCAGTGCTTCAAATTCTGAGAACAACATCGTTACCAGCCGGATGTAGCCTTCTTTGCCATGATGGATGTAACCCGCCCAGGGAATTGCCGCTTTTAGGGCTTCGTTGTGATTGCTAGAGACGACCCACTGAAAATTAGGATGGGCATAGGCTTGAAACGCATGGTCAAAATCACTCGCATACTGGGCTTCAAGAAACTTCTGTACGGTCTCAATATTGGTGCGTTCCATGATTCGTTAGTTCAAAGGAATGTTTCAACCATGGTTTGACTCTATCGAGTCCAGCTAGATTGATAAATACCGAAAATTTCAATGAACTGTTGATTATGAAATCAACAATCGATCTTGAATCACTACAGGTCTTTCAAGCTGTTGTCTCTACGGGCAGTTTCACAGCGGCGGGCGACCGGCTGGATAAAGACAAAGCCCACATCAGTCGGGTCGTCAGCCGTCTAGAAAAACGCCTAGGCGTGCAGTTGCTGAAACGCTCGACGCGACGACTCAGCATCACTGAAATCGGCCGTGATTTTTATGAGCGGGCCTGCGGTATTCTCAATGCACTTGAAGAAACTGAAGCCAGCATTGCCCGTGCCCAAGGCGAACCCCGTGGATTGCTGCGCGTGACGGCGGGCTCAGAGTTTGGCGTGATGCGGGTTAACCAGTGGATTGCAGACTATCTCAAGCGCTATCCCAGCATCAGTGTGGAGGCAGATTTTTCGAATCGTGTTGTGGATGTCATTCACGAAGGAATTGACGTTGCGATTCGGGTTGGTGTTCTGCAAGATTCTGAGTTATCAGTTCGCCCTTTGGGTGAAATTCGCTATGGGTTGTATGCCAGTCCGGCCTATGTGCTGGCTCAGGGTGAACCTAATGCGTTGGGTGAGTTGATAGATCATCAGTTGATCATGTTTTCCCCCAAGGGAAGACCGATTTGGCCGTTAGTGAACGGGCCAAATCGGCAAGACATTGCGGGAGAAGCACGATGTATCGTCAACAATAATCTAGCCGCACGAGATTTGGCCGCAGATGGGTTAGGGATTGTTTTATTACCGCATTTTCAAGCTGCACCGCTGGTGGCTGAGAGCCGCCTGATCCAGGTTTTGAAAGACTGGGAAAGATTGCCGGTACCTGTCTCTGCGGTGTTTACCTCTAGTCGTTACATGACGCCTAAGGTGAGAGCGTTTGTAGACTTGGCGATCGCCGATTTTAAGCCCAAAGCAAAAAAGGTCCCATCCATTTGAAGGGGGTACTACTAAGCTCCTTGCAATGTCGATGTGCAAGAGTTTGCCAGGTCATAGACTAGGTTATTTTGTTCCTGAAGCACGTTTGTTTTGGGCGGCCAGTTCTGCCGTTTCTCGAATCCGCTTAGCACGCGTTTCAGGCTTTTTGGCTAGCTTAATCCACCTCAGAATGTCGCGTTTGGCAGAATCGGGAAACATCTCATAATTTTCCAACGCAGGGGGGCTGTTTTCCAGCACTTCAATGAGATCATCGGGCTTGATTAAAGCATCTACATCGTTCAAAAAGTCCCACATGCCATTCTTTTTGGCAGTTTCTACAGCGCTTAAACCCGCTTCATGCATACGGCCTTCTGTCGTCAGAATAGCGACACGATCTTTATAGGTCTTCGACCAGTGCTCAGTTTTGCGCGGCGATAAAAGCTGCATAGTTCGTTCATCGTCTAGCTTCATCCGTCGTCCGTCCATCCAGCCAAAACAAAGGACTTCGTCTAAAACCGCTTGGATAGACACATATTTGTTAGGCACATTTTTCTTATACGTCACAAGCCAAATAGACTCTTTTTGTGCATGATTTTCCTCAAACCACTGGCGTAATTCTTTTATTGATTTCACTTCAACCCTTTTGAGATCTTTTTGCTGTGGCATATCTCAATCTCGTCCTACAGAATTCACTAAACCACATCCGATTTGAAACCTGGAGTTTTAGCTTAAAGGAAAAACTATTGAGCTGAAACTATCATCATTCATGGGGTTGAGCCATCTGCCCATTCACATTGCGTAATTATCCAGCTTGCAAGTGTTGATTATGCTTGTGGTGTGGGTCCGTTTCTGGGGGCGATCGCCTCAAAGAAATCGCCACTCACCTCACTCACTCGTCAATCGAGATCAACACACGGGCTTGTCCCATGATTATCAGACAAACCAAATCAGAACTGACGCTGCGAGTTAAAGGCCCAAGTCGCACCCATGCCGTGTTTGTGTTCTTATTTTCGGGTTGGCTGCTTTACAACATGGTATTGCCAGCCATCAAGTCATACCGCGATATCAGTTATCGAACTTTGACCTGTCAGCGTATCAATCCTGGAACTGAGTCGGCATCCATTGACTGTAATTTGAGCATTGACAGTTTTTTGGGCTTCTTGCCACAGCCCGATCAGTCAGTCAAAGCTGTCACTAGCGCCGAAGTAGAGTCAACTAACTGTAAAGCGGTCGGTGACGGCAACCTCCACTGCAAAACCCATCAGGTGATTTTAGTGAATCGAGGGGGCGATCGCACCCCGTTCACCCGTCTCCACTTTGCAGAGAGCCAAGAGCAGCAGATCGCGGCTCAAATCCAAACCTTCATTACCTCACAGGCTCCTTCATTGGTGCTGCAAATAGACGATACCCAAAGACTAGACGTCCCAGGTCGTTGGCCCAATCTCTTCTCGTTTATATCCCTGGCAGGCGTCAACATTTTCTTGCTGCTCATGGGGGTCAAGATGTTAATCGTCACCCAAGAGAGGTTGATGCTTGATGGGGTGTCAGGCCAGTATCGTTATCAACTTAAAACGCTATTTGGGTCGATCAGCACAACTCAATTTGCACTTTCAGAGGTTGCTGACGTCACCCTCAAAACCTGGACATCTAAACAGAGTAAGCATTATTCAATCGCATTTCAAAGAACCTCTGGGAAACGACACTTGATTAGTTACGGTGGCAATCAAGCGCAAGCCGATCATGACCTTGAGGCGATCAGGCAATTTCTGCAACTCAGCTGATCTTGTGACCACAGTCATCCTTAACTCGGCCTCTCGTCACGACTGAAGAGGAGCCACAACACCGGAAAACCCCAAAACTATCACAACAAACGTACAACGCCATCACCCCCCAAATCGCAGAATGGGCAGACGATAGTCTTGCCCACACAGATGTCCCCACTCTGCGAGATCGCCCCCATCACCATGCAACTTAGAGAAGTCATTGATTGCCTAGAGCCAGAGCTGCTCAAGCTAGGAGACACCGGCTTTGCGGTTCAGTCACTGCAACGGGCACTGAAAGAACTCTTGTTTTACAATAGCCCCGTCGATGGTTACTTTGGGCCTGATACCGAAAAGGCCATTCTGAAATTCCAAAAGCAACTCGGCCTCGACGAAACGGCCGTGTTTGACCCTGCCACCTGGTATGCCCTAACGTTTTGGACAGAGCCATTTGATCCCAATCCTGCCAAAACTGTACATCGCCCTAAGCCGCAAGCACGGTGGCACTGGCGTTTATTGCAACCCTTTTTTCAGCCCCAGTGAGGATTGCTCTCTTGATTGATCTATTGATCTCATAGGGCCTTATCCAGGAACCATTCATATCCAGTCTTGAACGCCTCCTTACCCCCTGTTTCCACAATGGAACCATGCCCAGGAATGACGCGATCAAAATCCCAAGCCAATACTTGCCGCACTGAAGCTTCTACCGCAGCCTTATCGCGACTGCCCCATTTTTCTAATCGAGAGGGACGTAGGGTTTTGTAAGATCCTAAGACCTGAGCTGCGAGTCGCATAGTAAGGCGATTGTTTTGGTCAAAGTTGAATGCGGTGTCGGTGAGAATCAGAGTGCGGCTGGGCCGATGGCAAAAAACCGCAATTGTGGTCAACGTCATTTTCACACTCCCGAATGATTTAAAATCGAACGTTCGTTATTCTTTGGCTCACCGCAAATTCTTAATCATGCAGCTGTCAGTAAATCAATTAAAAGCTGACTCTGATGCTCGATCCAAGCAGTATCTTTAGCGCTTTCACGGTGCAGACATTGCAGAGTAACATCAACCCATGAGGATGCAACTTCTTTTTTTCCCATTCCTCGGGTTCAGTCGTGCTAAGCTCCAACGCCGTTTAGCAGGGAAGACTGTGCTGATCACAGGCGCGAGTTACGGCATTGGCGAGTGCTTGGCGGAGCGTCTGGCCGAGACGCAAGCCCATTTGCTTTTGGTGGCCCGCACCACAGAGAAGCTGATGGTGGTCAAACAACGGGTCGAAGCCAAAGGGGGACGCGCCGATATTTTCCCCTGCGATTTAAGAAATGCTGCCGACGTTCAAGCCCTGCTGGCGACACTGCATCAACATCCGGGTGGCATCGATATTTTGGTCAGCAATGCGGGGAAATCGATCCGACGCTCGATTTTTGACTCCCTCGATCGCCTGCATGACTTTACACGCACGATGAACCTGAATTATTTTGGGCCGGTGCAACTCATGCTCTCTTTGATTCCAACTTTGGTGACCCGACAGGGCCACATTATCAATGTCTCTGCCGTGAACGTGCTGCTGATACCAGCACCGAAATGGGCAGCCTATCAGGCCTCGAAAACAGCATTCGACCAATGGTTCCGCTGTGTAGGCCCAGAATTGAACGCCCGTGGTCTGAGGACGACGTCGATCTATCTGCCGCTGGTGCGTACAAGAATGATCGCGCCGACTGAAGCGTATAAAAACATGCCCGCGATGCAGCCTGAGCAGGTTGCCCAGCTGATCTGTAAAGCAATTATTTCACGCAAGCGTACCTATGCCCCTTGGTGGCTGATGGGGGGGCAACTGGCGTCCGTAATTTTCCGTTGGTTTTTGGAAGTGATCACAAGTAGGCGCTGGCAACGAAAACGGTAGAGACATCATGATTCTGCTGATCAAGAAACTGTACCGTACACATCTGCTAACCTTTGTTGGCGTGTTTCGTCTGCTCGAAGCGGTGATCACAACAGGCATCAATCTGATGGCACTGTTACGCCTCGCGGCTAAATTGCACCCCCGTCGCACTGCGGTGATCGATGATCAAGAACGGTTGAGTTATCCCCAGCTGTGGCAGCAGGCTGAATCGTTAGCGATCGCGTTGCAGGTCGATTATGGTATCCATCATCGGCAACACGTCGCGATCGCCTGCCGGAACCACGCCGCAGCGATCAAAGCCATATTTGCGGTCTCACGACTGGGGGCCCATGTTTTTCTGATCAACCCTGAGATGAGTGCAGACCAGATTTTGGCCTTGGCGGAACGGTTGAGGTTCGATTTCTACATCTACGATGCACCGCTCTCTCAGAGTCTTGAAGATTCAGCGTTGCGATATCACGCTCTCCCGGCTTATCATCCCAGTGCCCCTTCTATCGACCGAATATCTTCGCTACCTAAACGGGGGAATGCCCGTCTGAAAAAAGTCAATCTGAAAAAAGTCAAAACGGGCAACCTTGTGGTGATGACGGGCGGCACCACGGGGCTGCCAAAGCCCGCCAGTCGTAAACCTTCTATTTTTAGTTTTTTGCCGCCCTTCGTTGCCTTACTCTGTCAGATACATCTCGACAGATATCGTTCGGTCTATATCGCGACCCCCATCTATCATGGTTTCGGCTTAGCGTCGCTATTAATCGGTATCGTGCTTGGGGCTGAAATGTATGTCACCCAGCGATTCGATGCAGCGCAGGCCTGTGAATTGATTGCTAGAAATCAGATTGAGGCGGTGACGCTGGTGCCATTAATGCTGCAGCGGCTGCTCAAGCATGACCCAGGGGCGTTGTCGTCACTGCAGCGCATTCTTTCTGGGGGGGCTGCGCTCAGCCCGGTGCTGGCGCGGGAGACACTCGATCGGCTGGGGCCGAAATTGTTCAATTTGTATGGCACTTCGGAAGCCGGGTTTTGCATCATGGGGACGCCAGTCATATTGAGCCAAAAACCCGAGTCTATTGGTCAACCCGTTCAGGGTGTCCGCGCCAAAATTGTTGACGACTCTGATCAGGAGGTTAGCGATGGGGCGATCGGCCGCCTTTGTATTCGTAGTGCCTGGTCTACCAGCCAGAACCATTGGATAGAGACAGGCGATCGCGCTTATCGAGATCCGCAGGGGGATATATTTCTCTGTGGTCGAGTCGATGACATGATCGTCTCCGGTGGCGAAAATGTTTACCCAATTGAACTAGAAAACGTTCTGATTCAGCACCCTGACATAGACTCGACAGCGGTTTTTGGCATTCCTGATCAGGAATTTGGCCAGCGATTGAAAGCTGTCGTGATTAGAAAAAAAGACACAGTGCTTGACCAATCCAGCTTGCTCAACTGGTTGAAACCCCGCATTGCCCGTTATCAGATGCCTGCTGTCATCGAGTTCCGGGATCAGCTTCCTTATACCCCACTCGGTAAACTCGATAAGAAAGCATTGCGGGGGTGAGGATAGTCAGTCCTGATCGTCAATCTAAAATCCAAAATTGGCGGCATCCCCACTGGCAGCATGCTAATCTTCAGGTGAAATGCCCAGCAGTGCTAAAAACTCTGCTTCACTGAGTTGGGGAATATTGTATTTCTCGGCTTTTTTGAGCTTACTACCAGGATTATTGCCCACAACGATATAGCCAGTCTTGGTACTGGGCATTTTGGTTACCTTACCGCCTGCTTCTACGATCAGTTTTTCAATCTGTTGGGGTGAAAGGCTAGAGAGACGACCTGTAACCACGACGGCCTTTCCTTCAAAGGGTTGGGAGTTAGGGTCAGGGAGTGGACTATCTGAAGTTGAGGAAGACGCCTCAGCAGTTGAGGGGGCTGGGCCAGTGATTTTTTCAGCCGCCGCCGCTTCGGTGGGAGTTGCCTTTTCCGGTGGTGCAGTTTTAGCCTGGGCTTCAATCATTGGCACTTCTGATGCGGTTTCAGCCTCATCTGCGCTTAGTGGGGGGGCAACTGCGTCTGCGGTCTCAACGCGCTGATTGTCAACGGTTTCTGGGACAGATGTGGGCTCTACTGCCTCAGGTGACTCGACCGATGCAGCAGCTTTAATCTGATCTTCGATATCATCTAGAGCTTCTGAGGGAACTGGCTGGATTGCTGCTTGGGGCTCGTTTTGGGGTGTCGAGTCTAGGGCAGTTTGTAGCGCTTGGACTTGGCTCTCTAATTGCGCCACCGTTTGGTTAGCCTGTTGCAAGTCATCCGTTGCGCGATCGCGATCCGCCGTCAACGTCGCAATTTCAGCTTCCAACGTGGCGACTTGGGTTGTCGTCGTCTCTAGGGATTGGGTTGTGTGGTTAACCTCTTGCTCAAGCGAATTAATTTGAGCCTCTAGAGTACCCAAGGCGGCTTGGGAGGTTTTGAGCGCTTCCTCAAGGTTAGTGTTCTGGGCTTGGAGGGCACTGATCTCGGTTTGAGCCTGACTGTAATTTTCCTCGGCGGTGGCTTTCTGGGCGATCAAGGTGGTCAACTGTTGCTGGGTTGCCTGGGTCTGCTCTCTAGCCTGGGTCACTTCAGCTTGAGCCTGCTCCAGGGCTGTCGCTAAGGCCGTTTCTTGGTCTGTGGACGCTGACGTTAGATCAGCCTGAGTTGCCCTAGCGGTTTCTAAAGCTCGTTCAAGCTGTTGTTGGTTCGTTAGCAGATCAGCCACTTGTTGCTCTAAAGGGGGGAGAGCGGCTTGACTAGTTGCCAATTCTTTGACCAGGCCCTGATTTTGGCTGGTGAGCGCTGTCAATTCCTGTTGGTGTGTCTTTGCTTGTTGCAACTGGGCTTGTTTGCTCTCTTCTGCCTGTTGGGTAGCAGTGGCTAGCTGTTGTTCTAGCGTGGCTATCCCGGTTTGGGCTTGTGCTAACGCTGCCTCCAGAGTTTTCTTGTCCGCGACTACGCGATCGCGATCGGTTGTTAAGTCGGTTAGCTGTGTTTCAAGCGCAGTCGTACTGGCGGTCACCGTTTTTAGGGAAAGCATCGATTGGCTGACCCGTTGCTCTAAGGCGGTCATATCAGCTCTCACCGTGGTAAGGGTTGATTGGGTAGCCGTTAAATCCTTTTCGAGGGCAGCTTTCTGGGATTTGAAGGTGCTGGCCTCTGCCTGAGCTTGTTGGTAGGTTGCTTCCACAGTGGCTTTTTGGGCGGTGACCTCCGCAAGGCGCTGTTGTGTTTTCTCAACTTGCTGTTCTGCCTGGGAAACGCCTGTTTGTGCCTTAGCCAGATTGTCGGTTAAGGTTGCCTCCTGATTGGTCAGGGTTTGGATTTGTCCCTCTAGCGAACCGATGACTTGTTGGGTTATATCCAAGGCTTCTTTGAGGCTTTGGTTATCTTGGGTTAGGGATTGATTAGTATCTTGGAGAGTTGCTTTAGCCCCTTCAATCTCCTGGAGTTGCTGGTTTCCTCGACGCAAGCGGGATCCCAACAGCAACACCAAAAAGACGCTGAGGCCAGTCAATCCAGATAAAACTTCCGTGAAATAGTTCACAGCAACCCTCCTTCAACGCTAGCAACGGACACGACAGGAAACGTCTATCACTCTAATTGACTCTGAGCAGAGGGGAGCATCCTCATAACGTTTTGAGACGATAAATCGTCAGTGGAGGTGTTCAGTTTTTTATTTAGACTCAGGATTAAGCCGACCAATAATTAACCAAGATGAATCGTCTCTTTTGTTTGCAGAAACGCTTGCTGTCTCTATGGAAAGTTGTGCTACCATTTCGGCCCGTGACGAAACTTGCAGTTTCCGAAACATTCGTTTCAAGGCTTTTTTGACTGAATTTTCTGTAATCCATAAGGCTCTGCCAATTTCTTTATTCGTTAATCCCTGAGCAACCAAGTTGGCGATTTGCGCTTCGCGTTGTGTGAAGCGATCGCAATCTAACTCAAACGCAATGTGCTGAGAACGCAGGGTTGAAAGTCGGGTGGAAAAATGGAGGCATAGTGCACTTAAGTCTGCTAAATCATTAGCATCAAAGGCTGTAGCATCCCGGTGACGCGTTAAGGCGATGCCCCCCATCAGTTGGTTATGACTGACAATTGGCCCTAGCATCACATGTCCATGATCAGCACGGGGGCAAATCGTCTGCCAAACGCCGGGCGGCAAAATCACTTCATCATGGACAGCCGTATGGCGTTGAACCACATATCTTAGGACAGGGTTGTAGTCTAGCGATAGCGCTAGCTGCATAATATTTGAAGCATTTTTACCTGGAGGGGCAAATCGATCTCGAAAGTGCAACCCCCAGCGACTGGCTGCAAAATAGTGCCCCACCTTTGTCATGATTGAGCACCTGAGTTCAGCTTCACTTTGCGCCTGGGAAATTGCTTCGAATAAATGCTGGAGAGGAGCTTCTACAAAGTTTTCCATTCGATTAACGCCTGCCGCTTAAAAAAGGTACCCGATCGAGGTCTATCCAGCCGGAGCGATTGAGACTAACCTGAATTCAGTGTTTTTGAAACAGTGAGCGTACTCATTTGAGCGGGTTAAATTTACTCAACTCAACTGATATAGCTTGTCAAAACTATCAGATGCGATCGCCCTTCAGGTTATGGATAAACCACATGCGACTACAGTGATCAATTCTTAATTGAAAATTACGGCAATAATATTCGATCCTGGCTTGAAAGCACAATAACTTGCCGCTGGATTTATCTTGCTTTCATATCCTGATGTCTCCACTCAGCATCAGGATAAGACTATTTCCTACTCTCCATAAATAATTTACTTAAATCGCAAGCCAGGGTACCCATCACAGAAAGGAATGTAAGATTATGTCACAACACAATGTCAACCGATACATTAGTTTTGAAGGCACTGACTGTGATGCTAAATCGCGCTGTATTATCAGCTACGTTAAGCAATATGCTGATAACCCCCCTCATCCTAGCCCTTGGTCTGAATACTTTCGAGGCAAACTAAAGAATAGCCTTGCGCTTGGGCAAGACGAACTCTTTGTAGTTTGCAGTCAAATGAACAATGTTCGTTCTTTATTCGAAGAATATGAAGATGCAGAAGCCTTAAATGTGCTGGAGCAGGTTGAAGAAGATTGCTGCTAGGGACGCAATGAATTTTCTAATGAAAGATACTTTGAGAGGCGAATTCAATAAATATTGGAGCTATCCAAAACCAGCTAACTTACTCAAAAAGATGATTGTCTATCCGGAATAAGGGTTTGTGTATCTGTAGGGCACCGAGTTCCCAAATTCTTGTGTGTAAGGACCTCAGATTTATGAATTACACCTGCCGTTGGATGGGTTGGATGACTGCGAGTAGCTTGCTCGCCATTTCTACCCAGTTTGCCTACGCTCAACCTGCACTTGAGTCTGCAAATCCCCAAATTACTCAGCAAGCTGATCCAGCAGAAATCGACTTCTCCCAGCATTTTCAAGATCTTGGGGTAGAAGGTTCGATCATCATCCATGACTTAAACCAAGATCGCACCTATCAACATAACCCTGACCGCAACACAACACCGTTTTTACCCGCCTCCACGTTCAAAATTCTCAACTCAATGATCGCTCTAGAAACGGGTGTTATCGCCCATGAGTTAGACGTTTTGACCTGGGATGGTATTGAACGGAGTTTCCCTGCTTGGAATCGAGATCAAAACATGGAAAACGCCATGCGCGTATCAGCGGTCTGGTTCTATCAGGTCTTAGCCCGCCGCATTGGTTATGAGCGCATGCAGCAATGGGTGACTGATGTGGGCTATGGCAATCAAAATATCGGCGATGCTGACGCCATTGATACCTTCTGGCTAACTGGGGAGATCCGCATCACTCCGCAAGAACAAATTCAATTTCTGCGGCGTTTATACGATAACGATTTACCTTTTTCAGAAGCAGTCATGGCCACGGTCAAAGACATCATGATTGTGGAGCAAACCCCTGACTACACCATTCGTGCCAAGACAGGTTGGGCCACTCAATCTCAAACGGGTTGGTATGTCGGTTACGTGGAGCAGGGTGAGAATGTTTACTTCTTTGCCACGAATATCGACATTAGGAGTGAAGCAGATCTGCCAGCCAGGGTAGAGCTTACTCGCCGCAGCTTGATAAAATTGGGATTGTTATGAATCTCGAATGCCCCTCAAAATAATTACGCCTTTAAAGATTTCAGGAGTTGCCTGGGACGCGCAAACTGAACATCGCTATAGCGCTTGGGATAATGCGTAAAAATATAATGTTCGTACTCGTACCAGTGCATTTCGCCTTTTTCCTGGTTGCAGGGGCGGTAAATCACCCATAGATTTCTAAAATCTAATGACAGCCAAGGATATTGAGCCCGCGGCAGTTTATGGTCAAGCGTTTCATCCCCTACAAGAAGCCACGGGGTGGCAAGCTAACTCAGACGCAGCGGGCTTACAACCGGAATCTCGCCACACTGCACATCAAGATAGAGCATGTGATCCGTCGGCTGAAAGTGTTTCGCAGTTTGGCCGAGCGCTATCGCAATCGGCAGAGACGGTTTGGGTTGAGATTCAATTTGATTGCTTCAATTTACAACTGCCAGCTTGTTCAGACGACTACTTAGATTCATGCAAGAGGTCTATTAGGTGACCGGCTCCATTCATGCCAAGAGCCGTCATAGTTTTGGACGTTAGGGTAGCCCAAGAGATACTTCAGCACGTACCAGGTAAAGCTTGAGCGCGCTCCAACAGCACAGTAGGGAATGACTCTTTTGTCTTTGGTGATGCCCTGCTGAGCGTAGAGGCCATGTGATGTGGGCGTTCTCGCAGTCTTCTGGGCTCATGCCCACTTCAATAATGCGTACAGAAGGATCGTTTAGATGCTTTGCCAACCATTGAGTCTCTACTAAGCTATCTGGGTGACCATAGCCAGTCATTCGCTTCCTCCCCAAAGCGCAACTCTATGCTCAAGTTCTAAGCATTCGATTTCTGAATATCTGGATTCGGAATATCCAAATTCTCAGCACTGTCTGAATGACCCCTCACGAATGCCATCGCTCGATGAACCAGGGTTGTAGATGTTGTAAACAAGGTGAATCCGGTGAGCGGATGCAAAACGCCTAGGGGTAAGGGCTGCTGAACATGCGCTGTCACGAATTGCAACAGTAGCAGAATCACGATCGCGTTCGTCAGCGCTTGTATCCTTTTTGGGAAAGGCGTGACCAACGTCCCTATGAAGAGCAGCACTGCCAGTCCGCCATATCCACGCACCAGCCAGACATGAACCTGCCACCAGCTTGCATCAGAAAAAACGGCGAGACCAACGGTTAGGAGCTGGGCAACTAAGCAAAGGTTGAATAGAATCGCAATTGCTAAGAAGCTCACTTGAACCCATCTTTTTCCAGCTTCTGCCTCAATAGATAATTGCTCAGCAAGCTTCAATTGCTCAGCAGGGTGATGCGTCGTCATAGCGTTGCCCCCATTGTCTGGGCCATGTACTGCATCGCTTTTTCGATCAGCTCAGGCCCAGCTTTTTCAGGCGAACCCACATCGTAAGGCGGCGCTGGATCGTACTCCATCAAAAGCTGGTTGATTTTGGCAACATCTTCACCATAGAGCGCTTCAGCAACCGTTAACCCAAAATCAATCCCGGCTGTGACACCGCCACCAGTCATTCGATTGCGATCAACGACTACGCGCTCCATGCCGACTTCAACGCCCAACTTGGCCAGCAGCGGGCGGGCTGCCCAGTGAGTGGCCGCGCGATAGCCTTCGAGCAGCCCTGCCTTTGCGAGAAATTCAGAGCCGCCGCAAACAGAGGTCACGAACTTAGCTTTTTCACCCTGTGACTTTAGAAAATCAAGCAGCTCAGCGTCATCTATAATTGCACTCTGTCCGCGACCGCCGCCGATACAGATGACATCGAGAGGTGGACAATCTGAAAAAGTAGTATCTGGCACAATCACCATGCCATCGTCCCCGGTGACGGGTGCTAGCGATTTCCAAGTGCGATGAATTTCAACGTTAGGCAACCCAGCAAACACCGTTTGAGGGCCAACCACGTCCAGGGTAGTCATGCCGGGATATATGACAATGCCGATGACATAATGTGGCCAGTCAGTTTGTAGCTCAGTCATTTTTTCTCCAAATTTAGAGAGGCTAGAACGATGCCAGTAAGCATCTATGCCATCTACGATAAGGAGAAGCTCGGACGACGCCTAGACCACGTTCGGGTAGTCTTTTTGAAGTGCACTCATTTGCTATAAGCATAAGAAGTCAGATGAAAAGCCACTTGCAGAGCCTGTTTCAAGCGATTAACCAAGCGACAGACGAAGATGAGTTGCGATCGCAAGTTGCGCCAAAAATTGGAGAACACTTCGCAGCGACTCGCTCAGGCATCTTCTTCTTTGATCGCATCCTTGCCGCAGAGCGCAACTTAAACCCCGCCTTCAAAAAGGCGATAGAAACGGTTCTCTCAACTGAACGCAACCCAATTGCTCGCTATCTAGCCGAGCAACACGCCCCAGTTCATGAAAGCCTAGTGACCTCACCCAAAGCCTGGCAAATCATCTGCCCTCGCCCAGATCACTGGCATGTGATGGCAGGCCCGGTCGTTACACAGGGGCAGCTAGTCGGCGTGCTGGGCTGCACTCGCGAGAAGTCTCAGCTCACATTTAACAACCAAGATCTAGCCGACGTGAGTGCGCTATGCCTGCACCTATCGGTATGGGCAGCGACCGTGCGCATCCAACAATCTCCTAGCGTCTCAAAAAACTTGGTTGATAGTGATGCAACGCCTCTATCAGCGCGCCTTACCGCCCGTGAGCGTCAGATCGCAGATCTGGTATCTTTAGGGAAGAAAAATGCAGAAGTCGGTGCAGAACTTTGGATTACTGAGAACTCTGTCAAGCAAGCGCTGAAAAAAATATTCCGCAAGCTTGAAGTCTCTTCTCGCACTGAAATGGCCACGCAGCTTTCAACAGAAAGACAACGAGAGTGAAACAAAGCGGGGAAGCGTGCTTTCCACTTTTTTCGCTCTCATCGCAAGCGGCGGAGACGGTTGGGGTTGAGGTTCAATCTGATTGCTTCGATTTACAACTGCCAGCTCCCTCAGACGAGTGCCTAGATTTATACAAAAGGGCTATTCATCTAATCCCCCAGAATAATCTCAACTCCGGTATACCCAGGATGCCTATTCAATGTCCGTATCCTAATACTTTCAGCTTGTTGATATCGATTAAGGATCCAGAGCTAAGACATTTCAGCAAGATCATAAAATAGGCCAGTAGAAAACAATAATTCTGTGAAGAAGCTTTTGATCACTGGTGCAAGTGGGTTTCTGGGTTGGCATCTGTGCCAAGAAGCCCAGCGTCAGGGATGGCATGTCCATGGCACTCGCCATACACATCCGGTGCAAATCTCTGGAGTGGTTTTGCATACCTTGGATCTAACCGATGTTCAAGCACTTAAGGGTGTGCTGAATGATGTCAATCCTGATGCCGTGATTCATTGCGCAGCCAGGGCGCGACCCAATGATTGCCAGGTTGATCCAGAGGGGTCTTATGGCATCAATGTTACGGCTTCTATTAATCTGGCGACGCTATGCCGCGATCGCGCCATCGCCTACACCTTTATCTCCACAGAACAGGTTTTTGATGGACTTAATGCCCCCTATCATGAGTCCGATCCGGTCTCGCCAATCAATATCTATGGGGAACAGAAAGTCGCTGCTGAGCAAGGAATTCTGGTTCAGCAGCCAACCGCCTTAATTTGTCGGATGCCCCTGCTGTTCGGCGTTGCACCAACCGCGCCCAGCTTCCTGCAAGGTCTGTTGCAGAAATTGCGTAGCGGCGACCAGATTAATCTATTTGTAGATGAGTTTCGGACACCCGTCAGCGGTTGTGATGCCGCTAAGGGAATTCTTTTAGCGCTGAATCAGACTCAGGGGCTGCTCCATTTAGGCGGCGTAGAACGCCTATCACGCTATGCATTTGGGCAAAAGCTCGTGGCCGCAGTGGGGACGGATGAGTCTTGTTTGCACCCCGGTCACCAAGCCGATCTAAAGTTCAGTGCCCCCCGTGCCCCGGATTTGACCCTGGATAGTGCCCGCGCCTTGACCATGGGATATGCACCAGACAACGTCACGGACGCCCTAAAAAAATTGACCCTGACTTGAACTGCTTTCAAAGACAGCCGTAGAACCATCAGGCCACAAACCTCTGGGTGCCAAACAATTAGACTCTAAACTCCTCCAATCTATTCTTTTCTAAGCACCATCCGCGTCCAAGTCACACCCGGTTTGTTTCTCATTTTGCTGGGCTGATTCGCTAGATGCAGCAAAACCCTCAACCCATAATGTTTTGCTAAAACAGCTGTTTTTCTGCCATCTGTAGGGAATATGTACGTCCCAGCTCCAGCAGGGCCATGTCGTAGGGATATGGCGCAAGCACCGCCATCATTTAAGAGGGTTGAGAATCGCGCCATGCACTGCGATCGTTCTTCGTCATCGAGATGGTGCCAAACGCCATCAACAAGGATAAAGTCGAACATTCCAGATGCCTCCCCCAGCTTACGCAACCCAGGAAGGCTATCGTTGACCCAGATCACGTTAAGGTCTCGATAGGTCGATCGAGCTGCATCTAGGAACGCTGGCAGGGGTTCGACAGCAACAACCAAATACCCCAGCCGCGCCAGAGCGGCAGCGTTTTGACCGACTCCAGCCCCGGCATCCAGCACACGACTTGGAAGTGATGGTAAATACTCAAGGAAGTCCTTGTTGATCTCCGCAAAGTCTAGCGCTTGGCTAACTTCAATGAATGCATCTTTGATTGCCTCATATCCCCTCGTGCCTGGTACGTTGTTCATAGCCAGCAACCTCTCGTGACCCCTAACATGGATATCAAATAGATGAACCTCCCATAGATGAACCCCCTAGACTTACTTCGATCAGGTCAGCTTGTAGGCCACAAACGCTTAAATCTGTCTTGTCAGTTGACTGAATTTCCGATGGAAATTCTTGAGTTAGCAGATTCATTAGAAATTTTAGACTTATCTAATAACCGTTTACATACTCTGCCCGAGACCTTTGGGCGATTAAAAAAACTCAAAATTTTGTTTTGCAATAACAACGATTTTGAGACATTTCCAGCAGTACTTGCTACCTGTCCAGCCCTCTCAATGGCGAGCTTTAAGGGCAATAAGATCACAACAGTTGATGTGCTGTCACCCACCATTCGCTGGCTGATCTTAACCAATAATCAGATCCAAAAACTCCCTGCCGCCATTGGCAAACTCAGCACCTTACAAAAGCTGATGCTCGCCGGAAATCAACTCCAATCTCTCCCTGATGAAATGGCTGCTTGCCAAAATCTAGAACTGATACGGCTATCAGCAAATCGGCTTCAGAAGCTACCGGAGTGGTTATTTACGCTGCCGCGCCTATCCTGGCTGGCCTATGCGGGAAATCCCTGCTGTGATGCGGATACGTTAGCGATAGAAGTGAAATCGATGCGATCGCTACCCACCATCAAGGCAACTGAGCTAAAACTGGACGATATCCTCGGCGAAGGTGCCTCTGGCGTCATCTACAAAGGCTGTGGACTAAACCTTCAAGGGCATCAACCGAATCTGAATCCGCACAGCCTCAAAACGTGGCGATCAAGCTATTCAAGGGAGAAATCACCAGCGATGGATCGCCCTTGGATGAAATGCGGGCTTGTATCGCGGCGGGTGTCCATCCCAATCTAGTTACTGTGTTGGGCAAGCTAGACTCCAGCTTTAGCAATAGTGCAGATCAAAACTTGGGGAGCACAGCAGGGCTAGTCTTTTCATTCATTCCCCCTGACTATACCAATCTGGGCGGCCCTCCCAGTTTAACCACTTGCACAAGGGATACCTACAATACCGATACCGTTTTTACGCTGCCGTTTATTTTGCAGATGACACGGGGAATTGCGTCGGCTGTTGCTCACCTTCATGCCAACGGCATCATGCATGGCGATCTGTATGCCCACAACATTTTGGCGAACGAGACGGGTGAGAGTTGTCTGGGCGACTTTGGTGCAGCTTCTTTCTACAATCCAGCGAATTCGGCTATGGGCCAAGCGTTGGAGCGATTGGAAGTCAGGGCCTTTGGTTGTTTGTTAGAGGATTTATTGGATCGCTGTCCTCAAGCCAATGAGGATAATCAGGCCAATGGGATTATCCTTGCTCGTCTCCGCCGCATGCAGCAAGACTGCATGGAGCCAGTGACAAGCATACGGCCTTTGTTCAAAATCATCTGCGAAACGCTAGCAAACATATAAGATCTTTAATCAATAACGTGTTTTGGACGTCGCGAGATGGCTAGGAAGGGGCAAGAGAATCATTTTGGTCATTTGCCACCGCAATATCATTTTTCTCTTAATCCATATCCTGATATGCGGTTTAACAAATGTCCAGTTTGTGAAAATAAAACGGGGCAACGTAAATTACCTTTGATCATTCATGTTAATCCCATGACTTTGATCACACTTAATTACACCAACCGTTACTGCAAAGTCTGCGACAGACTCATAGGGCATAAGCATGAAATTGAACATTACTTAACGGTGATGTTTTTACAGCAGGAGCTTGACACGATCGGTAATGATTATCTGATCATGGGTACGCTGGAGAAGCAAAAATGGCGGCAAACTCTTGAAAAGCCTCTTCCGTTGAATGAAATGCGGGAGTTTAGTCACGACTTCAAAAGCTATGAAGAACTACGCATGACGATGGGTGGTTGGTTTCGTGAAGATCAAGAACCCCCAGTCATGGAACCGCTTCCATCTGAAGAATGGGTTAAGCAAGAAAGTCCACGCGCTGTTTCAAAGAAAAAGACTCGGATTTGGAATAAGGGATTTGGATGAGCAGCAGTCATCCTGACTGGCTATGTCAGAATTAAAGCAATGGAACTGAGAGGCTAGATCTCACGATGGTTCAGGCTTTAGATGAACCCGTCAGCTTTGAGGAATTTATTCATTGGGTTCCAGAAGAGGGTCGGCAGTATGCACTCTACAGCGGAGTTGTCGTTGAGGTGCAACCGACAGGAGCGCATGAACTAGTCGGTGCTTTTGTAGCCGAGGAGCTAACCCTGTACTTTCGGCAGCGCAAGCTACCTTACACGATTCCTAAAAGTTGCCTGATCAAACCCAAGTTGCCTGATTCTGGCTATCGACTAGATGTGGTGGTGCTTGACAAGCGTGAGTTGGTGAATGAACCACTTTGGTCGAGTGCTTCAACCATTCAATTTGGAACAACGATACCGCTTCTGGTGGAAGTGGTGAGTACTAATTGGCGCGATGACTACGGTCACAAGCTGGTGGAATATGAGGCCATGGGCGTTGCGGAATACTGGATTGTCGATTACCGAGCATTAGGTGCGGTGCGCTATATCGGTCAACCCAAGCAACCAACGATTACGGTATGCCGTTTGATAGCGGGTGAATATCATCTACAGCGGCTTGTCAGTGGGCAAATTCTGGAGTCATCTGTCCTGAATGATTTCAAGCTGCCAGTTGATGACATTTTTGGGGCAGGTGAGGCAGAGTGAGTAGAGTGGTTTAGTTAGTAACTCTCAACTCACTATGTCCCAGGCCTCCCCGTCCACACTCCTGCGCCAACACGCTGAACAGCAGTTTGCTGAAGAATTGGCTGAACTCGTTAAGGCCGATACCCGACAACGACCACCCAACTGGAAACTATCGCCGTGGGCAGTATCGCTGTACTTATTGGGCGGTGAGTTGGATAACGGATTTGAAATTTCGCCCAAGTACATCGGCAGTCGGCGATTAATGGAAGTCGCGATCGCGACCCTCACTACCGATCGCGCCCTACTGCTCTACGGTGTCCCTGGTACGGGTAAGTCTTGGGTGTCAGAACATTTGACGGCAGCAGTTTCAGGCGATTCTACCCGCCTGATTCAGGGAACGGCAGGCACCAGTGAAGAAGCGGTACGCTACGGCTGGAACTACGCCCGACTCTTAGCGGATGGCCCCTCAATGGACGCACTAGTGGTGAGTCCGTTAATGCAATCGATGCAGCAAGGGCAAATCGCCAGGGTAGAAGAACTGACTCGGATTCCGGCCGATGTGCAAGATACGCTGATTACTGTGCTGTCTGAAAAAACGCTGCCGATCCCTGAACTCAATTCAGAGGTGCAGGCTACAAAAGGGTTTAACTTGATTGCGACAGCTAACAACCGCGATAAAGGTGTTAACGAAATGTCTAGCGCTCTGAAGCGGCGCTTCAATACGGTGATTTTGCCGACCCCAGCCACCGCTGACGACGAAGTCAGCATTGTGCAGAAGCGGGTTGAAAGTCTAGGTCGAGCCTTGGAACTGCCAGCGGAAGCCCCCGCTTTGAGTGAGATTCGGCGGGTGGTCACGATATTCCGCGAGCTGCGGGCGGGTACTACCGAAGACGGCAAAACTAAGCTCAAATCTCCCAGCGGCACCCTCAGCCCGGCTGAAGCGATTTCTGTGGTGAATAGCGGCATGGCCTTAGCGGCCCACTTTGGCGATGGCACCCTCAACTCAGAAGATCTGGCCGCCGGGGTTCAGGGGGCTGTGGTTAAAGATCCGGTGCAAGATGCGGTGGTGTGGCGCGAATATCTAGAAACCGTAGTGAAAGAACGAGACGGTTGGAAAGATCTCTATCGCGCTTGCCGGGAATTAGTGTAGATCTAAGGAAATCTATCAGTATGAGTGTTCAACCCGTTCAAAATTGCCAACGCGATGACTTGCCTTTGATGGGCCTCAAAGAATGTATGGAAACTTATGGGGTTTCCGAAGCGCCAAAAGGTAAGGTTGACCCTAACGACCCGCACCAAGAATGGACTAACAACTGTCTCTCGACACGTACTGTGGCCTATACCTGTGGTAGGTTATGTCGTGATGGCGATCCAGTTGTTCACAATCACGATCCAGCAGAGATCGATCGTTGCCAACAGATTGCCTTAGAAGCCGCCGGACTCATGGATGGCATTGAGGTCGGCATGGGCACTGAAGCCAGCGATGTATTTTTCTATCCTTTTTTTGTTACAGCCAATCTTGATCAACCGATCGCGACAGACTTAACAGAATCAGTCATTCGCAGTGCTTTTGGCGGCACTATTTACCCCCCCGCAAAAATTTTGATTTCCCCCCTGGTAGAAAAAGGGCGCTGGTGGGAATTGCTGGACGAAGATTATGAAGGTTATCCCGAAGCCTTGGTCACAGGGGATACAGAAACCCTAGAAGAATTCAACCCCGATGAACAGGCTGAATTTAACGAAGGGGTACAGGTATGGCAGTCCCTAATAAACTGGTTTAACCAGCATGACGATCTCCACAGCGTTTCCTTAGTTGAAATTGGTGATGACATGCTGAGTAATTACAACTTGGGCTGTGTTTTTCCCCGGTTGATTGTGGGCCTAACCAAGGCGGGTAGCTTGGCGGGCCTTGCCGGATATGTGGTTTACACCTAGATCATGCAAGTCTTTGGCATTCGTCACCATGGGCCAGGGTCGGCGCGGAGTCTGAGGCAGGCTTTAGCCGCCATGCAGCCTGATATCTTGCTGGTGGAAGGGCCACCTGAGGGAGACAGTGTTATCTCACTGATCGCCCACAACCAGTTGCAACCGCCTGTTGCCCTATTGATTTATGCCCTCGATGCGCTGAAGTGGGCAGCTTACTACCCCTTTGCGCGCTTTTCTCCAGAGTGGCAAGCGATTCAGTATGGCTTGTCTCAAAACATTCCGGTGCGGTTTATGGATCTACCCCAGACCCACCAGTTTGCTCAGCAAAAGGCAATAGAAGCGGCCCAAGCAACGGCTGATTCTCCGCAAATGCTATCTGAGCCCACAGGTGAAAACCCAGTTAACTACTTATCATCCCCTGATTCTGAGGCAGCCCCAGCAGTACCCGAGATAGCTGACGATGTCGATGGCAAGCAGCCGCGTGACATGACCTCGCCCTTGATCCACAAAATTCGTCGAGATCCCCTGTCGTGGTTGGCTGAAGCCGCAGGCTATACCGATGGCGAACGCTGGTGGGAGCATATCGTGGAGCAGCGGCAAGATGGCACTGACCTGTTCGCCGCTATCTTAGAAGCGATGACAGCCCTACGCACAGAAGTCGATGCCGTTGATCCGCCCGCTCTTAACCATCCCCAAGATCGACGCGAAGCCCAGCGAGAAGCTTATATGCGGCGTGTTATTCGCCAGGCTCAAAAGGAGGGATTCGAAAATATTGCCGTGGTTTGTGGTGCTTGGCACGCGCCCGTTCTCAACACTACGCCTGCTGTGAAACAAGACAACGCGCTGCTCAAAGGGTTACCCAAGCTCAAGGTAAAAGCCACCTGGGTGCCCTGGAGCTATGGACGACTGTCCTACACCAGTGGCTATGGGGCAGGGGTAGAGTCGCCAGGATGGTATCACCATCTATGGCACCATGGCGATCAAATTGCGATTCGCTGGATGACGCAGGTGGCGCAGTTGCTCAGACAAGAAGATATCGATGCGTCATCAGCTAGCGTGATTGAAGCCGTACGATTAGCAGAGTCTTTGGCGGCATTGCGCGATCGCCCCCTGCCCAGCCTTGATGAACTCAACGAAGCCACCCAAGCGGTGTTGTGTTTTGGCGATCGCGCCCCGATGCGCCTGATCCACGACAAATTGATCGTGGGCGATCGCTTAGGCACCGTTCCCCAAGATGCCCCGATTGTGCCCCTACAGCAAGACTTACAGGTGTTACAAAAGCGGTTACGCCTCAAACCCGAAGCGAGTGAAAAGTTGCTGGAACTGGATTTGCGGAAAGAAAATGACTTGGCGCGATCGCATCTGCTGCACCGCCTCACTATTTTGAAGATTGCCTGGGGCATCCCCAGCCATACCAGTAGCACAGGCACATTTAGAGAAGGATGGCGGCTATGTTGGGAACCGGAATTTGCCATTGCCATCATCGAAGCCTCGCGCTGGGGCAACACGGTAGAAACAGCAGCTACTGCCTTTGCAATCACCCAGGCAGAATCGAGTTCGGACTTGCCCACGCTGACCGCCCTGCTTGATCAGGTACTGCTAGCAGAACTCACTGAGGCGATGCCGCTGTTAATGCGCCAACTGCAGGCAATCGCGACTGTCGCCAGCGACATTGCTCACCTGATGACTGCCCTACCAACCTTGGCCAACATTCTGCGCTACAGCAACGTACGTCAAACCGATAGCGCGATCGTGCGCCCTGTGGTGCATGGCTTAGTGCTCCGCATTTGTATTGGTTTACCCGGGGCTTGTGCCTCTCTAGACGATGATGCAGCGGCAGCGATGGATCAGCATCTCATGGGAACCCACCGGGCAATCAAGCTACTACAAAACGCGGAGCATCAGGCAAACTGGTTGGCTACCCTAACGAAACTGGCGGATCAAGTCGATCTGCACGGCTTACTCGCGGGACGCTGCTGTCGGTTGCTGCTCGACGACGATCAAATTGACTCAGAGGAAGCTGCTCGTCGTCTCAGCTTTGCCCTGTCGACGGCTAGCGATTTGGTGCAGGCATCGGCGTGGATCGAAGGTTTTTTGAAGGGCAGTGGTTTGCTGTTGCTCCATGACGATGCCATTTGGACAGTGCTCGATCGCTGGATTGTGACGTTGAATGAGGGGGCGTTCACGACGCTGTTGCCGCTGCTACGCCGCACCTTTGCCACATTTACTGCTCCAGAGCGTCGCCAAATGGGTGAAAAAGTCCGGCAGGGCGGTTCGATTGAGGTACCTGTAGGGATTGATGGGGGCGATCGCTTCGATCGCGATCGCGCTGAAACAGTACTGCCATTGATTGCTCAATTGCTGCTCGGGTCTGAGCAGAACCCATTTGAAACATCAAAGCGTGAAAACAGATCAGCATCGATCCCCCTAAATCCCCCTTGAGAAGGGAGACTTTGAGTCCGGTTCCCCCTTTTTGCAGGGAGGCTAGGGGGGATCGACCCGTGTTGAACAGCTCCACCAATCTCTTGAAAAAGCGACCTCCTAAATCATGTTGAAGGCTATGTCATGACAGAGTTTGAAACTGAGCGACTGCGCCGCTGGCGACTGATTTTGGGTGGACAAGACGCGGATGGTATTGGCACTGAGGGAGGCTTTCAACTGGGCAGCATCGATACCGCGATCGATCAGGCACTATCGGCGCTCTATGATGCGGATTCAACGGGCGATCGCAGGGGCGGATTGAGCAAATCAGCACCCAATGTAGCTCGCTGGTTGGGAGACATCCGCAACTATTTCCCCAGTTCAGTGGTACGGGTGATGCAGCAGGATGCCCTGGAACGGCTTAATCTGCGCCAAATGCTGCTGGAACCCGAAATGCTGGAGGCGATTGAGGCTGATGTACACTTGGTGGCCAACCTGATCTCCCTGGGTAGCGTGATTCCGGCCAAAACGAAAGAAACCGCGCGACTGGTGGTGCAAAAAGTGGTGGATGAGCTGCTGCGCAAGTTGAAGAATCCGATGCAGCAAGCGATCGCGGGCAGTCTCAATCGCGCCATTCGCAACCGCCGCCCCCGTCATAACGAAATTGACTGGCACCGCACCATCCGTGCTAACCTCCGCCACTACCAGCCCGACTACCGCACCATTATCCCCGAGACCCTGATTGGCTATGGTCGCAAGCGTTCAAGCCTGCGCAATATCGTGTTGTGCATCGATCAAAGTGGCTCCATGGCAACTTCGGTGGTGTATGCCAGCATCTTTGCGGCAGTGCTGGCATCGTTGCCAGCGGTAAGTACCCATCTAGTGGTGTTTGACACGGCTGTGGTGGACTTGACCGAGATGCTGCAAGATCCGGTAGATGTGCTGTTTGGGACGCGGCTGGGGGGCGGCACAGATATTCATCAAGCGCTGAGCTACTGTCAGGGGTTGGTACGTCAACCCAGTGAAACGATTTTGGTATTGATCAGCGATTTATATGAGGGGGGCAACACTGACGCGATGCTTAAGCGGGTTGCGACGTTGCTTGCCTCTGGAGTGCAGATAATTACGCTGCTGGCGCTCAATGACGATGGGGCACCCATGTTTGACCATCAAAACGCAGCTCGGTTCGCGACTTTGGGTAGTCCGGCTTTTGCCTGTACGCCAGATCAGTTTCCGGATTTGATGGCGGCGGCAATTGGGCAGCAGGATCTTGGGGAGTGGGCGGCAGCGCAGGGGATTGTTACGGCTTAAGCGGCCTATCCTGACTGGGATTTCTTGACTCAAAGGTGCATTTTCAGATCGGGTATGACCTTGAAAACCATCATCAACGCTGGCTGAGGTCACCAAACTACTTTTCTTTCTTTCAACGCCTAATCAGGCTGGCGGCAAATGGCAAAAACCGACGTATACCCATGCAAGAAGGTCGTCCCACCAATCGGGCCAATCTCACCGTTGCAGAAAAAGCCGCTAAGGGGAACCTGCTTCAGATAGCGATCGAACAGGTGGGCATCAAAACTAGGGGTTTCATAGAGGCCCTCGCCTCGTCCCATACAAGAAAACATCAAGGCTCCCATCGCTGTTGGATTACTGGCTAAGGGAACTGCCGGGTAGCGACTGAGTAATAGGTCAAGGTCTTCGGCTGAGGTGCGGGCGTCGCGCAGGTGAAACTGAACCCGCTGCCCTGGCCGGACGCGATCGCCAATCGCGATCGCCCCCAACCTTGGATCAACCCCAAGCAAATTGCGAATCAAAAAATCTCCGTGTCCCAGAGTGGGCTTAAAGCCACTTTGCTCGACCCCAATGAATAGAGATTGCTGGGCCAGTTGACGATCAGCCTCGCTCAGGGTTTCAAACAGCTCCTGCAAAATCTCTATCGGCGGTCGCACCGAGTGAACACCCTGCTCAGTGCCGTCGTCGAGTTTTAGCACTACATTGCGTTCCCCCTCGACCACGCGGTAAGGCTGACCAATGGGACGGCATCCTTGGGCCACAATGGCATCCAAGGTAATGTTGCCTGACAGCGCCACACCGACAATCCCATCGGTGTAGAGCCGATTATTGCAAAACAAGCCGCTGCTTTTATTGAAACTACCAATGCCAGCTAGGCCCCCTACTTTAACTGATCCGGGGTAAGCGAAATCCAACCCTTGAAGTAAGTCGTTGATTCCAGGAGAGTAGGGATCAGCCATCAACACAAATTGAGGATTAGTGTCTGGGGCAACACCAATAGCCTCTACCCATTGATCCGGCGGGCTGTCTAAATCGGGTAGGTCATCAGCAGAGAGATGAAAAGCATGAAGATCAACCTGGGGCAAATGAGCCAGGCTGAGACTGAGAGCCGGTTTATCTTCGACTTCAGTGGGAGAGCCATCGTCAGCACACCCGACTACCCCACCACCACTACAGCCCACCAGGGTGGGAATGGCTAACTGCTCTTGGAGCAAAGGCAACAACCGAGGAAATTCACTAGCAAAAGCCGAGGAGATAAACACAAAGCCCAGATCCGGAAGCACCTCTAGCGATCGCTGAGCCTGCTCAACTACTTCATTAACAGCAGTTTCGAGGGATGCCCGAGTGGATAAGACACTAGTCCAATGCATGGTTTGACCTGGAGTCGTCATAATGGAGTTACCTCCGCGATAGCAATGTTAGCGTCACCTGATATCAGAGTTACCCAGGCACCCATTGGATACCTGTCCAGCCGTAGCGCGCGATGATCTCGTCCTGGAGTTGAGTATCGTGAAGTAAGCTCAAGTGTACCGTGCTCCTACGCAGCCGTCTAACGTCTGATTTAGCCCCCTAGGCATCCTTTCAACGGGCAACTAATGTCAACGGCTGACTATATCTACGGTATGATTTAAGACTTTTGAGGTTCCCCACACTGTTGCTTTACGGTTCTGGTGGTTAAACTAATGAAGATAGGAATTTTTGCACCGCAGGTTCTGCCTGTTGGTTTCTGGAAGTTCCTCGGCGAGTTAGTAAGCAGTTACAGCACTTAACGTCTATGAGCGATATTCAACAACAAATTGAAAAAGAACGTGAGCAGGCTCGTGAGGCTTGTGATGTCAACGGCGGCAGCTCTCAAGAGTGCGCAGCCGCTTGGGATGCGGTCGAAGAGCTTCAGGCTGAAGCCTCCCACCAGCGTTCAGAAAAGAAGAAAACCTCTTTCGAGGAATACTGTGACAACAACCCGGATGCCGACGAGTGCCGCGTTTACGATAACTAGATCATGCCCCCTTTAGGGATTCCCCCTGAGTGGCCAAGGTTTAGCTTTAGCACTGCGACTGCTCCTCACTTAATCATCTGTCGCATTAGCCCACGGCTAAACTGAAGCCTAGTTTAGGGCTATGATTCGCAAGGCTGAACTTACATAGGTTCAGCCTTTTTGCTGTGTAAGCCTGTTCAGGCCCATTCACCCATGTACGATGCCTCAGTTTTATTGCCCCTAGTGTGGGCTGATTATCGATTAGCTGTTTTATTCACCGTTTTTATCCCACTGGGATTATCCCTTTGGGCGTTTGTTAAACGCGCCGAGGCCATTCAGCGTCTCTTCTCAATTTACTGGAAGGTAGCTAGCCTGCTGGCGATTACGGTCTACCTAATGATTGGGGGATTTGCCTTCAGCTTTATTGCGGCGCTAATGGCGCGGGTCTTGATTCCAATCAGTCTTTGGTTTTGGGCCGATCTTAATGAAGAAATTCGAGAGCAACCCCAATCTCCCCTCAAATTTATCTTTACTGCTTGGCGCTGGGCGGTCACTGTGTACAACATAGTGGGTACCCTTTTTGTGGCCATTTACATGCAGTGTGCCTTCTCTCGATTGGCTTTTGCGGGTTCTGTTTGCCAAAGTTGGCTCCAGCCTCCCCTGCTTTACAAGCAGTATTTTCATGCCAATACAACCGCTGGGTTCTTAGGCCTTTTGGGCATCGCTGCGCTGATTGTCTATTTATTGTGTCTAGGATATTTCGTCATGTTTCGCCTAGGTCGGCAGGGACGCACCGCCATCAATCAATAGCTACCTGCCTGCGGATCAATAACGTTTGAGGGATTTACCGTGACACTCACGCCAGGTCAACAACTCGAACAATACTCCCTCCGCTATCCCCAGGAGGTATTGTTAGTCAAAGCAGAAATCGATGGAGAAGCCGATGAAATCATCATTTTCAGAGGATTTTCCAGCTCTCTTATGCGCCCCACAGCGGCTGATCCGGATGTAGCAGTGCTGCCGATAGGGGCAACGATTCAGTCGATCGATCGCCTCCAAGGTCCATATACTCCAAACAATCCTCAATATCTAGAGCAAGGACTGGATTGGGCAACTTTCCAAGCCCGGCTGTAGGGGGACTGTTAGGAAATCCTGGGTGTGGGGAAGCATTAGCCTGCAAAAGGTCTCCGGATTAGATGACAATATCTGTAACGAGGCTTACAAAAAGAAAAGATAAAGCCTCTGGGACAAAAGCTTATTTTTTCAGACTTAACCCCCACAATAAAGTTGAAGCTGCTTATGAACAGAACAGTCAGCACCCATCTACTGTAATGCCACGGATAAATCATCCCAATGCCTAAAACTCAAGATTTGCACATCGTTGAAACCCGCCCCCTAGTCAGCCCTGCGCTGTTGCACCATGAAATGCCAACGACAGAGGCAGCAGCAACGCTAGTGGCGGAAACTCGCGATCGCATTCGCAATATTCTCTACAACGAAGATCGTCGTCTGCTGGTGATCGTCGGGCCGTGTTCGGTTCACGATGTTGACGCTGCCTATGCCTACGCAGAGAAGCTGGTGAAGCTGCGGGCAGAACTCGCCGACCGCTTGGAAATCGTCATGCGGGTCTATTTTGAAAAACCCCGCACCAGCATCGGTTGGAAAGGCCTGATCAACGATCCTCACCTTGATAACAGCTACGACATCAACACAGGCTTACGGCTTGCCCGCAAGCTGTTATTAGACCTCGCTCATCTAGGTCTACCCGCCGCCACCGAACTGCTCGATCCGATTACGCCCCAATACATTGCTGACGTGATTAGTTGGACGGCCATTGGAGCTCGCACGACCGAAAGCCAAACCCACCGGGAAATGGCCTCCGGTTTATCGATGCCCATTGGCTTTAAAAACAGCACGGATGGTAGCCTACAAGCCGCTACCAACGCCATGCTAGCGGCGAGTCAACCCCACCATTTCTTAGGTATCAACCATCATGGGTTAGCCAGCATCGTGACGACAACGGGCAATCCAGACTGCCATCTGGTGTTGCGGGGTGGCAAACATGGCCCCAACTATAACGCCGACAGTGTGGAACAAGCCGCCGCTGCCCTGAACAAAGATGGGATCAATCCCCGGATGATGATTGATTGCAGCCACGCCAACGCCAACAAAGATCACAATCGCCAACTGACTGTCCTCGACAGCGTGGCTGATCAACTCACTGCTGGCTCAAAGCACATCCTTGGGGTAATGATTGAAAGCCATCTGATTGCGGGCAAGCAGCCAATTCCTAAGGATCTAAGTCAGTTGACCTATGGTCAAAGCATCACCGATGCCTGTGTTGACTTTGAGACCACGGCTGACATGTTACGGAAGTTAGCGAATGCTGTGGGGCGATCGCAGATTGCGTCCGTTCACTAATCAGAAACGATCAGACTCTGCTGAGGCGACAGAGGTAATGTATGTCAGCACAAACACAGCAGCGATATTACACCCCTAAAGAATATCTGAAGCTAGAAGAAACAGCAGATTACAAAAGTGAGTATCGAGATGGTGAGGTCGTTCCTATGACTGGCGGAACTACCGACTACAACGATATTGCGGGTAATTTTTATGCCTACCTAAAGCTTGCCCTACGGCGGAAACCTTACAAGGTTTTTATTGGTGATGTGCGCCTATGGATACCTAGCTGTAAACTCTTTACCTATCCTGATGTGATGGTCATTGCTGGGGAACCCGCTTTTTACGAAGAGCGCTCAGATACGGTGACGAATCCTCAAATGATCGTTGAGGTGCTGTCAAAAAGCACTCGAAATTATGACCAGGGAGATAAGTTTGACTTCTATCGCACGATTCCTGAGTTTCAGGAATATGTTTTGGTTGATCAATATCAGGTACTTGTGAAACATTTTTCTAAAACTTCTGAGGATATTGGTTGTTGAAGGAATATATCAATAGGACTCAGGAGCTTGTTCTCTCTTCAATTGAGTTCGAGATTTCTTTGGATCAGATTTATGAGGGGACAGAATTGATTAATCAATAGCTTTCTAAAAACAAGGCTTTTTGTTGCACCATTTTGAAACCACGAGAATAATTGTCATCAGTCGCTGCATTAGGATCATTATGTTGGATGACAGCGGAACCGCGGGTGATGTGGACTTCGCCAGGATTGCGTTCAACAAGGACGCCTCGGGAACCAATAAATGTTGGACATCCTTTCACGATTTTGCTGTTCTTGGTTCTTTATGTTTGTCTGAATTCTTATATTTTTTATCTGCCAAGACTACTGAAGTCTTAACTTGACGTTCTGGAATTGCCCAATATTTCCTGAGTAATCGGTTCTTTTCTTCTTCATCAACAAGACAAAAATCATGTTTTTCGTAGAAGCTGATCGCCCAAGTCGCTGCCTTCCAGGTTCCGATCAAAATTGGTTTTGTTGAATCTTTGATCAGTTCCCGAAGCAAAAGTGTTCCGATGCCTTTGTTTCTTTGTTTAGTTCTGACATAGGCATGACGAATCAGCTCAACATCCGTCTTGTCCTGAATTCCCATGACGCCGATGATTTCATTATTATCGACATAACATGAGAATCTTACGCCATCCTCGATTTGTGTTTTAAGCTCTTCCTTGGTCATATATGGCTCATGCCACCGATCCGCTGGGATTACATCTTTGTAGGCAATTGCCGCATCGTTAATAATATCGAAGATAGATTCAAAGTCTTTATCTCTACATTTCCGTATCATGGAATTATCGTGATGGTAAGATTTGGCAGCAGCGAAATTATGACTGCGTTGAACCTTGAGAAACGTCAAAATTTGATGCGTTCAACTGATCTGAACCACTTCTAACCGAGAAGTTGACAAACGATCGAGCCAACCCTCTAAATACTTTCGATTCACAACCTGTTCTTCCGGCGATTGCGTATCTGCCGGGTGAGGCATCAGCCCTATAATTGCTGCCGTCGTCACGCAAAACATGGATTTTTGGAAACTCTGACAAATCTTGACCCGCACGTCTCCCTGTCCACGGGTGGTTTGATCGTAAAACGCCTGCAAATAATCAGGGACAAAGTGCATCATGTCCTGCATCAACAGCGTAGGCGGGATGCCACCGCCGCCAATCGGCAATGGATCGGCATAGAGTGCGCCATAGGCAAACCGACTTTGATCTGGAGAAATCTGGTTCGCTTGGGCGTTGTAAGAGACCGTCCCCAAAAATGGTGTGCCTCGGAAAAAAACGGCTTCTACATAGGGCACCCCTGTATCCATCAGAAAGGTTAGATTTGCCGATTTAGGCAGCAGATCGTAAGCTTGCCCCAAAATGTCAACGCTGTAGGTGATGGGTTTGCTGGCATCGGCGACCAAGCCTGCCTTGATATGCTCAACCACCTGCGGAATCGTTGTGATTTGGCCCCGGTTGTAGCACTCTGCCAGACTCATGAAAATATCACTCATCACCCGCCAGAATTGACCCAGACCGCTGGTATAGGCCAACTGCCGAATCTGTTCCGGCAAAAATTCGGGGAACACCCGATGGAGGGCTTGCATGAAAGGATTGCCTTTGAGTTTTGCCTGAATGGCTACTTCACAGGCCTTAGAAAATTCTGGTGTATCGAGATAGGTATCCAGACCACCGCCGCCGTGCCACATCATGGTTCTCATGCAGTACTCGGCGTATTCGTAGTTGATGCGATCATGCCACCAATACTGCAGCAGTTTACCCCAAGAGACCTCACCGTTGAAATACTTAAAAAAGGGAAATATCTTCAAGAACTGGTGTTCAGCGATATAAATCAGGTTTTTAGAATAGGCATCCAAAACAACGCCGTAGCTGTCTAAAATTCCCACAACTTCTAGAACGTTGGTTTCACCGTCTGGCAATAGGGCCTTTCCAGCCAGTAAACGTTCAATGTAAAGGCTGTAGGGGTGGGTTGAAAATTTGGAACCGGTGATGGTCTGACTCATGGTTGGCGATGTTCAGCAGCAATATCGATCCAGGGTGTTTTTGAGGGTATTCCTTGGGCAACAACGGCTGATGGTGGATTGACCAAGGCGGTGCTTGTGGCTTCACTCCAGCGGATCACCCAGTTGGGTAGTAACCCAAACAAGGTGATCAAAAAGGCTAAAAATAGAGCAGGGGTGCGATCGCGCCAACCCACCACGGGTAACCAGACATCGGGCTCTGGGGTCAAACTTGGTGTTGTGATGCTCAAGCGGCCAAAGAAAACGCGGTTAACCAACAACAAAAAGTAAACCGCAGTCAAACCGGACCCTACCATACACAATAGAGTTTGGAGACCAAACGCGGAAAAACTCCCCCGAAATACCAAAAACTCGGAGATAAAGCCTACCATGCCGGGGATGCCAGCACTGGCCATCACGCCTAAGACCATCAAACTCCCGATTAACGGCAACCCCCTCTCTAGGTTTAGCAACCCGCGCAAAACTGTCAAATCGCGGGTGCCTGTCTTTTTGTAGACGACCCCCACTAGCAAAAACAGCAGGGCTGAAATCAGGCCGTGACTACCCATCTGAAACACGCCGCCCAAAATACTAAGGGGAGTAGCGGCAGCACAGGCTAATAAGATGTACCCCATGTGACCAATGGAGCTGTAGGCGACCATTTTTTTCATGTCTGTCTGGGCGATCGCGGCCAAAGAGCCATACAGGACACTGACCACGGCCCAGGTCGCTAACCAGGGTGATAGCAACGTCCAAGCATCGGGAAACAGTTGCAAACAAAACCGTACCAAACCGTAGGTGCCGAGCTTCAACAAGACACCAGCCAGCAGCACCGACACAGAGGTTGAAGCTTCAACGTGGGCGTCCGGCAACCAGGTATGGAAGGGAAATAGAGGAATCTTAATGCCAAATCCGATCAGCAGTGCACCCAAAAGGATGACCTGTTGAATCAGGGTCAATCCCTGAGCCAGACTGGGATCGTAATCAAACGTCGTGGCATTACCCAGCCAGGTTAACCCCAGAAATGCCCCCAAAATCAGGACGCCCGAAAAAGCCGTGTAGATTAAAAACTTAGTGGCGGCATAGCCCCGCCGAGCCCCGCCCCAAATTGCAATCAGCAAATACAGCGGAATTAACTCAAGCTCGTAGAAGATAAAGAACAGCAATAGGTTTTGGGCCAGGAAGGCCCCCGATACCGCAGCGTTAATGATCAGCATCAAGCTGAAGTAGAGCCGGGGGCGAGCGATCGCATGGCCGCTGTTATAAATGGCAACCAGACTGAGCAGACCGTTGACAAACAGCAGGGGCAAAGACAACCCATCTATGCCCAATCGATAGGTCAAACCCAGGGTGTCAATCCAAGGCAGCGCTTCTTGAAACTGAAATGCGGGGTCGCTAATGTCAAACTGAATGGCGACAAGGCTCGTCAAACCCAGGGTGATCGCCACAACTGCGATCGCGATCGCCCGCACTTGGTAACCTTGCCAGGCCCGCGGCCAACTGCCAATCAGCAGGGCACCCAGAATAGGAATCAGAATAATTGCACTCAACATAACCGTTGGGAAAGCCCTACCACATTGTCCAAGTCATCAACAAACCTAAGAGGCTTACACCCACAACAATGGTGAATAAATAGCCTTGAGACTGGCCTGAGACACTATATTTGAGACCCTCGCCGCTCAAAAGCGAAACCAGCCCAACCAGGTTGACGAGGCCGTCAATCACATAACGATCAAACCAATTGCTCAAGCGAGATAGGGTATCCACCGCAAACACGACTGTCATTTCATAGAAACGTTCAGTGTAGAAGTCATAGGCCAGCAAATCTTGAACCATACGTACGGGTCGCTGCATCGAACGAGACCAGGCTTTGTGCAAGTAGATGTTGGCGCCGATGCCTGCCCCAATCGTGCCAGAGAGCACCAGCAACCCGACTGCATAACCATTGATATAGGCCCAAGGGGGCAGCAGGCTCATCTTGCCCATCACTAACGGCACCGCTAGAGTAAATACCGTCAGAAATACCATGGGCAAGGCCATTTGCCAGGGCACCTCTGGTGCCCGTCGGGTCTTGGGCTGTGGGTCGCCCAAAAACACGAGGCGAAAGACTCGCACCAAGTTCAACGCGGTGAAGCCATTAACCGTTAAAAAGACTGCTACTAGCAGCGGGTGCTCCTGCCAAAGGAAATCAATGCCCATACGCAACCCCCAAAAGCATCCCAACGGAAATAGGCCCACCATACTCATGGCACCAACGATATAAGCCATCGTCGTAGCCGGCATGCGTGACCACAGCCCCCCCATTTCAGTCAGGTTTTGATTATTAGTGGTGACGATAACAGAACCCACACTCATGAACAGCAGCGCCTTGGCCAACGCGTGGGTAAACAGCAGCGTAAAGGCAACGCCAGGCCATTCTGTACCGACCGCAATGAAGACTAAACCCAAATAGGCACTGGTGGAATAGGACAGCGTCCGTTTGATATCAATTTGGGCGATCGCAACCAGAGAAGCCCCAACAGCGGTCACAGCCCCAATGGCCACCAAAGTAGATAGCGTAATGGGTGACACCACTATGATCGGCTGGAGCTTAATCAGCACATAGGCTCCACAGGTTACCACCACTGAATTTCGTAAGATTGAAGCCGGGTTTGGCCCTTCCATCGCTTCATCCAGCCAAAGATGCAGCGGAAACTGTGCACATTTGCCCGTTGGCCCAGCAATTAAGGCCAAGCCCAGCAGGGTTGCGGCCAATGGAGACAATTCAGCCGTTTTGACCCACTCGTAGAGATCGTTGAATTGGAGGCTCCCTGCCAGGGCTGCCAACGTCACCACACCCATGAGTAAGAGCACATCACCGACTCGCTTAGTCAAAAAAGCGTCTCGAGCCGCAGTGACTACCAGCGGCTGAGCATACCAAAACCCGACCAGCAAATAGGTTGATAGGGTCAACATCTCTAGCAAAGAGTAGGTCAAAAATAGCGACCCGCTTAAGACAATGCCTGACATCGCCCCCTCAAAAAAGCCCATGAGGGCAAAGAATCGAGCCAGCGCCCAGTCTTTCTCCATGTAGCCCAGGGCAAACACTTGTGCCAATAAGCTGAGGCCAGCAATCAGTTCTGCAGCGCATAGATTAAGCACCGATAGGTCAAAGGTCAGCACCAGATCAAGATCGGCTGCGCTCAACCAATGCAGTGTAATTTCCTGTGACCCTTGATTCCAAATTCCGCCAAAAATCAATACCCCGTGGAGCACAGCCAAAACGGTCATCAAGATATTGATATAAACCGCAGGACGGGGGCCAGTGCGCCGAATCCAGCCACTCGACCAAGGCAATGCTAAAAGCGCTCCTAAGAGGCCATACAGCGGAATTAACCAGCTCACATGAATGAGGAACTGAATCATTAACAATACCTTTGGCCAACACAATGATCAGAAACACCATCAACTCAAACAGCTACCAGCGACTCTCCAACCCTGCTCATCACGACTATTAGCCGCCCATCTTTAAACAGGAGGAAATACACAACTTTGCGTCAAGGGTGAAAGTGAACCTTCGCATCAAAAATGAAACCTACAGACCCTAACCCGAGACTTTGTAGCCTCAAAACAGTCCTCAAAAGGCTGCTTACAACTGCTTGCACTGATGACTTTAACGCTATTGCTGTTGGTATTCTTCATCATGCATCTTACCTGATTTCAGGAGCCTTCTAAAGGAAATCTAAAGATTCCTTGAACCGAAGTAATCCACCCAAAACAAATAAAAGGCGTCAAGCTCAACTCAGTCACTCTGAATTTTTGAGGTGAGCGACAGGACATTGCCACAGTAGTCTTGCCTCGCTCGGGATTTGAAATTGAGACAAAACATCAGAAGACAGTTGCGGGGCTATTGAGTGATCTAAGCTTCATGAGCAAACACTCAGGTATTTGCATACTTTTGTACCGTTGTTGATCATTATCTTACATCAGCTTTAATAATGTTCGACATTAGCAACAATCATTGCGGCTTATATTGCCAAAGCATGCTCACACTTCTATTCTGAAGATTACGTTGGAGTTGTCCAGGCTTAAGCAGATCTTTAGGAAGTATGGCAAGGTTTCATCTTGTTTATAACTTTTTGCAAACTGCGAATGCTTTTTAGCGTTTATTTTTTGCTGATAATTCTCTGTTTTTTGCCTGTTTCATGAGGAGATTACGATAATGCCCATTGCGGTTGGAATGATTGAGACGAAAGGGTTTCCTGCTGTAGTTGAAGCAGCGGATGCGATGGTAAAAGCGGCTCGCGTCACCTTGGTAGGCTACGAAAAAATTGGTAGCGGCCGGGTTACGGTGATTGTCCGGGGCGACGTGTCTGAAGTTCAGGCCTCTGTCTCTGCGGGGATTGAGTCTGCAAAGCGGGTCAACGGCGGTGAGGTGCTGTCAACGCACATCATTGCTCGCCCCCACGAAAACCTAGAATTTGTGCTGCCGATTCGCTATACGGAAGCTGTTGAGCAGTTTAGAACTTAGCGCTTTAGTGTCGAGTGGATCATGCCATCACCCATGGCTGGCTGAATGATTTCACACACGGTTTTCAGCATGGGTATGTCAGCGATTTTGGCTGATGGTTATGCCTAGCAACATCCAAACAGTCGTTAAAGCTAAACCACATCCGATTCAAAGATTTGAGTTTTAGCCTAGGGAACTATGCATTTGGATGTGGCTAAGGTTTGTAAGTTTCGGTGTTGAGTGTTTAGTAGTTAGTAAGGGGATAAAGCAGGAATGGCGATCGCAGTTGGTATGGTAGAAACCCTTGGGTTCCCAGCAGTAGTAGAAGCCGCTGATGCAATGGTAAAAGCGGCTCGCGTAACCCTTGTGGGCTACGAGAAAATTGGTAGCGGCCGGGTCACTGTCATTGTGCGCGGCGATGTCTCCGAGGTTCAAGCCTCCGTTTCTGCAGGGGTTGAAAATGTCAAGCGCGTCAATGGTGGGCAGGTGCTGTCAACGCACATCATCGCTCGCCCCCACGAAAACCTAGAATTCGTGTTGCCGATTCGCTACACCGAAGCAGTAGAGCAGTTTAGGGAAAGCGTTAGCGGTATCCGTCCCTACGGTCGATAGGCTTAGGCAATGCGTCTTGCAAAGGTTCGTGGCACAGTTGTCAGCACCTGTAAAGAGCCTAGCCTGAACGGGGTCAAGTTTTTGCTGGTTCAATTTTTAGATGAGGTTGGCGAGCTTTTACCTGACTACGAGGTCGCGGCTGATGTCGTTGGGGCAGGCGTAGGTGAATGGGTGCTTATTAGTCGAGGGAGTGGTGCTCGGCAGCATGAAGGATATATCAATCGTCCGATTGATGCGGCTGTTGTCGCCATTGTTGATACCGTTAGCATTAGCAGGGGTCAGCTTTACAGCAAGCGAGAGGACTTCAGCTAGGACGTAACCGCCCGCATACCCCCTGCTAATGCCCTGGGGATTACGTTGTTGTTTTGGATGCCGCGTACCGTCAAATTTTTACTGTTTGTTGCGTATGAGGTATATTTTCGATGTCTGTCCCCAGCTCAGCGGCACTGCCGACTCATGGGTCAAAAGGCTTGGCTGAGCCCCAGATCCATCAGAGTGCTCAGGTTCACGATGCTTCGCAAATCGTGGGTGATGTGCGCGTTGGTGCCGCCGTTGTAATTGCCCTTGGCGCATCAGTGAGTGCTGATGCCGGATCTCCCTTCTATGTCGGTGAGGGTAGTTTTATACAACCTGGGGTTGTTATCCATGGCCTTGAGCATGGCCGTGTCTTAGGAGATGATGAACAATCCTATTCAGTTTGGATTGGATCCCAGGCGTCGATTACCCATAAGAGCTTAATTCACGGCCCTGCCTATGTCGGTGAGGGTTGTTTCATCGGTTTCCGCTCAACTATTTTTAACGCCCGTCTCGGCCAAGGATGCCTCGTGATGATGCATGTCCTGGTTCAAGATGTGGAAGTCCCCCCCGGAAAATTTATCCCCTCAGGAACAACGGTGACCACGCAAGCACAGGCAGATGCGCTGCCCAACGTGACACCTGAGGATTTGGCTTTTGCCCAAGAGGTGCTGGGGATGCCTGAAACATTGAGGACAAGTGCTGCTCGCCCAAGCAGTTCAGATAGTTCAGACAAGTCATCTGACCATAACCCAGCCCAGTCTGAGCCCAGTCGTCCCCAATCCCGCCCGTCCAATGAACGCAATGGAAAAAATAAGATGCAGAGCCAACGATTAACCCCGGAAGTGATTCAACAAGTTCGACAGTTGCTAAGCCAAGGCTATCGCATTGGTACTGAACACGCCGATGGTCGCCGCTATCGTAGTGGTGTTTGGCAAACGTGTACCCCGGTTCAATCAACCCGTGAATCCGAGGTTTTAGCTGCCCTAGACGCCTGCATTGCTGAACATTCCGGCGAATATGTGCGGATGTTTGGCATCGATCCTAAAGTGAAGTGCCGGGTGGCGACGACGACGATTCATCGAGGAGACGGGAAGCCCGTGGACGTTGCGCCAACTCGCGTCGCGTCGGCTGGAATGAGCACGGCTGGGCAAAAGGCTGGTGCCAATCATGCAGCCCCCGTTGGGACTTTGAGCGGTGCAGTGGTACAACAGATTCGGCAGTTGCTTAGCCAGGGCTATCGCATTGGGACTGAACACGCCGACGGCCGTCGCTATCGCAGTGGTGTTTGGCAGACCTGTGCCCCGATTCAAGCTACCCACGAAACTAGTGTTCTCTCGGCTATGCAGGATTGTCTACAAGAGCATTCTGGCGAATATGTGCGGATGTTTGGCATCGATCCTAAGGTGAAACAGCGGGTTGCAACCACGACGATTCAACGTGGAGACGGCAAACCTGTCGAAGTTGCCGCTACTGGCGTTCCGGCAGCCAGTAACGGCCATAATGGCCACAATGCTACTGCCAGCAGTCAAGTCAGTGGTGATTTGAGTCAGCAGGTTCGCCAATTCTTGAATCAGGGTTATCGCATTGGGGTAGAGCACGCTGACACCCGTCGTTATCGCAGTGGTGTTTGGCAGAGTTGCCCCGCGATTGAGTCTACCCATGAGTCTGGAGCGATCGCAGCCATCCAAAATTATCTTTCTCAGTACGCGGGCGAGTACGTTCGTATTTTTGGAATTGACCCCCAGGCGAAAAAACGAGTCGGGGCGATGACCGTACAACGTCCGGGGCAGGTGGCTGGTGTTGCAGCCCCATCTTCAACGGCAGCCGCTACTACTAGGCCCTCGGTCACAGAGCGGGCTGCGGGACAAGCGTTTGCGAGTCGCAATGGTGGCGGCGGTCACGGGCTCAGTGCAGATGTGGTAGCGCAGGTGAATCAGTTGGTGAACCAGGGCTATCGCATCAGTACAGAATTTGCTGATGCGCGTCGTTATCGCAGTGGAGCTTGGCAGACAGGCAGCCCAATTCAAGCCCATCGACCAGCGGATGTGGTTGCCAGGTTAGAATCGCTTTTGTCTGAACATTCAGGTGAATATGTGCGGCTCGTGGGGGTTGATCCCCAAGCCAAGCGTCGAGTGCTAGAAACGACGATCCAACGGCCGTAGGGCAGGCTGATAAAATCCCATTGTTCTGTTGCTATGACGTTTGCTCCGGTGTCGGTGAATTCTTCCACTTTCTATACCGTTGGGCAGGTCGAAATCGCACCTGATGTGGTGATCGCCTCTGGGGTAATTTTGGAGGCAGAACCGGGGTTCTGCTTGCAGATTGCAACAGGGGTCTGTTTGGGATCGTCGGTGATTATTCAAGCCCGCCGGGGGGATTTGCGCTTGGAGAAAGGGGTTTGCATTGGGTCAGGAACGCTGATTGTGGGCCGGGGTTGGATTGCTCAAGGCGTCTGTATTGGATCAGAATCAACGGTGATCAACCCGGCGATCGCAGCGAATAACATCATTGCTCCCGGATCTTTAGTCGGCGATCGCAGCCGTCAGCAAACAGTCATTAAGTCACCGCCACCTCCCCAAAGTTCAACGGGGAAAACAGACGAATCTGAAGTCGCAGAGGCTCAACATCCAGTACCCGTAGACAATCATGCCGCCAACTCTGAATCTGTCGGACTTGCTAATTTTTCTTATGTCTACGGCAAACACCAGGTAAATCAATTACTCCAAACGTTGTTCCCCCAACGCCAATCTTTGAATAATTCCAACGAGAGTAAATTAAACGGGTCAGCTTCCGCTGAGAACCCATAGAATTAAGGTAAATCACATCCGATTTGAAAACTTGAGCTTTGAGCTCAAAGGAAAACTATAGATCTGGATGTGGACAAGGTTCAGACCTGGGCGTTCAACCTATGAACCTCGCCATTAGAGAGGTTTCTCCATGCAAACTCAAGGCCATTTGTCTCCCCTTTCGCTTTCTAATCCGGAGGTCTCTCAATCGCATCGAGAGGCCCAGCGTCGGGCCAATCGGACCAAAGGTGCGGCTTTGGGGCTGGTGGCTACCCAAAGTTTCCCAGCCATCATTGGTACCGCTGACGCCATGGTGAAATCAGCCGATGTGGTGCTGGTAGGTTATGAGAAGATTGGTGGTGGCCACTGTACAGCAGTGGTCAGAGGTGGTGTGGCCGATGTGCGCATGGCGGTTGAAGCCGGAACCCAAACTGCAAAGCAGTTTGGCCAGTTCGTCTCAGCTTCTATGATTCCCCGTCCGTTACCCAATTTAGAATCAGTCTTACCCATTTGTGCCCGGTTGGATGACCTGGACGCAGTGGGCCAAGGCCCGGTGACCAATCAAGCATTGGGCTTGCTAGAAACCCGTGGTTTTCCCGCGATGGTGGGGGCTGCAGATGCCATGACCAAATCGGCCGATATTGTCCTGGTTTCCCACGAAACGATTGGAGATGGCTTGTGTACGATCATTGTGCGCGGCTCCTTATCCAATGTGGCGATTGCAATGGATGCGGGCATGCACGAGGCCGAGCGCATCGGCGAACTCAATTCCGTGATGGTGATTCCTAGGCCGCTGGGAGACTTAGAGCGATCGCTGCCCAAACCTAAGCTTGAAGAAAAAATTCCCGAACCAACCCCCGTCCGTCTCCCGCTGGCGCTGGAAAAACAACCCGACAAAGAACTGCTGCCCGTGGCCGACGCTCCCCCCGTGGAAGCTCAGGCACAAATGGAACTCCCCGATTTGGACGAGTTGCCGCTTGAGACTGAAGCTTCTGAACCCGAGGTAATTCAACCCGAAGTGCTTGGCCCGGAGGAACTGTAGACAGCAACAGTTACGCGCGCCTCACCCCTGACAACTCAAAAAATCTTCTATCCGCTGCGCCACCTGCGGCATTAAATCAGGGGCATCAGCGTCAAACCATTCAACGCCAAGAGTATTACGAAACCAGGTACGTTGGCGCTTGGCGAATTGACGGGTGTGTTTGACTGTCAATGCGATCGCTTCAGCGCGCGAAATCTTGTCTTGGAGGTACTGAAGCATTTCGGCGTAGCCCAGGGTTTTTAGCAACGGTAAGTCAAACCCATAGCGTTGACATAGACTTTCGACTTCTGACAAAAATCCTTGATCAACCATTACCTGGGTACGTTGTTGAATCCGGGTTTGCAAGGACTCTGGGGAGCAATCGAGGGCAAGGTAGAGAATGGGATACGTGGGTGGATTTTCCCCCTGCTGGCTGCTGATGGTCTGGCCCGACACATAGAAGACTTCTAAAGCCCGTAAAGTTCTGACCGAATCATGGGGGTGGATTTTGACGGCGGCATCGGGGTCGACTTGCTGGAGTAGGGCGTGGCAGTGGGATTGTCCAAGGGCTTGGAGCTGCGATCGCAGCTGGGGTTGGGGCGATACAGGGGGAATCTTTAAGCCTTTAACCACCGCATTGATATAAAGCCCTGTGCCACCCACTAAAAAAGGGAGAGAACAACGCTCGCTGTGAAATCGCTGAATTAACGTCTGTGCCTGCCGTTGGTAGGTTGCTAATGTCAGGGTTTCCGTCGGGTTACAAATGTCAATTAAATAGTGGGAAACCGCTTGTCGTTGAGCTAAAGTAGGCTTTGCCGTACCGATATCAAACTCCCGATAGACTTGGCGCGAGTCGGCACTGAGGATAACACCATTAAACTTGTCGGCGATCGCGACGGCAAGACCAGATTTGCCCGTAGCGGTGGCCCCACCGATCACAATTAAGCATTGGTACATTAGATCTAAGATAGAAGATGCAGGGTAGAAAGATTTCAATCGCGTTTAAATCACTGATCCATCTTGCCAATAGATGCCATCTGAGACTACGCTAGAATCCCTTCAGAGCCCTTTGTGCTACAATTTTGGAAGAGATTTTCATTTTTTGACCTCAAAGCGGGCAACGCGCCAAATCCCAGGAGTATTTTAATCCATGACAACCAACTACGGTGCTGAACAGATTCAGGTTCTAGAAGGGCTTGAGCCTGTTCGTAAGCGGCCAGGGATGTACATCGGCAGTACGGGGCCGCGAGGCTTGCACCACTTGGTCTACGAAGTCGTTGATAACTCCGTTGACGAGGCGTTAGCTGGATTTTGTACCCAAATCCAAATTGGCCTGAATGAAGACGGCTCCGTCACGGTCACCGATAACGGTCGGGGTATCCCTACCGATATCCACCCCCGCACGGGCAAGTCGGCGCTAGAAACGGTAATGACAGTGCTTCACGCAGGTGGAAAATTTGGGGGTGGTGGCTACAAAGTGTCTGGTGGCCTCCACGGTGTGGGGATCTCTGTGGTTAATGCCTTATCTGAATGGGTTGAAGTCACAGTTTGGCGAGAAGGGAAAGTTCACCGTCAACGCTACGCCCAAGGCATTCCCCAAGGTGAGCTCCAAATCAGCCCTGATAGCGACGATCGGCGGGGCACCTCGGTGTCTTTTAAGCCAGATATTCAAATTTTTGCCACAACGGGGATTGAGTTTGACTATGACACCCTGGTAAGTCGCTTGAGGGAGCTGGCCTACCTCAACGCGGGTACCGAAATCATCTTTACTGATTATCGTTTATCGCTGCTGAGAACCAATGAGCCCAAAGTTTCCCGCTTCCATTATGCCGGCGGTATTCGGGAGTACATCGACTACATCAACAAAGACAAGCAACCCTTACATGAGGAAATCATTCATGTTCAGGGAGAGCGTGACGGGGTTCAGGTAGAAGCAGCCCTGCAATGGTGTACTGATGCCTACTCTGACAATTTGCTGGGCTTTGCCAACAACATTCGGACGGTAGACGGCGGCACCCACCTAGAAGGGCTCAAGGCTGTCTTGACCCGCACCATGAATACGATGGCGCGCAAGCGCGGCAAGCGCAAAGACAATGAGTCAAACTTGGCAGGCGAAAATATTCGAGAAGGCCTGACTGGTGTCATTTCCGTCAAAGTTCCCGATCCAGAGTTTGAAGGGCAAACCAAAACCAAACTGGGCAATACTGAAGTGCGCGGCATCGTCGACTCCTTAGTCGGTGAAACCCTGGGCGAATACCTCGATTTCCATCCCAATGTGGCTGATGCCGTCCTAGAGAAGGCGATTCAGGCCTTTAATGCAGCTGAGGCAGCTCGGCGGGCACGGGAATTGGTACGTCGTAAATCGGTATTGGAGTCTTCGACGCTGCCGGGCAAACTAGCAGATTGTAGTTCTCGCGATCCAGGTGAATCAGAGATTTTCATTGTCGAGGGCGACTCTGCGGGCGGCAGTGCAAAACAAGGGCGCGATCGCCAGTTTCAGGCCATCCTTCCCCTACGCGGCAAGATTCTCAACATCGAAAAAACCGACGACGCCAAAATCTATAAAAACACCGAGATTCAGTCGTTAATTACAGCTCTGGGGCTCGGCATTAAGGGCGAAGAATTTGACAGCTCCCAACTGCGATATCACCGTATTTGTCTAATGACTGACGCGGACGTAGACGGAGCCCACATTCGCACCCTGTTGCTCACCTTTTTCTATCGTTATCAGCGTGACCTGGTGGATCAAGGCTATGTCTACATTGCCTGTCCGCCGTTGTATAAGGTAGAACGGGGTCGAAATCACTACTATTGCTACAGCGAGCGAGAGCTAACTCAGCTGGTTCAAAACGAGTTTCCCGCCAATGCCAATTACAACGTGCAGCGGTTTAAGGGATTAGGCGAAATGATGCCGACTCAACTTTGGGAAACTACTATGAATCCAGAAACGCGTACCTTGAAAAAGGTAGAGATTGAGGATGCGGCCGAAGCCGATCGCATTTTTACGGTACTTATGGGCGATCGCGTTGCGCCGCGACGGGAATTCATCGAAACCTATGGCCCCCGCCTTAACCTGACGGATCTCGACATTTAAATCTGGGTCGTATCCAGATTCATCGTTTTCCTTGAGTAGGGTCATAGGCTCTGTGAGCCTACTCAACTGTTACATTAAAGAAATAGCGTTAAAATTAAACATGACAGGGTTGCTTTGGTCATCCTTGCTGCTGGTGAAGTAGTTACTACCCTTATTCATTATCGCCTGAAAGAAGCAGCTAACCCTTGCCCTCTTGGAGGGGCTAGCTTAACGGGAAGATGTGAGTTGATCCACTCTCCTTAGCATTGCTAGATGGGATCTTTCGGTATAGGCTTTGGCTAAGGCTTTAATGGTTGGTTAATCTAATGTTCAGATAACGCCTTAGCATCCAGAACGTTAAAATTTTGTTACGTAGGGCTACTCGCTCTCGCCGCCTTTTAATAAGTGTCACTATGCTGCACCTCCTCTACATTGTTGCGTTTACCGTACTCGCCACTTTAGCCATCTGGAATTTAGTGCGAAACTTGATTACCCTGGGCTCGGCCAGCGGTCGACCCAGTAGCAGTGCTCTGTCTTCCCTAAATGCGTCCCAGGCTGAGACACGCCCCATCCCTCACCCTGAACTGCTAGACGACAATGGCAAGGTGATTAGTGAACCGTTGCTGGTTATGCGTTCGATTTCTGTCAAAGACGCTCGTGAACAGCTCGACGCCCTCTATGATTCTTCCTCTCCCGCAGCAGACGATAGTCGAGACGAGTGAGTTTCCACTATTAATTGGCACTCACTGGCCTTGAGCAACCGATTTTTTGTTGAAGTAAGCTTCTAGAACTTGTCGAGTCAGGGGCCCCATTAGGGCACCGCCGCCGCCGCCAGAATGTTCGCCAAAGGCAACCACCAAAATTTCAGGATTGTCCGTGGGGCCATAGGCGCCAAACCAGGTGTGATTTTCATAGGGGTCAGCTTCAGCAGTTCCGCTCTTGCCTGACATGGGCGGCAAACCCGGGATGTTAACGATGGTTCCGGTACCGCCTGTAACGACCTGCCGCAACCCCCGATCTAAGATGTCAAGGGTTTGGTCGCTAATTCCCAAATCTTCACGCCACTGCTGAGACTCTGCATTATCGAGCAAGATATGGGGTGTGACCTTATAGCCGCCATTAGCCGCTACGGCAAACATAACAGCAACTTGGAGCGGTGTTGCCTGCATAAAGCCCTGACCAATCGACATGTTGATCGTGTCACCCTGATACCAAATGTCGTCCAGGACTTCTTTTTTCCATTCATGGTCAGGTACCAGGCCCGCACTTTCTCCTGACGCCAGTTCAATTCCCGTTTTCTGACCAAAGCCATAGCGTCTAGACCATTCGATTAGGGGGGCTTCGCCCATTCTCATGGCAACTTGGTAAAAGAAAGTGTCGCTACTCCACGCCATCGCACCAGGGAAGCTTAATGGCCCAAACCCGGTCTTGTTCCAGTCCCAAAATAAAATGCCCCCAGCTCGCACATAGGGGTAGGTAGCTAACACTGTCGAAGGTGGGAATGTGCCCGATTCAATGGCAGCTGTTGTGGTGACAATTTTGTAAGTACTGGCGGGGGGATAAGCCCGTAGGGAACGATTTAGGAAGGGAAAGGTGCGCCCTTGCAGTTGTGTCCACTGTTCATCGGTAATTTGGGTTGAAAAGATATTGGGGTCAAAGGCGGGGCGGCTCACCATCGCCAGGATTGCACCATCCCTGGGGTCCATCGCCACAATGGCCCCAATGCGATCGCCCAGGACAGCTTCAGCCGTCTTTTGTAACTCCAGATCAATCGTGAGTCGAATATCTTGACCCGACTCCGAAGGCTTTTTGCCTAAAATTCGGACGACCCGACCAGAGCTGTTGACTTCAACCTGTTGTCCCCCCCATTTGCCCCTTAGTAGGGGTTCAAAAGCTGCCTCTGAACCCATCTGGCCAATGATGTCACCCAAACGGTAATCTTCGTCTGCGTCGATTTTGGACTGTAATTCTTCATCGCTCATCTCTCCGGTGTAGCCCAAGACGTGGGCTGCCAAGTCTCCGTTGGGATAATTCCGAACAGCTTCAGCCTCGACTCTGACCCCGGCGAGTTCGCTGCCATACTCTTCCAGTGCCGTCGCCTGAGCTGGACTTACCCCCCGAGCAATCGGGACAGATTGGGTCGATTCATACCCAGCTTGTTCTAAGCGATTTTGAATCGCCTCCTCTGGAATCTCTAAGATGTTAGCGAGTTGACCGACCACGCGATCGCGCTCAGTTTCAGGCAACGCGATGGGCCAAATCGACACCGAGTGCGATAGACGGCTCCCAGCCAAGATTTTGCCGTTGCGATCAAAGATTGTGCCTCGGGCCGGACGCTTGGGTAGCAGCAAAATGCGGTTATTGTCCGCCAGTTGCCGATTTCGTCCCCCTTCAACTAATTGGAGATAGGCCAACCGACTGCCAATACCGCCAAATAGGATCAGACTAATAAACAGCATCAAGATGACTGACTGATACTGCCGTCCGACTGTGCGGGTTGAATTCTTATCAGCCCTGTTAGAAGAGGCCGAATAGTTCATCAAAGCCATGGCCGAAACTTAAGGGGGTTTAAATTAATAATCTTCACCAGTTTAGCGTCCTCGTTGCAGCCACTGAGACGGAATGTCGCACGCTGGCGCTTTTGTAACGGAAAATGGGGCGTTATCTAAGCAAAAATGGGGCACATTAACATTGAGCAGCGGCTGGAGTTGCCATGGAACTTAGCCAGGAATCCATCTGAATCGGTCAACCTAAATGGGCGAACGAAAGTGGTAGGATTCGGGACAGCTTTCTTTAGCAACTAAGCGATGGATACAATGAAGTTGACCACGGGGAGCCTTGACTATGTCCCAGACCCTTTCAGCTAGTCTAAAAACCTCCGAAGCCATGGCAACGGCTGATGTGGTGTTGCAGCAAGTGTCTAAATCCTTTGAGGGTGAGATCGCGATACGTGGGGTTGACCTGAGCGTGAGACAGGGTGAGTTTTTCAGTATTTTGGGGCCATCCGGTTGTGGCAAAACCACCACTCTGCGATTAGTCGCGGGTTTTGAGGAACCCACGACAGGGGAAGTATTGATTCAAGGACAAAACGTTAATCGGGTTCCGGCCTATCGCCGTCCGGTAAACACGGTGTTTCAGAGCTACGCTCTGTTTAACCACCTCAGCGTTTGGGAAAATATTGCCTTTGGTCTCAGGATTAAAGGGTGTGGTAAACGTCAAGTGCAAGAGCGGGTTGCTGAAGCCCTGCAATTGGTCAAAATGGAGTCGTTTGCACAGCGATTTCCTAAACAGCTTTCTGGTGGGCAACGGCAGCGTGTGGCACTGGCTAGGGCATTGGTGAATCGACCTGCCGTCATGTTGCTGGATGAACCCTTGGGCGCGTTGGACTTAAAGCTGAGAAAGCAGATGCAGGTGGAGTTGTCGAATCTCCATCGAGAATTAGGCATTACCTTCATCCTGGTGACCCATGACCAAGAAGAAGCATTATCCCTGTCAGATCGCATTGCGGTGATGCGGGATGGCGAAATCGAGCAGGTGGGCAGTCCCAGTGAGATTTATGAGTCTCCCAGAACCCCCTTTGTGGCAGATTTTATTGGCGATACCAATTTGATTGAGGGCAGGGTAGAGGAGGTTGAATCCGCAGCGCTGCGGGTGAAGACTGCAGCAGGGTTAAAGGTATTAGCGCGACGGTTGGAGTCGAACCAAGATTTCAAGACATCGCAGTCAATATACGTCAGCGTGCGCCCTGAAAAAATTCGGCTGAGTTTGGAGGCTCCGACGACTCATAAGGTTAACTGTTTCGCAGGGCGGCTCAAACACATAATGTATCTGGGCACCCACCTGCATTTTGTCGTGGAATTAGCGACAGGAGACTGTGTGACCGTACTCCGCCCTAATCGGGTTGAGCAACTCCCCGATCAACATGCCCAGGTCTATGCTTATTGGTCACCGAAGGATTGTCTTGCCTTGGCAGCATAGAACATAACCAATGCTATTTTTGTAGTGGTGTTAGGCAGCTTGCTGTTGTGTGAAAACTGTTGTCAGCTATTGATGTTGGAGTGAACTACTGTGCCCCGAAAGAGATTGTTTTATCCAGGACAAAATCGCCAAGTCTCCCGTCAGTTTTCGGCAAATCGGCGTCGATTTTTGCAAGGCACTGCGGCGGCTGTAACCGGAATGGCACTGTCAAATTGTCGGGGAAATTTAGCCAATGTCCAGCCCTCGGAATCAGCGCCTGCTGAAGGCGATGGGGGGAGTGCAGCGGGCTCGGATAAGCTGCACATTTACACCTGGGCTAACTACACCGATGACGAAATGACGAGCCGTTTCACCGAGCAAACCGGGATTGAAGTGGTTGTGGACATCTTTGAATCTAACGAAGCCATGCAGGCGAAGCTGACTGCGGGTGGTGGAGACATTTACAGCATCATTTATCCCTCAGACTACGTGGTTCAAGAGATGGTCGATCTGGGGTTGTTGTCAACGCTTGACCTGTCTCGCATTGAAGGACTAGACAACCTTTTGGCGAACTGGCAAGATCCCCTCTATGATCCCGGCCATGCCCATAGCATTCCGTTCTCCTGGGGAACTTCGGGATTGTTATACAACAAAACTTTGCTAACTACCCCCCCCACCGACTGGGATTATTTATGGGAAAACCAAGATGAGTTAGCCCGTCGCATTACCCTGCTGGATGATGTACGAGAAACATTAGGGGCCGTATTGAAATCCTTGGGATATTCTTACAACTCCAATGATCCAGCGGAAATTGAAGAAGCTTATAACCGATTGAATGAACTCAAACCTGCGATCGCATCCTTTACCACCTCCGGCTATGAAGATGCCCTATTGGGGGGTGATTTGACTGTGGTCATGGCTTACTCATCGGATGCGGCAGTGGTGATTGAGGAAGACCCGAATTTGGAATATATTGTGCCGGAGAGCGGGACATCGGTATGGACTGACACGATTGCGATTCCGACCTCTGCGCCCAATGTAGATGCAGCCTACCAATGGCTCAATTTCATCCTAGAACCCGATGCGACGGCCAAGGCGGTGGAAAACCTTTATTTCGCGACACCCAATGCGACGGCCATTGAGATGTTGTCTGATGAATTAAAGAGCAACGACGATATTTTCCCACCAGCCGAAGTGATCGAGCGATGCGAGGGAATTGCACCTGTTGAGGAATCTGCTGAAGAACTCTACGATCGCTACTGGACTCAAATTACGGGTGCCTAACGTTTTTGGTTTTTGGTTATGTCATCCCCCCCTTCCCCGTCAACTGCATCTATAGACCGTCCCAAAAGTGCATCTTGGAAGATCCCCACATTCCTAAAGCATCTGTTAGGCCCTTTGCTGATGCTCGCTCCCTCTGGGATTTGGCTGCTATTGCTACTGGTGTTGCCCACGCTGCTGATTGCTGAGATTAGCTTAGTGCCAGGTCTGAGACCGGGAGAACCACAGGCAGACTATGGGCTGGGGAATTATTTTCGGATTTTCAACCCACTGGATGAGGCGTTTAACCCAGTCTATATTCAGGTTCTGTGGCGATCGCTATTCTACGCCACAGGTACGACGCTGGCCTGCCTGCTGATGGGCTTCCCGGTGGCCTATTGGCTGGCGTTAATGGCCCCAAAACGGTGGCGTAGTTTTTTGTTGGTGGTATTTGTGCTGCCGCTTTGGACGTCATCACTGCTGCGGGCCTTTGCGTGGATTAGTATTTTGCGCCCCACAGGATTGCTCAATTCCTTCATCGGCGTGGTGGAAAGCGTCCTTCGCCTGGGGTTGCCTGGGGTGACGTTGCCGACTCAAGGCTGGCTGTATACTGCTACGGCAGTGCTGATTGGCCTAACTTACAGCTTTTTGCCCTACATGGTGTTGATTCTCTATGCGGCATTGGAAAAGCTCGACACCGATTTACTCGAAGCGTCGGCAGATCTTGGGGCAACCCCGCAGCAAACCTTTTGGAAGGTGACGGTGCCCCAAACCCTACCCGGTATTGCGGCGGCCTCGCTGCTCGTGTTCATCACCAGCATGGGCGATTTCGCAGTGCCTACAGTGTTGGGCGGGGCCTCGAGCATGACGATTTCGCGGCTGATCTATCAGCAATTTTTGGGCATTACGCGCAATTGGGGGCTAGGGTCAGCCCTAAGTGTGATTATGATTTTGGCAGTCAGTTTGGCGATCGCGTTGTTGCTTAAATACGGCGATCGCAATTCGGTTTCAGAGACGTGAGGGGGCAACTGCTGTGAAATCAATCTGGGTTCGTTTGGGCTTACCCATCACCTGGCAAGGGATAGTTGCCCTGCTGATGTATGGCTTTATGTATGGGCCAATTTTGGTGTTGGCGATCTACAGCTTCAATGACTCGGAGCGATACACCTCAGTTTGGCAAGGCTTTAGCCTCAAGTGGTATGCTCGCTTATTGAGCGATGATCGTATTCTGCGATCGCTGCAAGATACTCTATTTATTGCGATCGTGGCGGTGGGGCTCTCCGCAATTTTAGGCACCTTGATGGCGATCGGATTGGCAAAATATACGTTTCCGGGCAAAACCCTCTATCGCGGCGTTTCTTATTTACCGTTAATTGTGCCGGACATCGCGATCGCTGTGGCAACCCTGGTCTTTTTAGCCTCCGTTGCAATCCCACTGAGCATTTGGACGATTATCGGGGCCCATATGGTCTTTTGTTTGGCCTATATCGCTGTGGTAGTCTCTAGCCGGATCAACAGTATCGATCCTCATTTAGAAGAAGCTGCCCTTGATTTAGGGGCAACTCCGCCAGAAGCTTTGCTCAAAGTCTTACTGCCTGAACTAATGCCCGCGATTGTATCGGGTTGTCTGTTGGCCTTTGTATTAAGTATTGATGATCTGTTAATTTCCAGCTTCACCGCTGGTGGTGGGGCTAATCCACTGCCCCTTGAAATTTTTAGTCGTCTTCGGACGGGCGTTAAACCTGACATGAATGCCCTCAGCGTCCTTCTGATTCTGGGGTCAGGCTTGATTGCGGCGATGGCAGAATACCTCCGCTATCGCGGCAGCAATCAACCCACACGCTAGGGACATGAAACCGTGATTGATTCATCGGGTCTTTGATGGAATTAAGCAGGTATGTTGCCCGTGATTGACTAAAATGGGGTATCGTTCAAGCAAAGTGTGGGAATCGTCATGGTCGCTCAATCTGATACGAAAACCCTACTCAAAATCCTAATTGGGACTGCTTGGATCGACGGTGAAATTCAGCCGGAAGAGCGTAAGCATCTTAACCGTGTCGTTTCAGAGGCAGGTTTAGCGGAAGATGCCGATATTCGCTCCCTTCTCCATGGATTAGCCGACGTGAAACCCGAGCAGTGCTATGAGTGGGTAGAGTCTTACATTGGAGCACATCCCACATTAGATGATTGCCGCCGCTTGATGGAATCAATTAGCGCGTTAATTTACAGTGACGGGGTCGTTGATCTAGAAGAAGCTAAGTTGCTTAATCATCTACAAACCTTTAACTTACAGGGGTTTGAATCTAAAGATGCATCACCCAAAGCCCTTGCGAAGACAGTAGTTCATACTCTGCGTCAGTTCTATCGCAGTCTCTTGGCAGAATAGCGCAGACATCATCCGGCTGTCCGATAAGGGTTAAACGTAATGACATTGCGCGATCGCGTGATTTTGCCTGTCTCTTCTAGACGGGCTAACGCTCGAGACAAGGTTTCTGGGGTCAAGCCCAAATCAGCAGCAACTTCTTTGTACGGACAGTTAAGTTTCACAGTTGATATCCCCGTGGGGTCAGGGGTGGCCAAATCGATCAGATAATATCGCAACCGTTCGTGGGCAGCGCGCACGTCTCTCAACCCCTGCTGAAAGCTCAGCGTTTCCAGCTTAGTGGCTAATTGTTGCATGACAGCTTCTGCCAGTTTGCTGTGGGTTTTCAGCGCAGGCAGCAGGGAGAACTTGGGGAACACTAAAACTTGAGAGGCCGCTTCTGCGATCGCGCTGCAAGAATATTGGGTTTGGAACAAGATCCACGGGGCAACCCAGTCCCCAGGTTTAACCACTGTCAAGGTCAGGCTATTATCTTCGTCGAGATAGCGCACGAGCTTGAGCTTACCCGTTTTCAACAAGAATCCATCGGCAGCAGCAGCACCTTGATGGAACAGGGTTTGATCTGTCATTAGCGATCGCGACATGACGAGCCCGCTGAGCTCAGGAGGGAGGGTTTCAGGTTGCACAAAATTCATTGATAGGGCTCCAAAGATAAAAGGATTGGTGACGCTAAATATGGGTGAGTCAACAGATCTCTTGCATGAATCTTGAACATTCTGCATTCAGCCCCCCTTGCACCCCAGTTCTGGGGGGGTAAAAGATTTCAAAGTCTCCCAGGCGTGGGGGCTTAAAGCCCTCCGGGCATACCTGAAAAGGGGGCAGCAAAGGGTTCAAACATTCGTGCAAGAAGTCTAAAGATGCTATGTGCCAGTCAGTCAACGATGCTACGTAACAGAGAGGCAATGATGCTACGTGCCAGTCAGTCAAAGACGCTACATGCCAGTGAGTCAGAGACGCTACATGCCAGTGAGTCAGAGACTCAACACCGCCATGCCTTGCTGAACTGCGGGGCGATCGCCTAACGTTTTGACCCAACGTTGGAGGTGAGGATAGTCTTCTAAGCTGACCCCGAGATAGTCATGGGCCATGACCCAGGGATAGGTCGCTATATCTGCAATGGAGTAATCCCCCGCGAGAAAAGGCTGTTGAGAAAGTTGCTGATCGAGCACGCTCAGCAGTCTTAGGGTTTCTTTTTCGTAGCGTTGAATGGCGTAGCTGAGTTTTTCTGGGGCAGAACGACGGAAGTGACCAAGTTGACCAAACATTGGCCCCACGCCACCCATCTGAAACATCAGCCACTGCAATACTTGAGAGCGGCCTTTACCGTCGGTGGGGAGAAATTTTCCTGCTTTTTCGGCCAAGTAAATCAAGATCGCGCCGGATTCAAACACAGTTGTGTCGGTTTCTCGATCGACAATGGCAGGAATTTTGCTGTTGGGATTGATGGCAATAAACTCAGGGATAAACTGTTCGCCTTTGCCAATATTGACGGGGTAGGCCGTGTAAGGCAATCCCGTTTCTTCGAGCAAAATTGCGGGTTTACGACCATTGGGGGTGGTGTAGGTAAAAAGATCAATCATGGTTGGCGCAGTAAGTACTTGGGGCAGAGAAGAGCGATTAGACAATATTTGAATGACTGTTCAAAAAAATAGGCAAAAGAAAGGGGGCTAGCAATCGCCCCCAGATTTCCCATCATCAAACGGCGACTTCGGCAGTGAGAGTATTGAGTTTAGCCGCGATCGCGGCCTGAGAGATTACCCCAGACACCCGCTCGACGACTTGACCTTTTTGGAAGAACAGCAGTGTCGGGATGGCAGTGACATGATGGTTCAGGGCTAGCAAGTCCTGAACGTCAGCATCGACCTTGCCCACCTTGACAGTGCCTGCAAATTCAACCGCGATCGCTTCAATGACCGGGTTCATGATCCGACAAGGACCACACCAAGCAGCCCAAAAATCGACCAGTACAGGCACCGAACTTTGAATCACCTCTGCCTCGAAGTTTTCAGCAGTCAGGGTGATGGGTTTAATCGCATTAGTCATAGGAACCTCCTTGAGTCATGAATTAGGAACACATAAACCGACTAAATAGGAACACACAAACCGACCTACGAAACCATTGCCACGTCCAAAACTGGAGTTTTATAGCGCTGGCCAGATTGCTTAATGCACCGAGTATCGCCAAGATGCTTAGTCCACAAGCAATCTGGCTCGCGGTAGCGCACAAAGCTTTGTGGCTACCGCGATATCTGTGGGAGAACGCCACATCTCGAGCTGGCCGTGGTTTACGCTTTCACAGGTAGCTTTTTCAAAACGTCCACAATCACCGCAGGGTCTTCGCGCTTTGTGTAGTCAGCGTTAGCAAAGGCGTGGAGAACTGTGCCGTCAGTATTCACAACATAGGTCGCCGGGACGGGTAATTCAAAATTTTGATCGCCGTTATAAGCGGGCACATCAATGCCAAAGCTCTCGTAAATCGGCCGCAAACTCTCAGGCAGTGTAAACACGAGGCCCAACTGGCGGGCGATTTGATTGCCCTTGTCGCTCAGCACCTCAAATTCGAGCTCGTTCTTTTCGGTGGTGGACAGTGAATTATCTGGAGTCTCAGGAGAAATTGCCACGAGAGTTGCACCGTGGGCTTTAATGTCGGGCAGCGCTTGCTGTAAGGCTCGCAGCTCTAGGTTGCAATAGGGGCACCAGCCGCCCCGATAAAAGGCAATCACCACGGGGCCTTGGGTTAGCAGCACTGGGATATCTACTGTTTTGCCTGTGGCGTTGGGGAGGGCGATCGCGGGTAGAGTATCGCCCGTCTTCAGAGTGCGGTCAACAATGCCAGAGTTTGCCAAGTCTTCTGTGGCTTTAGCCATAGTAGCGGTCACGTCGCTAGGTAGTTTGGCTCGGTTGCTTTCGAGTAGGTTGGCTAAATCTTGGGTCAAGCTCATGGGTAATCCTCTTGTTCTCTACAGCTTCCATTTTGGAACAAATATTCCAAGTTGTATGAGAAGAATCTGAGCAGATCGTCAGAATCGCCTGTGAGCTAGGAGACCCCGTCTTCAATGATCAATCCAAAGCTGCCAAAATAACGTCAACGACGTCTTGCAAAGCACTGCGATCGGGATTGAGTTTAGCCATGACCCGTAGTCCCTGCATTGCTGCGATAAAGTACCGGGATAACGCCCGCAAGTCCTTATCTTGGCTGATTTCACGCTGATCTTGAGCCCGTAAAAGCGCTCTGAAAAAGGCATCTTCAATGCGTTGGAGATTAACCTTCGTTTGGGCTGCAATCTCTGGGTCTTGGGCCCCCAATTCCACAATCGTGTTGGTTATTAAACAACCGCGATGTCTGCTATCTGCGACGGTGTACTCAACCACATTGAGGAAATGATCTTCAATCGCTTGGCGGGATGCCCCAGGCACCATGAGCCGAGAGATTAACTGTTCTACAACGGTTTGGTTGTAGTGGGCGATCGCGCTCAAAAATAGATTCCGCTTATCTTTGAACGTATCATAAAGGCTACCTCGGTTAATCCCCATGGCAGCTACCAGGTCTTGCATCGAAGTCGCTTCATAACCCTGATGCCAAAAGACGTCCATCGCCTTTTCGAGCACCGCTTCTTTTTCAAATGTCTTGTGACGAGCCATCGCTAGCGTTACCTCCCATGCCAACTATAACAATTTTGGAATGGTTGTTTAGTTAGGAGAGATTCAGCATCCAGCTCAGTCCCAACCCAAGGATAGGAATGATGGAAAGCGCCAAAAATGAGAGGATATTGCCAAACTCCATGGCTAGCAGGTCGACGCGCACCAGTAATGCCGCGGCTACCATTACCAAAAAATAGGCAAACACCTGTACCCAAGCCAACGCGGCCACTGCCAAAGATGCTAAACACAGCACCATGACAAAATACCCAGCATCAGACTGAAACCCAAGCAGGGCAAACTCACGGGCAGGGCGCCATAGTAAGGTCAAAATGCTGGCCTGGGTGAAGGCAAAAGTAACTGATAAAATCCAGCTCAGTTGGGATGCCTGCTCAGACTTCAAGAACCAGCCAAAGGTCATGTAGGCGATTAACAAAATTAGAAATGATAACCAGCGACGTTTGGTCATGGTCCCAAAGATAAATCAGAGATTGGTCGAAATAGCCTGAACTGGACAGGTGGGAATGCACTGTTCACAAACGACGCAGCGCGATCGCGCAAAAGTCAACTTAAAAGACTGGGGATTGAGAGTCAAAGCTTCGGTCGGGCAAACCCCTGTACAAAGGCCACAATGAACACACAGGTCTTCATCGATCAAGATTTCACGGCTGGCCAGGGAAATATCAATCCCTTGAGACCGCATCCAATCGATCGACTCATCCAGTTGGTCAATATCGCCAGAAAGTTCCACCACGAGTTTACCCACCTGGTTTGGGGCAACCTGGGCTCGAATGATATTAGCGGCCACATTAAAGTCTTTAGCCAATCGATAGGTGATCGGCATGTGGACAGATCGTTTAGGAAAAGTCAGAGTGACGCGTTTTTTCACAGTTTTCCACAACTGGGAGGGCGGCTAGAAGCCATTCCGTTACACTAGAAATCGAGCTACTTTCATTGTGATGCTATGGCAATTGATGTTTCAGATTCTGCAAAACAATCTCAAGATTCTGCTTCAGAAATTCAGGCGCCTGGCTCCCCTAGCCGCCCCCTCAGTACCCAAGTGCGGAACTTGATTATTGTGGTGGTGGCGGCAGTGCTCACCGTAGCCGTGGTGCTTGGTGTTCAAACCCAAACGCCTTCGGCCTCGTTAGGAGAATTAGCTGAAGAGGCCGTGCCCCTAGAGCAAGCTCTGATCAATCGGCAACCGACGTTGGTGGAATTTTACGCTAACTGGTGCACCAGTTGTCAGGCTATGGCCGGCGATATGGCCCAATTGCGATCGCGCTATGGCGAACAAGTTAACTTTGTCATGCTGAATGTTGACAACAGCAAATGGTTGCCAGAGATGCTGCACTACCGAGTCGATGGCATTCCCCATTTTGTCTATCTAGATGAGACGGGTGAAACCATGGGCACAGTGATTGGTGAACAACCCAAAGCCGTCATAGCAGCCAATCTCGATGCCCTACTCGTCCAAGCATCCCTACCCTATGCCCAAGCCGTAGGACGCACCTCCGGAGTTGACAGTCCGCTCGAAGCAGACCGCGACCGCCCCGACGATCCCCGCAGTCATGGTGCCCAGGTGGTCAATTAAGGAGCGTTTTCCGAACCAGCGCTGCCAACTGCTCGGCACTGTCTAAAATAGCCAAGTTGCCAGCAGCTTCTGCCATTACTGCTAGCTGATCGCGATCGCGGAGCAAATCCATTACCTTTTCCCTTAAACCATCAGCCGTCAAATCGGCTTGCCGACAGACCTGGGCGGCCCCAGCAGCGGCAAAAACAGCAGCATTATAAGACTGGTGATCCTCGGCTGCAAAGGGATAGGGAATCAGCAGCGATGGGGTACGGGTCACCGCGAGTTCCGTGAGGGTTCCGGCCCCAGCCCGGCTAATCACTAAATTAGCCCGATGCAGCAGCGGTGCCATCTGATCGAAAAAAGGCTGGTGAATGTAATGGGGATGGCTCAAGCTGTCCACATCAGGATCATTTTGACCCGTCTGATGCACGATCCAAGCGCCATCAGCCAACCAGGCTGGCGCTGCTGCCCTGACCAAACGATTCACTGCAAGAGCACCTTGGCTACCGCCGACAATCACAATGAGTAGTGCATCAGTCGGTATAGTGAGATCTCCTAACAGTTCAGTCAACGGGGCGGGCGAGGGGTTGAGGAACTGCGATCGTACAGGCGTTCCCACACTCACGCTGCTGGCTTTGGGGAGTCGCAGCGAAGCATCTTGAAATCCCAACGCGACTACTGTGCACCAAGGGCTTAGCCAGCGCGTTACCTTGCCTGGCAGGGCATTGGATTCGTGCAAAATCGCGGGCAACCCCAAACTCCGCGCGGCAATAATCGCGGGTGCTGCGATATATCCCCCCGTTGTAAACACCCCCTGAAACTGTCCTTGTTTCAGCAACTGGCGCACCCGAACCACTGCCTGCATCAACTGCATGATGAGCCGCAGGCTACCGAGTCCCATAGGGCCTTGAAAGCCGCCCACGCAGATGGTGTGAAGTAGATAGCTATCAGGAACCAGTTGAGTTTCGAGACGATCAGGGACTCCAAGCCATTCGATTTTATAGTCGTCTAGATAACGAGCCGTCGCGATCGCAGGAAACAGATGCCCCCCGGTGCCGCTGGCTGCAATCAAAAGTCTCCTGGTCATCTGTTCAACCCGTTCCCTCTGTTTGCCCTGGGGCCATCGCTGTTAGCAATCTACCCAATGTTCAAAAGTTTTGCTAGAACCATAACACCACAATGCCTAGAACAGGTTAACTTGGTTCTAGACTTGATCAAACCCAACCTATTTGTCACTGAGGATTTTCTATGATCAGCCCGATTCAGCAATCAATTTATGCCCTGTTGTTAGGCGTTGCCCTGGGCTGGGCTACCCCCAATGTTGCCAAAGCTGAATCCCCCGAGACTGCTCCAGCAGAACTTACCCAAGTGCTCAGCACGATTGAGACGGCAGCATCGGCTGAAGATCTCGATCAGGTGATGACCTATTACAGCCCTGACTTTACGCATACGGACGGGTTTGATCGAGACAGTTTTGCCGCAGCACTGCAACAATTTTGGGACACCTATAACTCACTGACCTACCGAATCGAACTCCAGTCTTGGGAGCGAGATGGCACTGCCTTGATTGCCGAAACCCTAACCTACGTGACTGGAACCGAACTAACCGGTTCACGTTCGACATTAGATGCCGTGGTGCGATCGCGTCAGCGATTTGAAAACGGTCAAGTGGTCTCTCAAGAAATTTTGGCTGAACGCAATGCGATCAGCGCTGGCAGTAATCCCCCGTCCGTGAATGTGCTGTTACCAGAAGAAGTGGGCGCGGGTGAAGCGTTTGAATTTGATGCCATCGTGGAGGAACCCCTAGGTGAACGCTTACTGCTTGGGGCTGCCATTGACGAAGGCGCAACTAGTGTTGACTTTTTTGAAGGCCGCCCAGTGGAGCTTGATGTGCTCTCTGCTGGGGGATTGTTCAAAATTGGCAGTGCCCCTGATTCAGCTGACGATCGCTGGATTTCCGCAGTCCTGATTCGAGAGGACGGCCTAGTGATTTTGACTCGCCGACTGCGTGTTCGTTAAATCGCTTCGTTGATTAAACTCGCACTAACCCTGAGGTTGATTAAACTCGCATTGAACCCGAACCGCGGTAGATGCGCTCAGACTGTTCGCGGGAAAGGCGATTGCCTCCCGGCAAGTGATTCTGGGGAATTATTTTGGGGGGGTTGACCTTGCCAGCCTTTTCTAAGGGCTCAGGCGCTATGCGGCTATGGGGAGGTACAAAAGCATGATTGTCCGAATCATAGGCATAAATGCCTCCAGTCTCGATATTATAAATCCAGGCGTGGATTGTCAGGTCACCCCGGTGCAGCTTCGAGTGAATCACCGGATAGGTGCGCAAATTGCCAATTTGTGTGAGCACATTCTCAGCAACTAACACCTCTAAGGTTTCTTGTTTATTTAAATCGCCATAGTTATCCGCAACCAGGCGGCGAGTTGCTTCCGTATGCCGCAGCCAGTTATAAACCAGTGGCATTTCTTCTTCTAACTTACCCAACTGCAACAGCCCCTTCATGGCACCGCAGTTCGTATGGCCGCAGACAATAATCTGTTCAATATCCAGCGCATGAACAGCGTATTCAATGGTGGCCCCCTCACCACCATTGGTCGATTCGTAGGGTGGAATAATATTGCCCGCATTGCGAATGACAAACAAATCGCCAATATCAGCCTGAGTAATCAGTGCCGGATCGACCCGTGAATCAGAGCAAGCAATAAACAACACGCGGGGATGTTGCCCGTGAGCTAACTCCGCCAATAAGGTTTGGTGACTGGGGACATAGGTGCTTTGAAACTGTCGCAGTCCTTTAATTAGCTTTTTCACGGGACAACCCCTGGTGCATGATTGATGGATACTAAATTCGCCGAAGCGAATTTTAAAAGCGAGCCTTAAATTATTAAGCCATATCTATTGACCGTCAACCCAAAAGTTTTATTTATACGAATGATTGTGTCAGCTTCTCAAGGAATTCAACGTAACGTCTCAACCCGTTGACAAGTCAGCGGTCTCGCATTCTGATAGGCATGGTTAAACAAGTAAGTTCTGTGACAGTTATCACCGATTATCATCGGGAGGATCTAAAGTCTTTATAGTACAAATTTATTAATTAGAGCCATGGTTCAGTATACCCTTGCCCAAAGCCCGGAAGTGCTGATTGAAATTACGGGTAAAGACTCAAAGAAAGCCCGCGATAAAGCCATGGATCAACTTGTGGATTTAATGGATGAGGGCAAGTTACCCACTAATCTCTCTGACGGATTTGACCCCCAGCAATTTATTGCCGTGAAAGAACCTACGCCCTCCGCAGCTGTGCAAAAAGATGAAGACGCCGTCACTGAAGCGGTACAGATTCTCAGTCAGCTCGCCAATCTGAAAGTCAAAATGCAGAGTTCTCGGGATGAGGCTCTACAAGTCCGAGAACTGGTTGATCTGTTGTTTACCGATGAACCCATCACCGAGGATCAAGTCACTCATTTGAAGGATGGCTTTAAGACGTTGAAACAATTTGCCCAAAGCAATCTAAGGTATCGTGACGCGCGATCGCAAGCGGAATCGGCCCGCACAATTTTGAACCAGGCCCTTGAAACTTAGGCAGAAATTGGCCCAAGCGTGGGTTTAGATTTAGATATGAAAAACCTAAGCCAAGGCAGTTTTGAGAAATTCGGCTTTATCGGTTTTTTCCCAAGGGATATCTAGATCTGTCCGCCCCATGTGGCCATAGGCAGCGATGTCTTGATAAAAGCGTCCACCCCGTTCAGCCGTTAAGGATTGGAGATTAAAGGTCTGAATAATGCCTGCCGGTCTTAGTTCAAAGTGGTCTTTGACTAGAGATAGCAAGCGATCATCCTCGATTTTGCCGGTGCCAAATGTCTCAACAAAAATACTCACTGGGCGAGCCACACCAATGGCATAGCTCAGTTGAACCTCGCACTTTTCAGCCAGACCCGCAGCAACAATGTTTTTGGCGACATAACGACAAGCGTAAGCAGCACTGCGATCTACCTTCGTCGGATCTTTGCCAGAAAAAGCCCCGCCGCCATGGCGAGAATATCCACCATAAGTGTCGACAATGATTTTGCGCCCAGTTAGCCCAGAATCGCCTTGAGGGCCACCGATTACAAACTTACCCGTGGGATTAACCAAAAAGCGGGTCGTCTGCCCCGGTTTGATATCAATGTCTTCAAACACTGGGAGAACGACAGAGTGCCATAACGCTTCTTTGATTTTGGCTTGAACAGCACTTTCATCTGTGACCTCGCCAATAGTGGCGGTGTGCTGGGTTGAGATCAAAATCGTGTCGATTCCCACAGGTTTACCCGCCTCGTAGGCGACCGTGACCTGAGTTTTACCGTCGGGCCGGAGATATGCCAGAGTGCCGTCCTTTCTGACCGTTGCCAGTTGCCGCGAAATACGGTGAGCCAAGCTAATGGGTAGGGGCATCAGCTCAGGGGTTTCATTACAGGCAAAGCCAAACATGATGCCTTGATCCCCGGCACCAATTGCATCGAGGGCTTCGTCACTGTTTTGATCCCGACTTTCCTGAGCTTGGTCGACCCCTTGGGCGATATCTTGAGATTGTTCGTCTAGGGCAACTAATACAGAACAGCTATCTGTCGAAAATCCATTATTGGTTGGATCGGTATAGCCAATCTCAGCAATTTTCTGCCGCACAAGATTAACGTAATTGACCTGGGCATTAGAAGAAATTTCTCCCGTAATCAGGACTAACCCCGTATTCACAACAACCTCTGCAGCAACCCGACTCTTAGGATCTTGAGCCAGCAGGGCATCTAAAATTGTGTCTGAAATTTGGTCGCAGATTTTATCAGGATGACCTTCGGTAACCGATTCAGACGTAAATAGATATCGACGAGACAATGGCATATCCTCTCTTTGATGCAATGTGATGTGGTAGATGTCGTCAAGGCTAGATAGCAGCCAAAGAATCCATTGGCTAATTGAGAGAGCTATCGATAAATTAGGCCTTCATGCTTCACGCTTGGAGACAATTCACTTATTCATAACCCTACCCCATTGCTACCGATTTCATGTAGACCTCTAAGGGGCCTAATCGCTAATCTGCAACTGGGTGACCTGCTCGATCAAGCTATCTGCGTCTGGCAGCGATGGGTAGGGACGACTCGTTCCAGTGACCCCTATCGCCCCAGCTATGCCAGCTTGTCGTGCCATTTTCAAATCTAACTGAGAGTCTCCTACCATTAGCGTAGCCTTGGGAGAAACGGTCAGCTGCTGGCAAATTTGAAGCAATAGAGCTGGGTCAGGCTTATGGATTGGAATCTCTTCGTCACCTCCTCGAATCAACTGGATGTGGTCAGCTAGGTTGTAGTGCTGGATAAAGGCTTGAACGTTAGCGGTAGTGTCGGTCGAGGCGATCGCAATTTTTACGCCTGCACGAGCGAGGGCCACGACTAAATCTTGACATCCTGGAAAGAGAGGGGTGGCAGCAGCTTTATCGGCAGGAGACAGCTCTGCTTCACCAAAGGTCGCGCTGACTATAGCCAATGCTTCTGGCCAACTACATCCGGTTTCAGCCACATAGGCAGCAGCAGCAATTTCATTTTCATAGCGGCTGCCAACGGCCATCAGCCCAGCTGGATCCAAACGATCGTCTTCAACACCAAAAGCCAACAACAAAGGCGACTCGATCCCAGGGATTTTAGCATCTAGCAATCGCGACCGCCGTTGGGCTAGTACTCTCAAATATTGAGCCGAATCAGCCAGTGTCCCGTCCTTATCAAAGACAATGGCCTGAATCTCCTGAAATATCTTTACCCCACATTGGACACTGACCATAAACCTATTTCCAAATGGGTTTGGCAAAACCCCTCTGGCCCAAAGCCCAAAGCTTTTCCATGGAAAAACTTTGGATCTGGACTTGAAAAGGGCTCAGCGGATGATCCAATGCAGGGACATCACGTTTTATTCAGCGGCCAAGACTGATTTAAGCCGCTTCATGATCACCGCCGTCAGTCCCATTGGGGGGCTCTGCAGCTTGCTGAGCTTGCTCAAGCATTTGCTGGCGATATTTCTCAGCCATTTCTTCAGCTTTGTCGTAAACGACATCTGGATTACGCACCATGTCGCCCGGCTCTGGCTCAAGCTGCTTTGTCGACAACGAGATTCGACCCCGCTCAGCATCTAAATCAATGATCATCACCTTGATTTCATCATTGACGTTGAAGACACTGTGGGGGGTATCAATATGATCGTGAGAGATTTCGGAGATGTGTAGTAGACCACTGACGCCACCAATATCAATAAAGGCACCATAAGGCTTCAGTCCACGCACAGTACCAATCACGACTTCACCGACTTCCAGACGGTTCATCTTACGTTCAACCAGAGCACGCCGATGGCTGAGCACGAGACGATTGCGCTCCTCATCTACCTCTAAAAACTTAAGGGGCAATTCCTCGCCGACCAAGTCTTCCTTTGGCTTACGAGTGCTAATGTGAGAGCCTGGAATGAAGCCTCGTAAACCTTCAATGCGAACCAATGCACCGCCTCGATTAGTGGCAAATACACCCGAGCGTACGGTGGCATCCTCCTCTTGCAGCTGGCGTACCCGCTCCCAAGCTCGCATATACTCAATGCGGCGGATTGAGAGCGTGAGCTGGCCATCTTCATTCTCATCCGTGAGGATAAAAAACTCACGGACTTCGTTGGATTTAAGGACTTCATCGGGATTATCAACCCGGTTAATCGACATCTCCTGAATGGGGATGTAAGCAGCTGTTTTTGCACCAATGTCAATCAGAGCGCCTCTTGGTTCAAGGCTAAACACTGTACCCGCCACAACATCGCCAGGGCTGAAGTGATAGTCGTACTGGTCTAAAAGCGCCGCGAAATCTTCGTGAGTAAAACCGATATCAATATCTTTCGTTTCCTGATTGACCATGCTAACTGTGTCCTAGTGTTGTCTCCGTAATTGCTGATAAATCTCCCCGTGACGCACTAACCCGCCTCAAGCGCTTTCCCGCTTGAGGCACCCCGCTCAAGTCACCTAGATATCCTGCGGCTATCTACATAAATCTTATCTTAGGAGATGGCAATAAGTGGAAAAGGGTAAACCTTGTCCACTTGCAAGACTATTGATTATAGCTGAATCTTTAGAGCAATCCAAACCCCTTATCGTAGAAAAACAGTCCTTAAAAAGCAGTGGCGGTAAGGTATCAGGAATGCAAAAGCTCAAAACCATTGGCACAGGCTATATCCATAGCCTGATTGAGGACTAAGATCCAGTTATTTTTTGAAAGATCTTTATCTTCCATTTGCTAAGCGCATCCATACTTTACTGACTGCCCTTAAATTTTGATAAAACCCAAATCCATAACTTTCCTTGTAAGGATAAAGAACCTACAGTCCTACTTGAGGTTGCAAATCGGATGTGGTTTATCTATGAGAGGCGATCGCCACACCATTTTTCTCTGCAGCCGTATTGAGCTGATTAAGCGTATCGGTAAAGTCTCGAATGCCCTGAAACTGTCGATATACCGAGGCAAACCGCACATAGGCAACTTCATTCAGCTGTTTGAGATGTTTCAAGACTAATTCCCCAATATCAGCGCTGCTGATTTCTCGGGTTGTCTGCTGCTGAAGTTCGGACTCAATCTCGTCCACCATGGTATCTAGGGTAAGCTGGGGTGTCCCTGTCTTTTCACAGGCTCGAAGCAGACCACGTAATACTTTCGAGCGATCAAAAGATTCGCGCTCGCCGTTCCGTTTCAGCACCGTTACCGGAACATATTCAATGCGTTCGTAGGTTGTAAATCTCCGCTGGCAGTCGAGACATTCGCGACGGCGGCGAATACTGCGCCCCGCTTCTGCAGAACGGGACTCTAGAACCCGGTTATGAGGATGCTGACAAAACGGACAGTGCATACAATGCGCTCCAGCGTTGCTAGAGAGAAAATAAACAAACTGGGTTTCGTCAATCCCTGCTCTACCCAGTTAGGGTGCGACACTACATTCCCAGTCTAGGAATCTTACTTCAAAGTATAAGATTGAGCACCCAAAAAAAGAAGTGAGCTTTGTAGCCTTATTAAGCAGCTCACTTCTAAGGTGATTGTTTAGTCTTTAGCGTCACCGCTTTTAAGATATCCATTGGGATTGGACCTAATCACGGCTTAGAAGACCACTCAAACCAGTGATGTTTTAGCCTAGTCTTTTGTGATGCGGGGGGGTTCCCGAAATGCAATCGCAAAGAATAGGGTACCAATGATGCAGGTGAAAATTAAGATGTAAGCGACAGCTTCCATAATTACAAGGATCCTAGCTTAAAAACCCAACACCTCCATTTTACCGTCAATATTCTCGGGAAACCGTCGCCGCGATATAACCTGTGATACTTTTCAACCCTGTTTTATTCAAAACCATAAAAAAATCAGCGACGTAGAATTTAAATCTACATCGCTGATTTCTTTTGGCAGCACCTCAAGGGATTAGCCTTAGTGATGCCTAAGCATTGTTAGCTGTACGGGTAGTCTTATCACCCACCTTCTGATAGAAGCCCCACTCCACTTGCTCTTCTGACATGTCTGGGTCAATACCGGCGAACACATCGCGGAACAGCGTCCGAGAACCGTGCCAGATATGACCAAAGAAGAACAGCAGTGCAAATACAGCGTGGCCAAACGTAAACCAACCCCGAGGACTAGATCGGAACACCCCATCAGAATCAAGGGTTTCACGATCGAATTCAAAGGGTTCGCCTAACTGAGCCTTGCGAGCGTAACGCTTAACATTTGCAGGATCGGTGACGGTTTGACCACCCAGTTCACCACCATAGAACGTAGCCGTTACACCAGTCTGCTCAAAGCTATACTTTGATTCAGCCCGACGAAACGGAATGTCGGCTCGAATAATGCCGTCTTTATCCGTCAACACGACAGGAAATGTCTCAAAGAAATTGGGCAGGCGACGCACATTCAGCACACGCCCTTCTCCATCTTTGAAAACAGGGTGGCCTAGCCAAGACGTAGCAATACCATCACCAGTATCCATCGGGCCTACACGGAACAAACCACCCTTGGCAGGGCTGTTGCCGACATAGTCGTAGAAGGCTAGCTTTTCAGGAACGTTATCCCATGCTTCCTCTAAAGAAAGCCCAGAAGCAACATCAGCCTGAACCCGGCGCTCAATCTCTTGAGCAAAATAGCTACCATCCCACTGATAGCGAGTCGGCCCAAACAGCTCAATGGGAGTCGTTGCACTGCCATACCACATGGTGCCTGCTACCACGAAAGCAGCAAAGAAAACAGCTGCAATACTGCTAGAGAGAACTGTCTCAATGTTCCCCATACGTAACGCCTTATAAAGACGCTGGGGAGGACGTACGGTCAGGTGAAACAGTCCGGCAATAATGCCAACAATACCGGCAGCAATATGGTGAGCAACCACACCCCCTGGATTGTAGGGGTTAAACCCAGCGGGGCCCCACTCCGGTGCCACGCCCTGGACGTGCCCAGTGATGCCATAAGGGTCAGAAACCCACATGCCAGGCCCCCAAAGACCAGTCAAGTGGAAAGCCCCAAAGCCAAAGCATAGAAGCCCAGATAAGAACAAATGAATTCCAAACATCTTGGGTAAATCTAGTGCCGGTTCCCCAGTCCGTGGGTCACGGAACAGATCTAGATCCCAATAGACCCAGTGCCAGCAGGCAGCTAGGAATAACAAACCCGAAAGAATGATGTGGGCTGCAGCCACACCTTCAAATGACCAAAAGCCAGGGTCAGCAGCGGGGGCACCGGAAAGACTCCACCCCCCCCAGGATTCTGTAACGCCCAAGCGAGCCATGAAGGGCAGTACAAACATCCCCTGACGCCACATTGGGTTAAGGACAGGATCACTCGGATCGAAGGTTGCTAGCTCAAACAAAGCCATAGAGCCAGCCCATCCTGCCACAAGAGCCGTGTGCATCAAGTGCACTGAGATTAGTCGGCCTGGATCGTTCAAGACGACCGTATGGACTCGATACCAGGGTAGTCCCATTGACTACACTCCTCCTCGATTAGGTTTCAACAGTTGCCTTCAGCCTATATTAAAGATGCTAGACCTGATAGGGCCATCGGATCTAGTACCACTCAAATGGTTGACTCAACCAGACACATCACCTAAAAACTTCTCAGTGGGTTCAGGCTAAAACGAGTAGATCTTAAATCTCCATCGCTTGCATCCGGTCATGTTTGACCATGGAAATGTAAAAATGAAAGCGTATAAAGAAGTGTAACCATTGTTAAGGCTCCAGGCAAGCGGTTCAGCGTTCGATATTATCTGGCCTGGAAATAGGCAGACTGTATCGTCAGATCGCTTTGCTGCTCTGTGATCCAGAGCGAGTCAGGCTTATACCACTAGGCACATAACTGAACCAGTTAAGGGGGAATGCAAGGTATGGGAACTATTAAGTTTGTTAAAGAAGGTAAAGAGATTGTCGCTGCCAACGGGGCAAATCTCAGGTTTAAGGCGCTCGAAAACGGAATTGATATCTACACCCTAATGGGCAAGATGATGAACTGTGGTGGGTATGGTCAGTGCGGAACCTGTGTAGTTGAGATTGAATCCGGTATGGAAAATCTTTCTCCTAAAACAAATGTGGAACAGAGTAAGCTGCGCAAACGGCCCGAAAACTGTCGATTAGCTTGTCAAACGTTAGTCAACGGCCCCGTCAGCGTGATCACGAAGCCAGAGAAGAAGTCGAAAAAAGCCGATTCTAAATCGGCCAAAACGGCTTGAGCTATCTTGGCCATGTTGGCTGGCGCTGTCAGATTTGGGGAGATGCTAGTGCTGGCACTATTGGTTTTGGGAGATCGATGCGGAATGCAGCGGTCAGTTTGTTCGGGTGACAACAGACGTGAATTGCCTTAACAGTCGCATTTTGGGGCCGATACAGCTACCGGATTCGGTTCCGTTCCGGGGCCTGTTTAATAATCCGCTAGATGCTATTCTAGGTATCGGTTGGGCGTTTTAAATTTGTTTGTTTGAGCGTGGAGGTTGGGTCTAATGGAAGTTAACAATCTAGGGTTTGTTGCGAGCGTCTTGTTCATATTTGTACCGACCGTGTTCTTGCTTATTCTTTACATCCAAACATCTAGTAAGCAGACTGGCGGATAGTTCTGATAGATCGGTTTGGGTGTCCGGTTACGCAGTGTAACTTAAGAATCTGTTGGGGTGCTAGAGGCAGCTTTAGCACCCTTGCTTTGTTGAGATACTGTATGTGCTGAGGTCAAGGGGCATTTAGCGGGTCAGGTGACATCAAAAGATTAAGCGTGATGACCTACTGTTTGGGTATTTGGGTTGAGCAAGGGTTGGTGTTGGCGGCAGACTCCCGTACCAATGCTGGGGTAGACTACATTTCGTCTTATAACAAGCTGTTTGAATTTTCAGTCCCAGGCGATCGCGTGCTGTTGATTTGTACGGCTGGTAACTTGTCGATTACCCAAGCGGTGTTACATGCCCTCAACCGAGATATTCGGTTGGATAGCGGCGACCATCTATACACCCTACCCACGGTTCACGACATTGCTCGCTATATTGGTCAGCAAATCCGTCGTTTGCAAGAACAAGACCGGGCTTGGTTAGCGAAAGACAATATAGACTTCCAGTGCAGCTTTTTGCTGGGGGGGCAGGTTCAGGGAGAAGACCCAGAACTCTACTTAATTTACAGTCAGGGCAACTGTATTCAAGCGACCCCAGAAACGCCTTTTTTGCAGATTGGTGAAACGAAATACGGCAAGCCGATCCTGGATCGCACCGTACAGGTGGATGCCGATTTAGAAGCGATCGCGAAGTGTGCCCTGCTGTCAATTGATTCCACCATGCGCTCCAATATTTCGGTGGGGCCACCCATCCAACTGGTGATGTATCAAAAGGACAGCTTTGAAATCCGCCATCGCGCCAAGTTTCAGGCCGGTGATCCGTATTTGATCAAAATGCGAAAACACTGGGAAGCCGCTCTCCGGCAGGCGTCAGCGCAAATGCCCAATATCGATTGGAACCAACCCTCTATGCCGATTGACCCAGATATTACGTGATCAGGTAAGTACAACCGTCAATCCTCAGCTTCAAGGGTAATGGTAGCCGTTAGGGTGGTCTGGATGCCGCCCTGGGTTAAAGCCCCCGAGACGGGTGAGGCTTGGAGGGCATGGCTACCGGACACTAGGGCAATGTGGCGATCGCTGACAGCCAGTCCTAACGTGGGATCAAACCCCCGCCAACCGCCACCTGGAACGTAAACCTCTGCCCAAGCATGGAGATCGCGGTCTTGCTGATTGGGGTCACCCGCTTGATAACCGCTGACAAACCGAGCAGCCAGCCCAACTGCCCGACAAGCAGCCATAAAGAGTACGGCAAAATCTCGGCAACTCCCTCGCTGGTTGGCCCAGGTCAACCCTGCGGGATGGGGATTGCCTGTGTGGCGAACCGTGTATTTGCAGTTTTCGTAGATCCGTTGGGTCAACGCCATCAGGAAATACCCCACATTGTCGTTGACCTCTTGGCAAATCTCTTGGGCTAAAGCAACGACTCGGCTATCGATCACAGGATCGAGCGGATCGTGGCGATAGGGATAGAGATGGGCAGCTAACGTGCTGGGATAATCCAAAGGAAAATTAACGGCCCACGGTTCGCTCCAATAGTCGAAGGGATTGGTTCGATAGGTTTCGACTCCAGCTCGGGTTTGGATTTGCAGGTGCGCTAATTGAGCCTCTCCAAACCACAGGCGAGTTGTGGTATCGCCACCAACATCTACTAGATCAGCCTGGTATTTTGGGCTGGGGGTAATCGTCTGTTCAAAAGTCAGCAGTTGTTGAGCGCCATCGCTACGGGGGCGTAATCGTAAGGTATGGGGTTGCAAACCAACGGGTTGACTATAGCGATAATCGGTGGTGTGGGTAATGCGGTAACGCACCATAGTTATCCGGCCTGGAGCGCAAAGAAATCGGTGAAGACCTGATTGCCCACGTCATTGATCCGCCGTTGCAAACCGTCTAGAAATTCGTGGATGCCTTGCTGCATAATTTCTTCGATGGTAATGTAGTCTAGCTCAGATCGGACCCGGCCCAGGGCGCGATCGCTGGCGGTTTGCCAGGTGCCGGTGACCGTCCCCGAAATTTTGCAAAGCGAGTGCTCGGCCTCTAGCAAACAGGACTGAATCGAACGGGGAAATTCTCGGTTCAAAATCAAAAACTCAATCACATTTTGGGGCGTAATCCGATACTGGCATTTGCGATACATTTCATAGGCGCTGGCGGATTTGAGCAGGGCCATCCACTGTAAATCGTCTAGGGGTGAGCCCACGTCTTTGACCGACGGCAGCAAGATAAAGTACTTGACATCCAAAATCCGGGCCGTTTTATCTGCCCGCTCCAGCAGCCGTCCCAATTTGCCAAAGTGCCAGCCCTCATTGTGGGACATGGTGGCATCCATCACCCCGGCAAACAGGTGGCTTGCCATTTTGACTTCAGGATAAAAGCTATGGACATCCGACAGTGAACCTTGTTGGGCTGCCGTCTTTACGGTTAGGTAAAACGCATTCACCTGTTCCCACATTTCTGAGGAAATAATTTCCCTAACAGAGCGGGCATTTTCACGGGCTGACCGCAAACACGACAAGATGGAGTTGGGATAGTCGGCGTCAAAGGTCAAGAAGGTCAAAACATTATCGGCAGTGGCTGCACCGTAGCGATCGCGAAAAAAGGCCAAATCTCCGGTCGTGGTAACCAGCGGTTCCCAGTTTTGGGGGATTCCGGCTGGCGCATCCAGCAGCAAATTGAGATTGACTTCCACAAACCGAGCCACATTCTCAGCCCGCTCGACGTAGCGATTCAGCCAATAAATAGAGTCGGCCACACGGCTTAACATCTTACGCGTCCTCCTTGGCAGTGGCTTGGACGACCCAGGTATCCTTACTGCCGCCCCCCTGGGATGAATTCACGACTAGGGATCCCTTCTTCAAGGCAACACGGGTTAGCCCACCCGGATTAACATAGATGTCTTGTCCGTACAGGATGTAGGGCCGCAAATCGACGTGGCAACCTTCAAACTGCTGATCAACAAGCGTGGGCACCCGTGATAAGCAAAGGGTCGGTTGGGCAATGTAATTGCGGGGGTTGGCTTGGATGCGTCCGGCAAAATCTTCGCGCTGTTCGGGGGTGGATTGGGGGCCCACCAACATGCCATAGCCCCCGGAGGCATTAGTGGCTTTGACCACCAGTTGATCCAGGTGAGTCAGCACATGGTCGCGCTGTTTGGCATCTTCACAAAGGTAGGTAGGCACATTAGCCAAACTTTGGTCTTCACCCAGGTAGTAGCGAATCATGTCAGGGACATAGGCATACACCATTTTGTCGTCGGCAACTCCAGTGCCCGGTGCATTGGCGATCGCGACTCGACCCTGGCGATACACGTCCATCAACCCCGGTACCCCGAGTAGCGAATCGGGCCGAAACGCTAGCGGATCCATAAATTCGTCATCAATGCGGCGATACACCACATCGACCCGTTGCAACCCTTTGGTGGTTTTCATCTGTAAATAACCCTCTGCCACCACCAGATCTCGACCTTCGACCAGCTCAGCCCCCATCTGCTGAGCCAAAAAAGAATGCTCAAAATAGGCAGAGTTATAAATGCCTGGTGTTAAGACCACCACTCGCGGATCTCTTAATCCGGACGGGGCCAGATTCAACAGCGTTTCTAGGAGCTGGCTAGCGTAGTCGTCCACGGGCAAAATGTCGAGGGCATCGAACAGTTGAGGAAATGTGCTCTTCATCACGCGCCGATTTTCGAGCACATAGGAGACCCCAGAGGGACAACGCATGTTGTCTTCTAAGACGTACCACTGACCGTCGCGATCGCGCACCAGGTCCGTTCCCGTGATGTGACACCAAATTCCCCCAGGCGGTTTTAGCCCCAAACAGGGTTTGAGAAATCCGGATGCCGAGTAAACAACTGCTTCAGGAACGACTTTGTCCTTGAGAATCTTTTGGTCGTTGTAGATATCGTCAATAAACAGATTCAAAGCTTGAATCCGTTGCCTCAGCCCCTTTTCTAACCAGATCCATTCTGACTGGGGCACGACCCTGGGAATCACATCAAACGGCAGAATCCGTTCTGTGCCTTGACTATCGCCGTAGACATTAAACGTGACCCCTAGCTTAAACAAAGCATTTTGGGCCACTTGCTGTCGCTGTTGGAGGGTGTCTGTCGACAGAGACTTGATGCGCTCGACCAGCAATGCGGCTTCGGGGCGGGGCTGTCCCTGGGCTAAAAACAGCTCATCATAGAAGTCACCGGGGTCATAGGCCTCAAATTTCACCAGACTGTCCTCCCTTTGCCGAAACGCTTACACCTGTGCTGAGTAGCTTTGCCAAGCTTGCCAAAATATGTAAACAGACAAGACTGCCAACATCGTCCGAAACAAAAAGCTCACTAGGCGATCGGAGAGCTTGGGTAGAAATCGAGTACTAATCTGTACCCCGACCAGGCCACCTGCGCCCAAAATCAAACCCGAGCTAAACACCACGTTATTAGCCAAAGCATGGCCGATACTGGCCGATATTGCTGTAATCACGATAACGCCGAGGCTGGTTTGAACCGCAGTTTTAATCTTTTCTCCCAAGAGCAAGATTTGTAGCGGCACCATAATCACGCCGCCGCCTACACCAAATAGCCCCGCGAGCAACCCTGCCGTCCCCCCGGTAAATACTCTCGCGACGACTGGGTTGAGGCCAGGGGAAGGCACTTGAGATAGCGATTTAGCAGACTGGCTGTGGACAGAACCGTTGGTTTCAGCGGTTGCTTTCAAACGATCGCCAGAAGTTTGATCGTCCCTAGTCATTGGATCGCCAGAAGCTGGGGGGGAATCAAGCTCAGCTTCTTTGAGTCGCTGCTGAGCCGTCACTTGCTTCCGCAGCCCCGCCAGATAGACATTACTCACCAAGAGGATGCCAAAGGCGGCCAACTGCACATGCTCAGCCATCCGCCCCGCCGCGAATGCACCAATTTGGGCCGTGACGATGGCGGGTAGCCCTAGCAAAATGACCCGTTGCAAACTGAGATATCCCATCCGCCAATTTTGAACACTGCCGCTCAGGGCCGTGACCAGAATGGCCAGACTGCTGGTACCCACAGCCTGCTGCGAGGTAAACCCGACCGCGACCATCAACGGCACCAAAACTGTGCCGCCGCCAATGCCCAAAAATCCGGCCAAAACTCCCGAAACTAATCCGCCCAGGGTCAGGATAAGTGTGGTGTCTGCTGACATGGTTAGCACCATTCATTCCTGGGTAACCATACCGCATTCCGTTGAGTAGAGCGGTTCATTGAAAATTCCAATCAAAACTGAGAGGGACGTTTTGCAAACCGTCCTGAATCGACAAGATTTTGGCCGCATAAGGATCTAGTGCTGCTGTTTTGCAGGCAGGTTGGCTCAAAACAGATGGCACTACCCGCGCTGTAGTGACAACTTTGAGTCAAAAAGGATAAGCGATGAGCGATCTATACCTGTTAACTGCCCAGTTAGTCGCCGATGCCCTAACATCGCCCGAACCGCTAAAACTACCCGCGCTCCCCAGTCATCAGGCCGCACCAGCTGAATCAATTAGGGAACAAGCGGTTGATACTCAATCCCCTAGCCCAGTGGTAGTGCCCAACGTAGCGAGCGCTCCCCGGTTTAGTGCTGGGCCATCGCCGACCAATCCTGGGGTTGCGTCCCCGGCAGCGTTGTCTATTTCGGGTGCCAAATCGCAGAAGCCTACGGGTCTGCTCAATCGTTCCGTTAGCCCGGTTTTAGAGATGGCCTCTGCTGTTCATGAACTGAGTGCTAACAATGAGCTAAGCGGCAATGAGCTAAGCCAACGCGATCGCGATCGCGCCCTGATGGCGTCAATTAGACAACGGGTTGCGACTGCTGCGAACCCACCAACCCCCAGCGTTAGTCGCCTCCAATCAGGCTTTCAAAGTCCCCTGTTGCAAACGATTCCGGCGTTTAGCGGCCCGCGCCCTGAATCTGGCAGTCAACTGTATCACCAGCGGATAGCGGCTCTCCGCAGTGGTCGCCTCTACACCCGCCTTAGCCCTGACAGCTTTCAACCCCAGTGGCAAAACGCCAGCGATCACCCCACCTATGACCAGTGGCGTACCCTACTGAATCGAGAGGCCCAGGCAATGGCTGATGGCCAGGGACAAAATCGACTGACGGTGATTTTGGGGGATTCTATTAGTCTATGGTTACCGCCAGACTGGCTCCCCCGCGATCGTTTTTGGCTCAACCAAGGCATCTCCGGCGATACCACCGCAGGCATTTTACAAAGGCTTTCTGCTATCGACCAAACCCACCCCGACACGATTCATCTGATGGCAGGCATTAACGACCTCAAAAATGGAGCGAGTGACGCTACCGTACTCAACAACCTGCAAACCATCGTGCGCCAACTGCGCCAAACCCATCCCCAAGCCCGCGTGGTTGTCCACTCTATTTTGCCAACTCGGTTGTCGAATCTGCCCAGCGATCGGATCTCGGCACTGAATCAGCAAATTGCCGCCATGAGTCAACAAGAAGGGGGCTTCTTCCTAGATTTGCAGCCCAACTTTGCCGATCGTCAGGGTGATCTACGTTATGAACTGACCACGGATGGGTTGCATCTTAACCCCAGTGGCTACCGTCTCTGGCAGGTCGCTATGCTTTCTGTCTAGAACCGCTGCAAGGTCTCCCACAGATGTCCACAAAACACTACAATTGGGAGACTTATTACTGCATGTTGAGAACGCACTATGCGGCCATACCTAGCGGCGGCACTCCAAATGACCAGCGTGCCCGACCTAGATAAAAATTTAGCTGAAGCCGAAGAACTGATTGATTTGGCTGTGCGCCGAGGCGCGGAGTTCATTACCCTACCCGAAAACTTTTCTTTCCTAGGCGACGAAGCTGCCAAAGTCGCTCAGGCAGAAGCGATTTTCAAGGCCAGTGAACGGTTTTTGATCACGATGGCCCAGCGATATCAAGTCACTATCTTGGGTGGTGGGTATCCAGTTCCGGCCCAAGACGGCAAAGTCTACAATACGGCCCTGCTGGTCAATCCCAACGGGGAAGAGCTATTGCGCTACCAGAAGGCTCATTTGTTTGACGTTAATGTCCCTGACGGCAACACTTACCGAGAATCCAATACCGTAATTTCTGGGCAGCAGCTTCCCCCAGTTTATCCGTCGACAGACTTCGGTATATTAGGCATTTCAGTTTGCTACGACGTCCGATTTCCAGAGCTGTACCGCCATCTGTCTAAAACGGGTGCTCAAGTATTAGTGGTTCCCGCAGCCTTCACCGCCTATACGGGTAAAGATCACTGGCAGATTTTGCTGCAGGCTCGGGCGATTGAAAACACCTGTTACGTGATTGCCCCGGCCCAAACTGGATTCCATAACGCTAGACGTCAATCCCATGGCCATGCGTTAATTAGCGACCCTTGGGGCGTGATTTTAGATGATGCTGGCGATAAACCCGGCATGGCGATCGCTGAAATTGTGCCCTCGCGGTTAGCCCAGGTACGGCGACAAATGCCTTCTCTTGAGCATCGCATTTTTGCCTAGTTTGAGGCAGAAATTTTAAGAAAAGAGGCTAAATGTGCCTTCTGATGGACTGTAACTGATTTATAAACTCATGTAGATTAGACAGGATGAGTTTGTGCAGACTGCATGGTTGAGTTGACCAGTTCCTTGGCTGCCTTGAGCTTTCCCCATTCCCTACCTGCCCACTTAGCCTGGCATGGATCCACCATGCCCCCACTTTTGGCAGAGGCTTCAGAAGCTGATGCCGGTGCGTTGGTGTTTGCTGGGGTTTTGCTGAGCTTAGTTGCGATCTACTTCGCAGCCAAGTTAGGGGGGGAGTTATGTGCTCGTATCAATCTTCCCCCAGTCCTTGGAGAACTCGTGGGAGGTGTTTTGGTTGGTGTATCGGCGCTACAACTCATCGTCTTCCCTGAAGGAGGGGCAGAAGTTTCATCAGCAATCATGGGTTTTTTGCAGCTGACTGCTGGGCTCTCCCCTGAATTAACGACCTCAGTTTTTGCGACCCAAAGTGAAGTCATTTCTATCCTGGCTGAACTCGGGGTAGTGATTTTGCTGTTTGAAATTGGCCTCGAATCTGACCTCAAAGAACTGATTCGGGTTGGCCCCCAAGCTGCGGTTGTGGCTGTCGTTGGGGTAGTCGTACCCTTTTCCATCGGCACCGCAGGGCTAATTGCGCTGTTTAGCATGGCCACTATTCCAGCAGTCTTTGCTGGAGCCGCTTTGACGGCCACCAGTATTGGCATTACTGCAAAGGTGTTGGCCGAAATTCAGCGTTTGAGTTCTAAAGAAGGCCAAATCATTATTGGTGCAGCTGTCCTAGACGATGTCCTCGGGATTATTGTTTTAGCTGTGGTAGCCAGCCTTGCTAAAACCGGAGAAATCGAAATTCTCAATGTGGTGTATCTGATCGCAGGTGCTGCTATCTTCTTAGTCGGTTCGATTCTTATCGGACGCTTACTCAGCCCATTGTTTGTAGGATTGGTAGATCAAATGCAAACTCGGGGAGAGCTGTTGATCGTCTCCTTGATCTTTGCCTTTGTGCTTTCTTATATTGCCGCGGCCATCCAGCTAGAAGCTATTTTGGGGGCTTTTGCTGCAGGGTTGATTTTGGCAGAGACTTCTAAGCACAAAGAAATTGAGGAGCAAATCACGCCGATCGCAGATATGTTGGTGCCCATCTTTTTTGTGACGGTGGGTGCCCGTACGGATCTCAGCGTACTCAATCCGCTGGTTCCAGAAAATAGAGAAGGGTTAATCATCGCTTCGTTTTTAGTGGTTGTGGCCATTGTTGGTAAAGTGACCGCTGGGTTTGTTGTCTTTGGTCAACCGGGGATTAATCGATTGGCCATTGGGGTAGGCATGGTGCCTCGGGGTGAGGTGGGGCTAGTGTTTGCTGGTGTTGGCTCTGCCAGTGGGGTACTTTCGGAATCGCTTGATGCGGCTATCATCGTGATGGTAATTATGACTACGTTTTTGGCCCCACCTTTACTGCGAGTGGTATTTAAAGATTCAGATGATACAGGGAGCTTGTCAGAAGAAACCCCCGCTCTGGTTGAAACTGAAGGATAGAAGGATAAGGGCTAGCAATTGCTGTCTGGGCTTAGACCCACTAGACACTTAACATTAGAAAAGGATGAGTATAATTTCCTATGGCGAAGCACGTCCCTCTCAGTGCCGTTGGGCCTGACCCTGCTCGCATCGGTATATTTGACAGTGGATTAGGCGGGCTAACCGTGTTGCGCGAAGTTTATCGGCAGTTGCCTAACGAGTCGGTGCTCTATTTCGGGGATACGGCTCGTGTTCCCTATGGCGATCGGTCTGAGGCTGAGATTCTTCAGTTTGTGCGCGAAATTATGACCTGGATGACTCACTGTGGCGTCAAGATGGTTCTGATGGCCTGCAACACCAGTTCCGCCACTGTACTAGAGATCATTCAAGCTGAATTTTCGGTACCTGTCTTGGGCATTGTCTTACCGGGTGCTCGCGCAGCCGCCAGAGCGGGGCAACGGATTGGTGTAATTGCTACCCCGATCACCGCTGCCAGCAATGCCTACGGTCGTGCTATTGCTGAAGTTGACCCTAACGCTCAAGTTTGGCAGGTGGGATGCCCAAAATTTGTCCCTTTAATTGAGCAAAATCGAATTGATGATCCCTACACTCCAATCGTGACCCGCACTTATTTAGAGCCTTTGATCCAACGGAATATCGATACGTTAGTTTATGGCTGCACCCACTATCCCTATCTAGAACCCATCTTGAGCCAGATTCTCCCCACTCATGTTCAAAAAATTGACCCTGCCGTCCACGTGGTAGCAGCGGCCAGTCAAGAACTTGATGTTCTAGGATTGCGCAGCAGTACGAAAGTCCATCCAACTCGGTTTTGCGTCAGTGGTGATCCGTTACAGTTTCAACGGGGCGCGAGTCAATGGTTAGATCGTTGCCCCATGGTGGAACAAATTACTTTACCCACAACAAAGCCCCAGGCAGTGCCTCAACGGTCACCGCAAGACTAGCTCAATGTCCCGAAGCTCGCGCCGCTCAAAACAACGAGTGGCTGGGTTGGGGCATCTGGGCTTCCTAGCTGAGTGGCACACTAACCTTCTGGCTTACTGGGTTGATTAGAAAGCCTAGCCAAGGCTAGAACGCCGTAGACGATTAATAGATAAACGATGGCAAGCATCGGAATAATTAATGGAATGGCACCGTATTTCATAGCGTGATCGAGCGGCAGAGAGGGAGGAACTAAGGTAGTTTTGCTTAACTGAGTTTTTAATTTCAGCTACCCTGAGTGAAAACCAAGGGCAACTAGAAGAATATGCCAATCCAGCCCAACAAAATGCTGGCCTTTATCTGGCTAAATTCATAAGGAGACTTAAGTTGGCCATCAAGGTGCTAATCAAGCACTGGATCTGCTCTATCCTGTCGTCTACTTCCGCTTGGCCTAAAGGTGTCTTGGAGAAACCACCAAACAGAAAATCAGGTGTAAACAATTTCCCCGATCTTTACATCTCGTAGACAAACAGCGCACTTTTAACGCTGACCTAACTTTTGCTCTCAATATTAAATTTTTCCGAAAATCTTACTATCAAGATAGCATAAGCGATCCAAATATGAGTGGCTTTTTAGCGTGTTTTTACAAATCTCAGACTGCCGGAAAAGGTGTCCTGAAACGAGGACTTTTCCTTGAAGACGACCCTTTATTTTGTATAAAAAGCTACAAAAAATGCCGGGGCGAGTTGCGTCCGCGATCGCAGGTGTGAAATTACCCCCTAGGCTTCAGGAAAAAGATGATCCTTTGAAGGTTTATTTCACATACTGGGGGCTTGGCTTAGAATGAATATAGATAATGTAAAATTTCGTAATAAACTGCCAGAGTCGATATCTCTATGACTTCTGCAATTTCTCTTTTTTCGCCCGTTGAAGCCGACCTCCGTCTGCTGACGGATAATCTCAAAAATTTAGTTGGTGCTCGTCACCCGATTCTGTATGCTGCTGCGGAGCATCTCTTTGGGGCCGGCGGTAAGCGCATTCGGCCTGCTGTGGTGCTATTGTTGGCCCGAGCCACGGCTTCAGAATCAGGCATTACTCCCCAGCATCGGCGACTGGCTGAGATCACTGAAATGATTCATACTGCTAGCCTGGTGCACGATGATGTGGTTGATGAATCTGCTGTTCGTCGCGGGGTGCCTACGGTTCACAGCAGTTTTGGTAACCGGATTGCCGTTCTGGCTGGAGATTTCTTGTTTGCCCAATCGTCTTGGTACCTCGCTAACTTAGACAATTTGACGGTGGTCAAGCTGCTGTCCCAAGTGATTATGGATTTGGCCGAGGGCGAGATTCAGCAAGGGTTAAATCGATTTGATACCGAGCTTTCTATTGAGGCTTATTTGGAAAAAAGCTATTACAAAACCGCGTCGCTGATTGCCAACAGTGCTAAATCAGTCGGGGTTCTCAGCGACATTGGCGAAGCCGCATCGGAACAGCTGTATGGCTATGGTCGCAATTTGGGATTGGCGTTTCAGATTGTCGATGACATTCTCGACTTCACTGGCTCAGTGGAGGTCTTGGGCAAACCGGCAGGCTCAGATTTACAAAGTGGCAACCTGACAGCACCCGTACTGTATGCGTTAGAGGAACACCCCGGCTTAGCTAAGATGATCGAGCGGGAATTTGCAGAGGCGGACGATTTTGAGCAGGCGATCGCGCTGATTGAAAAATCTCGAGGGATTGAACGTTCCCGCGAACTTGCGGCTTACCACGTCAAGTTAGCTAACCACTGTCTGAGTGATTTACCGCCCTCCGATTCTTGCCAAGCATTACTGGATCTGTCCAATTATGTGCTGAGACGGTTGCATTAGTAACCAATTTGAGACGCAGGCGTGATCATGCTTGAGCGGCCATCAGCAAACTTCACAAGTTTTGCGCAGTCGCGATCGCGGGTCTCTGTTAATCTTGACTAGGCTTTTGAGGAACGCCCTGTGACCCCTGCACCTGTGTTGTGCTTCGGAGAGGCGCTAGTGGATTGCCTGGCCGACCAGCCCGGATTGCCATTAGCGGCGGTGACATCTTGGACAACCTACCCTGGCGGAGCGCCAGCCAATGTGGCCGCAGCGCTGGCCAAGCTAGGTTCAACATCTCGGTTTGTGGGTTGTGTTGGCAACGATGCGTCGGGTAGAGCGTTGATTGCGACACTAGCTGAGGTAGGGGTGAATTGTGATTATGCGACGCTGCATCGAACTTTGCCGACACGCTTAGTTTACGTGTTGCGCGATCAGCAGGGCGATCGCCACTTTGCGGCTTTTAGTCAGCCTGACCCGACCTGTTTTGCTGATGCTCAGTTTAAACCTGAGTGGGTTGCCCCAGAAAGTTTTGATGCATTGCAGTTTTTGGTGATGGGTACCTTGGGCCTTGCCTATCCAGACACCGGGCGAGCCATGACTCAAGTACTGCGCTATGGAGAAGACAAATGCGCCAAAGTGGTGATTGATGTCAATTGGCGACCGATGTTTTGGCCTGATCCGGCGGTGGCCCCAGCAATCATTTTGAAGTTTTTACAGCAAGCCAATTTTCTGAAACTCTCTGTTGATGAGGCTCATTGGTTATTTGGGACGGACGACCCCAAGATCATTCGCCAACAACTCAATCAGCTCGAAGGGGTCTTAATCACTGCTGGCAATGCGGGATGCACCTATTATTTAGGTGCCCATTATGGCGCTGTGCCGGCCTTTGAGGTTGATGTAGAAGACACCACGGGGGCTGGAGATGCGTTTCTGGCTGGATTTTTGCATCAATTGTGCGAACAAGGTATGGGTGCCTTTGCAACTCCGGAGTCAGCCAAAGCTACAGTCACTTTTGCCAGCGCTGTGGGTGCTTTAGCCACGTTGCGTCCGGGCGCGATCGCAGCCCAGCCCACTCGCCGAGAGGTAGAGGCTTTTTTGTATCTACATCAGGGAATTCGTTGAGTGAGTGGGCATAGTGGGAGGATGGGTCACGGGTGATAGAGGATAGGCAAGTCTCCAAATTATGGGTACTGAGATTGAACGTAAGTTTTTAGTAGTCGGTGATCAGTGGCGATCGCTGGGACAAGGCATCCGCTATTGTCAGGGCTATCTATCAACCCAACCCACAGTGCGGGCACGAATTGCTGGAGACAAAGGCTATTTGACGATAAAAGGCCCTTCGGATGGCGTCAGTCGGGCTGAATTTGAATATCCGATTCCCCTAGACGACGCCCAGGCAATGCTGGATACCCTCTGTCAGCGTCCGTGGGTTGAAAAGATCCGCACCAAAATTCCGATCGGCGACCTGGTGTGGGAAGTGGACGAATTTATGGGCGACAATCGCGGCTTAATTTTGGCCGAAATCGAGCTGAATCGGCCCGATCAAACCTTCGCCCTCCCGCATTGGATTGGGAAAGAGGTGTCTGGCGATTCACGCTATTTCAATTCTTACTTGGTCAAGCACCCGTTTAATACTTGGCCCACAAAGTAATGAATCAGCACGATAAGGACAGATAAATCTCTATCATGAATCTCCCTATGCTGGGGTAAATGTTCATTCTCGCTCGATGATTGCGATCGCTGACCAAGCACTCGGGATCATGGCTGATCAGTCAATATAGATAATTGCCTATTGTTATAAGGCGATCGCCTTTATGAGAAATATTATTTCGGACTATAACAATATTCGACTTTGATTAATAAATGTTGCAGATGCTTGATTGGGTTGCTAGCGTAGGCACTGTTAGTTGCTTCGATTAGTTTTTGCACTTAGGAGACTCCCCTAGCATGCTTAACATTGCATTCTGACACTGCACCATTGCATTGATTCAGCACGGTCCGAAGAAGCGTGATTTGTGATTTAAACCTAGTCCACATCCAGATCGGGGATGTTCCTCTGGTCTAAAGGCCCAAGTTTTCAAATCGGATGTGGTTGAACTGGCCCCCGCTCAAATGTCATTGCTCCCCTGTTTTAGAAGGCTAAGGCCAATCATTACGCTCTCTTCTTCACTTGTCTCCTAACGACTGTCGTCCTAGCTCAAACGTCTATCCGTTACTCGGCAATATGGCCTCCACGATTTGTACGTGGGACTATTCCTCACTGGGGCAAGGTGTCGCCATGTTGCCAACTTGTGTTTTGTCGCTGATCGCTTAGCCAAACGCATTCGCTGATGTTGAATGATTATCGTCTCACCGTATACCGGTGTTAATCACCCGTGATTTGATTAACCCGGTAGCCGTTCTGATTGCGGTGAGGCCCCAATTTTGGAGGTTCATCATGGATATTCAAGGAAAAACTGCCCTGATTACTGGGGCTTCTCGTGGCATTGGCCGAGCGATCGCCCTAGAACTAGCGCAACAGGGCATAAAACAACTGTTATTGGTGGCCAGAACCCCCCAGCGCCTGAGCGACGTTGCCGATGAAGTCAGGGTGATGGGGGTAGAGGTTGTTACCCTGCCACTCGATCTGACGCAGCCCGTACAAGTCAATATTGCGATCGCCCATGCTTGGCGTGACTATGGCCCGATCCATCTCCTGGTCAATTGCGCAGGAGTCGCATACCAAACGCCGTTTTTGCACTCCAAATTACTGCAGGTGAAAGAAGAGCTGGCGACCAATCTGGTGGGTATGTATACCGTGACACGGCTGATTGGTCGACGTATGGCTGTTCAAGGGGAAGGGCAGATCGTCAATGTCTCTAGTCTCATGGGCAAAATCGCAGCCCCCACCATGGCGACCTATTCTGCAACTAAATTTGCGATTCAAGGCTTCACCCAGGCGTTGCGCAGTGAACTGGCACCTTACAACGTTCGGGTAACGGCCTTATTGCCTTCGCTGACGGATACCGATATGGTGCGCAATTTCCAATGGTTTCGAGGGGTGGTGCCGAGCACACCAGAGCAAGTGGCAAAAGTGCTGATGGTTGGATTACAAAAGGGAACGCCAGAAATCTTGGTGGGATGGCAAAGCCATTTAGCGGTATGGGGCGATCGCATTGCACCCTGGCTGATGGAAAAAATTTTAATGGCGACGGCTCCACCCGTGACAGACAGGCACCCTCAAGAACAACAACGGGTAAGGCGTCATGGACAATTTAGGCTCAGACCCGCTAGGGCATCTCGATAAGATTAGTAACACGATGGTGAGTTCAAATATACCGGATTAAGCTAACACTCCAAGTTGCTAGTTACTGGCTGCTTTAGTACTTTTGCATACAAAAAAGACAGCTTTCAGGTAATTTCCGCTACTAAATTTAGAGAATTTTACACTTGAAATTACCTGTTTTCGATAACTAGCAACTTTCATTTTTTAGAGACATTTAAAGAACTTGTCGGGCGGCATGACTCGGCTAATTATCCCCGTCATAGCTGCCTCAAATAACCGATAGATATTGGCAAAGCTCTATTAACCACCTAGATCTTTGAGGATTTGCCATTTTTGTATGAATAATCAGATGTTCTAAAAAAGACGAGTATTGTATCTTTCAGTTTAAATCTTCGCTTTAAATTGAAATTGGCTATATAGTAATAGCAAGTCTCTTATGCTTCAGATGCATTGAAGATAAAATCAAAATTCTGAAGAGTCCTGACAGAGCTTTAACAGTTGAAGCCATTGGTTTTTGAGACTTATCCAAATTTCTCAAAGTTTTTTGCAATTTAATACCCATCCTATGAATCTCTCTGAGATCAGGGAAGATATGACCCTGTCCTAGACACAGGATAAAAAACCTGCAAGTCATACACAGTAGGGATTCCGACAATTATCCTAAAGGTCTTATCCCATAAGGACTCCAGGCGTTTTTAGAACCCATTATCGAAAGTTTTGTCCTGTACAGAGGATCCTGTCAATTAATGGCAAGGTTTTCTGACGCAGATTGATGCTATCACCGCGCTAACTCTGAATTTTATTCGCCAATTAGCGATTATCAACCTCTCCATGCCCTGCAAGGAATATCACTATGACTAACTCAACTTCGTCTGCGCCTAACTTTTTAAGGGATATGATTAAGGATCCTGCCACATTCAACAATCCGCAAAAACAAGATGTTCAGAAGCGTGCTTTGAAGTGGCTACAACTGCAGATTGATAATGAGCTTACCGATAAGACTATTATTGAGCAGTTCGCTCAAAAGTGGCGTGTCGGGAAAAACCAGTCCCCAGGCACTGACCAATCCTCTTTATCTATGGAGAATTTACCGGGTTCATATAAAGGCACAAAATCGATCAGTGGTCATCAGGAAGATGCTTTGGATTTTCTCCAAGAGGTCATTCCCTTGCCAATGCAAGAAGGTTTTAAGCAGCGATGGAATGCCAAGATAAAGTTAGAGGTTTCCAACGCCTCGGGCGCTTCCTTCAAGATTGATGAACAGGAAATGACGCTTCTACAAGAAGATGATCCTGATGGCAACGGAACTACCTGGTATCAGGTCGAGAATAAGAAAGTTTATTACCTACTCTCTTCTGAACCCAAGGGTGACGATTACTTGGTTGTATTGGGTGAGGAGATTAGCCCACAAAATCGGAACACCTGGTTCGTTGCCCAGGAAGACGTCAAGATCTCTAATTTCTAGCCAGCCGTTCCCAGTGCGATCGCGATCGCACTGGGAACCTCCACCTATCTCACAACAAATTGGGGCAATAGCTATATGGGCAGACAGGGGCAAGGGGCGGCCTATACTATGGGAATTCCGCCAGTGGATCCAGATTGTTTGTCGGGTAGCCAGCGTCCATGTATTTGCAGCGCCTGCATTTGAGGCACTTTCGCAACTATCAAGAGCAGTGGGTCGAGTTTCACGCACCCAAGACAATTTTGGTGGGAGACAATGCCCAAGGCAAATCTAATCTGCTAGAAGCCGTGGAGCTATTGGCGACACTCAAGTCCCATCGCACTAGCCGCGATCGCGACCTGGTGCAAGACAACGCTCAAACCGGGCAAATTGGCGCCACTCTGCAACGGGATCTGACCACCACAGAAATGGCCTTGATTTTGCGCCAGGGTAGCCGTCGCACAGCGATTCTTAATGGTGAAAAACTCCGCCGCCAGATGGACTTTTTGGGCACCCTCAATGCCGTGCAGTTTTCGAGTCTCGATTTGGACTTAGTGCGGGGTGGGCCAGGGGAGCGGCGACTTTGGATCGATACCCTCTTGACCCAGCTTGAACCCATCTATGCCCATATTTTGGGCCAGTACACCCACGCCTTGAAACAACGAAATGCACTGCTCAGGCAGGCCAGCCAGGCGGAATCGGTGGGGGACGCAATACCAATTGACTCGACCCAACTAGCCCTTTGGGATGCTCAGTTGGCGACGTTAGGATCACGGGTGATCCGACGGCGATCGCGGGTTATCGATCGCCTCGCGCCGATTGCCCACCACTGGCACGATTTGATCAGTGGTGGCACAGAAACCTTAGTGGTGGACTATGTTCCAAATGTGCCTCTAGAAACAGATGAGCCAGCAGTGGTACAAGCGGCTTTTCTCGACAAAATTCGCCAGCGGGCTGTAGCCGAACAGCATCAACACACCAGCTTAGTTGGCCCTCACCGGGACGATGTGGACTTTCTCATCAACGATACCCCAGCCCGGCAATATGGCTCCCAAGGGCAGCAGCGTACCTTGGTGCTATCACTCAAGCTAGCGGAATTAAAGCTAATTGAAGCCGTGGTGGGCGAACCCCCACTGCTGTTGCTCGACGATGTCTTGGCAGAACTTGACCTAAACCGCCAAAATCAATTGCTCGATGCCATCCAAGACCGCTTTCAAACCCTAATCACCACAACTCATCTAGGTTCATTTGATGCCCAATGGCTCGATTCATCTCAGGTTTTGACGGTCAAAGCCGGTGCCATTACATTGACCTAAGCCCTAATCATCATCGTCTAACGCCCTGAATCCCCGGAGTTGTAAGGCAGCATCTTGGAGCTTTTCTAGATGGGTTAAGGGCACCTGAAGCTGATTTAACGTGGTTTTCTGAAACCCAGGTTTAGCAGGCCCATGATAGTCACTTCCCCCGGTGACTAACAGACCATATTGGCGGCACAAGCCGATCAACTGCTGTTGCTGGTTGGGGCTATGGGTGGGGTGGTAAGCCTCAACACCCATTAACCCAGCTGCAATCAATTCAGGCAACACCTCTGCGACAGTACCCCCACGAAATAAGTAGGGATGGGCCCAAACCGGCACCGCGCCGCAATGTCTTAAGCGTTGAATCCCCTCTACTGCCGAGAGCTTTTCATAGGGTACGTAGGCCGGGCCATTATCACCTAGCCACCGATCAAAGGCTTCGTCGTGAGTTGTAGCATGTCCTGCTTCGACCAATGCTGCGGCTAAATGGGGGCGGCCTGGGGCCATATTGTCAGGGATGACCGGCAGTTCGATCGGATAACCCAAGGCTGCTAATTTATCAGCTATTTTTTTAGCCCGCCGCTTACGCCCTTCAAGACGTTCTTTTAGCGTTGGTGTTAGCTTCTCTCGATCGGGATAAAATCCGAGGATGTGAAGCGATCGCTCGTTGTACATCGTACTCAATTCTAGACCCGGCACGATTTCTAGATCTTGGTTGGCAGCAGCTTCCATAGCTTCATCCCACCCTGCAACCGTATCGTGATCCGTAATGGCTAGGGCCTGAACCCCAGCTGCGATAGCGGCATTGACTAATTCTGTGGGGGATAAGGATCCATCCGAACAGGTGGTGTGGCAATGTAGTTCTAACATAGTGAGTTAACGCAGCGTTTCTAGCGCCGTAATGTAAGTGGGAATAGCTTCCTCGGCAACTTGACAGGCCGTCTTGTCCACCGCGTTCAAATTCTCTCCCCAGATAATCTTCCCTAATTCTACCGACTGTCCTCCCTCCCTAAACCCCACGTGCCTGCTGCAATGCAAACTGCATTTCAATCAGCTGGTCTAAATGAGTCTGAAGCTGGCTGGCTTTTTTCTTGGCCTCAACCTTGCGATGGAGGGCGGCACGGGCTAAATCCTCTCGGTCTTTTGCGAGCGCCTTTTGAGCAACTCGATGCCATGTCTCTTGGTCTTGCTGGGCCCGTTGATATTGACTTTGAACACTGCGTCGAGCAATGGCAATATCGCCGTTTGCTTTCTGAAAGAGGGCGATCGCTTGTTCTGGGGAGCGATCGCGGGCTGTTTGTTCAATCAGTGACTGCATTTCTGGACGTTTTAGCCACTCTCGGCGGAGGCCGAAGGTTGCCAGTTGCTCACACTCGCTACGGCCGATTTTGCACCAAGTGGCAAAGTGCTCACAGTTATTCACAAATAGATCGTATTGACGTTCGCCCAACCGGCTTTCAGCGCGTGCAATCACGTCATTAGTAATCAACGACAGGGGTTGGAACTGTTTATGAATCCCTTGCCCTTGGGCAAAGGCAGCTCTGGAAGTCCGCGAAATTTCTGCTTCCCCCACCTTGCGATAGTGAATAACGCTACCGTCGCCACAATCAATCCCATGATGCTCATAAGCGCCCGGCAACCCTATCAGTTGACGCATGACATAAATTTGATCTCCTCTAGCCATAGCGCCATCAACAGCGACTGCATTACTTACTCGACATCATGAATCAACATAAGCGTCGCTCGGTAAGGTTAGATGGCCATCCATCACCGGATGATTGGTGGTAGGTTGCAGGGGCATTTTATCAACTAACAGCTCCCCTGAGTCAGTGCCCGCCTCTGGTTTTGCTAATGGCGATGGGGAGGTTGACGACCAGCTTTGTTTATTTGCAATCGCAGCCTTAACGGCTTCTCGTCCTTCAGCGCCCAATCGAATCTGGATATTCGGGCCAGAGCGGGCTAACCGAATGACAATGCCGTCCTCAGCAGGGACTTGGGTAATTCGTTTACCCTCCAGATAAGTACCGTTGGTGCCGATACTAACCACATCCCATCCCCGCTCTGTTGGACGTAATTCAACATGATGTCGCGATACCACTGCGCTGTAGAGAATCACATCATTATCAGTTGAGCGGCCAATGCAAATGGTTGACTCCTTTTCAAAAGTCCAATGTTGAAGGGGTGTCTTATTCAGAGGATGTAGCAGAGAAAGCGTGATCACATTACTCAAAGAAGAATTTAGCGCATCAGCTAGAGTACAAAGTTAACTCAAAATATTGCCGAAGTACCTATTTGCAGATCATTTAAACCTTGGCTACATCCAGATTCATAGTTTTTTCAGTAAAAACGCAGGACTCTACGCCTCTACTGAAATTCCTCAATTGGATGTGGTTCAACTCGCGAATCGCATCATACGGCATATCAAGTTTGAAACAGAAAGCTAACTTTATCTCCTTTGCCCAGTGCAATGCGATCGCCGGGTCTTAAACGATGACGATTTCCAAAGGATAACGGCATATTGTTGATGTAAGTGCCATTGGAGCTACCCACATCCTCAATATAGTAGACGTCCCCCTCAACCCTAATGCCAGCATGAATACGCGAGACAATTTCAGAATCTGGAAACCCTGATACATCAACCACAGGGGGAATGCGATCATTGGGCTTCCCAATGTGAATTATAGGCAGATCCGAGGGCAATTCGATAGTGGTATTGGTTTGGATGTGGAACAGTTTTGCCGAATTCACCTGGATTTGAGTGGCACTATCCGGCACTGCTGGCGGCACGATAGGCGTTGCTGCTGCTGGAGGAGGGGGTATTGCAGCAGCCGGTGAGGGCGGCGGCACATTTACCGGGGGGGCGATCGCTTCAGCTAGATCTGCCTCAGATTCGGCTGCAGATTCGGGGTCTGCCTCAACGGAGGGTGGGGAAGAAACGCTCAGTTCAATGGGATCAGGAGGTACTAGTGGCTCTGGTGGGAATAATTCAGGAATCTCTAATTCAGGTGTTTCAGCTGCAGATGCCGCCATCCCTGTCCCGGCAGGCGCAGTCTTAGCCGTCTCTGAAGAGGCTTCAGATAATGGCGGTGTTGAAGGGGTTGGGGTTGGAGACACCGCCCTTAAGTCAAACCCACACTGACCACAAAAGCTCGCATCTGACTGCACCGAAGCGCCACAGCTAGGACAGCTTGCCATGGTAGGCAGTGGCGTGTAACAAGCTTCGCATTGGGCTGCGCCATCTGGGTTTTGGTGGCTGCAATTAGGGCAGACAATCATGGGTGCTTCTCTAGACTCCAAACATCCTTCTCTAGACTCCAAACATCATAGAAGAGTGCGGGTTTGACTGTATCAAGGCAACGTTTATTTTTTACAACTATTCTTTATTGGAGATTTTAATACGCAGAATCCCCAAGATCCAAAAGTCTGGGCCAGTTTTAGTGAACCGGCCTTGGTTAAGCGGCTTTAATGCGGCTTTAATTAAGTGGCCTTAATTATCCGATAGGGTTGATGCCGCCATACCGCTGCCAGCTTCCTGATCTAATAGCCACCATAATTCGCCATCATCAGGACGAATCAACCGAGCAGGGTAGCGCTGGTTATCGTCATGATCGGCAAAAATATGAGCCAGCGCCGTCTGCTTATTTGCCCCAGCTACCAGAAAAACAACCGCGCGGGCTTGATTAATCAGAGGGGCTGTCAATGTAATCCGGGGCTGTCCTGCTTTATCGCCAACGGTCACCTGGCGATCGCTAACCGTTAATGCCGCTGTCCCCGGAAATAAAGAAGCCGTATGGGCATCGTCCCCAATGCCTAAGAGAATGACATCAAATCGCGGCCATGCCCCCTCAGAAGTTGCAAAACACTGGGTCAGGGTTGCTTCGTATTGTTGGGCAGCGATCGCTGGGTCAGCAACGTTAGTCAGCATTGGGAAGATTTGCTCCGGGGGGATCGGAACTCGATCAAGCCAAGCTGCTTTGGCCATTCCGGCATTGCTATCGGGATGATCCACTGGCACATAGCGCTCGTCTCCCCAAAAAATGAATAACTTATCCCAGGGTAGATCCTGCTGGGCCAGTGCTTCATATAGAGGCTTAGGGGTACTCCCACCTGCCAAAACCAGAGTACAACGGCCCCTTTGGGCGATCGCCTGTTCGATTTTTTCGACTACCACGGCAAGTCCCCGCTCAACCAGGGCTGCTTTATCCGCTAAAACTTCAATAGTTCGCTGCATCAGTATCGCTCAGAAACGCAATCGATTCTTTCAACCCAGTCCAGCTCGGGTCTGGAGTTTCCCCACAGAAACAACTCCAAGTCTGGACTTGGCTAAAGCCTATATATGGGTGGAGCGTAGCGCATATCTAAGCAACGCCCAGGACTTTTTAATAGACTTTACGGATTGGTCAATCGTCTCATGTCACAGATTCTTTTGGAAAATGTGAGGATTTTCACAGACATAGGGGCAAAATGATTAACTGTAGTCCTTCGCTGAATCTATGAGCTCTGCAAATCCTCCTGCTGTTTCTCCCTTGGCCGTAATTTCCCTCAAGCTGGTTGGGAAGATTACCATCTTGGCCTCGATCATTGACTATTTGGTTTTGCTTTTTCCACCTCAATTCCTCAATACTCAGTGGCAGTTAGCAACCACGACCCAACTGGTCGATCGGGGTATTGTGCCTTTAGTGGGCATTGCCCTGTTGTTTGCTGGCGGTTGGATTGAAAGCAACCTAGGATTGGGCTCTAGATCACGGAGCTTGTTCATAGATTCACGCTTCTGGGCTTGTGTATTAGCCAGTTTGTTGGGGTTGATGTTTTTGACGTTAACGGTGTTGCATCCCAACAATGTGCGGATTACCAGCCAGCAAGCTATTGGCCAAATCGATACCCAGGCTGACGAAGCATCCACGCAGCTTGAGGAGCGCTTTTCTCAACAGCGCGACCAACTGGGCGCCTTGCTGCAAAATGAGGATCAACTCCAGCAAGCTATCCAGAGCGGTCAAATTGCGCCAGAACAGTTGGGCGTCTTGGAGCAGTTTCAAGACGACCCCGCCGCCCTCGATCAATTCCTAGAAGATCAGTTGGGCCAAGCTAGACAGCAAGCTCAAACCCAAATCGGTAGTCGCCGCGAAGAAGCCGAACAGCAAATTAGGCAAGAAGCCTTGAAGTCAGGAATTCGCGTGGCAATCAGCAGCGCACTGTTGGCCCTTGGTTACATTGTTATCGGCTGGACAGGGCTGCGTCGGCTCTTGTTTGCAGGGTGATGCTCAAGGGTTAAATTGACACCCTGGCAATCAATGCCACGGGTGGCAGAGCAGGTTAACCTGGGAGGGTTACCTGCTTTTTTTTTACCCAAGCCCAGTGGATACTGCTAATTTAGATGCGGCAGCGCTGGACTGGGAGACGGCTGTTCGAAAAGGGCCACAGGTTTCGATAACGTGATTGATTAAGATGCTATGGCTGGTGTGCTCGGACAAATTGAACGGGAAATCGCTGCCTTAGAAGGGGCAACAGCGCAATTAGCTGAAGATCTCGAAAAACTCTATGGCCAATACCTAGAAGCCCTGGGGCGATCTGTGCAGCAGCAATTGATTATGGCAAGTTATCACTTGTGTACGCAAGCCTATCCCGATCGATTTTTAGCCCTCTCGTTTAGCCGTCGTCAGAAACTCCAGCAAACCTTGCGAAAGTTGGGTAAGCAAGCGCAGGACGACTTGCAAAAGCAGTTAAAGTGCTTGCGTGAAAGTCCGCCTATTTTGAGTGCTCAAGGTCAGTTAATTACCGCTGGTGAATTGACGCCGCGCTTAATTGCAGAACTTGCCGCCGCCGTGAAAGCACGCATAGAAGAGCGTGAATCGGAACCATTCCAAACGCTAGAGTCAGACTCAGATCAAGCCTTAGCAAGTGACGATACTGCCATTGCCGAGACCGATATAGAGTCAGACCTACCACCCCAGGAGCGCTCTAGTCCGCCTGAACGTTCGGCTGCAGACGATAAAGCAGAGTCGGACATGCTGGAGCTTCCCTTAATCCCTGTCAGTGGGGACGATGATAGCGATAATTTAAGCGATGGAGAGCCGAGCACAGATGAGCTCGACACTCAAAATTCCAACCCTCAAAACGCAGACCCTGAAACCCTAGAAAGCGCTCAGGAAATTGCTGAGTTCATGCAGCGGATGGTTCCCACAGAACAGGCGACAGCGGAGGCTGAATCAAATCTCTCGGAGCAAACTGGGCCGCGATCGCCGATGGTACTCGCCCAGCAACAAATGCGCTTAGAGCATCAGTTGCGTGGCCGGATACGAGCCCTGTCCCAAGAAGCGAACCAAATGCTCAAGCGGGCTGAGATTTTACCCGATTTGCCCGAACCGCTGCTGGCCGCAGCGGCAGAAGCCGAAGCGGCTAATGACAGCCCACCTCAAACGCCTAATCTGCTCAATGTCTTTGTTGAAATGCCCAGCGAGGATGACGATGATGAGATAGACGGTGACGATATCGGCGGTGACGACGAAATAGACGGTGACGACATCGGCGGTAAAAATGGGGTTACCCGCGAAGATGACATGCCTGATCCGGCTTCGATGACCCATTTAGTCGCATTAAACCTCCGCTTGAGCGAAATTGAGTTTGTGGATACGAAAGTCTCGCTGTGGCGGACTAAAATTCGTGAACAGCTGGGGCGATTGAAGCGACTCGGTCAGCAATATCAAAAGAAACAGCGCGACCGGGCGATCGCAGAGGCAGAAACCGCCTGGCGTTCCAGCTGGTATGAAGACTAATATCAGTTAGTTACAGGTCAGAGGAATTAGACTCAATTACGTTTCCGCCGCTCAGATGGACGATGACTAGTGCACCAAATCAGGATTTTCATGACTGGGAACGGTTGCAAAAAGCGCTGCGGGTTGAGGCAGACCGGGGCTTTAATGATTTGGTGGGTCATTACCAGCGCTTTAGCGAATTTTTGCGCGATCGCCTAGGGCAACCCCCAGTTAACCTGTCAACGTCAGAGCAAGACAAATGGCACACATTGGCCAATCAGTTTGGTAGCTATAGCACCCTCTCCTTTGCCCAGCGACAGCACTTGGTGGCCGATACCCGCCGTTGTTTGTATCAAACCCGCCTCGCCATAGAAAAGGCTGAGAACCCCCAGGGAGAACTTGACTTTACCCAGCCCTCAACAACCTCCAATGAGACTGTGCAATCCGGCCCATATAGCTACAATCGGCGGCCCCCAGTCAAGGCCATTGACGCGATCGCAAAAACATCTGGACAACGGATGCCCGATTTGGATCAGGCCGTCACGTTCCTCAAGGGCGTCGGTCCAAAAAACAGTGAGCGGTTAGCGAAGTTGGGGCTATTGACCGCCGAAGATGTGCTCTACTACTATCCTCGCGACTATTTAGACTATGCCCGCCAGGTCAAAATTCGGGATTTAGAGGCTGGGGAAACCGTCACCATTTTGGGCACGGTGAAACGGGCAAATTGCTTTAGCAGCCCCCGCAACCCCAAACTAACGATTTTCGAGCTGCAGATTCGAGATAGTAGCGGCCAACTCAAACTCAGCCGTTTTTTTGCCGGCACCCGCTGGCGCAATCGCGGCTGGCAAGAACGGCAAAAGCGGCTGTATCCTTCAGGGGCAACGGTAGCTGCCTCTGGACTGGTAAAACAAACCAAATATGGCCTGTCTTTGGATGATCCCCAAATTGAGCTGATCTCCAGCCCCCACAGTGAAATTGATTCGCTCAAAGTCGGGCGGGTGGTGCCGATTTATCCCCTTACCGAGGGTGTCAGCGCGGATGTGGTGCGGCGGGCGGTTGTTGAAGCTCTGCCTGCGGCGGTAAAACTGCGCGATCCCTTACCTGCCGACATTCGCGATCGGTATACCTTGATTAAGTTGCCCGTCGCGATCGCCCATATCCACTTTCCCCCCGACAGTGAAGCGCTGTCTCACGCCCGCCGTCGCCTGGTATTTGATGAATTCTTTTACCTCCAACTAGGGCTACTGCAACGGCGAAAACAACAGCAGCAAGACCGCACCGAGATCATATTGGAGTCTCAGGGAGAATTAATCGATCAGTTTTATCGGGTACTGCCCTTTGAACTGACTGGTGCTCAGCAGCGCGTCGTTGAAGATATTTTGCAGGATTTGCAAAAAAACACCCCTATGAATCGCCTAGTTCAAGGAGACGTGGGGTCTGGGAAAACGGTGGTGGCGGTGGTGGCAATTTTAGCCGCCATTCAGGCTGGGTATCAGGGGGCGCTGATGGCCCCGACTGAAGTCTTGGCAGAACAGCATTACCGCAAGTTGGTGAGTTGGTTTAATCTGCTGCATCTACCTGTTGAATTATTGACCGGGTCAACCCGCACAGCTAAGCGACGTGAGCTTTTGTCTCAATTGGCGACTGGGGAGTTACCGCTACTGGTGGGTACCCATGCCTTAATTGAAGATCCGGTACAGTTCCACAAGTTAGGGCTGGTCGCCATTGATGAACAACATCGCTTTGGGGTGCAGCAGCGGGCCCGACTTCAGCGCAAGGGCGACAATCCTCATTTACTGACGCTAACGGCCACGCCTATCCCTCGCACCCTAGCACTGACGTTACACGGGGATTTAGATGTCAGCCAAATCGATGAGCTGCCTCCTGGACGTAAACCGATTCAAACGACATTATTGAGCGGGCGCGAGCGCGCCCATGCCTATGATTTGATTCGACGAGAAATTGCTCAGGGTCGGCAAACCTACATTGTCTTGCCTCTAGTAGAAGAATCGGAACAGCTCGATCTGAAATCAGCGATTGAAGAACATGGCCACCTGCAAGAAAGTGTATTTCCCGAATTTAAGGTGGGGCTGTTGCACGGTCGGATGACGTCCGCTGATAAAGACGCAGCCATTAGTCAATTCCGCGACCAAGAGACGCAAATTCTAGTCTCAACCACGGTGGTTGAGGTTGGGGTTGACGTGCCCAACGCCTCCGTCATGATGATTGAGCACGCTGAGCGGTTTGGGCTATCGCAGCTGCACCAACTGCGGGGTCGCGTGGGGCGAGGGGCTGATCATTCCTATTGCCTACTGATGAGCAGTAGCCGCAGCGACCCTGCGCTGCAACGGTTAAAAGTGTTGGAGCAGTCTCAAGACGGCTTCTTTATCTCAGAAATGGATATGCGATTTCGCGGGCCAGGACAAGTGTTGGGGACGCGTCAGTCTGGACTACCGGATTTTGCTTTGGCGAGTTTGGTGGAAGACCAAGCGGTGTTGGAATTAGCCAGAGAAGCGGCAGAGGGTGCGATCGCAGAGGATGAAACGATTGAGCGTTGGCCGCTGCTTAAAGCGGAACTCAAGCGCCGCTATCGGAAGCTAATGGGAGGTACCACAATGAATTGAGCTTTTGACCTTTTTGAAGGGCGTTATCAAGAAACCGTTAATCTCTGATCGGATTGATCGACCCCCTAAGGTAAGCGGGAGAAGAGATCAAGCATCAGTGGAGAGATGCAGAGGAGCGTCAACTGGAGTATGGAAATTACCCACCAGCGAATCGTCTTATGTGGCATTAAAGGAACCTCTTTTGACTCTGCTGAAGCTGACATATCTATCCATGAAGTCACAACCTAACTCAAGCCTTAGAAAGCTGAAACCAACAGAACTTCCGTTTCTCTAAAAATTTACACTCCTATGAGTTTGCCCTTGAGCTTTTTATTTTCGATCGATAAGGCATAAACAGCAGGCATTCTTAAGGTTCGCTTTATGAGTTCTAAACCTGTTATTGAGGATGGCATTCGCTTAAGACTTGTTCCAGGCGCGAGAGGCGAACCGGTTTAGCCATATACTCGTCCATGCCCGCTGTCAGACAAGCTTGGCGATCGACCTGGGTCGCATTGGCTGTCATGGCAATAATGCGGGGTTGTTCTCGGGGAGAGAAGACTTGGCGAATTCTTCGCGTGGCGCTCAGACCATCCATTTCTGGCATTTGTACATCCATCAACACCACATCGTAAGGCTGACGGTGCAAGGCTTCAAGCGCTTCTAAGCCATTGGCGACGATGTCGGCTCGATAGCCTAAACGTTCAATCAGTCGCAACACTACTTTTTGATTAATTGAGTTGTCTTCAGCAATCAGAATTCTCAGGGGCAACTGTTGGGCTAAAAGGGGGGTTTCTGGAGCTGTCTCCACCGGGAGGCTAGGCACAGGCTGATTGAGTAGCTGCTGCAATACGCTACGGAGCTGTGATTGTTTAATGGGCTTCACCAAACACAGGGCATGACTAACGCTGGCAACGGTTTGGGGGTCGGCAACGGCGGGGGTCGATTTGAGAAAAATCAATGGCAGCTGCTGAATTCGATTCAATAAACAACTGAGGGGGGAGCCAGCCTCAAATTCAGACGGATGCAGAGCATCGAGCAGTACTGCCTGAATGGCTGGCGGGAAAGCCGGGGCAGGGGGTAAGGCTGCTAATGCCGCGTTTGCCGTGTTGGCCTGTACGGTTTGAAGCCCCAACGATTCTAGTTGCTGAATGATTTGCCGGTGCCCTATCGTCTCGCCCACGACCAGCACACATTTCCCACAAAGCTCATCGGGAGAGGGGTTTGGTTGCTTTTCAAGCGGGTAAATGACTGTCGTAAAGTAGAAAGTTGACCCTTCATCGACCAAACTATTCACCCACATACGGCCCTGCATCATGGCGCTCAGCCGTTGGCTAATCACTAACCCTAGGCCGGTGCCGCCATACTTGCGGGTGATAGAGGCATCGATTTGGTTAAAGGGTTGAAACAGCGTGGCAATCTGATCGGGAGCAATCCCAATGCCTGTATCTCGGACAGCAACTGTCAGCTCATAGGCTAAACCCGTCGTGGGTTGTCCTGGAGACTCTAGGGATAGCTGTGCTTGCGGCTCTGGAACCGCTGCAATCGGCATCCCCATAACCCTGATTTCGATCTCACCGTCTTCAGTGAATTTGACGCTGTTACTGAGCAAATTCACTAAAATCTGACGCAACCGACCCGCATCACCGATAAACCGTTCAGGCAAATCAGGGTCGATAAAGTAGGCCAACTCCAGCCCCTTACGAACAGCCTCAGACGCAATTAGATCAATGGATTCTTCAACACAGGTACGGAGATCAAAAGGGTGTTGTTCGAGTTCTAACTTGCCAGACTCAATTTTGGATAAATCGAGAATGTCGTTGATAATCAGCAGTAAATTGTCGCTACTGTGGCGAATGATTTCGACAGATTCTCGTTGTTCAGCGGTGAGCGTTGTACCCATCAGGAGCCCCGTCATGCCAACCACGGCATTCATCGGCGTCCGAATTTCGTGGCTCATGGTCGCGAGAAATTCACTTTTCGCTTGATTTGCCGCTTCCGCGATTTCTTTAGCCTGCTGGAGTTCGATTTCAATTTCTTTGCGATCGCTGACATCAATACAGTGGCCAATCACGCCATGCACTTTACCATCGGCTTGGATAAACGGTTTGATTGTGGTGTGAAACCAGCGCTTTTCGCCATTGGGTAACCAAAAAGGCTGATCTGTATCCACAAAGGCTTTATGGGAGTTCATGACTTGACGATTGACCGCCAAGAGATCTTGCATAAAGCCGGCATTTCCCAGAAAGTCAGTATCTGATTTACCGACTAATTGATCAAGGGTGGTGCCATAGAGTTCAGCTGCTGCATTATTGGCCAGCAAGAATTGACCCTTGGCGTCTTTAACAAATACGCTGCTGGGAATCGTATTCACCACTTGGGTGAGAAAAGCCTGCTGGTTTTGTAAATCAGCTTGAGCCTGTTTGCGTTGGGTAATGTCTCTTCCGGTGGCATAAATCAGGCGTTCTTCGACAAACGGCACTAGGGTCCAGGCAATCCATTTATAGCTACCGTCAGCGCACCGCCAGCGGTTTTCATGGTGGGGCAACGAATCCCCCCGCCATAAGTGGCGTTGATGTTCTGCGGCTAGCTGAAGATCATCTGGATGGAGAAAATGCTCAATCGGGTGCGCTAAGAGTTCTGTTTCTGAGAAACCAAGAATTTCTTTAAAGGCTGGATTCACCCGTTTGAAGTTGCCGCTGAAGTCATAAATGCCCAGCATGTCAGCAGCTAAGGTAAAAAAGCGATCGCGGTCGGCTTGTAGCTGTTTGCGATCGCTGATGTCTGAATTAACCCCAGCTAACCGGATAGGGTTGCCCTGCTCATCCCAAAGGGCTTGCCCCCGAGTCAGCACCCATTGATAATGCCCCTGTTTAGTGCGTAGGCGATACTCAACGGCATAGGTGGGGAGCTGACGGTTTAAGTAACCTTGATAGGCGGCCATCACCCGCTCCAAGTCATCGGGGTGGATGCGGCTCATCCATTCTTGATGATCACTGGCCAGGTCATGATCGGCGTAACCAAAAATCTCTTTGTAACGCTTAGAAAAAAACGCTTCCCCGGTGAGCAGATCTACATCAAATATGCCGTCTTGGGTGCCTTTACTAATGAGTTCCCAGCGTTCTTGGTTGAGGTGTAGCCGAGTCTCCATATGCTTGTAGGGAGTGACATCGCGGGCAACACAGACCACCGCATCGGTTGAAATAGGCGAAAAAAGTGCATCAAACCAGTAGGTTCGATCCGCAATTTTAAGAGCATATTCTAATCTTTTGAGCGATCGCGTCTCCAAAGTTGCTCGAATACAACGCAAAAACTGTGCGGCTTGTGGGGCGGGAAAGATATCCTCGAGGGTTTGCCCCAAAAGCTCCTGGGGGGGGCGATAGAGCTTATCTTCTGGGCTTGGCCCAATCGACAAGTAGCGACCTTCGCTGTTCAACACTAAAATCACGTCGGCGATCGCTTCGAGCAACCCCGGCATTTGTGACGTGACTTGCTGCAAAGAGTTGGCTGGATCGATGGCAGCAACCTGGGCATTTGCCTGTGATAAGGCCTGGCTCTGGACGGCCATTGCGGTTGGTTGAGCCTCAGTTTGTAGCCCAGACTCCGGGGGCACCATGACCTCTGCCAGGGTCAATTCATCCAAATTGGCTTGAGTTGCAACCAATTCAATCAAGCCTGACTGATGAAATAGGCCCACTAACGTCGCCTGGGGTCCTAACTCATCCATGACTGACACAGCAGACGCTTTTTGCTGATGCATTGCTTTCACAGCCTGTCGAACAGATGCGGTACTGACGAGCTTCAGAGGAGGAAGCCTGAGCGATTTAAGCGAGCCACTATGCGTCATCTGTAACCGTTCCCTCTCAACCCAAGGGTGCTGTGATTATTGACTTAACCCAGAATGATGTGATGCCCAGCATTGCTCATAGTTTAAGGGACGAGTTTAGAGAAAGCCTAAATCTGTACTGTGAGATATGTAAGGCAACTGATAAGAATATTAGTCTGGGTGTGAGCCAGTGGGGGAGACGTTTTAGTCAAAATCTTAGGATCAGGACAAAGCAAGTTTGAGGGAGTTCCTGGAGGCGATAAGATCTGCTAGCACCCTTTTGATTCACCCTATGCCATGTCTGATTCGATAATTAATCTGACGTCCCACCCCCCCCATCAACGGCTGGCGATTATGCCACCCGCACAAGGCGTGTCGCTACAAGGGCGGGTGCGGGTTCCTGGCGATAAGTCCATTTCTCATAGAGCTTTGATGCTGGGTGCGATCGCGTCAGGGGAGACTCGTATTCAAGGCTTGTTACTCGGAGAAGATCCCCGTAGTACGGCCCGATGTTTTCAGCAAATGGGGGCTGAAGTCTCCAATCTTGACACTGAGTGGATCACGGTTAAAGGGCAGGGGCTAGGCCATCTGCAAGAACCCACTGATATCTTGGATGTTGGCAACGCAGGCACCGCTATCCGATTAATGTTGGGGTTGCTCGCTGCCCAACCCGACTGTTTTTTTACCCTCACTGGGGATAGCTCCATTCGCCGTCGGCCCATGTCTCGCGTGGTCAAACCACTGACGCAAATGGGGGCTCAAATTTGGGGACGCCAGGGGAATACCCTCGCCCCCCTGGCAGTACAGGGGCAAGTGCTTAAGTCGATGCATTATCATTCGCCGGTGGCCTCTGCCCAAGTCAAATCTTGCATTTTACTGGCTGGCCTGACCGTCAATGGGCCAACCACCGTCACCGAGCCAACGCTGTCACGGGATCACAGCGAGCGGATGCTGAGGGCTTTTGGCGCCGATGTGACGGTTGATCCAGACACTTGCAGCGTTACCCTCAATGGCCCCGCTACCCTAACGGGGCAAACGGTGGTTGTACCTGGCGATATTAGCTCTGCAGCCTTTTGGTTGGTTGCGGCGGCGATCACCCCAGGGTCAAATTTAGTGATTGAAAATGTGGGCATTAATCCGACCCGCACGGGGATTTTAGACGCCCTGGAGCAGATGGATGCCGACATCACCCTTGAAAATGAACGACTGGTCACGGGGGAACCCGTTGCTGATTTGCGCGTTCGTCACAGTGTGCTTAAGGGCTGTACCCTAGGTGGCGATATCATCCCCCGGATGGTCGATGAAGTGCCGATTTTAGCGGTTGCGGCCCTCTTTGCTCGGGGTACAACCAAGATTACGGATGCGGCTGAACTGCGGGTTAAAGAAAGCGATCGATTGGCAGTGATGGCCTCCCAACTGACTAAACTGGGCGCTGCCCTGACTGAGTACCCCGACGGGCTGGAAATTGCGGGAGAAGCCGACCTCAGCGGCGCGACGGTCAATAGCTTTACGGATCACCGGATTGCCATGAGTTTAGCGATCGCAGCCCTGCGAACCGCGGGCACCACCACCATTGAGCGGGCAGAAGCAGCGGCTGTGTCCTATCCAGATTTTGTGGCAACGTTGAAGGCAGTGTGTCACCCGAACTGATGATCTCCAAATTGCGAATCCCTGATGGCTGAAACCCGCGCCCATGGTCGTCAATCCTGGTTCTTTGAGTTGATCTGGGTAGGCGTCGCTTTGCTGATCGCGACGCTGCTGGTTAATTCACGCATGATTCGGGATGGACTCAACGGAATTGCCGATTTACAGTGGCACATCGCCTGGCTCCAGTATTTTTTCAAAGGATTGACAGACGGCGATGTCTATCCGCGCTGGCTGGGGGGCACCAACTATGGCTATGGCAGTCCTACCTTTGTGTTTTACCCGCCGCTGGTTTATTACCTGGGCTCGGCCCTGAAAGGATTGGGGTTAAATACTGAACGCACGATCACCCTGCTGTTCTCCCTCGGTATTTTGGGGGCGGGTGGCATGATGTACGGTTATCAGCGATCGCGGTGGGGTGCCGGCGCTGCTCTGGTCAGCGCCGTTGCGTATCTGAGCGCTCCCTACGTTGTCTATGTGGTCTACAGCTTTGGTAGCCTTTCGACCGTGTTTGCCATGGTCTGGATTCCCTGGATTTGGTGGGCCACTGATCAGTCTAGAAACAGTCCCCATTGGCGATTGGGGGTATCTCTGGGCTGGATGCTGCTGAGCTTGACCCACCTGCCATCACTGCTGCTGGGGTTAGTGGTGTGGCTACCCTACACCCTGGTTTCCTATCGTAAGGCTGGGTGGCAAGCGATCGCGGCGATCGGCTTTGCCACCCTCGTGGGGTTGGGATTAGCCAGTGTCTTTTTGCTGCCTGCCACCCTCGAAAAGGGCTGGGTCAACATTGATGCCATGGCAACGGTGGGTGGGGCCACCTTTTATGATCGGATGATCAGACTGCATCATCTGGTCACGACGCGGTTGAATTTTGATAGCCATCTGACCTGGGCATATTTTTATCAAGTGTTGAGCAGTAGTGCGATCGCCGTTTTCGCACTGGTGGCCTACCGTCGCCAGCGTTTGGTTCAAACTGAAACGCTGAAATGGCTGGGGTTCACCCTAATCCTAGCCTTGAGCATGACCTCCCTAACCTGGTCACTGTGGCGACTGAGCCCTACCCTGGTGCGAGTTCAAAGCCCCACCCGACTGCTTTCATTTTTGTCTATGGGTGGGGCGGCATTAATCAGTCCGGCGATGATGGCAGGCAATCAATCCCGTCATTGGGGCATCCGACTGAGCGGATGGCTGCTGATTACAGTTCTGATAATGGGAAATCTGGCCTATGCCTACCAATGGCCGCGTCGATTTCCCACACTTCATAATTCGGGTCGAGCCGACACAGCCTATTTGGATGGGATTCGCGAGGCATTGTGGAATCCCTATCAGGACAATCTGCCCGATGTGCCCGAATATCAACCCCTGATTGATCATCAGCCTGCCCCTCAACCCCAGCCTGGAGAACCCCCAGTCTCCGTACTGACGGGTGACGCGACAGTCAACTTACAAACTTGGAAAAACCAATACCGAGTGTTGGGGGTGAGGGCCGCCACCGCGACCACGCTAAAGGTACGGACCTTTTACTATCCGGCTTGGCAGATCACGGTGGACGATCGCCCCCAATCGGGGGTGGTTTTGAGCGATGGCGCGATCGCTGTGGAACTGCCTCCAGGGGCTCATACCGTTGTGTTGCGATATCAACCGACGCGAGCCTTGATTTGGGGGGCTGGACTCAGTCTAGTGAGTTTGGGGATTGGGTTAGGGATGCTGAAGCGATGGGGGTTGCTTTGGTATGGTGAGGCAAGAGACGCGCGGAGAACAATTCCATGAGCCTTGCCACCGATTTACCCTTGCACCAGCAATCCATGTCTTTGCAGCACGATGCTCTCGTAGATGTACTGGCTAAAACTGAAAATTTGCTGATTATTCAAGACTTAGACGGGGTTTGCATGGGGCTAGTGAATGACCCGCTCCATCGCTTGATCGAGACGGATTATGTCACCGCAACGCGATCGCTGGGGGATCATTTTTACGTGCTCACCAACGGAGAACATATTGGCCAACGTGGGGTCAACGGCATTGTAGAACGGGCCTTTGGAGATCCGGGCAGGGTTAAATCTGAGGGACTTTACTTACCTGGATTGGCCGCAGGCGGGGTCCAATGGCAAGAGCGCGACGGTCAAGTGTCCCATCCGGGTGTTAGTGACGCCGAACTCACGTTTTTGAAAGCAGTCCCTAATAGAATTCGGGAACAGCTACATGAGTTTTTTGCCCAGTACCCTGACGTCTTAGATGAAGCCACCCTCGCAACCTGCATCGATTCCTCCGCCCTAGATAATGTTGCTTCTCCGACGGCTAACTTGAATACGTTGTATGGGGCGATGGGCGGCCAAACCCAGGTTTTCGCAGCCCTCCAAAAAACGATGCAGGTATTGATGGATCAATTGCTAGCAGAGGCATCGGCCCAGGAGCTAGCAGAGTCTTTCTTTGTTCACTACGCGCCGAACCTGGGTCGCGGGGCAGATGGCAAAGAAGTGATTTGGTGGAGTGACGATCAGGCTTCAGGGACAACAGACTTTCAGTTTATGCTGCGGGGCGCCATCAAAGAAGCCGGGGTATTGGCCCTACTCAACCGCTATGTGTATCAACGCACAGGGGCTTATCCCCTAGGCGAAGGATTCAATGCCCGCCAAGCACCCCATGATCACGACGCCCTATTGCAATTGGTTAAAGACAATTTTGACCCGGCAGTGATGCCCAAGATTATCGGTGTGGGCGATACGGTCACGAGTCAAATAATCGAAGAAAAGGGGAATTTGGTCGCCAAGCGGGGGGGCAGCGATCGCAACTTTTTGACCCTAGTACAGGACATTGGCCGAGCTCTCAAAACGGATAACCTCATAGTCTATGTCGACAGCAGCGATGGCGAGCTAAAAAATCGCAAAGCCATCAAACTCACCACCCTAGACGGACAGGCTCAGGTGATCGAAGGCCCCTGCGATCCTCGCGATACGCAAGATCCCTTGACGCTGAACGTGGTGGTTCCCGGCGGCTATCAGCAGTATAGTCAGCTGTTTCAAACAGCGGCTCAGCAACGCAACGCGGCGATCGCCAACCCAATTTTTTGACCCTTAGGCCCCTTAGCCACCGCCACAGGTACAAGCGCATCGCATATCATTCGGCTTGATGCGTGATGCGACAAGCTTGAGTATCGGGAAAGGCCTGTTTCATAGAAAATACTGAGGCAAATATGTTATAAAAATCGAGTAGATAATCTTTAGTAAAGAATACCTACGTTTGAGTTAAAGTTTTTAACAGGGTTATTTCTAAGGTTTTATCGTTTCTATCTTAGAGAGCGAGTTGATTAACGCGAATTTTTATTGTGTTGTCTATTGGTGCATTGCAACCTAGCTTTGAATATGGCTAATTTTCCTGATTTCAAAGAGTATGGCTATCTGATTGAGGAAGAGCTGGGTTGTAACCGAGCAGGCGGACGGGTTACGTATCTGGCTAGGGACGCGCTGAACCATCAGCCTTTTGTGTTGAAACAGTTCCAATTTGCCAAGACACAGGCCTCTTGGGCAGACTTTGATGCCTATCAGCGAGAGATTGAAGTCCTGCGTTCCCTGAATCATCCTGGAATTCCCCGCTACGTAGACGGCTTCCAAACTGATGAGGGATTTTGCATGGTGCAGGATTATAAGCCTGCTGTATCACTCTCGGCTAATCGAAGTTTTAGTCCGCCGCAGATTCAAAGCATTGCGATTGCGGTTTTAGAGATTTTGGTTTATTTACAGTCGCGTATCCCTCCTGTGATTCACCGCGACATTAAGCCAGATAATATCTTGGTGGATGATGACCTAAATGTGTATCTGGTTGACTTTGGTTTTGCCCGCGTGGGTGATGGCGAGGTCGGGGTCAGCAGTGTGGTCAAAGGCACGCTGGGATTTATGCCGCCAGAGCAGTTGTTTAATCGAACCCTGACCGAAGCCTCTGATTTATACGGTTTAGGAATGACGCTAGTATGCCTGCTCACGGGGACAAAGCCCGATGATATTGGCGATTTAGTCGACATTAGCTACCGCGTTAAGTTTAAGCATCTGGTGCCCAAGATTAATATTCACTGGGTGAAGTGGCTAGAGCGGTTAGTTGAGACTCGCTCAAAGGAACGCTATCCCAATGCGGTAGCTGCCTTACAAAGCATGCCAAACTGTCCTTTGTATTCTCCTAAGGTACGTCTGAGTCAGAGTTCTATTGATCTAACGGCCAGCCGTTCTAATCAAACGTTGGTGCAGACGTTGCAAGTTAGTAATCCAGTTCCTGATACAGAGCTTCAGGGTCAATGGGAGATTTTATCCCATCCGAGTGATCCGCTGACCCAAGAGGGTAGCCATCCCTGGATTACGATTGAACCGAACGTCTTCCGAGGCAATGAGGCAACCTTTGAAATCACGGTCGATGCCAGTCGTCTGATGACCGATCATCTGTATGAACGAACCCTACGACTAACGACCAATGCCCTACCCGAAGCTTATTCACTTTCTATCAAGCTAAAAACAGCACCTTTATTGACCCGGCAAAAACAAGCCTACTGGAGATCGCTAGGTTTACTCTTTTTCGCCATGATGTTTTTGTATCGCAGCGTGTACTGGCTGGTGGGTGAGCATGTGGTGTTAGATGGCAACCTAGCTCTGGCCGCCTTTGGCACTGCAGCGGGGACTGCTGGCGGACTAGAAGTCGCAGCTTGGGCGCTGGCAAGTACGGGGTCAATGAGCGCTAATGTAGGTGCCATCGCAGGGGCAATAGTAGGCACCTTAACCTTACTATCGGCTTGGTTTATGGCAGGCAATATCAACAGTGGTAGCGTAGCTGAGATTTTGCTCGGTTGCGGGATTGGGCTCGTCAGCGGTTGGATTTCAGGAATTTCTCTGGGGCTGGCAGTTGATGCCTTGTTAAAAGAGCGGTTTAGACCCAATTTCTCAATTCGGATTGTGTTGCTGACAGCATTCTTGGGTTGTGCCGTCAGTTTAGGCTTGACGATTGGCTTTTTCCAACCCGTGGTTGCCCTATCGATGTTGATACTTGGCATTGGTTTGGTATCCCATTTAATCCAAGTGCCTTTATATCGCGCCAAGGCCATCTCCAAACAGCGGCAATCGCAGCGCTATCTCATTCGTCCTTAGGGGAAAATCTCGCCCCATCATCTTCTAAGGCCGTTGCCGCCTCATCTGTAATGTCAATGTCGCCGTCTGATTCATCTGCGTCAAACGCCTCATCGTCCTGATTGATTTCATCATCTGAAACCTCCGCCCACAGATCTTCATCATCTAAGGTGTCATCTTGGTCTAGGCGAAAGATGGCAATAGCCCCAGCTAGAACGACGCTAATTGCGATGATCAGATCTGTAATTTCCCAGGATTCGGCATCACCTAGGATCTCTGTCAGAAAGTTTATAGGGTTCAAAGGCAACCAATCACGGTGGAAACACCATCAGTTTAGACCCGTTGACAATATTTTGCCCGACCCAGTGAACAGTCAAATCCACTATGGCCGGATTGCATTGGCTAGGTCACAACGGCGGCTTCGGTAGTCGTAGCTGAGGCATTAGCGGTGGCAGCATTATGAACAACCAATACTGAACAAGGGGCGTGGTGCATGACATAGTTGCTGATGCTGCCCAGCAACCATTCTGCAATGCCCTTACGGCCACGACTGCCAACAATAATTAAATCAGCGGCCCAGCTTTTTGCCAGGTTGCAAATTTGTTTGCCAGGCTCTCCCCCCGCTTCTGTAAATTCGGTGGGGACACCCGCCGCGATCGCAGAATCGCTCATATTTTTTAGTTTTTCAACCCAGCTACGTTCATAGTCATCCCAGCGTTTTTGATAGGTTTGCCAAGCCACATCGTCAACGGGAGGATAGTAAACACTGTAGGTTCGCATCGGCAAACCAGGATTATTGTGATCTTCTGAACATAGGACGTGCAACAACATTAACTGAGAATCAGTCATTTTTGCTAAGGTTAATGCCTGTTGAAAGATAGCTTGAGATCTAGTCTCAGAACCATCAATTGCAACTAGAATTTTCTTGAACATAAGACTCTCCTTGCACAATCTCGAATCCAGAGCATGGCAATCTTCTAGCCCACTGAACCCGAATTAGATAGTTCTAGCCTTATTTAATAAATCGGGTTTGGAGGCTGAATGATCGATTTAATCGAGCTTGATCACGCTAAAGAAACATCATGAAGCTTTATCTTTAGCGATATTTTTATTATAAAACTGATATTTTTAGCCAAGATTAAATTTTCTGAATTAAATTTTTCAAGACTGAAAATAGTCATCGTTTTGCAGGCTCCATCCAATCGTTTGGCTGACCTTAAGCCGCTGGTACCTGAGGTTTTAACCGCTTTAGCTACAGCGTCAAAAGGCGACGCTACTGTGATCAGCTTGTAGCTTCACCCCGCTGTTTCATGCGATTGGTCAGGGCATTCATAAGTCCCTGACCAAAACTGGTCATTAACCCAGAGCCAAAGGCCACCAATCCAGAAATGGCTGCTTTGGGAATGTCTTCCAAGTAAAGGTTATACAGAGCATAGCCCCCACTGCCAGCAACAATAAGCTTGAAAACGGCATCCGAGAGGCGTTCCTCAAAGGTAGGTTTCTGTGGAGACGGCTGGGTCATGAGGGTGGTCAGGGAGTATAATTTTTACTGCAAAGTGTCCATCAGCCAGCGCATGAGGATGCTGTCATCTTCAGTTTGGGAACGATGCAATGCTTGTTCTACCAAACTTATCTCTAGCCCCGGCAACACCTCCGAGATCTGCACTTCACCGCTACGCTGATCTGCAATGGCAAAGGCAATCACATCCTGCTCTGCCACATTCACCACCCAATATTCCGCTACGCCCAACCGCTCATACAGCAACCGCTTTGCGCCCAAATCATCTTTAAAGGTGCTGCCGCTAATTTCAATCGCCAAAGCAGGTGGCCCAAATACATTCACATCAACTGGCGAATTATTTTGAGGTGGCAGTTGAAAGTTAGCCCCAATGTAGAAAGCAGTATCTGGCTGACAGCCCCGTTCTCCGGTTTTGTAGAAGCTGCAATTCGTGAATTCGACTAGCCGCAAATTGCGAACCATAGCGTAGAGGCTAATCACTTTGGATACAATCGAGTTTTGTCGCGCATGTCCTGCACCCAACGGAGCCATTTCAATCCTCATATGGCCATTGTCAAAATACCCGCGACCTTCCTCGTAGCGAGGCTCATCCATGGCAGCGACAAACTCTTCCCAGGTAGCTTTCACCCAGGTATCTGTTTGAACTTGTGCAGGCGATAGGGTCATAGTCCGAAACCAATAGTCGAAACCAACGGTTGGTAAAAGCCGCATGGTTTATAGCTGATTCTAGTTTAGGGTTATAACTAGGTGGTCGTGACTTACTTCGTCCTTACGCCGCACCAGTCAATGTCCCCGCAACACAGCGGCTGCAGCCTTTAGTAAACTTGATTAATGACGAAGAGCTGGCGCGAGTTCGAGCACTGATCGCGGCAAAAACCTGACCAGAGAAGTGGGGCAGGACAGAACCTCGGGGCAATGAGTGGCTACCGGGTATTTTGCCTGATGGTAGTGTGCAACCGCTGTTATTTTCAGGGTTATGAAACTTTATCCTCCGACTTCAGAACTTTTTGAAAACTGGATTAACTGTAAGGCGGAAAGCAAGTTGGAGCTGATCAGCGGCCAGCTGGTTGTGGGCAATTCTTTGGCCGGAAGTCGATGGCTCCTGCAACGGATTTTGCAAGGCTGGAGAGCAGAGGCTGCGATCGCCTTGGCACCTATTGAAACTTGGATACAAGCATTAGCTGTCGGATATGGTCTAACTTTACCTGAGACAGACGCTATTGATGACAAGCTGAACAGCCTGGAAGCCCAGGTGAGCAATTTTGAGTTCAGAGGAGAGGACTGCAAATCAGGCGCCGCAGGGTTCACTTGGTCGCACCATGACATCCAGCAATATTTATCAATGAGCCTCTTTCGGTTGGCTGGAGAAGTGGGTGGACAATCCCTCGGGCGAGACTTTGTGATGCGCTTAGGAGATAACGGGTTTACCCCTGACTTGGTGTTATTCAAAGGTGAAGGACTGAATCAGCTATACAGCTCCTTTCTTAGTGGGCCAGCGGAACTGGTGGTCGAAGTACAGATACCGGGTCACGAAGAAGCGGATCGCGTAACCAAGCGAGCTTATTACCAAGCAGCAGGGGTGCCTGAGTATTGGCTAATCGATCCTGAAGCACAGCAGATCAAGTTTGATCGACTTGTGGAAGGACTCTACCAACCACAATCTTCGGAAGCGGATGGCTATTATCGCCCCAGCAGTATCCCCGGTTTAGCATTTCAAACTGAAGCACTCTGGCAGGAAGAGGAATTCAACCGGCTGGAATCGTCTCTTTGGGTCGTGGAGCAGCGAGTAGCGGGATTTGAGCGCCCATTGGCAGAAGAAGGGCCGCAATGGGGATCGCTGCTATTTATTCCCAACATTCAGGTAGAAGCAGTGCCGATTAGCTTTGAGGAGTACATCAGTTGGGCACCCAGAGCGAAGTTTGAGTTTATCAAAGGGAAGCCGCTGATTGGCTCGACGCCCGGTACGCGAAACGTACTTGCAATGTTGTTAATGACCTTTGGTCTGGCGATCGCAGTAAAGCTATTGCCGCCCCGAGCTTGGATTCAGGGCCTGAGACAACGGTTAGCTTGGGAGCGTTGTGATGCTGACAGAAAAGCCGAGTGGTGGGCGATCGCTCGACAGGCAGCCGAACGACTACGCACCCATTTTTCGATAGGACGATTGGGGGTGATTGGTGACCTAGCGATGGCGCAACCCCTGAACTACTGGTCGGACATTACCCTGGTTTATTGGGAAAAGTTTGATGACTCATGGCAAGCCTATGATGTGCTGCGAGAGATTGATCCGGATATGAGAATCAATCTGTTGCGGATGGATCAAAACTGGCTTACAGCTGATCAGCTATGGCAGATTGAGCGTCATCTTGTAGAGCTGTGATTACTTCGATAGGGCGAGCTGACAAAGGTCTTCGAGACTTTCGAGGTTAGTAGCGCCTGCTAAGTAGCCAATACCGCTGACACCATGAGGTCATGGAAAAAGCGGGACAAGTGCTCAGACAGGTACTTGATGAGAAAGTCTTATAGGACTTACGCATTGACAGCGATAGAGAAATATGTGTTCATGCAACACTTGGGTGCTCAAGGTTTTGCAAAATAAATTGGCGGATCACCGACACAAATAACTGCCTCGACACCTGATATAAGTTGTCAATCAAGCCCTCAACCCGCATGGTCTGTAGCCGACAAAAAGCCTGTAATGCGCAGAAGCAATGGGTTCTGATAGCAGATTCTGTTCGCACTTGAAATCGCTCAATATTGCACACCTGCTTGATCACCCGATGAAACTTGCCCAGCGGCAGCATCGTTTCGATCCACTCATCCCAAGTTTTGACCAGAACGTCGTCGGGCCAATCATCAATGGTGACATCCAACGCGTCTTTGCCGCCTTTGGGCGATCGCGTCCAGGTGCGCTGTACACGGATAGTTTTCGGAACCCCATTGAGAATATGTTCAAAGGCAAGTTCGACTCCAGCGATCGCATCTTCTGGCGCATCGTAATGGACGCACTGACTTAGGAAGTCACCATAGCTCAAGTTACGGCGGGTAGAACACTGGGATCGCTGACCGTACAGAGTATGGCTTGAGGTTTGATATTGAGGAGAATTTCCTCGATGACCAATCCAATGGCTGGAATATACAGAAATCCCAGCTTCGTTCGCTCTGTGCGCTCTCCCGCCTCTGGTTTATCCTGGCTGTCGCTACCCTATATGTCACGGCACAGGGGCTGGAGGTGGTCAATGAGGGTAAACGCCGTTGGGTTGACCCTCATTGGTTTCGCGGCAACAACTATTTTCGCATTGGCTGGGACTGGGTCAAAACTGCTTTGGAAAACGGATGGCAACTCATCCAACAAGTCCACTCCAATGGCATCCACGATCCCCATCCCCCTATGGCCTCTCGAAATCAGCATCGTAAGCGAACTTAACGTCTTGAGTTCACCATACGAACCTACAAATATGAACTCAGCTAACTTTTATCAGTCAATCAGGGTCTACATACGCATATTTAACCGCAGAGCGCAACGCAGAAGAGGTTCTAAGCTTGATGCGTGCTTTGATCGTCGATTCAAATCCGGGATTTGGCATTAGATACCAGAATTTATCCCCTGTCAGGTGGAAAAATGGCAATGCCATATTGGAACGATGGGCCCTCGAACCTAAACAATGCCAGAATTTCAAGAAATTAGCAGTCAGCTCAGGTGACATGTAAATTTGATTGCGCTGGATTCTGTCTCGCTCAATCAAATCAATAATGGCTAATAGCAAAATTGGCTTATGCGGTGCAACGCCTCTTGCCTTGTCAACTCTTAACCGAGCAAACTTATCTTTATAATAGTTCAGGTCTCTCTTCACGAAAATCACTCAATATATCTTGGTGGTGGCAATACTTTGACCTATAAAAATTTTGACAAATCAAAATCTTGGCTCTGCACATTACTTTGCTTTGCTAACTTCAGCATCAACAAGATTTTCTCAGTATAGTCAACGACACCATTTAGTTCATTAGATAAAATCTCCAGGCCGCCATTTACATATTCTTCAAATAATTCAATACGTTGAATTTCATTCTCTTTTTGATCGCTAAGTATTTTTGGATCCCGCGTTTCCGCGATCGCTATCAACTGGATAATGAATGGGTTTCTGAGCTGTTCCTGAAGAACTGCATCGGGATCTTTTCGGGAATAGTTTCCCAGGAGAACACGTTTACGATAGTTATAGCCTAAAGCTGCTGAAAATATGACAATATCTGCGTAGGTCTGAAACGGCCCGTTTTCGAAATCTGATGCTTTCAGACTTCTCACAAATTCAGCTTTATCTTCTGAAAAGTGTATCCTTGCAAGTGCCATCGATTTAAGTGTAGTTCTCACAGAAATTATTAGGCTCAGTACATCTTAAACGGGTCATTTACATCACTCCCATACCGCAACGCCCTCACGAACGCTGGCTTATCCTTTGCAATCTGAATTCGACCCTCCGCCATTGCTTCTCTATTCTGTTTATCAAACTTACTCACTCAGCAAAATCACTTCTAATTCTTCTATTAAAGGCGGCAAATCCTCAGCCACTGTTTGCCAAAGAATATCCGTGTCAATATCAAAATAAGCATGGGCCAGCCGATTTCTCATACTAATAACTTGAGGCCAAGGAATCTGCGGGATAGCTGACTGACGCTCTCTCGAAATCTTAGAAGCCGCTTCTCCAATAATCTCAATCGCCTTTACAACCGCTAACAACAGCATCGAGTCAGTCTCCAAATCTTTCTGCATCCGCCCTTTCGTAAAGGACTGCGCCTGTCTTGCGGCATCTAACATGTGCCTTAATCGAGACTCATCATCCGGTTGCGTCATACTGTACTACCGCTGTTTGCAAAACCTCATCCCTGAAATATCGACTTAAATCTTTGGGCGTACGTAAATCTGCCTTACGCTGAATCAAATTCGATAACTCCAATTCCATTCCCGCTAATCGGATTAGGCCAGGGATGTGTTTTGGGTCAAATTCAACTAAAAAGTCAACATCGCTGTTAGGGCCAAAGTCATCACGCAAAACGGAACCAAAAATTGCCAGCTTGCGAATATGGTGCCGATGGCAAAAGTCAACCAGGTCTGACTTTGGAATCGGTATCTTGACTTCAGCCATGACGATGTACCTCCACAATCTCGGTGAATTCAAACTCATCGGGGCTTTGGCGAATTAGCGGATAGGTTTCGCTGCCAATGTGTATCGAGTCAGTCTGCACCTCATCCTTTGGCGAATTGTAGACCAGCACATATTCTCGCCCGATGCGATCGCGCATTTCCGCCTCCACCTCACCACGCCACTGGGTTTTACTGGCCATCACCATCAGCTGATCCGCCAGCGCGGGCAGCAGCTTTGCCACCTGCCGCCGATAAATTTCATCCAAACTGCCAAAGGGTGAGTCCATCACTAACGGAAACGTGCTGCTGTCTGGCCCCATCACCAGCTTATCCTTGCTCCACTGGCGAATGCGCTCCACCACACTGCCAATAAACGACAAGCTCAGAATCTGGTTTTCGCCTGTCGATGCGCCTACCAGCACGTCTTGCCCCCCGACTCGCTCCACTAGATTCAGCTCATATTTTTCGCTGATACGCGGCACGTAGGCTTTGAACGAAATTTCACCATACAGGTGGCTTAGGGTCTCCTGAAGCTCCTGGCGAAAAAGGATGTCCTGGTTTTGCTTCAGTTCTTTCAGGCGATCGATGGCATCTTGGGCGGCTTCCATTCGCTTGAGCGCTAGCTTTTGTTTGCTCTGATTTTGGCGGCGATCGCGCACCTGCTTTCGCAATTGGGAAATCTCCGTACTAAGACTGCCGATGCGTTCCTGGTTGGCTCCTTTTTCCATATTCAAGCGATCGCTCGTGCTGTCAATCTCGTCTAGCCGCTCCTGGAGCTGGCGCACCTCTTCACGGGGGCTAGTGCGGAGCTGGTCGCCAATCTCTTCCAGATCGATTTCAATCTGGGATAGCTTTTGCTTGCAGTGAGTAATCGTGGCCTGCTCTTGATCCACCTCCTGCCAAAAATCTGCTTCCTGGTCGGCCTGTTGATTTACCCAGCCTTCCAGGCGATACACTGTGGACTGCACATCTGCCAGTCCCGTTTTTTGCAGCCATGCTTCTACGGCCCCACGATGGGGCGTATCGGGATGCAGTTCCATGCCACAAATGCAGCGCTGCCGCTCTAACAGCTCCTGGACAAATTTGGGCTTCACATCCGCAGGCAGTTCGCCTTTTTCTTCTTTGTCCTGCACAATGGCGCGAAACTTTTCCACCACTGTGGGCAAAAACACCGTATAGCCCCGATTGGAGATCGCCCGTTTGAGAATTTGCTTGGCCTCCTGCAGGCGATCGCGCAGTTCTTTTTCTTGATCTTCTAGCTGGTCGCGCCGCTTTTGCAGCGACTCAAACGCCCCTGATTCCCGCAGTCGCAAACTGGTTTCTTGTTTGAGGGTGGCTTGGTGGGTCAGTTCGCGATCGATTTCGGCCTGCCGGGTTTCTAGGGACTCCCGCGTTGTTTCTTGCTGCCGCCGCGCTGCCAACAGGTTCTTGGTTTCGGCGTCGCCGACGCTAGCGTATTCATCTTCTAGGGTTTTTCGGGCCGTGTTCAGATGCTTGATGGCGTTGTCGAGCACCTTCACCCCCAACAGCTTTTGGGTAGCCTCAGCAATTTCGGCCCGGTTATCGGTGCGCACGAGCTGCTCGATGCGTTCCCCATCGAAGAAGAAATACTGGTGCAGGCTTTTGGGCAACATCCGCCCAATCACATCATCAGGATTTTTTGAGGCGGTTAGGGTAGACCAGCGGCCATCGTCTCCCACAAATTGCATCGCCACGGTGCTGGCTATCTGGGTGACATCTTCGCCTTGCTGGGATGCCTGACAAGCCCGCCGCACCCTATACTGTTTGCCGTCATGGTCTAAGGTGACCTCTACCCAACAGTCCACGGGGGTTTGATCTGCCGCTTCTGCCAGTGCCCGCCGATTTACCAACTGTTCGGGGGAGGCCAGCGCAGCGGTGAACCGCTCATACAGTGCCCAGGTAAAGGCGTTTAGCAACGCCGTTTTGCCAGAGCCGTTGTTGCCGTGAATGACGGTGATGTTGCGATCGCTGGTTTTGGCGAAGGTCAGGCAGTGCTCCCCATGGAACGGTCGAAAATTATAGAGTTTCAGCCCTAACAGCTTCATTGCACCGCTTCCTTCACAATCCGCAAAATGTCTGCATTCACCAGCCCTCGATCGTTGCGATCCAGCCGATCTTTTTCAATTTCCAGCACGTGCTGAATAATCTGCCGCACCTCGGGTGGGGCTGTCTCGATGGAAGCTTGCACGTCTTTAGGGCTCAGTTTGCGCATGGGACTGGCAGCAGGAATGCAATAGCTAAGTGTAATCAAACCTGGGCGGAGTCAAACGTTCTTCCTTGGCAGTTTACATATCCAGCAGTTGATAACGCTTTTGCAAATCAAGCAGTTTAATCCGGGCTTCGCCGCCGTTGTCGGCTAAGTCGGCAAATTCAAGCAAGCGCCGCAGTTCTTTGCGCAGCAGCGATCGCTCCGCCTCCATCGTTTTGCGCTCCAGGTCGGGGGGCAGCACGACCATGTCAAAAATCTCGGCCCGCGATTTGCCGGGGGCGGGCCGCAACACCCGGCCCCGGCGCTGAATAAACTGCCGGGGGTTGTTGCTGCTGGCCAGAATCACCGCTGTCCGGGTCGCTGGCATATCGACGCCCTCATCCAGACAACGGATCGCCACCAGTCCTTGCAAGTCCCCACGCTCAAACTGGTGTCGTAAGGTTTCTCGCTGCTCCAGAGTGGTTTCAGCAGTATAAGTATTGACCCGGTAGCCCAACTCCTTGCCTAGCAAGCGCGTTACCGCATCCAGATGGCGGATGCTGTCTTGAGAAATGGCATCTTCGACCGTGCCATCGCCGCAGTAAAACAGGGTGTGGGTGGTTTGCAGCCGAGGCTGCATCAGCGATCGCAGCGCATCAAGTTTGTGGGCGGCATTGGCAATCAGTTTAGATCGCTGCATCGACAGGGCTGATAACGCTGAATTGCCCTCCGCGTCTTCATCTATTGCCAAAGCTTGAGCAATTTTTGTCGTGAGTTTGCTGTAGCGTTGGGCTTCCCCCGCTGTCAGTTCAACCAGCAGGGGATAGTAGCGGTAGCGCACCAATGCCCCCACTCGCAAAGCATCTGCCAAGGTCAGCTCCGGTTGCAGGACTGGGCCAAAATAGTCGAGCAAAAGCTGAGTGCCCCCATCGTCGAAGTATCGCTCTGGCGTTGCAGAGAGCGCCAGCCGGAGGCCGATGGTGCGCGGTAAGCACTCAACCAACTTAGGCGATCCGAGATTGTGGGCTTCGTCACCGATGATCAGGGTCTTTTCAGGGAAGTAGGGGAGTTGGGACTGGAAGACCGTCCCCATCAGGGTGGCATTCGTGGTGATCACGGTTAGGAAAGCGCCGGTTTCACTCCGCAGACCGTACAGTTGCCGCGACAGATCCCCCTGCCAGGACTGCACGCTGTCGAAGGCCAAAAGTGGCTTTAGGCCAAATTTCTCACACTCGCGCCCCCACTGCTGCACTAAGTGTCGATAGGGACAGACCACAATCAGCGCTTGGAGTTCAATTTGCTGATAAAGTTCCACTACGATCGCGAGTGCCGTAATCGTCTTCCCACTCCCCGTCGCCATCTTCAGGGTGCCGCGTCCCTTATTTTTGAACCAGTTGGCGATCGCCTGCTGCTGGTAGTCCCTCAGCACAACAGCCTCGGGCAACGTCGGGATGCCCAGAATCGCGGGGTGGCCAGTGTGATAGGTCGCCGTAGATGTTGCCGCCTTGGGATTAGACGGGATGTCTGGCCCAATCTGTGGCCCGATCTGCGGCTCGATCTCTGGTGGATATGCTGGGCACTGCTCCAGCAGCTTGCGCCGTGCGGCTTCGGGAAACACCATCACGTCGAGATCTGGGGTTTGGTTCTGCCACAGCTCCTCAAAATTTTGCACTTTTTCATCGATGCGATCACGATCCCCCATCCGCCAGGAACGAAACACATCAATGCATTCAAAATTACGTCGATAGGCCCGGGCAGTTTCATTGGCAGATCCACCAAAAGCCACGCGGTTCCCATCAGCGTCGGCAAAAATGCCTAGCTTTTCATGATAAACGCCTGCATCCTGAAGATCTTTGACTACTGCAATTTTGATCTCCAGCCGCCCATGAGCCAGCAGCCAGGATAAACAAGCAATGCGATCGCGCACAACAGTTTCAAACTCGTGGGATAGCTCACGGGTAATCGCGTCAGTAATCACGACTTCGCGGCAACGTAAACCCGATTCAATCGCCTCAATATCCCCCTCCGAGAGATGCGGTGACGCCACCAATCGCATCCGCCCGCCTGCTTTGATAAACGCTGTCAATCCCTGAGCCGCCAGCGAAAGCGAGCTGCTAGAGAAGAACCCAACCGCGCGGTCATAGGTGAGCGATTTCTTTAAACAAGGGATATAAAAATCCCGCAGCAAATTCTGACGACTGCTGCGGTACTGATTGCAAAGGTCTAGGTTTCGTAGGGGCACGTAGACTGCCTACTCAACCGTTACTGACTTGGCAAGGTTTCTCGGCTGATCCACATCTAACCCTCGACGCGCTGCAATGTGATAGGCCAATAGCTGCAACGGAATTACCGTCAGCACTGGGGAGAGCAGTTCATCCACCTTGGGCACGGGTAGCAGCGAATCAAACGTATCTTCTGCTTCTGGGTCTTTCATCGGCACTACCCCAATCAACTGAGCATCCCGCGCCTTCGCTTCTTGGGCGTTAGAAAGCACCTTTTCGTAGACCGAACCCGGCATCGCGATCGCGACCACAGGTACCTTTGCATCCAACAACGCAATTGGGCCGTGCTTCATTTCGCCCGCAGGATAACCCTCGGCGTGGATGTAGCTGATTTCTTTCAGCTTCAGCGCCCCTTCCAGGGCAATTGGGAAGTTGATGCCCCGACCTAAAAAGATAAAGTCTTGGGTTTCGGCAAAGTCGTGGGCGAGTTCTTCGATGTAGCGCTCTTGGCTCTCTAGCACTAAGTCGATTTGGGCCGGAAGCTGACGTAGACCCGTAATAATTTCATCCAGCCGTTCTACGGTCAGGGTTTGCCGCTGGTAGGCCAACTCCAATGCCAGGAAATAAAACGCCATCACCTGAGCCGTGAAGGTTTTAGTCGCCGCGACGCCGATCTCGATACCCGCGTGGGTGTCGATAATCTGAGGGATCATCCGCGCCAGGGAACTTTCTGGACGGTTGGTAATCCCCAACATGCGCGGGGCAAAGGCCGGATCGTCTGTGGTTTGGCGACGGGTCTGCTCCATCTCTAGGGCAGCTAGGGTGTCGGCGGTTTCTCCAGACTGGGTGACACCGATAGTCAGGGTATGGGGCATGAGCGGCGCTGGAGAATACCGGAACTCTGAGGCATATTGCACCATAGTGGGAATGCCTGCTAGCTGTTCCAGCAAATATTTGCCCACTAGACTGGCATGCCAGCTGGTGCCACAGGCAACGATTTGAACCTGCTGCAAATCGGTGAGTAAGTCAGTAGCTAGGTTGAGTTGAATCGGGGAACCATCGTGAGTTTCAGGGCTCCAATCACTGTTGACATAAGCTTCCAGGCAGGCGCGAACCACCCCTGGCTGCTCATAGATTTCTTTCAGCATGAAGTGCTTGAACCCCTGCTTCTCCACCATGATTGGGTTCCAGTTGAGGGTGAGGGGGTATTTCTTCAAGCGATCGCCTGCGAAACTATACACCTCTGCCCCTAGGGGCGTGAGCCGGGCCAGTTCACCATTTTCCATCGGTAGCACGGCACGGGTATAGGGCACAATCGCCGGGGTATCAGAAGCGCAGAAAAATTCTCCTTGACCAAACCCAATCACTAACGGGGCTTGCTGTCGCACCACAATCAGCTCATCTGGGAAATCAGCGTTGATCATGGCTAGGGCAAAGGCACCCTGTAACCGATTTACCGTGAGTCGCACCGCTTCTAAAAAAGCAGATTGCGCTTTCAGGGAACTCATTTCGGAACCAGCATTGTCAGGCGGATTTTTGAGATATTCGGCAATCAGATGAGGGATCACTTCGCTGTCTGTATCGGAGCGAAATTCGTGGCCTTTGGCTTTGAGTTCTTCCCGCAGCTCGCGGTAATTTTCGATGATGCCGTTTTGCACCACGGCGATGCGGCGATGGGTGTCGGTGTGGGGATGGGCGTTGTATTCTTCGGGTTTACCGTGGGTGGCCCAGCGGGTGTGGCCAATGCCAAGCCAAGCGGGGTTTTCTAGCCCTTCAAGCTTGTCTTGCAGGTTTTGCAGTTTGCCTTTGGCACGAACGCAGTGGAGTTCGCCTTCACAAACGCTGGCGACCCCAGCGGAATCGTAGCCCCGATATTCAAGCTTACGCAGACCATCAATTAGGATGTTGCTGGCTGCTTGGGTGCCGATATATCCAACGATGCCGCACATAGGTTGCTCCTAACTGTAAGGTTTGCACTCAGTTCCTGACTAGGATACATGCTTGAAGATTTTCTGTTTGAAGGAATATTAACGATTCTCCCTGCGGAATGGGTCGTCCTAAATCTGAAGATAGGGACAGAACAGGCTGTGCCTCTAGCGTCTGCGATCCTAAACATCAACTTCATCGATTTGTCTTGAAACAACCCGGATTAATCAAGGGTCATGAAGTGTAAGTCCCTGAATGGCTTCCCCCCAAAGCCCAAAACCTTTAAAGTCCCAGATTTTAGGAACGCGCTGAATTTGCGGTCTGGTCTTTACAGTCTTCGTTTTTTCCCATGAAAAAATCCCTCGACATCTTCTACCACGGCATCTTCTGGACGTGGAATCTCTGTTTCTTAGTGCTAGTTTACCTAGGCATCCTGCCCCTGACCCTGCCGTGGTTAGGGGCAGCGGTCGTTTCAGGAGAGATTCCGTTTCCTTTTTTACTCAGCTTGTTAGGCATCATTGGGGTACCTACAGCGTGTACCTTTGCCGGATGTAGATGGTTCCTAAAACGACCCACGGCGCTGATGCGGCTGTTCTATGGGGTAGAAGCCCCATTATTTGCACTGCTGTGCCTGCGGCTGTTTGTGCTGCGGGAACTGACGATGGCCAGTACGGTATTGCTGGGGGCGTTTTTTGTCGCGATCGCGATTTTTACCGTCGAACTATTTCGCGGTTATGCCGCCCAGAAGCGGGAGCTAGCTTATTTTCAACTGATTAACCAAAGCCTGGTGCTGATGGTGGGGCTCTATGTGGGTACAGTCCTGGCTTTCTATGCTATTCCTGCCTTCTGCGTTTTCCTTTACCACTTCCTATCGTTCCAGTGGCTAGGCAATTTATTGTCGAGTTTGAGCTACAGTCCGCTCTCGTCGATGATGACATTAATTCTGGCGTTCGGGCTGTTTGGCTTCAGTGCCACGCTATTTGGGGCCATGCCCTTTGTGTTTAGCCACATGTATGTGCGCTCATGGTGGCGCATTTTCTCAGCCTTTGGGAAACAATATCGTTGGCAGCAGGGCAGTCTGGTGTCAGCCATTAGCGCGATCGCCGTAGTGGTATGCTTCCTCGTGGTACAACCCCAACCTCAGGTGAAAGCCTTTGCCCTGTTAGACGCACCGCCGGCTACGGCCCAAGCACGGGCAGACTTGATCGAAAATTCCTCCCAAATTCGAGCTGGGTTGGTGAACGCGTATCTGCAATCGTATCGCTACCTCAGCCCTCGGAAAGACAGCAATCGCCTACGGTCGTGGTATCAAACTATTTTTAACCTATCTCAAGACCAGGCGCAGTTTTTCCAAAATCGCCACAACGCGCTACTGTCGCCCTTTTTATATCAGGGTTCACGCAATGATCCCGACAAAGCGGCTCAGCGCTATGCTGAGTTTTTTGACACGCCGATTCAAAAGGCAGAGCGATCCGTGATTCAGCAAGCTTTAGAATCGACTGTCAATCGAGAAGAAGTCCAGGCAGGGTTACTGAATATCGATCAAGCCGTTATCCGTCTGGAGGCGCAAACGGTAACCGTCACCCCCCAAAATGACTGGGCCGAAATTGAACTGTACGAACGCTACGAAAACACAACCAACCGCGATCAAGAGATTTTTTACAGCTTTGCCTTGCCTGAAAGTGCGGTGATCACTGGGTTATGGTTAGGAGAAGACGGCCAGCATCTGCGTTATCCCTTTGTCGTATCACCCAGGGGAGCAGCGCAGACAGTCTACAACGGTGAAGTGGAGCGCAGTAACTGGACTGCCGCAGAAGATCCAGCCTTGCTTGAGCAAGTGGGGCCACGGCAGTATCGCCTGCGGGTATTCCCAATTCCAGCTCGGCGTTCAAGGACAGAACCGGGGCATTTGGATCTGTGGATGACCTACCAAGTCATGCAGCGGCCTGAGGGTTGGGCCCTGCCCCAATTGCTTGAAAAACGCAATATCTATTGGAATAGGAACACAGAACGCTCTATTAATAACCAGGCCCTAGCGAGCGCTGATGATCAAGCCGACTGGTTTGAACCAGCGATCGCTGCTGACGCGGACTGGTCCCCAATTGCTCACGAAACAGTTCTACCCGAGGGCTATCGGGTTAGCGTTACCCCCCTGAAGAGCGAGTCCCAAGCTTTAAAGAACCAGCGTTTAGCCGTGGTGATTGACAGTTCTCGCAGCATGGCAGCGCATCCCCAGGCGTTGGGTCAAACCTTAGATCAGCTCAAGCAGTTGCCCCAGTCCAACCAGGTGGATTGGTACGTCGCGTCTACTGAAGGCATGGCTGCTCAGCAGTTAAAAGAGACGGCGATGGCTGAAGATAACTTGAGCTTCTACGGGAGTTTGTCCATTGCTGAGATGGTGCAGCAGTTTGATCCGCTAGGCCAGGGGAAAGCCTATGACGCTATCCTGCTGGTGACCGATGCGGGTAACTATGAATTGGCTCAGGAAAACCCAGAACTGCCTGAGCTAACTGCGCCGCTATGGATTCTCCATCTAGCAGATGCGTTGCCCTTGGCCTACGAGGACACGGTGTTAGATGCCATTCAACTCAGTCGCGGTGGCATTGACACAGATATTCAATCGCTGTTGCAGCGCTTGGCCCTAGCACAAGGGGAAAACGATGCGATCGCCAGTGCCGTAGATGGCTACCTATGGCAAGTGGAACCAACCGACAATACCCAGGCTGACCCGGCGATCGCCGAATCTGAGGGGGGTGCCTCTTTCGACCCTCTGGCGGCGCGGCAGGCGATTTTGCATCAAAGTCGTCAGCAGGATATGACCCAGTTGGCAGCGCTGGATGGGGTTCATGCGATCGCGAAACGAAGCGCGGTTGTCACCCCCTATTCGTCCATGCTGGTATTAGTCAACGAGCGTCAGCGAGAACTGCTGCGTGAAGCAGAAGCATCGAGCGATCGCTTTGCCCGTAGCTTAGAAGACGGTCAGGATACGCTCACGGAACCTAATAATCCGCTCAATGCAGTTTCAGTACCCGAAGCGAGTAATCTCCTCGGGCTGATAGTGGTCGCGGGCGTCGGGTTGTTGTGGTTAGGGCGCGCTCGCCCCAAGACTATCCGCTAGCACTCCAGTCCAGAAACCGGGTTTCTCACATCTCTAAACACTCGCCCTTACCGATACTCTTCTTCCTCAGCCTCGTCTAAAACATCCTGATCATCGGTCTCAGGATTATCCATTTCCGCTTTGAAGCCGCGCAGGGTTTTCCCCAAGGCTCCCCCCAATTCAGGAATCTTCTTGGGGCCAAAGATCAACACGGCAACAATCATGATAATGGCCACTTCTGGCCAACCTAACCCAAACATGGCAGTTCTTCCTGTGCGTCCTCAATCACTATACAGTGCCTTAAAAATGCGATGGCGTTGTGTAACCAACCGGAGCTAGACATCTGCGGTTTGCGGTTGATAGCGAATGCCCGCCTCGCGTAAGCGATCGATCGCTTCCTTCAAGCGTTCGGGTTCTGCAATTAAGCTAATGCGCACATAGCCTTCCCCGCCAGTGCCGAAAGCATTGCCTGGGGTAACCACTACCCCCGTTTGCTGCAACACTGACAGGGCAAAGTCTGTCGACCCCATACCCACTGGGCAAGGCACCCAAAGATACATGGTGGCTTTAGTTTTCGGCACTGTCCAACCCAACGTAGCCAACTGGTCGATCAGAAAGTCGCGGCGGCCCCGATAGCGAGCCTGCACTTCGTGAAGATAAACGTCGGGAAGTTGGAGGGCAGTTTCGGCAGCCTTTTGAAGGGCTGCAAAGATGCCGTAATCTAAGTTTGTCTTCAGGGTACGTAACCCTTGAATCACATGGCGGTTGCCCACCACAAATCCAACCCGCCAACCCGCCATATTGTAGGTTTTTGAAAGGGTGTGAAACTCAACACCAATCTCCTTAGCGCCTGGAATCTCTAGCAGGCTGGTGGGATGATAGCTGTCAAAGGCCAGTTCTGCGTAGCACAGATCGTGGACGAGCAAAATCTCATGCTTGCGGGCAAAGGCAACAATGTCTTCAAAAAACTCGCGCGGAGCGGTGGCGGCTGTAGGGTTATTAGGATAATTAAAGTACAGTACCTTGGCCCGTTGGGCGACCTCATCGGGAATGGCACCGAGGTCGATCAGCCAGTCGTTCTTGGCGTTCAGGACTAAATCGTGGATCGCAGCTTGGGCGATCGCCGGGCCGCGAAAATGGGCTGGATAGGAGGGTGACGGGACCAACACGACATCCCCTGGATTGATATAAGCCATCGCCAGGTGTGCCAGCCCTTCTTTAGAGCCCAGTAAGGGCAGCGCTTCTCCATCAGGGTCTAGGGTGACACGGTAGCGGCGGTGGTACCAGGTCGTAATGGCCTGACGAAAGCTAGCAGTGCCCTCAAACGGTGGATACCCGTGGTTAGCAACATCGCGAATCGCCGCGGCCGCGGCGTCAATCACCGGCGTTGGGGTGGGACCATCGGGATTGCCCATACCCAAATCAATTAAATCAAGACCCTGTTCCCGCGCTCGGGCTTTGAGTTCGTCTAACCGGGCAAAGACGTAAGGGGGTAACGCACTCAAACGATCGGCGGGTTTGATCCAATCAAGGCTCATAGCTGATTCTCCTGACGCTGCATCGCACTGTCGGCTGAGGATAACGGTGAGACCTGACGAGCACCGCCGGCAAGGGGGGCAGTCGTCGAGACCATAGCAGCCATGACCTGTTCAGGGGTGACCGGGAAGGGCAGATGGTGAATGTCAGATCCGTCTCGACAGGCAATCTCAGTAGCTCGCTGTAAATCAGCCAGGGTGACCTCATTTAAGCCTAAATCAGCCAGGGTCGTTGGCAAACCGATTTGACGATAAAACTGAATCAACTGATGGCGGGCTGTAGCGGCTAGGGTTGGATTGGGGCCCATTTCTTCAAGCCGCAGCTGGGCCAAAATTCCAAAAGCAACTTTTTCGCCGTGCAGTGTGTCGTGGCTTTCAAGCAAGTGGGTCAAGCCATTATGAATGGCGTGAGCCGCGACGGTGCGACACTGGGCCCCGCCTAAACCACCAATGACCCCTGCCATTAGCACACTAGCATCGACCACTTCACACCAGGCTGCTTCCCCAGGAGCCGCGATCGCAGCCTGGGATTTTTGAAACAAGATGTCCCGCAACACTCGCGCCTGCTGCACCGCTGCAATGATCAGGCTTTTGTCTGAGTGCCCGCTGCTGATGGAGGCTTCATACCACTTCGCTAAAGCATCCCCAATGCCAGCCACTAGGGTGCGCGTTGGCGCCGTAGCGATCAGGGCATAGTCTAAAATCAGCAGGTCGGGGCAGTGGCTTAAGCCCACGTCATACTGGAATGCCCCTTGATCAGAATAGACGTTGGACAGCGCGGTCCAAGCCGCACAGGTAGCAGCTGAAGTAGGAATCGTGACCACGGGTAGGCGGTGCTGATGGGCTACCAGCTTGGCGGTATCTAGGGCTTTGCCGCCACCAATCCCGATAATTAGATCGGCTTGATGGGCGGCGATCGCGTCTTTGAGCCGAGCTAAAGTTGCTTCACTACAGTCTGGGCCGTAACTTGCTGGGGCGACGGTAAGCTCAGACCAAGCCGGGTCTAGAAAAAAAGGCTGGGCCAGCGTCAATGTGCGATCGCCACCGATCATCAACGGTCGTTGACCCATCTGGGCAATCCGGTCAGCAGCTTGGATCAAGCTTCCATGCCCCTTGATCACACAAGCGGGGGCAACCATTAGCGTAGACAGCTCAGACACACTCATAAGCAACGTGAACGAGATGATTAACAGGGGAGGAATCAGCTGGATGCATCAGCATTGATCTCGGCTAAGCGATTCAGATCAATGCTGATCGCTAACCCGGCTTCTTGATCAGGCGCGGGTTGAACCTGTCCTAAATAAACTAAGTCAGAGACGCCCCCCTCTTGATGAACAATCGTGCGGGCGCGAATCGTCGGCATTTGCCCCGGCAACCCCAACCGACTGGTGTTGAGTAAATCACTCGCAGCTTGGCGCAGGGTGGCATCCAGTGCCGATGACGTAATCGTCTGAGGCACTGTAATGACAATTTGGGCACTGCCAGAGTCATATACCGTGACGTAGGGCGCAGCGCCAGGAATTTGGGTACGGGTAAAAGGTTCAAAGCTCAAGCCCAGTAACCCGACAGTGAGGACACCTGTAAACCCTGTGATCCCCACTAAGCGAAAGCGAATGCCCCACTTGAGTAAAAATGCCAAGCCCGTAAGCAAGGCCAGACCTACAGTGGCAATAGCAGCCCACTGGGTTGCATTGAGAAAGTCTTCAGGGGTTGGCATTGGGGTAAAAATACGATCAGCACTGACTTAGTAGATTATCCAGAATAACGCGATCGCAGACCTGAGAACAGGGACAGAATCTAGAAATCTAGCTGATACGGTTGATCACGTCACCCAAAACGTTTAGCGCCAGACTCCGGATTAAAGCTTCTGTGAAGTGCAATAGAGATTAGCGAAATTTCCCCATATCCAAAGTGTGGGGTTATCATAGCTCGGACGCCTTCAATGGCAACTATGACGCTAGAGCTTTTAAACTTATTATGTGTTTGATATAAGGAGAACATCCATGCTGAAGCTGCGCACCCGTTCACTCAAAATTGTGGCGGGCACTGCGATCGCCCTAACCCTGGCTGGCTGTGGTGAATCTAAGGTTTCCCAATGTAATCGCCTGGCCGAAGTCGTTAACCAGACCCAGGGCTTTATGCAAGAGTTTGAAACTGAAATTCAAAGCTTTAGCAATAATGCAGCGGCGGTTGAAACCCTAGATGACATTAAGGCTGCCGCTACCCAATACACCGAAGCCGTTGATAAGGTAGTGGGTAATTTGGAAGGCCTGTCCACGACCCTCAGTGGAACAGACCTCTCTGATGAAACCCTGATCCAATTTCGAGATCAATACGCTGAGGTGGTTAATGGCTTTAGCGGTGCACTCCAAGAAGCCAGCAGTGCGATGGATCTTGTCGTTAACGTCGAATCAGAAGCAGAACTGCCCACCCGCATCGAAGAATCTCAACAAAAAACCGTTGCTGCAGTGAGCCAGATTGAAGAGCTCTCCGTCACTGAGTCCACGGTTATTGCCGAAGTCAACAGCTACTGCGGTGCGACAGCACCTGCGGAATCTGGTACAGAATCTGGTGCAGAATCAACCCCTGAATAAGCTTGACGGGGTTAAGTCATCGACTCGCGTTTGGGTAGACGCCGTTTCCGGCACCCAATGCTACAGTTTTCAATCTCAAACCCAGCGCTATCGGTTAACGATGAGGCTGGGTTTTGTTTTATCCCGCTGGCCAAATTGCTTAATGCTCCGAGTTTCGCTGGGATGCTGAACACACAAGCAATCTGGCTCGCAGTAGCGCCCAAAACTTTGGAGCTACCGCTATAGCTGGATGACCTTAGCGTCCAAACTGTCTGCCCGTTGCTAAAAAATTGCTGATAGATAGCTGCGATTCCAACGCTTGCTTCTATCCTGGAAGCGTTAACGTGATACCAGAGTGACCGTTGAAAGATTCGACCCCAGTGCCAGATAAGGACGCGATACCCGTGAGTCAAGCACCCAAAATTGTTAATTTGAATATGCTGGACACGGATTACGCAAAATTGCTCAATGGAGAGCTTATCCCAGAAGAGCGTAAATATCGCTTAAAGGCCGAAGCGCATACCTATGAGCGGCTGAGCAAGCAGATTGCCCGCTATCGCCATGGCAAGCTTGAGCAAACGGGTCGCGACGACATCCTTTGCAATATCGGCGCAACCGTAGATTTATTTTCCCCAGCTGATATGGACGTCTTCAACGATCGCCTGCGGATCAGCGGGCAGTTTTATCTAACCGCAGGAGAACGCCAGCAAGTCATCAATTGGCTGCAAGACGAATTGTTGATTGATCTGGATAGCTCAGCCTAAATGACTAGGGAACAAGGTATTGTGGCATTTGCCATACCGCTTTAGCTAGATCACCAACGCTATAATTCAGGTGGAATTTGCGTGAGTTGATTGCAAAATGTCTTACCATCTGGCTCTCTACACAGTCTCACCCCCCCCTACCCAGGTTTAATCGGGCAGGAGATTCAAAACTGATTAAGCTTGCATTGACGAGTTCCCGTCTTTTCTAGACGTGGAGACGGTTTCTGTGCGAATTTATCCTGCCCTCACGAAAGACCGTTGATTGACGTTCTAACCCAGGGTAGGTTTTTTAATGGAAACTCGTTCTAACGCCCAAAGGGGCGCCCGTTTTGGGTTGCTGATGGTGATCTGTTCAGCAATTCTGTGGGGAACAGTGGGGGTATTTGTTCAGACTATCTACACGCTGTCTGAGACTAATCCTCTCTCTGTTGGATTCTTTCGATTAGCAATTTCAGTACCGATGCTATTTCTGGCTTGTCTGCGCACTTTGGGCTGGCAGACCTTTCAAATTGCCAAACGTGATTTAGGACTCATGTTGCTCACTGGCATGATGACCGCGTTTTACCAAGTCTGCTATTTTGCATCCATTAGCGCCATCGGGGTTGCGGCTGCTACGCTAATTACACTTTGCACGGTTCCTGTGTGGGTTGCCTTACTTGCTGCCTTGATTCTGCGTGAACGATTGACGCTTGGACTGCTTTTAGCCGGCATATGTGCTGTTGGCGGAACAGCATTATTGGTTGATTTGCGGCCTGCACAAGTGATGGGGCGATCGCACCCAGTCGTAGGTGTCGTTTTAGCACTAAGCTCGGCCTTGGGGTATGCAGCAGTAACCCTGTGCAGTCGAGCCCTAGCCAAACGAAACCATCCGCTCCAATCACTGACATTCGGGTTTCTAGCCGGTGTGGTTTGCCTGTTTCCCATCGCATGGCTTAACGGCTTGGTGCTGCAATATTCCCCCACCAGTTGGCTGTCTTTGTTATATCTGGGGATTGTCACAACCGCCCTCGCATACTTGCTCTATTTCAGCGGAATGCAATATACGCCTGCGACTGTTGCCAGTATTGCGACCCTGCTGGAGCCATTGACGGCTACGGGATTAGCATGGTGGCTGTTGGGTGAAGACTTGGGGGCCTCAGGTATTGTAGGAGGGATATTGTTGTTGATTGCGATTGGGATACTGTATTGGGAGAATCTGCGTTGAAATCGAAGCGTATTTTGGGGCTAGACCCAGGGCTAGCAATCCTGGGTTTCGGCCTCTTGGAGTGTCAAGATTCTCCCCAACTGCAAGCCGCCGATCAAGATCCGGTGACGATTCTTGACTTTGGGGTGATTGAAACTCCAGCTAAAACACCCGTGGGCGATCGCTTGCAAACCATCTATGATGACTTGCACAGCCTCATTGATCAGTGGCAACCCGATTGGGTCTCCATTGAAAAACTGTTCTTCTACCGGATGGGCAACACAATTTTGGTGGCCCAGGCACGGGGCGTCATTATGCTAGTGCTGGCCCAATATCAGTTGTCGTTTATCGAATTTACCCCAGCCCAGGTTAAGCAAGCTCTCACCGGATACGGTAACGCTGACAAACAATCGGTACAAGCAGCCGTGGCCCGAGAACTGAAACTCACCCAATTGCCCAAACCCGACGATGCAGCTGATGCTTTAGCCTTGGCCCTGGCAGCCTGGTTTCAGCACTAACCATCGGGTGGTTTATCCTAAACGAGTGCCTTTAACTTTTGTAGGGCTTGAAGCATCTGATGTCGTCCACTTACTGAGTTAGGAAGATTTCTCCATCGCCCCTTGTCGGTCCTGTGGAAAATGATGGCGATGGATACTCCGGTGTTCCCAGCTGATATGCCGCTTGTGGCAGCGGCGCGGCGATCTTTGCAGCGATCGCCTGCGCTGGTTTACGAACCCGTCGTCGTGCAGTATTCCGAAGCCGAATATGGGGTTTTGGATGTTCACGATCTGCTCCTCGCCCAGTCTCAAATCCAAGAATTAACAACCCAAGCACTGCGGCAGAGTCAGCAAGCCCTGGCGACGGAGAAAGAACTCGCCCAAATCACCCTACAGTCAATTGGGGATGGGGTTATCACGACAGATGGGAGGGCCGTATTGAATCCCTCAATGCTGTTGCTGAGGCCTTGCTTGGATGGCGTACTGATGAGGCCAAGGGGCAGCCCCTTCATGGGATTTTTTGATTGATTGATGAAGTCACCCAGAAATCGCTCCCCATTACAACAGCCCCCCCCGGCTCAGGAAGAACCAGCATGTGCGATCAGCAGTTGTCTAGTGACCCGCCATGGACGGACTTTTGCGATTAGCCACACCGTTTCGCCTATCCTGAACCGTTCAGAGCAAGCGGTAGGAACGGTCGTGGTATTTCGCGATATTAGCCGTGAGCAAACAATGGCTCGTCAGCTGCGTTGGCAGGCCCACCATGATGGCCTGACGGGGTTGATCAACCGTACCGAATTTGAAGCTCGACTCACCAACTTGATCACGCAAACACCTGCCTATTCTCAAGAGCCAAACCACATGGTGGGTTATCTCGATCTAGATCGGTTCAAAATCGTTAACGATACCTGTGGCCATCTTGCTGGGGATGAGTTGTTACGCCAGATTGGTCATCTGTTAGAAAAACACGCGCGTCCGTCCGATGTCATGGCCCGATTAGGGGGGGATGAATTTGGCATTCTATGGCCCAACTGCACTCCAGAACAAGGGGAGATGGCCGCGCAAAAGATCTGTCAAGCTATACACGGCTTTCGCTTTGAATGGCAAGACACAATGTTTACGATTGGTGCCAGCATTGGCTTGACAGCCATTAGTACCCAAGTCTCGATCACCGAAGTGCTGCGTCAGGCAGATACGGCCTGTTACTGGGCTAAGCATCGGGGACGTAATCAGATTTGTCGCTATGACGCCATGGAAGAAGGCGAATCACCCACTGCTAGTGCCTCAATAGTGACCCAGTTAAATAAGGCGCTCAGTCAGAATTTATTTCGTCTTTATGGGCAAACGATTCAGCCCATTGGCTTACCCCCCATGCCCCAACCCCATCTGGAAATTTTGTTGCGCATGCAAGATGCCCAGGGGCGAATGTTATCCCCTGCTGCTTTTATCCCGACGGCTGAACGCTACAACCTGATGATTGATCTCGATCGCTGGGTGATTCGCACTTTGTTTCAGCAGCATGATGCCTGGGTTAATTGCCGCCAATCTAAGAAAAATAGAGAGATTATGGCTCATCATAACCTTATCTTTACGTTGAAATGCTAATTTTCTTAAGCCATCGAATTGCACTCTACGCTTTGTCAAGCGCCAATATGCGTTTTTTTGACAGTTTAAACCCTGTGACCCACCACAAATACAATGCTCCTTGACTGACCAGTGCATCTCCATTTCCGCTAGTTTCATCTGGGTGGTTCAAGGCTAGGTTAGTAATGGCTTCTTCCAAACAACTCAGATCACCACTGTCTTCCCAGGCGGCTCTTAGTGGGTATCAATGCGATCGCTGTTGGCAAGATTTACTGTTGGAACAATGCATGATGGGGCTGCTGGGGTTAGCGTCCCTGATTCCTGTTCTGATTTTACTGACGATTTTAGGGGTGTTTGTCAGTGAAACCTATGCGTTTTTTCAAACCGTCAATCCGATACAGTTGTTGAGCGATCGACAGTGGACACCACTTTTTACCAATCAACAATTTGGGATTTGGGTCATTGTCAGTGCCACCTTACTGGTAACGGCGATCGCCATGACGGTCGCCATTCCGCTGGGGGTACTGGCGGCAATTTATCTGAGTGATTATGCCCGGGGAATGACCCGACAACTGCTAAAAACCGCGTTAGAAGCACTGGCTGGGATTCCCACTATTGTTTATGGCTACTTTGCCCTGCTGTTTGTAACGCCACGGTTGCAGAGCTTCATCCCAGACATGTCTGGGTTTAATGCCCTCAGTGCTGGGTTAATGACGGGTGTCTTAATTACTCCCATCATTTCATCTTTGAGTGAAGATGCCTTACGAGGGGTTCCCGGTTCCCTACGGCAAGCTGCCTATGCCATGGGCATGACCAAGCAAGAAGTGATCATCACGGTAGTGCTGCCCGTGGCTTTACCAGGAATTATGGCTTCATTTACCTTAGCGGCTTCACGAGCCTTAGGAGAAACCATGATTGCCGCGATCGCCGCAGGGCAATATCCCGGCTTTAATCTGAATCCACTCAAACCAGTAGAAACCATAACAACCTTTATCGTACAGGTGAGTTTGGGCAATATTGACGCGGATGAACCCATTTTCCACACTATTTTCTTTGTCGGAGCGGTGTTGTTTTTGATCACGCTGAGTCTCAACAGTTTTGGCTATGGGTTGATTCGCCGCCACAAGTTCGCACTGGGGAATATCAGCATTCCTGCGGCTGAAGTTACCGTTCCTGAAGCCACTGTTGATGGAGCCACTGTTGATTATGAAAGGATTGGAACACCTGGTTTGAAAGTCGGCAGCGCTAACCCCAAAGAGCCCGTGCTGTCCAAGCGGGCGATCGCAACCCGATCCAGTCCACTCCCGTTTCAGTCTCGCTATGGTTGGCGCATGGCGCTCAATCGAGGCTTGGCACTGGTCGGCTGCGCCGCCGCTCTATTGGGCATTGTGATCTTTGTCTTGTTGCTGTTAGTCACATTTCGCACTGGGTTTCTGGTATTTGATTGGGGGTTCCTCACCCATGCGGCTGCTCGCACCGCCGGAGAGTCTGGCATTTTCCCAGCTTTGATGGGAACGCTTTGGGTGCTCGGCCTAACGGCACTGATCGCATTTCCTATTGGTATCAGTGCAGCCCTTTATCTCGAAGAATATGTCCCCGAAAGCTGGTTTAGCCGACTCTTAGAAATTAATTTAGCCAACGCCACAGCCATTCCTGGAATTATTTATGGCTTGTTGGGCTTGGCGCTGTTTGTCCGCGATTGGCGAGGCGTTACTGGGGGCGCTAGTATCCTATCTGCTGGGTTAACCATGGCCGTTGTTGCCCTACCGTTGATGATGACGACCGCTCGCAATGCTATCCATGGGGTGCCAGCCCATCTCAAGCAAGCCGGCTACTCTGTGGGCATGAGCCGTTGGCAAGTCGTTTGGCATGTGATATTACCCGCCGCCTTGCCTAATTTAATCACGGGCATGTTGATGGCTTTGGCACGGGTCGTTGGCGAAGCTGCACCCCTGATTGCAATAGGGGCAGTAGCCTTTATCACCTTTGCCCCCGCTCCCTCTTGGGGAGGACTACAAAGTTCGTTTACCACCTTACCCACGCAAATTTTCTATTGGGCCTCCCGTCCTCAAGCTGAATTTCAAGCCAATGCCAGCGCTGCTGTGATCATACTGGGAGGCTTAGTGCTAATACTGACCGGCATATCGGTTTGGTTACGCGATCGCAGTGCTAATTCAACCGCCTCTGACTAGCTCCTGCCTATTTGTATTGTTTGCCTTTCGCTGTTCGTTCCATGACTCAAGACCCCGAAAAAGCGCCAGAGACAGCTCAGCCATCAGCCATAACCCATCCAACGGCAATCCTTGAGGTGAATCGTCTCTCGATTAACTATCACGGGGTGCCTGCACTCCAAAACGTAACGGTACCGATTTACCACCACGGGATCACGGGCTTTATTGGGCCATCGGGGTGTGGAAAAACCAGCCTACTGCGTTGCTTCAATCGGATCAGTGACCTGATTCCAGGCATCCAGGTAACAGGCAATATCAACCTAGCGGGATGCCCGATTTCACATATTCCAGAGGTTGCCTTGCGACGTCGCGTCGGCATGGTGTTCCAACGCCCTAACCCCTTCCCTAAATCCATCTACGAAAACATCGCCCTAGGATTACGTATCAATGGCTACACGAAAGCAATTGATGCGCAAGTGGAATGGGCCTTACAACAGGTTGGGTTGTGGCACGAAGTCAAAGACCAACTCCGCCGCAGTGCCCTGGCGCTCTCTGGAGGGCAGCAGCAGCGTCTGTGCATTGCCCGTGCAATCGCCTTAGGATCCAATATTTTGCTGATGGACGAACCCTGCTCAGCCCTCGACCCGCTTTCAACCAATCGGATCAATCACCTGCTGAATCAGATGAAACAGCATTACACCATCATCATCGTTAGCCATGATTTAAGGCAGATCGCCACGGTGGCAGACTGGGTTGCCTTTTTTAACCTTGACACCTCATCCGGCAACGGGGTGGGACGATTACACGAATTTGGTGCGGTACCTGATATATTTGTAACCCCCAAACATCAAGCAACCCGAGAGTATGTCTACCATCAAGCCTTGAAACCCTTGGGCCTATCAATGGTTCCCTAACCCACCAGGGGACTGCCATGGTGATGAACCAGATACCACTGTCCCCCCATCTGCTCAAATATATTTGTACCCATCGATTTCGCGTCTAGACGGCGATCGCCACTAATCTGCAGCACATTTTCGATTTGCACGACATAGGCTAAATCAGCACTGGCCTCTACTGTAATAATTTCGGTATCAATTTCTAAATATTTAGTGTGCTTGAAGATTTGCTGCCACGATTCTCGAACCGCCTGCCAGCCCTTGAGGGCATCTCGTCCAGGGTGGATGCAAAGGCAGCCAATACCTTGGGACCACACCGACTCCATCGCAGTCAAATCTTTCTTCTCAAAGGCCCGATAAAAAGCCTGATTTACCGCCAAAATCGCATTTTTTTGATCAGCCATCGTGGAATTCTTCAGGGCAAAGGTTGACTAACGCTCAAGGCACAAACCCTGACAAGCACCGTCATCTCAGTTTAAACCAATCGTTTGGAGATCTACTTGGGTCAGCATGCTTGGGGTAGAAAATAATACAAAAGAATATAGGCGTTGGAATCCAGAATGATTGTTTTTCTGGCGCCTGCCCACTGACTCCTGGCTCAGGATTAATTGCCTCTCCAAGGCGATCTCAGGCTGTTGCGCGTTTCATGTCAAATCCCTCAGACAATTTGGGCTAGACTACCGGAAGCGAACGCTTAATTTAAATCAAGTCACTTCAGGAGACAACACCAACTGCGTGAACAATTTTATGGTGCGGATCGAAGGGCTCAGCAAGTCCTACAAAAAGCGTCCTATGCTGCAGGATTTGTCCTTAAAGATTGCAACAGGCGAAGTCTATGGTCTACTCGGTCCTAATGGGGCAGGCAAAACCACCACAATCAACCTTTTATGTGGTTTGCTCAAAGCCGACACAGGGCAGGTTTACATTAATGGACAACCCGCCTCTAACACCACAAAATCTCTAATTGGTGTCGTCCCTCAAGAAAATCTGCTCTATCGGAGTTTGACCTGTGCCGAAAATTTGTCATTTTTTGGGCAAGTTTACGGGTTGTCCCGGGCTGTACGGGGTCATCGGATTCGAGAGTGTTTAGCCGCAGTGAACTTGAGCGATCGCACCCACAGTCCTGTAGAATCCCTTAGTGGCGGCATGCAGCGACGACTCAGCATCGCGATCGCGTTAATTCATCACCCCCGACTCGTAATCCTGGATGAGCCCACCACAGGTCTCGACATTGAAGCCCGCTACGAAGTGTGGGAGCTGATTCGCACCTTGAAAAAACAAGGGGTCACGGTATTACTCACCACCCATCTACTAGAAGAAGCTGAACGCCTATGTCAGCGCATCGGCATCATCAAGCAGGGGAAACTGCTGGCAGAAGGTTGTCTCTCAGATTTGCGACGCCGAGTCCCGGCTCAAGAGATTGTGTTAATTGAAACTCGCGAGGAAGAAGCTGCCATTCAAAAAGCTCAATCGTGGGGCTTCATTCCCCGACGCTATGGTTCAGAATTAGCCTTTTGGGTTCCTAAGCTGCTAGAACTGCGAGAGCTTTTCGATTGCTTTGACGGTATTCCCATCGACTCAATTTCCCGCCACCCGGTTCGCCTCGAACATATCTATATCGAAGTCACCCAGGCCAATCAAAACCATTCCCCTCCAGTCCAACCCTCACCCCGAAAAGGGTTAGAATTAGCCCAAAATATTGTGGAACCCAAGGGCAGCACGCTACCGATTGACTCAGGACTACGACCATGAACAAGCTTTTGCTCGGTCTCGTTCCGGGGCTTTGGATTGCAGCAATGGCTGTGATTTCAGTTCAAAACGCGACCCCGATTGCGATTAAATTTCTCACCTTTCGCTCTATCGAGATACCCCTCGGAGTTGCTATGGGCTTTTGTGCTGCCACAGGCATGATCTTGACAGCCCTATTGTTATTCGTGTGGGATAGGGTTTAGTTACCGTTAGCATCCGGTGTCCCGGTCTTTTTGCCCACTAGCATTTCACCATTGAGCATGCGCTGAGCCGCATCAAGCAGCGCTTCTTCCAAATAGGGCTTTGTAAAGTAACCATTGGCCCCCAAATCGACGGCCATTTGACGGTGACGATCTGCCCCTCGGGACGTCAACATCGCAATCGGGATCTTGCTCAAACCGGTATCTTTTTGCATGCGGGATAGCAACTCTAGACCATCCATGCGCGGCATCTCAATGTCACAGAAAACCAGATCACAGGGTAATCCAGAGCGGAGTTTTTCCCAAGCTTCTTGGCCATCCCGTGCCTGTTCAACCCGGTAACCGACCTTATTAAAGCTCATAGAGAGCAGCTCTCGTACCGTAATAGAGTCATCCACAATCAGCACTGTTGGCTCGCTCTTAGCCGGAACGGCCACCTCATCAAGCAGCGCTTCTTCTTGCGTCCAAAGTGACGTAGAGGGTTCGCGGCGTACCCGCCCCATCGACAGATCGATTAGCTCCAACACATCGGCAATCGGCATAACTCGTCCATCCCCCAACACCGTTGCCCCTGCAATCCCGACAGGCTTAGGCACTGGGCCTTCCAGTTGTTTGATCACAATCTCTTGTTCGCCAATCACCTGATCGACCTGGAGGGCAATGTTGGTATTGGCGCTACGCAACACCACCACTGAGATGATCTCATCGTCTTGGTTGCCGCCATATACCCGGCCTCGACCCAAAGTTCGATTGAAGGTCAACAGATCAGACAGCGGCTGGAATGGGAGCAACGTATCACGCCAAAGAATACAGGATTGACCGCGGTCATTGACTTGCACCCGCTCTTGGGGCACATCCAACATATCTTCAACCCCATCCATCGGAAAAGCAATGCGGGCTTGGTTGCTGACACAGCTCAAAGCTTTGGAAATACTCAGGGTCAGCGGCAGTCGAATGGTAAAGCTAGTCCCCCTGCCGATCTCCGAATCGGTGGTAATCGTACCGCGAATTTGAGCCAAGTAGGTGCGTACAACGTCCATACCAACGCCCCGACCCGCAAAGTCATCTGCTTGATCGCGGGTGCTAAAGCCTGGGTGATATAGCAGCTCATAGACCTCATGAACTGCCATATTGCGGGCTTCTTGCTGGGTGATTAAGCCCTTTTGCATGGCTTTACGCTTCACCATGTTGTGGTTAATGCCAGCACCGTCATCGGCAACATATATCACCGTCTGGTTCCCTTGGTAAAAAGCCCGAATGGTGATTGTTCCTTCTTGCCCTTTACCTGCGGCAAGGCGCTCTGCTGGGGTTTCAATCCCGTGGGTGATGGCGTTATTGACCAGATGGGTCATCGGGTCATACAGTTGCTCCAAAATCATCTTGTCGATCAAGGTGTCGCGGCCTTCGACCACCAAGCGAGCTTCCTTACCAAATTTCATGGAAATGTCACGCACTGCCCGTGGCAGGCGATCAGCGGTCTGAGCAAAAGGCACCATGCGAGCCTTATTTAGGCCTTCTTGCAGCTGGGTTGTTACCTGTCTGAACTGGCGCGTCACCTGATCAGAAGACTCAATCGTGTAGGCAATGTCAGAGGATGACTCGCGGACCCTAACAATCAGTTCGATCATCTCTTGCGAAAGGGTATGAAAGCCAGTAAAGCGATCCATCTCTAGCGCGTCAAAGGTAGCGCCGGTAGAATGACTCGCATCAGCATCGGCAATGGATGCTGGCCGATTACGACTGCTTCCTGACATCTGATAAGCTTGGCGGCTGGAAATCAGGGAACTTTCCAGCAGCGATCGCTCGTAGAGATCCCGCATTCGCTGACCTACGTCATTCAGCTGCTGCACTTGAAACAACAGGTTGTCGAGAAACTGTCGTAGTCGCTCTTGGTCTTGCTCTAGCGTGTTGCGGTTGACCACCAATTCTCCAACCAAATTGCTCAGGTTATCGAGGTGCTTCACCGAAACCCGCATGTTTTGATCACCCAATCCCCCGCTGCTTCCTCGACGAGCAGTGCGACGACTTGACTGCGTTGTTGTCCGCCGCATGCTAGCACTTTGGCCACCACCAAGACTTTGATCGGCCTCTTCGAGTAGCCGCTCTAAATCACCAAACTCGTCATCGCTATTCCCAAGATCACTATCGTCGGGAAAGCCACTCACGATATCTGAAGATTGATCATCCTCGAGGAGTGCGTCTAATCCATCAAAATCACCCCCACCAAAATCATCAGCCTCAGCAGTCGCTGCCACTGCAAAGCGATCGCCATCCTCTAGGAGCGCGTCTAAATCATCAAACCCAGCAGCATCACCATCGTCGGCATCGCCTACATTATCGCTAGCGATCTCGCTTGTTGAGGCGACTTCATCCTCAACGGCTAGTGGTAAATCTGTCACTCCAGGATCATCGTCCAGCAAACCATCGAGATCATCAAAGGTAACATCGCCCAAATCTGCGCTCTCTGAAGCTACCGCCCCACTATCGGCACTGGCTAAATCATCGGTATTGAGATCCATGACCAGATCCAAATCACCCTCTGCAGCAGGTGTGTCCTCAATTTCAACACTGGCTAAATTATCACCAGCTAAATCATCAGCACCGATGTCGTCTAGATCCAAATCCAAATCACTATTCTCAGCGGGCGCGTCCTCAACCTCAACACTGGCTAAGTCATCGGCATTAAAATCCATGCCCAAATCCAAATCGCCACCATCAGCCGGGGTATCCTCAACCTCATCACTGGCTAAATCATCCCCACTAAGATCGTCCAGAGACAGATCCAAATCGCCATCCGCAGCGGGTGTATCCTCAACGTCAGCACTGGCCAAATCGTCGGGCCCGACATCGTCTAAAGACAGATCCAAATCAACATCCCCAGCAGACGTGTCCTCGACATCAACACTGGCTAGATCATCGGCACTAAGATCGTCCAGAGCCAGATCCAAATCAACATCCTCAGCGGGGACATTACCAGCACTGAGTAAGGTATCGGCAGACAGACTATCATCACTAACCGATATGGCCTCAGCTGCGGTTCCAATTTCGGCGTCGGAGAAATCTAAATCTTCTGGATTCGCCTCGCTGCCAGCCTCCGCTAAGTTAAAGAAATCGTCTATGTCATCGCCACCCGCTAGCGAAATTTCTGAGTCACTCTCTAGGTCAAAGAAGTTATCTTCTGTTTCTGCTTGGACAACGGTTTCCGTCACTCTATCTACCATCGTCTCAGGCGAGGACTCTACGACATCAAAAGAACCCAGTGCAGCGTCTAGGTTGGGGGCACTTTCAGGGGCCAGATCTGAAAGGTCAAGCTCATTAGCCTCAGCAGCCAATGCAGTATCCGTATCGGAAGTTCCCAGATCAAGTGCTTCAGACTCAGGCAGATCAAGCTCGTCTAGTAATGAATCAGGTATTGGGGTTCCACTGAGCGCTAAGTCATCGACTGACTCACCACCTAAATCAAAATCATCACCAACCGCTGGGGAGCTAGTCCCGTCAGCCACGATCTCCTCTAAATCTAAATCGTCAAACGCTACATTCTCTGTATTGGTATCGAAATCAGACTCATCGATTGGAGTCCCATCATCAAAGCCCAAATCGTCAAAATTGGGAGCCGCTACAGTCGAAGGGGCAGCCAGTTCGGGCATATCTAGGTCAAAGCCTAGCGACGCCTCTAGATCTGATGTTTCTGCTACTTCAATATCTTCTGCTTGTTCATCCTCAGGTATTGCCAGGTCATCTAAGCCAAGTTCACCGTCAGATTGACTCGTCTCTCCCCCCTCGATTAGGGCATCGAAATCTAAGTTGTCTTCACTCACTTCAGTAGGTTCAGGGGTGGATAGATCACCAAAGTCTAGACCTGCTTCTAAAGCAGCTTCCTGAGGTTCAGGAGAAGACAAATCAAAATCTAGGCTCTCTTCTGGGGAAGCTTCTTGAGCGTCAAATCCTGAGTCTCCAAAGTTGAGATCGGCTAACTCCTGAGATGACTCAGCGGATTCCTCGACAGCAGCATCCAAAGCATCTAGACCTAAATCGAAGTCATGATCGAGAGTTCCTATTCCATCTGCCTGGCCAGTTACAGATAAATCAAAATCATCAACACTGCCTACCCCAGGTTCTTCTAAGTCGCTTAGGTCTAAATCAGCTTCAGTTTCAGTATCCGATGCAAACAGATCGGCTAATGCATCATCAACAGGCTGGTTTGTAACCTCATCATTGGCTGCTGTAGCGGGTGTCTCAGCCGCTGCAATCAAATCGTCGAACTCACTTAGATCCGCTAGGGAGCCAGTTCCCCCCTCTGGAGCCGCATCGTCTTCCCACGGATCCCCCAGTTTATCCTCTAATAGAGCAGCAGCCTCGGGTATGTCTTCAACAAAACCCTCAACATCATCTGTATCCGTAGTACTCAGCAGATCGTCTAAACCATCCGCAGCAGGAGTTGCACCCTGATCATCCGGTGAAAGGGGCTGATCCGCGATCGCAAACAGTTCATCAATCTCAGCATCACTAGCCTCTGCAACATCAGCAGATCCCGATTGGACAGCGGGGTCTGCTGCCAGTAAATCATCCAGGTCGGAGCTCCCACTCTCACGAATCGGTTGCTCCTCTGGGAACTCAAGTTCTGGAGATTCAACTGCCGAGGGTTCCAGATCAGCCAGATCATCTGCAGCCATCTCCAAATCAAACTCGCCTGTGGCGGCATCAAATTCTGACAGATCAGCAGCCGAGGTTTCTGACGGAGCCGCTGCCAATGGTTCGAGTGCTGATGGTTCAAGATCAATGAGATCAGAATCGGCCCCTATATCTAACCTGTCTAGGCTATCAGCGTTGGCTTCAGCACTATCCTCAGGGGTATCGAATAGGGTGTCGCCAAACAAATCGGCGAGGTCTTCTTCTTCTGTCGACGAAGCTGACTCATCCGCTTCGTCCGACAGTAACAGATCTGAAAAATCACTGGTAATGTCCACATCCATTGAATCATTGGCAGAGACAGTGACATCACTGGTCACTGTTTCCTCTTGCCATGCATCACTGAAGTCGGCCCCTTCTCCTTCAAACAAATCAGCCAGACTATTTAGCTCGGCCGTTCCTACCTCTGGCCCGGATTTTAAGGAACTGTGACTATCACCACTAATCCCCTCGCCGTCTAGAGTAGCCATACCGGCTTCGCCAAAAAGGGCATCGAAATCCCCCGCATCAGAAGCTTCTAGTCCGTCGAGTTCATCCAAGCCCAGTTCTGACGAATCGGTCGATATGTCAGCACCAGGATCTTCAAACGCCAGATCTTCAACGACTTGTTCTGCTGTCGCGTCGAACAAGTCATTCAAATCCGGTTCTTCCAGGGATTCGTCCAAGGCTTCATCTAGCAATGCATCCAGATCAGAAGCTGCGTCTAGCTCTAGCACGTCCTCTGGCAGCATAGCCTGTAGCGCATCAGAAACAGCCACTTCGGCACTCCTGCCGACAACGACTAAGTCTTGACCTTTTTTCAAATCCTTGATCACAACTGGGGCGAGATTGCGATAGCTGTTCTCTGGGCTTGTAATCGCCAACCGTACAGTTTTCACAAGGTCACACCACGGCGCTAGTTCAAACTGCTCGCCAATCCGATGCAAGGTGTCGCACAAATCTTGCAGTTGCTGACGGGTCGAGGCATTGTCGGCTTGCTTGAACAGATTCAACACATCCCGCAGATGCCCTGGCACATCGCTTCTAAACACCAAGGTCAAAGCACTCTGCTCGGAATAGGCGACACCAGATCTTTGAGTAGCTGCAGGTGAAGCAACTTGAGGGGGAGCGGTAGGCGATGCCAACGGTGCCGAAGCCCCTTGGGCGACGAGCTGATCCAGATGGGTACTAATTTGCCCAAACACTGGCTCAACGTTGGTCATGATCTCCTGGGCTTTGTCGTCAGTTAACCCAAAAGGCCCTTGGAGTTGGTCGAGTAAGTCTTGCAGCGCATCAAACACTTGCAGAAACATCGTTTCTAGGGCCCGATCCACCTGAACCGGAGACTCCTTGAGAATTTTAAAGTAGTCTTCCATGCGGTGGGAAGTTTGCTGGATGCTGTCAAGCCCCAACATCGCCGCCCCGCCTTTAACGGAGTGGGCCGCCCGAAATACTTCGTTGGCCATCTCGGCATCCCCAATTGTTGCCTGAAGATTCAGCAAACCTTGCTCAATCGTATTGAGGTGATCTTTGGCCTCCTCAATGAAGTAGCCCATGATTCGCTGTTGTTGTTCAGGCTGCATAGTGTTTTTTCCCTGAATGCTTCGTTATTTTTCTAGCGGCGGAGCGCTAGTAAACTTGATTGCCGACTTTGTAGCCCACCCTTAATGCTCGCTCAAACCCCTTCCCCTGCAGAGTCGACTTTAAAGCGCTCAACTGAGGTCAACAGATCTCGCGCAACACCGACTAGATTTTGCAGAGAAGCTGATACCCGCTGAGCTTCTTGGGAAGTTTCCTGGGCCGTTAATTCGACCGACTGCATTACCTGAGCCACCGCTCTTGACGTTTCCGTTTGTTCGACGGTATCTGAGGTAATCGAACGAACTAGGACGTCAATGCGATTGGATACCTGAATGATATCCTCCAGCGATCGCTTCGCTTGCTCTGCCAACCGCGTCCCTTCAATGACCTGTTGGGTTCCTTCTTCCATGGCAGTCATCACCCCGCTCGTTTCACTTTGAATCTGTAAAACGATTTGTTCAATCTCCTTCGATGCTTTGGCGGCTCGGTCAGCCAGCTGTCGGACTTCATCAGCCACAATCGCAAACCCTCTTCCAGCTTCACCAGCGCGGGCTGCTTCAATACTAGCGTTGAGTGCCAACAAGTTAGTCCGGGAGGCAATCTGCGAAATCAACGCCACAATCTTGGAAATCTCTTGGGACGATTCGGCTAAGCGTTTAACCTTACGGGTAGTCTCTGCAACCGTTTCACGGATTTCCAAAATCCCCGCCACGGTACGCTCCACTGCTTCACCGCCACGTAACGCCGTAGACGAGGCCGAACGCGCAACTTCTTCAGCCTCCCGCGCACTTTCAGCCACCCGTTGAATCGAATCCGTCATCACCTGTACCGAGTTCAGCGTTACCGCCAACTCTTCTGCTTGGCGCAGAGCATCAGAGGATAAACTGCGGGCAAACATTTCATTTTCCACGGATCCCTTACTCACTTGCCGAGCCGCTACGCTCACCTGCTGCACAATTTCTCGCAAGTTCTGAATGGTGAGGTTAAAAGAATCAGCAACGGCTCCCAAAACGTCAGGGGTGACCTCTGCCTGCACAGTCAAATCGCCCCGAGCTGCACCTTCCACATCGTCCAGCAGCCGAATCACCTGGCGTTGTAAATCTTCTTTTGCCTGCTCTTGCTCTTGGGCTTTGCGTTGAGCCTCGCTAGTAGTGGTTAAAATCCCCCGGGCCATCTGATTAAACTGCTTACCCAGCTGCCCGAAATCATCATCACTGTAAAGGTTGACCCGAGCAGAAAGGTTGCCTTGAGCGACAGAATCAAACTGGCTTTTCAATTCCTCCACAGTCTGCTTAACGCGGCGATTCGCAAAGTAGCTCACCCCATAAGCCGTCCCAAAGCTGGCGAGCCCTGCGGCCCCAACCATGAAAGCAGGATAAAATCTCGATGCCATGGAAGGCTGGTTGGGTGCTTGGGTTCGACTGGCAAAGCCAAAATTGACGGCTGCAACCGCGATCGCAGAGACAATCCCGGCAGCTGCCGCCACCACTAACCGCTTTGTGTCCAGCGATGCATTCTCTAAAGGCGCTAGCCAACCTTGATTGGCTGCATCAACGGACTCGTCATCAGCCCCATCCCCTTGGGTAAAAATGGGCATCTGCTCATTGGTTTCAGAAATGGTGAAAATCTCTTCTTCCCCAATGGCTGACTGGTCGCCACTATCACCAATATTGAAAGAAGAGTTATTTTCATGAGCAGGACTTTCGCCACCACCACCAAACCCAGAAGAGCCTACCGAAGGCGTTGTAAACCCAGCCGAGCTATCCGAGAGCTCAAAGTCAGGCAGGCTACCTAAATCGTCAAATTCATCAAACTCATCTAAGAAGTCAACATTACTTTGCCCGCTTTCAGACTCCTCAAAATCTGGCAGACTCGCGCCATTATCCGAGAAATCTTGCTCGTCAAACTCAGGTTCGTCAAAGTTATTATCTTCTTCTAATGCTTGTGATGAGGCCACAAACGTCATTTCATCCTCAACCTCAAAGTCAAGGCTGACCCGGTCATCGGCTTCCGGGCTGACCACCTCATCTACCTCCAACCCCTCTTCATCCGCAATCGGTTCACTCATAAACAGCGTTTGCTCGTCGCCATAATCTTCAGCAAACGCCGCAGGTGCACCAAAAGTAGCTTCATCCTCTGGTGGCATGGCAAAATCGCCAAGATCTGCTTCTACATCGCGATTTTCCTCGCCTGCTGCCACAGGTTGTTCACCAAATGGATCTGCAAAGTCATCCCCCTCATCAAGCCCAGGGATGTTATCCATCTCAAAAGCAGGCACTTCCCCTAAATCAGGATCATCCGTTAATGCCTCCACTCCATCCGGTTCCAAGGGGGCAGACAAAAATGGATCATCTAATGCTTCGGCAGCTTCGACCACATTCGCCTGCCCATCTAGAACAGCGGCGTCTCCGGCTATATCCGCACTCTCATCTAGAGCAGAATCTGCTGTAAACGGGTCGAGAAACTCTGTTAGCTCTTCTTCAGATTCGACTTGAGCAGCAGCGTCTGCATAAGCCGTTGCCGGATCAGTTTCAAAGGGATTATCACCAAATTCCTCAAACCCGATAGCATCCTCTGTTACCCCATCCAAACCATCGGCAAAGGGATTAGCTTCCGTTTGATCCAGCTCTAAATCGTCAAAATCAAGGGGTTCATCCAACAACTCACTGCCTGCACTGGCTGCAGCCGACTCTTGCCAATCACTCTCCTCAGCGTTCGATTGACTCGCCGCATCAGCTTCACCCAAATCAAAATCATCGATTGGAGCATCGCCATAGAGGCCTATGGAATCCTCTTCTGTACTGTAGTCAACATGATCATCAACAGCACTATCGGCGAATTGTCCGGCATAAGCTAGTCCATTGTTGGCATAGTCAATAAACTCTGGATCAGAGGTCAACCCTAAGACAGATTCATATTGCTCACGGGCAATGTCATATCGCTGTAAACCATAGCAATAAATATGACCTCGGAGTAACAAGACATTAGGATCAGTTGGATATTCGGTTGCCAACTGGTCGATTGCCTCGGCAGCCTCTTCATAGCTGCCTTGCATATAGGCTCTCTCAGCTTTCTGATATGCTTGAGAGTAGTCTGTGCTTGAAGCCATTTACCTTCTCCTGCCAGTGCAAGCATCCAAATCAATCGCCGGGTTAAGCGGCCCATCTTGCAGACCGCAAAATCGCGATCTGATCGAGTAGTCTGAGTGTCCGATCACTTTCTGAAGCAACTATCCACTCTCCCTTTAGGAAAGGAGCCATCGTATCTGGGTAATTCCTAGATAGATGCACTTCTTCCACATCAAGCCATTCAGTACCAACAATCTGGTTAACGGCTAAGCCTAGCATAGTTCCTTGGTCTTCAACCGCGATCACCGGAATTTCTGAGCGATCTGTATTCAACTGCTTCGAATAACCCAAAAATTGCCCCAAATCGGCAACCCAGATAACTCGACCCTGCTCATTCAAAGTGCCCAGCAGCAGCGGCGACACATTAGGAACAGGCGTAATCCGATCAGGGGGCTGTTCAATGATTCTACGAATACCAGTGGCAGGCAGTGCAAATTCATCCCCTGATGCGACAAAGAAACGAAGGTGGAGTTCGCCTTCTGGCGTTTCTAATTCTTGAAGTTCAGGGGCTTGATCTTGGCCTCTGCCAGTTTGAAAATCCGGATTGCCCACCATGGTGTTTACCTGCCCTTACCCTCGCAACAATTGCTTAACCGTACCGATCAGTTCAGTGGGTTGAAATGGCTTAGCGATGTAAGCATCTGCCCCCTGCTTCATCCCCCAGTAACGGTCAAACTCCTCGCCCTTAGACGAACACATAACCACTGGCACATCTTGAGTTGTCGGATCGGCCTTAATCCGCCGACACACTTCATATCCGTTCATCTTTGGCATCACAATGTCAAGTACAACCAAATCCGGCATCTTTCCCTGAATCGCCGCCAGAGCTTCTTCCCCATCACTGGCAACGGTAACATCAAGACCACTTTTCCTAAGTAGCTCAGTAATCATTTCCCGCTGAGCAACACTGTCTTCCACCACCAAAACTGTGCCCATACCCTAACGACCCACCAATAGAATCCCTGCTGGCAGAAAAACTAGAAAAGATACCACTTCTTAAGATGCTAACGCGACACTACTTTGAGCAACACCACATAGCCGCAGAGCGCCCGTGACTAATAAGGTACCCCCAAATCTCCGAATTGCTAAAGTTTTCTCAAAAATCCTCCATAGAAATCACGCCTCTACGGTACCTAGGTGCCCAACATATCCTCAGAAACTCAACAAAAGTTAGCTGTTTTAGGCCACCCTAAACCTACCCAACCTAAATGGAGCCTTGAATATCAAGTTCTAGTTCATCTTGAATCGCCGCTGCTAGCAGATGCTCTGGCTTGGGGCGCTGAGGATTTCCCGCCCCAACATATTTCTCCACCAGCATGAGTAATTCATGGGCTCCAAAAGGTTTTGTCAGATAGTCTGTCGCCCCAGTCATCCGAGCTTTGACCCGATCAATGAAGCCATCTCTACCGGTTAACATCACAATCGGGGTTTGCCGAAACGCAGACGAATGACGCAACATAGCGCATATTTCGTAGCCTTCTAGCTCAGGCATGGCAATATCACACAAAATCAAATCTGGATTGAGCTGAAATAACAGCCCCAAAGCCTTAAGGGGATTCCCAATTGAGGTCACCTCATAGCCATAACTATCTAAAATTTGCTCCACGGCTTGCCTAATCACAGCACCATCATCGATGCAAACGATCCGAGGAACTTCGGTTTCTTGCCAAATTTCTGGCTTTTTAAGCGCCCTTTCGCTCGTTTCTAGGGAAAGTGGGGCACATTGGATTAACCCCCGCCGCACGTAGGGGTAGATGGCTTTAGCAAAGGTCGGAATCTCGCGTCCTAGATAACGGGCCAATTGGCGAATTGAGCGTTCCCCATTGATCCAGTGGGCAAGTTTTACAAAGGCTACTTCAGGCATTAGCGCCTTGAGTTTCTCAGCATCTGGGATCACAAGGCGTTGTTGAGGGGATTGAATATGGGGATGAAATTGCTTCCACTCTTGAATCTGTTTCATCGTATTGGCCAGTAGGGGGCCAATCTCTAGCGTCATCAGTTGAGGACTCAGCGCTGAGCTGAGCTTAAACACAAAAGAGCCTTGATGTAGACTCAGCAAATCGAACAAAGTCTCGTGCACCATGCCCTGAAGAATGGCACGACCCTGCTCGGCAGAGACGACATGCTGCTCTAGGAGTGTCCAAAAATAGCCATATTCTGGCGAATTCAGCGCGGCAATTTTTGAAACAACTGTGCTGTCGAGCCGATAATCTAAGCCATAACGGTGCAGGTAATCACGGAGTCGCCCTAAATGGCCATCTGTTTTGCCCGCATAAACAATTTGGCCATTAAAGAAAAAGACTAACCAAGCCTGCTGAACCCGATGGGCATCTCCGGTAGCGTCAGTGAGTCGATCAGCTTCAGCCTCAACATAAGCTTCAACGTACAATTCCCCAGTGCGCTGGCCTAACTCAATCAGCTGCAGAATACTACGAATGTCAATTTCATTGAGATGTCCCTGCATGAAGCCTCGGGAAGGAAAAACTTATAAAGATGCGAAACCTGTAAAGACTGATGTCCAAGCCTGCCAAGCAGCGGTGTTATCAAAGGTTGAAGCAACCCATGCCAAAATCTTACGCCATTGAGCCAATTGCGGACTAGGCAGTCTCCAATGAACTGGATAACCAGAATTTGGGCGGATCCAGAACCACGTAAAATGCCCAATGGCCAATTTAGGCTTACTATGTGCCCTTAGTATAATTCGCGTTTCTCTATAATAATTCAGGAATTATCGGATTATGGATTGGCTGCAACCACGGAGAGCAACTTGTTTCAGTAGGCTCTTTGTCTGTTTTTTGGAGGTCAAGCTACTATAAATGAATAAATTAAGCGATAAGGGACATCTGTAGCAGATGTTGATCGATTGGAGCAGAATTATACTAGTGGCGAGGCTCTGTCTGCGGTCTGCCCCCTCAAATGGGAACAAGGCTATGCTTTGGTAATCGTAAGGTTGTGTCGTAGAGCTCAGACGAGGCTAATGTCATACCTCGGTTTCATCGTTAAAATCTGGGCAGAATCATCTATGGCGTGTCCAAGTAAATTGTTTTTAGGCACGAACGAGGTTGAGGTTTGCTGTTTAATCTCAATTTTGAAACCCGTAGGCTGGTTCCACAGGTTTCTAGAGGGGCAATTAGGGGTGACCCCTCATTTATCTTGGCAACAAGTTAGGCACCAGTTATAAAGAGGACGATCAGCGTGCTGTATTTAGCTGAAGTACAGAGGAAGAGTGGATTTATCGGTAGCGGAAAAGCCGAGTTTAAGCTTTTAGCCTGCCAGCGCAGTGAACAGAGCTGGAGCGCTGTACCTGGAGAGGAGGTAATCTCAGCGCCTGACGATGCCACCTACGGTGCGGGGACTTTGGTCATGGTTGACCTGAGTAATAATCGTCAGATCCAGCGTCACTCTGAAGCCGGACGCCAACTGGTCTCAATCTTGCAAAACTTCTCAAATCTCAATAAGAAATTTAAAGCGCAGGAAGAAGAGATTGAACAGTGGAAGCAGTCACTGACGTTTCAGAGCCAGGAACTGAATCGCCGAGAGATGGAAATGGAAGCTCGGCAGGAGCAAATCGAGCAGGCTGAGGCAGATGTCGAACGATTAGAGGATCAACGCGAGGAGGTTGAGTCTTCTCGGTCTGAAGTGGAGCAACTGCGACAGGAACTAGAACGGAAAACCCAGGAGTTAGACGGTGCTTGGGCCCATCTCAATGGTGAAATGCGGCGGCTGGAAGAACGGCAGGAGGAGATGCAGCTACAGTCTGGTCTGGGTGAAGCTGAGATGCAGCGTATTCAGGAGTCTCTGAGTCGCCTAACAGGGGCGATCGCCCCTACAGAATCGATCCGTGAGCAGCTCAATTCGGCTCTTGATGGCGTGGGTAGTCATCAAGGCAAGCTTGATGAATCTTGGCAAATGCTGGAGCAAGATCGTTCCAAGCTAAACGAGCAGCAAGATCACGTTGGTCAGCAGGCAGATGAGATCCGCGATCGCTGGAAAAGCTGGCACGAGTCAGACGCTCAATTATCGAATCTCAAAGCCGATCTCAAGCTTCAGCAGGGTTTGTTGGAGCAAAAGCAACGACAAATTAAGGCGATTTCCGAGACCCAGCAGGCTCAAAGCAACCTGCATCAGCAAGTTTATGCATTATTGAACACGTCAGACAAAGTCCGGCTAGGAGACAAAGTGGACGTTAGTGCCTTGGAAACCATGTCCATGGAAGATTTGCAGTCAACCGTGTCTGATCTCGAGAAAGACTTAGACAAAGTATCCCGATTTGTGAACGAGCAAGAGGAAGAACTCACACTCCAGCAGCAGGCCATTGATGAAATCAAGGTCAAAATGCCTGAGGTCAGTGAATACGAGCGCCTCCAGATGGAAACAGAATTGGCTGAAGAGCAAGACCGCTACCAGATGTTAAATGAAACCCTGGTGGGTCAACGACGGAACCTGTTGGAACGGCAGGAAATTTTGAGTCAGCATCAAGCGGTGTTAATGCGTCGTCAGGGATTAAGCACGGAGGAAGCAGCCCCTGCAAGTTCTATCGATTTAGAGCCATTGCTAACTCAAATTGATAGTTTTCGGCAACAAACCTCGACCCACTTGCAGCAGCTCGAAGACGATGTCAAAGCCTTACATGAACAGATTGACGGATTGAAACAAGAGATCCAGAAGAAATCAGACGATCACTCAGGCCAGAGAGACGCGATCAAGCAACTTGAAGAAGAACTGCTTGAACAGCGCAATCAATTAGGGATTTTGCGCGGTAAGGTCGGCCTTTATGAAGAGCTACTGACTCCTAACCAAGAGAAACTCAATACCCTCAAGCAAAAGCTAGAAGAGTTGGCTGGGGAACTGGCTAAATTTCAAGAAGCTAGCGATTATCAGCTCCAGGCGATCGCAGACATGCGTCAAACGATCACCAGTGTTGCGGGTGAGCATACCTCTGAAATGGCTGCATCCTAGGTCTGTCACTGCCCCTTGCCATCGCTTACGCAGGCTGTCACGCTAATGGGAAGTGTTTTGCTGGAGTCTGCACATGGCAACCGTTATTTGGGTGAATGAACAAATTGATCCCTGCGGCATTCTCTATGCCTGCATTGCCTGTGTCGATGAGACCCAGGCAATGGCGTGTAATCAGTCATTTCAGCAAAATCTAACCCCAGAACAGCAACAGGCTGGCTGGATTGTCCGGCTTAGAACTGTTGAGACTTGGGAAGATGTACCCGTAAATGCTTTAAAACTGGCTTAGCTGAGCGATCGCTTACAGCCAACGAGTTAAGGTCTCTTGAACTGGAATCTCCTTCCTCTCAAGTCCGCATCCCTGCAGCCAGAAAACTAACCAGTCGCGGAATCGTTTGCTCGATATCTTCTGGTGCACTACTTTGAAGCAACGCATTCGGTTTGCCGATCTCATTGAGAACCCGAATTAAGGCTGCAATCACTAGATCGAGTTTCCAGCGGAGCTGCGATCGCGATTGTTCTGGCAAGGCTCGCTGTAGGGCATCCAAAAACGCCTGATTGGCTGCACTAAAGGCTTGTTCACCAATGCTTTGAATCGGTTCTGGTTCAGTGCGGCAGCGGCCCATAAACTGAGCCCTAACCACCATTTGAACACTGCCATCTGTCGTCAGCAATTCCAAGGGTGGGGCCAATAGGGCCGTTAAAATCGCTTCCACCGATGGGTCTTCTTCGTGCTGCTGAAGCTGGTTGAGGAGATGTAGCTCTTGCTCGACGACGGGTTCAGCAATGCGAACCACGACGGATCGAAACAATTCTTCCTTAGAACCAAAGTGATAGTGTACCGCTGCCAGATTGACGCCAGCTTCACCAACCACGTTGCGGAGCGTAGCACCCACAAAACCCCGCTCGGCAAACAGCCGCTCGGCAACATTGAGAATCTGTTCTTTAGTATCTGTTTTGGTATCTGTCAAAGTGGCGGCAACCATAGCCTGACAACATACAAACTGCGTTCATGCTAGACGAGAAACGGCTTGAGGCGACATCCGCACAGGAAATCGTTGCCTTCCCCGCCGGCAACCCCTTGTAAGCAATGGGCTAAACGATTTCCTTGCGATTTATTCAAACGTACGTTTTAATTATATCAAACGACCGTTTGAATAGCGACAAAAATTAAATTGCTGAATCAAATTAAAACATACGTTTGACCAACAATTGCTCCTCCAGAGATATCAAGATGTCTAATTCCCTGCTATCAAAACAGATTCACACCCGTTCCAAACTCGGCATTGTGAGCCATTTACATCGGCAATTTAATCGCTATCCCCGTTTGTTGATCAGTATTGGCACAGCCGGGTTGTTGCTCACTTTTGCCGTCCCCATTGTCAAAACACAGTTGGCGCCAGCGGCAGAATCGAGCGCAACCAATGGGGCCAGAGTGTTGCCGGTCGAGATGCTCACCGTTGAAACTGTTTCCAGCTACGAGGTGTCAAGGGCCTACACGGGTGAGATTGCTGCCCTGCGTTCTAGCGACTTGGGATTTGAACGGGGGGGACAATTGGTTGAGGTCACCGTCCAAGAGGGCGATCGCGTTACGGCTGGCACCCCCCTTGCCCGCCTAGATACCAGCAATCTGCAAACCGAACGGCAACAGCTCGAAGCCGAAAAGGCAGAGGCCATGGCCCAACTCAACGAGCTGCAAACCGGCCCCCGGAGTGAAGATATCGCCGCTGCTGAAGCAGCTGTGCGAGATCTAGAGCAGCAGCTCGCCTTGCAACAAACCCAGCGATCGCGTCGCGAAGCCCTCTACACCGAAGGCGCAATTTCTAGAGAAGAACTGGATGAATTTGCTTTTGGCCAAGGATCATTAGAGGCCCGCTTGGATCAAACACGCAGCAATTTGCGAGAGCTGCGCAACGGCACCCGTCAAGAACAAATCGCCGCCCAGCAAGCTCGGGTTCAGCAGCTTGATGCCAGAATCGCAAACGTCGATGTCAACATCCGCAAAAGCACCATCACTGCCCCCTTTGACGGCATTATTTCAACCCGGCAAATTGACGAAGGAACCGTTGTCAGCTCAGGGCAATCCGTCGTTCGGCTGGTGGAAAATGCAGCCCCAGAAGCGCGAATCGGCATGCCGACAGATACGGTCAATCAACTGCAAGTGGGCAACACTCAAACCCTCAAACTTGGTTCAGAAACCTACTCGGCAACCGTGGTCGCGATCTTGCCAGAAGTCGATGCCGAAACCCGCACCCAAATTGTGGTGTTTCGCTTAGCAGAAGCCGCCATTACCAACCTGAGCCCGGGGCAAACCGCGCGGGTAGAAATGGTGGATACGATTCCAGCCGATGGCGTTTGGCTACCCACCGAGGCCTTAACCCAAGGCATTCGAGGATTGTGGAACTGCTACGTGCTGGTTCAACCCAATGACAATAATCCAGACCATTACGAAGTTCAGCCCCAAGCCGTCGAGATTATCCATCAGGAAGCCGAGCGGGTCTTGGTACGCGGGACGCTACAATCCGGCGATCGCATTGTGGCCAATGGCACCCATCGCCTCGTACCAGGACAACAAGTCCAGCCCTTGTAGAGGAATTTGGAGAAACCCATGGTCCGCCCCTTTTATAAAAATATTCGCCTCCTAATTCTCACCATCGTCATGCTTTTAGCCTGGGGGATCTCTTCCTTTCAGGCCCTGCCGCGTCAAGAAGATCCTGAACTGGTGTCACGGGTCGCGGTGGTCAAAACGGCCTTTCCGGGGGCCAGTGCCGAGCGAGTTGAAGCACTGGTGACCACTGTGCTCGAAGAGGAACTGTCAGAACTTGAGGAAATTGACGTTTTAGAATCCGACTCGCGGGTCGGGTTTTCAACAGTACTGGTCGAACTTGTGGATGCGGTGAACAACGCCCAACCGATCTGGGCCAAGGTGCGAGATGAAATGGCTGATGCGGCTGCCGAGTTCCCCACTGGTGCCCTCGCCCCAGAGCTAGATGAAGCCAGCACCAAAGCCTACACCGTGATCACTTCACTAACTTGGAATCTGCCCACCGAACCCAACTATGCCGTGTTGCGCCGCTATGCCGACGAGTTAGCCGTGGTGATGCGGGGCGTGGACGGCACTGAAGAGGTGGAATTCTTTGGCAGCCCGGATGAAGAGATTTTGGTGGAAATTGACGCCTCAAAACTGGTCAGCGTTGGGTTATCTCCCCAGCAACTGGCCCAGCAGGTCAACCTCAGCGACGCCAAAGTCACCGCTGGACAGCTGCGGAGCCCAGACCAAAATTTGGCCATTGAGGTTGAAAGTGAACTCAAAACCCTAGAGCAAATTCGCCAACTGCCGATTCAAACCAGCGGCGGTCAGTTTACGCGACTCAGTGACATTGCTGGGGTCAGCCGTGGGGTCCGCTATCCCCTTAGCGATCAGGCGATTGTCAGCGGCAAGCCGGCGGTTGCCCTAGGGGTGATGATGCAGTCTGGACTAAGGATTGATCAGTGGGCGGCAGCAGTGCGATCGCAGCTTGAGGCCTTTCGCGAACGACTGCCTGAAGGGGTGAGCTTAGATGTTCTATTTGATCAAAGCGGCTATGTTGACCAGCGCATCGGCACCTTGATTTTGAATTTGGTGTTTGGGGCAGGGCTCGTGATCCTGGTGGCGCTGGTGGGCATGGGCTTTCGATCAGCACTGGTAGTGGGTTTGGCCCTGCCGCTGAGCATTTTTGCCGTCCTCGGCTGGATGAGTGTCTTCGGTGTGCCCATCCATCAAATGTCGGTCACCGGGTTAATCATTGCCCTCGGGTTGCTGATCGACAATGCTGTCGTCGTGGTCGATGAAATTCAGGTGGAACTGCAGCACGGGATGCCGCCGCTACAGGCCGTGACCAGAACCGTCAAATACCTACAGGTACCGCTATTTGCCTCAACCCTAACCACCGTCCTCACCTTTTTGCCGATTTATTTGCTACCGGGGGCTGCAGGCGAGTTTGTCGGCTCCATCGCCCTCAGCGTAATTTTGTCGTTGATTTCGTCCCTGGCGATTTCGCTGACCGTGATTGCAGCCCTGGCAGGGCGCATGCTCAGCAACAGCAATCGTGATTATGAACGGGCCAGCCACAGTGCCCAACCTAGCCTCCGCGATAAAGCGGTGATGGTTTTGCTGAAGCCCGGTGCCTGGTGGAATGAGGGGGTTTCATCTCCCCGCTTGGGTCGGCTGTATCGTGGGTCAATCGGTCGCGTCACAGCTCGGCCCTTACTGGCCGTTGCGGTAACCCTGGCCATACCGCTGATCGGCTTTATCACCGCTGGCACCCTTGAGGAACAGTTTTTTCCGCTGGTCAACCGCGACCAGTTTCAGATTGAAATCGAGTTTGCGCCCCAAACCGCAATCGCCCATACCCGCGCCATGACTTATCAAGCCAGCGAGACTATCCTGGCCCACGAAGCCGTCCAAGATGTGCACTGGTTCATGGGCGAAAGCGCGCCCAAGTTTTACTACAACCTCACGGGCAATCGTCAAAACCAAGCCCACTATGCCCAAGCCATGGTACAGCTCCACTCTAAGCAGAATGTGCAAAGTATCGTCCAGGAACTCCAGCTTGAGCTAGACGCCCAGTTTCCCTCAGCCCAGATTGTGGCCCAACAGCTCCAGCAAGGCCCCCCCTATGACGCCCCCGTGGAAATGCGTCTCTACGGCCCCGATATTGAAACGCTGCGGCAGTTTGGTATCCAGGTGCGAGAAATGGCGACCCAAATTCCAGATGTGGTGCAAGTGCGGGATGACTTGACTGCAGGGCTCCCCAAGTTGGGTCTGGTGGTAGACAACGAACAGGTGCAGCAGGCCCAGCTCGACAACACCACCATTGCCCAACAGCTGGCAGCCTATTCAGAAGGGGTGACGGGTGGCGCAATTTTGGAATCGACCGAAAATCTTCCCGTGCGGGTGCGCTTGGCGAATCCCGACCGGGCTAGCCTAGAAAGGCTGGCATCTCTCGATTTGAGGCCCGATCAAGGCCAAGATCGGGCATTTCGCCCCACCGCTGCCCTCGGGGAATTTGAACTTTTGCCCGAGGCCGCCAGCATTGCCCGCCGGGATGAGCAGCGGGTCAATACCCTGCAAATATTTATCACCGCTGGGGTGTTGCCCAGCCAGGTGCTTACCGCCCTGCAAGATAAACTAGCGGCTGAAAATTTTGAGTTACCGCCCGGTTATGGGTACGAGTTTGGCGGTGAATATGAAGCCCGCAACTCGGCTGTCGGCAACCTGCTGCTCTATGTGCCGCTGCTATTGCTGGTGATGGTAACCGCGCTAGTCTTGTCTTTGGGTTCCTTTCGGCAGGCGGGCATTGTGGCCGCAGTCGCGATCGGATCGATCGGCATGGCCCTATTTGCGCTCAAGGTGTTTGGGTCGCTGATGGGCTTCATGGCGATCGTCGGCATTATGGGGCTAGTTGGGATTGCGATTAACGGGGCAATCATTGTGCTCTCAGCCTTTAACGAAGACCCTGAGGCGAGCCAGGGCAACCCTAAAGCGGTGCAAGCCGTTGTGGTCAAGGCCACCCGCCACGTCTTAACCACCACGATTACCACCATGGTCGGCTTTGTCCCCTTGCTAATGGATGGCGATCCGTTTTGGCGACCCTTAGCGATCGCGATCGCAGGGGGTATCGGCGGTTCTCCCATCTTGGCGCTCTATTTCACACCCGCCGCCTATCTACTCTTCAAACGCCGTCAATCAACACCCAAAAATAATCAAACGGCTAAAGTACGTGAGCTTGTGTCTGCCGGAAGCTCTACAGATTGATTGCAACTGTGCTCTAACTTGAGATCTTTTGTATGCCATTTAAGTAACCATCCCCAATAGCGGATAGGAGCTTACTTTCAATGTCTCTATCTTCTGTACCCAAAACTGCCACCCAACCCTGGCATTATCTACAATCCGATCATCTGCTTTCACTATTAGAAACAGATAAAAATCAGGGATTATCACACCTTTTTGTAGAACAGCGGCTAGCGCAATATGGTGAGAATATTCTGACTAAAATTCAGCAGAAAAGTTTGCTTAAAATTCTGCTTGAACAGTTTCAAAGTCCACTGATTTATATTTTGATCGCGGCAGCATTTATCACCTATTTGCTGCAAGAATGGGTGGACACCGTTGTGATCTTAATTGTTGTCAGCTTAAACGCCTTGATTGGCTTTGCTCAAGAAGCAAAAGCCACAAGGGCCATGGAGGCGTTAAGTCGCGCCATGGAAAGTCAGGCTACCGTAATTCGAGACGGTGAGAAACTGCAAATTTCAGCCACTCAGTTAGTCCCCGGAGATCTAGTTCTCTTACAATCCGGGGATAAAGTCCCTGCCGATTTGCGTCTATTGACCAGCCATGCTCTGCAAATTAATGAATCGGCACTAACCGGAGAATCATTACCGGCTGAAAAAAGGGCAACGGACAATCTTGATGAGGAAACCGTGTTGGGCGATCGCGCTAACATGGCCTATTCGTCTACCTTTGTCACCTTTGGAACCGGTGCAGGGGTCGTGGTGGCGACGGGAGACCTGACTGAGATTGGCAAGATCGGTAGACTCATTGGTGCGATTGAAGAACAACCCACCACGCTAACCCGCCAAATCAATCAACTCAGCCAGATGCTGCTCAAAGTGATTCTGGTGCTGGCAGTGATCAACTTGGGCATCGGACTGTTACACGGTTCAGAGGTTACCCATCTCTTTGAAGCCACCATCTCCTTGATGGTGGGCATGATTCCCGAAGGACTGCCTGCGATTGTCACCATTGCATTGGCCATTGGCGTCTCGCGCATGGCTCGCCAACACGCGATTATCCGCAAATTGCCTGCTGTTGAAACCCTGGGCAGCGTCACCGTCATTTGTTCTGACAAAACGGGCACTCTGACCCAAAATGAGATGACTGTTCAAGAAGTCTTCGCAGGTGGTGAACGATTCCAAGTCTCAGGCGGGGGCTATGCCCCTGAAGGAGACTTTTATCAGTCTCATCAACCCATCCATCCCACAAACCACACTGCGCTGATGGACTGTTTACAAGCAGGCGTACTTTGCAACGACTCTCGTTTGGTGCAGCAAGACAGCCTGTGGCAGGCAGAGGGGGATCCGACAGAAGTGGCATTGTTAACCAGTGCAGCTAAAGCGAACCTAGATGCTTACATCCTAGAAAAACTGATGCCGCGTCTCAGCGCGATTCCGTTTGAATCGCAGTATCAATACATGGCTACCTTGCACGAGAGTAGCCCTTCAAATTCAACCGTTGTGTATGTCAAAGGGTCTGTTGAGCAACTGCTGCCCCGATGCAAACGAACCTACACAGACCAAGCGGAAGAGACGCTGCTTGACGCCCCCATGATTGAGCAAGAAGCCAATAATATGGCCACAAAAGGCCTAAGGGTATTAGCGTTTGCTCGGTTAAGCCTCACTGCTGGCACGACCGTGATTGACCATGACACAGTTGCCAAGGGGCTGACGTTTCTCGGGCTGCAGGGCATGATGGATCCGCCCCGCCCCGAATCCATGGAGTCTGTGCGAGTTTGCCAAGCAGCGGGCATCGATATCAAAATGATCACGGGGGATCACATTGGCACCGCGATCGCCATCGGTAAGCAAATTGGCATTATCTCCCAACCCACTAACCTGTCTCAACCACTGGCGCTCAGCAGTCGAGACATTGAAGCGCTGTCGAACGAGGAACTGGTAACCACTGTCGATCGGGTGTCTGTCTTTGCCCGAGTCACCCCCCAACAAAAACTGCGCCTCGTGGAAGCCTTACAGAATCGTGGCCACATCGCTGCCATGACTGGGGACGGCAGCAACGATGCCCCAGCACTGCAGCAAGCAGACATCGGCATTGCCATGGGCATGACCGGCACCGAAGTGGCCAAAGAAGCCGCCGATATGGTGCTTACCGATGACAATTTCTCAACTATCAAAGCCGCTGTTGAAGAAGGCCGTAGCGTCTTTGACAACATTATTAAAGCTATTATTTGGACCCTCCCGACCAACTTTGGCGAAGGCTTGATCATTTTAGTGGCCACACTTCTAGGGGTAGTCCCCCCGATTACGCCCCTGCAAATTCTCTGGATCAATACCGTCACGGCTGTGCTGCTGGGCTCAACGCTGATCCTTGAACCCAAAGAGCCGGGTATTATGCAGCGATCGCCCCGTCCCCCCCGTGCACCCTTATTCAAACGCCCCAGAATCCGCCGTATATTCATTGCAGGCGTCTTACTTGCAGTGCTGTCCTTTACTGCCTACAATTCCTCCCTCCAGCAGGGCTATTCCATCCGCTTTGCCCAAACGGCCGCCACGAACGCACTAGTCGGCGGTGAAATAGCCCTTCTATTGGGATACCGTTCTCTCAAATACTCAATGTTTAAGCTGGGCCTCTTTAGCAATCTCTGGATTTGGGGCGGCATCACATTAGCATTTGTTTTGCAGCTCTTGCTAACCTATGCGCCCTTCATGAACGCCATCTTTGAGACCGAACCTATTGCACTTGCGTCTTGGGGGAAAATCCTAGTCGGAATGGCCGTAATCTACAGTTTAATTGAGTTAGATAAAGGGCTTCAACGGCAGCCTCAGAAAACTTAAATTCAGTAGTTTTCACCTGAATTAAACGCATGTTCGATTGAAGGATGAGTCATACATAGTTTTGAGCGAGTGCAAGCGAATATCCCCATGTATTTCCCACTTTGGCAATATCTCAACCAGCCCCTCTGGGATAGTTCTAATCCCCCTATTTTCAATCCTGTCCAATATTGGCAGCGCTATAAAATGGAACAATTCGATCACGCTCTAAACTGGCAAAACTACAAAATCAGACATCTAAATCGCTGTCTCAACAACGCATCTCTAGAGTATTGTTGGAAAGTCAGCTATCAAGATTTTGTGGTTCGCTATTCAGATTTTTGCGAGCGCCATGGGCTTGAAGAAGACAATGTTTGGCGGCTAGAGCGCTGTTGGCAGTGTGAACAACAGGGCAGTCATACTTTTCATCCTGAAAACGACATCTCGGAGACAGAACCGTGAGGCATCGGAGACAGAACCTTGAGGCAATATCACTGCCATTGGTTTGAATCACCCATTGCTGGCTGCGAACGGCAAACAAGTAAATCCATCATCTGTCAGCGGTTAAAATCTAGCGACTTGCGTTGAGGAGCTAATAAAAGCATGGATCGCTCAGAGTTGCCGCTAACAGCCTTTATTGATCCGACTGGCGGAAATCATCAGGAAGTTGAAGCACTGGCCCAGCAGGTATTGACACGGTTGCTGGCTCGATTGAGTCAGGCCCGCGATCGCGCTCCTCTGCCCACCCCGATCGAAGTTACCGATCTCGCCAACATTCCTGACGCACCTGCTGATGAACCGCAGTTACTTGAACAGCTTGATCAAATCCTGGCAACGTCCATGAATGCCGCACATCCCGGATACATGGGCCACATGGACTCGATGCCAACCGTGATGTCGATGCTGGGCGATTTAATCGCATCGGCAGTTAATAACAATATGCTCAGCGTTGAGATGTCGCCCCTCTTTTCGCGGTTGGAACCGTTGCTGCTTCAACAGTTTGCCACATTATTTGGTTTGGGTGAGTCGGCAGGGGGCGTACTATTAAGCGGCGGCACATTGGCGAACCTACAAGCCTTAGCCGTGGCGCGAAACCTCAAATTTCAAGCCCTTGAACGCGGCATCGTAGGTCTAGATCAGCAACCTGTTATTTTCGCCTCTGAGGTGGCCCATACGTCATTGCATAAGGCGGCAATGTTGCTGGGGTTGGGCACCGCTGCGGTGATTGCGGTACCAACCCATCAAAACTCTCAGATGTCAGTCAAGGCGCTGCAAGAGAAAATTGAACAAGCTAAAGCGGCTAACCAAGCCCCCTTCTGTGTGGTGGCCACCGCAGGGACAACGACGACGGGCAACATCGATCCAATCGACGACATTTATCAGGTCACCCAGGCCCATCAACTCTGGCTACATGTTGATGCTGCCTATGGTGGGGCGCTGATGTTTTCACCGCAATATCGCCAATTGCTCTCCGGTATTGAGAAGGCAGACTCAGTCACGTTCAATCCCCAAAAGTGGCTGTATGTGGCAAAAACCTCTGTCATGGTGTTGTTCCAGCGTTTTAGCGATCTAAAAGCCAGCTTCCAAATTCAAGCTCCCTACATGGCCAGTTTGGATGACCAGATCAATCTAGGCGAAATTAGCGTGCAGGGGACTCGCCATGCGGATGTGCTGAAGCTGTGGCTGTCAGTACAGCATTTAGGTCAACGCAGCTATGCTCAGCTCGTTGATGAAAGTTATGGGCTGACTCAGTTGTTTATGGAGGAAATTATTAAACGTCCCTTTTTAGAATTAGCCAGTACCCCTGAGATGAACATTGTTTGTTTCCGGGGTGTTCCGGCTGAGGTTGCACCGGATCGCTGGGATGACTGGAACGCTGAGCTACAGGCGCATTTGCTGGAGACTCACCATATCTTTCTCTCTTTACCGCTGTATCGGGGACATCGCTGGCTGCGATCGGTTTTGTTGAATCCGTATACTGAGCGGGTTCAAGTGCTTGATTTATTCAGCGCGATCGATGCTTTTGCCGCTGGTGAACCCTGAGAGGATTTGATGTTGATTAGTCTGAGTTTTTAAACTTACGGGCGATCGCATGCTCCACTTTCTCAAGCGCGATGCCTGCACAATTCCCCCATTCTTTAGCTAACAAGGCCCCAGTAGATCTCTGTCATAATTGAAATACACTGGCTCGGAGGCTTACCGCATGGAATTACTTCCGGCATGGGCAAAGTTCTGACAACACTGACGGTTACCAACCGAGTTGACGGGGCAAATGCCAAAACTGGATTGATTCCTCAGGAAGAGATTCGTTCTATTCTTTGAGATGGTTGGACATGAAGCGATCGCTTCCTTGTTAGCGGAAATCCCAAGTTTCGAACTGCACCGACCTACGCATCATAATTATGGCAACTCTAACTTTAACCATTTCCCCAGACCTAGAACAACGCCTGAGGGAAATTGCTACTCAGCAAGGTATTGACCCAGCCAGCTATATTCTCAATTTATTGCAGCAGCGTCTCAATCCACCCTCATCTACTCCCACGGAAGCTGAACTCCTCGCACAAATTAACATCGGACTCTCGCAAAATACCTGGGAGCACTACCATACTTTGATTGCTAAGCGCCAAGCTGAACAACTATCCTCAACGGAACAAGCCGAATTGATTGCGATTTCTGAAGAAATTGAACAAGCCAATACCCAACGTATCCAAGCATTAATAACCCTAGCGGAGCAACGAGGCATCAGCCTTGAAACCGTGATGGTAGACCTAGGGATTGAATCACCTGCTTATGGCTAAACCTCGGGTATCTGCTGCTCAACGAGCATATGTTGCCCAACGAGCGAAGGGGTGTTGTGAATACTGCAAAAGTCAGGCCCGTTTTTCTCCGGATCCCTTTTCGATTGAACATATCATCCCCGTCTCAAAGGGCGGAACCGATGATATGGAAAACTTAGCGCTATCGTGTCAGGGCTGTAATGGACATAAATATAACCACACAGCAGCCTATGATCCAGTGCAGGGGAAACCTGTTTCTCTATATCATCCTCGCCAGCAAGCTTGGGCTAAACATTTTGCATGGAATAATGACTGCTCAATCGTTTTAGGGTTGACGGCTATCGGGAGAGCCACGGTTGAGAAGCTACAGCTTAACCGTAGTGGAGTGGTCAATTTGCGGCGAGCACTCTACGTGATCGATCGTCATCCTCCTTAGGTGTCAAATGACGGCTCTCCTGTTGAATCAACAGAAGTGACTCCTTTGTTCTGGGTGAGACTTTAGCCAGGTTCCTTGCTGGCTAAATGGTGTGAATGATTTCGATAGCGCGAGGGTTTTATATAGCAGTAGGCACAAAGCTTTGTACGCTACTGCGAGCCAAATTGCTTGTATGCTAAGCATCCCAGCGGTACTCGGTACATGAAGCAATCTGGCCAGCACCATACATCTGACCGGGCTGCGATCGCTCTCGTGTTCCCTCCCTGAATCTTTCCTGAGAACTCCCCTTCAACCCACTCAGAGAGCCCTTAATCAACCCTCACCACACGGTCAGGAGGGGTTCAGGAGAGCATCGCACTATAGAAATCAAGATGAACGAAGTCCACATCTCACCTGATTTCTAAGGAGCTGATTATGAAACGCATTGCCCTCTCCCTTTTAACCCTCGCGATCGCCTCTGCAACCCTTGCACCCATCGCCTACGCTTCTCCTAACTTTGACCAACTGCGCCATGAGAACCTCGACAAAGACCAAAACAGCTTTGATCAACTGCGCGAAGACAACCTAGAAAAGTCCAGCAAGTTCGACCACTGCGTCGCGAAAACCTCGACAAAGATCAGTCCAACTTGGATGAGCTGCGGGCCGACAACTTGGAGAAGTCCAGTAAGTTCGACCAACTCCGTCGTGAGAACCTCGACAAGGATCAGTCCAACCTCGACGACATCCGTGAAGAGAACCTGGAGAAGTCCAGCAAGTTCGACCAGCTACGCCGCGAGAACTTAGACAAAGACCAATCCAACCTCGACCAACTCCGTAACGAAACCCTAGCGGACTAAGACCATGAGATTCTTGGTGCATCAGTTCCCTGTTAATCTACGCAACTGCGCCAGTTCCCAGGGCTGGCGCTTTCTTTCCTGTTGATGCATGTGACCGATATCTGCAATCCCACTTACGTAGAGTCCTTATCAACAGAAGCTTTTACAATTTCTTCGCAAGGCTTTATCAACCATTTACCGCATTCTCCTGTGAAATCGCTTAAATTGATTTCAGTGCCCCAGGCAATCTATGCTAACCAACTATAACCAAACCGCCCCGGCGAATTCGTCGGGGTTATTTATTTCTGATCTTTGTCCCAACGATGGATTTTTCTATCGATAACTTTTGGCCTGAGTTTCAAATAAATGAGCGTAAGTCCCCCCATGTTGCATCAGTTCTTCATGGCTACCTGTCTCAACGATGGAACCCTTAGCCATCACATAGATGCGATCGGCCATTTTGACCGTCGAGAGACGTTGGCTGATCAAAATCACGGTTTGCCCTTTAATCAACTGGCGCAATCTCTTGAAGACTTCGTACTCTGCCTTGGGATCCATCGCACTAGTCGGTTCGTCTAGCACAATCACCTGAGAGTCGCGTAAGAAAACACGGGCCAACGCAATTTTTTGCCACTGGCCGATACTGAGTTCTTCCCCTTGGTCAAAGCGTTTACCGAGGACGGTGTTATAACCTTGGGGCAGGCTTTTGATCAGGTCATCAGCACCAGAGTGGAACGCAGCTTTGGAAATTTTGTCATCTGTCGGTGAAAGCTCTGCATTGCCAAACCAGACGTTCTCTTGGGCCGTGAACGGATATTTCATATAGTCTTGAAAAATCACACTGATTGAGCGTCGTAGCGCCTCAATTTCAAACAGACGCAGGTCAATCCCATCAAACGCAATGCTGCCAGTGGTTGGATCATAGAGTCGGCACAGCAGTTTGATCAGCGTGGTTTTGCCACAGCCATTTTCACCCACAAATGCCACGACTTCCCCCGGTCGAATCGTTAAGCTGATGTCTTTGAGGGCTGTGCAGGTAGTGGCCGGGTATTGAAAGCCAACCTGATTAAAGACAATACCTACCTGCATCGGTTGGGGAAGTTGTTGAGGGATGGCGGGATCAACAATTCTGGGCTGGAGGTTGAGAAATTCGTAGAGGTTAATCAAAAATAGGTTGTCTTCATAGAGACCAGATAGACTGGCTACCAAACCCTGGAGCGAACTCCGTCCCCGTTGGAAAGCCTGATGATAGAGGGCCAAATCACCCAGCGTAAACGAACCCTGAATCGCCTGATAAAGCATGAAGGCATAAGCCCCAAACATGGCGGCACCCGTCATGAATTGAGCCCCTAAGCTGGCAATCGAGCGCCGAGTCGCCAGGCTGAGTTTCTCGGTATAGATTTGCTGCCGTAAGCGGCGAAACCGATGCCTGAACAGACCCCCTAGATCAAATAACCGAATCTCCTTTGCTGATAAATCACTCGTTAGCAGCCAGCTAAAGTAGGCTGCCCGTCGTTCCACGGGGGTTCGTTTGCATTGCCAACGATACATCACTCGCGCATATTTTAGGCGAATCAGCAGTACGGGGAGCGCAGCCAGAAATAGCACCGCTGCAAACCACCAGTACAAAGCGATCAATAAGCCAGTGATGGCTAGCAACGAAATACCATCTTGAGTTGCTTGAACCCAACGGTTAAGAATTTGGTTGGGGCGATAAGCTGCTTCTTGTTGAGCCCGTTGCAGCGTGTCGTGGTCCTGGGGATCTTCGTAAGATTCGAAGTCGGCTCCAACGGCTTTAGCCTGGAGAATCCCCTGCATATGGTCGGTCACCCGTTGAGATTGGGCCGTATTGACGAGTTCTGACAAAGACACACAGAGGGTCAGCAGCAGCATGACTGCCCCAGCAAACCCCAGCAAGGTGCCCGCTTGTCGGAACACCGTCGTCTTCTCAGGAGTGGTTAGACCAGCAACGACTGAATCTACAACCAGTTTGGTGAGATAGAGAGAGATTAAAGGTAGTGTGCTTTGCAACGCCACCAGAATGATCCGGGCCAGAGTCCATCCAGGGCCACTTTGCCAGACGAATTTCAACGCGGGTAAAAAGCGTAATATTTGCTGGAACGTCAGTCTCAATGGACGGCCGATAGTCATAACACGTGAGTTGGATGAACCGCCTCACAAGCAATATGGTCTTCAACGACCTTGACTAACTGGGAGAGCAAGGCCAAGTTACGGGGACGCTTCAGACGATAAACCGTATGCGCCTTAGCCAGCGAAGTACATTGCATAAAGTGCGGTGTATCGCCAGAGATCCGTAACGTTGTTGGGCGAGAGTGACGCACCAACTCCATCACTGATTCCTTTGGACTTAAGGGTTCAATGTCAAACTCTGGATCGTCCGCCAACACATAAATTCGCAGAATCGGCAATGGCAATTGAGCAAAGTTGCGAATGGGACGGTAGCCCCGCTTTTTATCGTCCAAGTACAGTTTCAACAGGGACTCAAAATCATAGTCCAGAGCGGCAGCTGTCTCTGGACTCAGTTTCATTTGTGGAAAGCCTGGGGCAATGGTGGCGATTGTTTGACTGAGCGTCACAGCAGCAACATCATCAGTTAGGAAATCATACCCATGGGCATGAAAGGCAGCAGCCGTTGACGACTTGCCCTGACCGGGGACGCCTAAGAAAGCAACGGCACCCCCATTGATTTCGACCGCACTCGCATGGAGCACCAGCAAGCCCCGCTGATAGAGCAAAATTGCCATAACTGTACCGACAAGCGCCAGCCGAACCCTCCGCTCACAGGCCTCCTGTGCTGGAATAAAAATAATTTTGCAGCCCTTCAAGATATGAAAAGCACCGATGCCGTTGAAATAAAAAATGGCTTCTTCTCTGCTTAATTTAAGCGCCATTGATTGGCCCAAAATATTCTTCGGCAGATAATCCTCTAAAGTCTTATTGTTCTCCAGATGAATTGTGACATCGCATTTGACCTCCATAGAGACAAACTCTGGTATTGGCAAAGCTGATTGAATGCCTAACCCATAAGCGAAGTAGGAAAACATGATATACCTTAGATTGCGAAATTTGGAGTGTGTTTAAAGCTGAGATATTTTTCGATATTTCAGGAAGTCAGACGTCAGAATTCATAAGCCAAAATCATTTCTAGACTTAGAATCTAGATCCGGATAAGTAGGAAGGCCCAATTAAATATAAGAAAGCGTAGGTTGTGGTTGAGGAACGTAGCTTGCTTCCCGCAGGGTAACCCAACGCCTAGATCCGGATAGATAGCTCAACTGAAGTTGGCATCTCTCATCGTGATAGAAGGATTTAACGCCACAATGATCCTTAGTTTCGTCCTAGCTGTCAGGCTGAACGAATCGCTCATCAAGGTAGTCAATCCCAACAATACTGCTCACAATCTAACCCCCTTCCAAAACGGGTAGTAGAGCGGGGTGAAGCGCGAAAGATCTGCTAGATATCCGATGACGACTTGTCCCTGATGTTCAACCCAAGCGTGAGCTTCAAATTCTCCTTGTTCTCCCTTAGTCACGCCAAGGTGGAGTTGGGGCGAGTAACCATGCCAAAACATCAGCGTCTGTGTGGTTAACGCACGGGCTAGGCACTTTTCACCCCCAGGCATATAGCGACTGCTAATATTAACGGCAGTGATAATTTTGTCCGGGTCAGTGGGTTGGATCTGTGAAGCTTGGCGGTTTCCCTGGCGAATCAGATCTAGGAATTGTCGTAATCTTTGAAATGGCAGTAACCAGAGTCCCAATCTAATCAGTGAGAGCAGAATAAACGTCTTGATGAGCAGTTGGCGATCGCCGGAAGGGAGACGAAAAAACCTATACAACTGCTTCATCTTTCACCTCAACTAACCCTTCTCCCTGTAATTCTTGCAACAACATCAGCATATCTCGCTCACATTGCTCGGGCATTATCAGGTACCCTGCAATCAGAGAATTTTGAATCGCTTGATCCGATCTAGGTGTTTCAGGCAGGTTCCAGATATTGGATGCGATTGTATGCAAACCAAAGTAGCAACCTGAATTTATATCGAGAACAATTGTTTTGCCTGCCAAATCTGAAGCTAGCAATCCTTTTTTAACGGTCGCGATAGACTGCTTTGAAATTGACTTTTCAAAGTCCATAATTGCTTTGCTCTCTTGGGTTTACCGCTGCGATGCCCCAAACAAAATAAAGCGATAACACCCTGAAATAATCTTAGACCTATACCTGGTAGAGTTGCTCTAATCTATGGTCAAGATTTCCGAAGAGCCAAATCAATTCAAATTAGATTGACTTTGACCCAGTGCTTTTCTAGAGTCAATTACTTCAGAATATAAAGTACTATGACATGCTTTTAGAGAGTTTGTTTCCAAAGCCTTGGCTTTTATTGTGCTATTTGATGCTATTCATTCACGCCGTCTTGTGAGATATCTTACTAACAGGGAGCGATCGCTCAGAGAGGAGTCGAGAGCCAAACGTTAGCTGACATTTTTTTTGCAATTTCTTTATCAGGCTTTACCAAACATTTACAGTATCTCCGGGTGAGATCGCCTACATTGTCGTCAATGCCTTCGGGCAGTCTATGGAAACTTTTATAACCAACTTACCCCGGCGGATTCGTCGGGGTTATTAATTCTAGGGGTATACTCATCTCCGATTCAGAATAGTTCACTATGCTAGTCACCAATCGCTCTCCCTATCATTCCGGCATCTATCCCTCATGCATCCCTTGCAACATGGTTCATTAATTGAATTCTTGGTCTCTGATCTAGCTATCTCTCGAGATGCCATTGCGTTGGGTCTGCGTCAAAGCAAGATGACGCCTAACCTACTGCCGATGGTGCTCTGGCAATACGGGCTAGTAACCACTGAGCAGCTAGACCAGATTTTCAGCTGGTTGGAAACCAGCAGCTCAACCGTTCTTTGACCTAATCGCTCTCCCCAAATTCGAGATATAGCCGTAGCCACAAAGCTTTGGGCGCTACGGCGAGCCAGATTGCCTGTGTGTTCGGCATCCCAGCGATACTAGGTGCATTAAGCAATCTGGCCAGCGCTATATCGCTAGTGTGCATACTGCCCTGAATCTTGGTCATATCCAGAGCCAGCATTTTCCCCTAAGCTAAAACTCAAGTTTGCAAATCGGATGTGGCTTAGTTTTTATGGGGCAGCCAGAGTCGTCTTTTGAGCCCGCTAACAGAGGCTTGGCCTGGTTACCAGAGCTAAGGCGGGAAGTTTGGATTTTGGCAGCGGGCCAGCTACTCCTGTTTATCGGCCAGGGGTTCACCCTGGTCTATGCGTCTATCTATTTCGTCAACACGTTGGGCTTCTCACCAACCCAAGTTGGCTTAGCCCTAGGAAGCGGCGGCATTTCAGGCACGTTGGGGAGATTTTGGGCGGGCAATGCGATTGATTCTGAGCGGTTGGGGCGACGTGGTACCTTGCTGATGGCAGCTGCGATCGCAGCCCTGGGCAGTTTCTCCTTAGCGTTTGCCGATACCTTCCCCCTACTGGTCGCCGGGAACCTACTGTTGGGGCTGGGAATTAGCCTCTATTGGCCGGCGACGCTGGCAGCGACCACAGATCTAACTGCGCCTGAACATCGAACCGAAGCCATGGCCCTCACCCGATTAGCCGACAATCTTGGGTTGGGACTGGGGGCATTGATCGCGGGGCAGTACCTCGCGATGGAAGGCAGCTACCCAGTATTGTTTATTTGCAAAGGCTTGGCCTATCTGGTGTTTGGGTTGGTAATTTTCGGGGCGATCGCCGAAACGCGATCGCCCGAAACGCGATCGCCCGAAACGGAACCTCAAAACCTGTTACAAAACTGGCGACAAGCCCTCAGCGATCGCCGCTTGGTGACCTACCTGAGTGCCAATCTATTCTTCACGATCTACACAGCCCAGCTCAGCAGCACACTGCCCCTATATCTGGCTAACTTTCTACCGGGTGGCAACACTGAGCGGGGATTTTCAGAACAGCTAATCAGCTATTTCTTTTTTTGGCACGCCCTGCTCAAAATCCTGCTGCAGTTGCCAATTACCCGCTGGCTAAGGCCAGTTCCCCATGTCAATGTTCTATTGGGATCTTTGGGCCTATGGACTGGGGGGTTTTTCTTCATTTGGTTAGCGGGGGTTGTGCCGATCAACACCTTAGTTGTGGTGCTTACGGCATTCGCCTTCATCGCCTTTGCCGAAATTTGCTACGGCCCTTCGGCCTCTTCCCTCGTTGGGGATCTCGCCCCCTCTACATTGCGGGGAATCTATTTTGCCCTGGAGTCAGAATCCTGGGCAATCGGGTTTTTAATCGGGCCTCCTTTAGGCGGTTGGGCCTTGGATCATCCCGCATGGTTAGGGGTTAATATCTGGCTAGTCTTGCTCTTTAGCGCCGCGATCGCTAGCGGAATTCTATTACTTCTGCGGGAACAGTTAGCCAGCAACACCACGCCTTCAAAAGAAGCCACTTAGTCGAGCAGATTTTAAACCACATCTGACTTTAGAGCTTGAGTGTTTAGCCTGGGAAAATTCTTGCGCGTATTCAGGGAAAATTGGGGATCTATATTTGGTCAAGGTTTAGAGCAAATTAGGTCTGAATTCCACATAGGAAATGCGGCTTTGAAGAAATTAATCAAAGCCGCAGACATGATGCGTCAAGATGAACCACTAATAAGGAGCTGACACATCGGTTTTCCACCTGAATTAGCTAGTTTTGACGTTGATCGCGGTTGTAGTTTTTCAACTCAGTCAAGGTAACTTGACCATCTCCATTCAGATCTGCGTCGAGATTTTGGAGCCCAACCTGACTAGCATTCGCAAGGGGTATTGTAACAACAGTGGCTAGGAGGACGATTAGCCCAGAAAACAAATAACGTTTCATAATTAACCTCCTTTTTGAAGCGTTTAACGTTCTCTATATTTCCTATAGTGAGACATATTGTTTAGCGTCAACTGATCTCCTCATAAGGAGATGCTGAGCATTTTCTGAGGAAGAAATTAAATGTTAAATTATTTCTTTAGGGAATTTTACCTAGACTGATCAATGCCTCAATTCAATCAGAAGCCCGTCAGAAAATCATATCGATGAATTGTTCAAAACCCATCCTAAACTGCTGCTTTGCCGCTTCAAATTTAGCCACTTGCCAGTCAGGAACAGTCAGCTCATCCAGCCGATCTTCGTCTAAGTAAACCGGATAACGGACTTCAATTTGTAGCGCTTCAACATGGGGTAGATTGCCATAGTGACGGGTAATGTGACCACCCGTAAACGCCTTATTACGCACCACACCGTAGCCTCGATCTACGAATGCCCTTTCAACACTTGCCATCAACCGTTCTGAGCAGGTTTTGCCCTTGGCGTTACCCAAACACACATCATCAGTAATCAAACCGTAGAAACTGTGCAAATCAAGCAGGTAGACTCGCCCAAATCGCTGAATCATCTGGCTGAGTTGATGGGCAAGTCGGGCGTGGTATGGCAAGTAATAGTCCTGAAGCCGCTGCTTAAGCGCTTCAGGGGAGGGGAGTGTCTGGTACAGCGGCACCTTAAAGGCAGTCTGATTGGGTATCACCGAACTCCAGAAGTCACCCAAGTAGGGGGGTTTCAAAGAGCGATTCAGATCAACCACGTAGCGGCTATGCGTCGCTTGCAATGTGGAGACACCCAGCGCGGGTAAAAAGTCATAGAGCCGATCGAGGTGCCAGTCCTGATTGGGCAAAAACGCCTGATGCGCTTCAGTTAACTGCTGACGAATAGCGTCTGGGACAAAAAGGCCACTGTGCGGAAGATTGGCCAAAATCGGCAGGGCTTGAGTCGTCGGTGACTCTAATACAAAAATCTTGTTCAATTTCGAGGTCAATGGCTTGCTGGACAAAAATATTTAGACGCTAACAGGTGAGCGTTTCATTAGAGATGAGTAACGTAGGACGCCTCTATTCCCAATTTTCTCGACGCAGCAGGGGATTAACAAATTCGTTGAGACCTTCGCCCACAAGGGATAGCCCGGTAACCATCATGGTCAGGGTTAAGCCGGGAAACAACGCCGTCCACCAGATACCGGTTGGCAAAGCATCCAGCGCTTGACGAATATCAGCGCCCCACTCTGGGGTTTGCTCTGGTAATCCCAGTCCCAAAAAGCCCAACCCTCCCAAAATCAGGACAGCATCAGCGGCATTCAGCGTGAACAGCACAGGTACACTCTGCACCACGTTCAAAAACAAGTAACGGCTCAGCACGGCCCAGGTAGATGCCCCCATGGCCTGGGCTGCTTCGATAAATAATTCGGTCTTGACGCTGACGGTGTGGTTGCGCACTACCCGGTAATACTGGGGCACATAAGCAATACTGAGCGCGATCGCAGCATTTAACACCCCCCGCCCGACGACAAAAGCTAACGTCACCGATAGGAGCAGCCCAGGCAGGGTGTAAATTGTATCCATAAAAAACAGCAGGGCGCGATCGAGTTTGCCGCCCAAATAACCACTAACCATCCCCAAGGGCACACCAATCACCACGCTCATGGCGGTGGCTAGTAACACGACTTTCCAGGCAGCTTGGGTACCATACAGCGTACGTGAAAACACATCATAGCCTTGACGAGTCGTCCCAAACCAGTGGGCTACTGATGGCGGTTGGTGGGTTGGGTTTTGTAGAGCCGCTGTGGGATCTTGCAAAATACCCCAGTTTTGAAGCAGGGGGGCAAAGACCGCGATTGCAATAAAGCCCAGCGTAATCACAATCCCTGCAACCATAAAAATGACCGAGATACTCGCACCCTTTCCCTGTCCGCCACGAAACAAAGAGAAGGGAAAAAACTGATTGAGCTGAAATCGACGGGGAGTCATGGCGGGAAAGAATGGCTGTGGTTTCTTATTATCCCTGGCAGCGGTCGCATTGATTGCATTGGGCACAAAACACAGCGTAACTAGCAGCGCCATGGTTCGCGATCGCCAATCACTGGTTTTATCTCTCAAATACGATTGAGGTTGATGCTTAGGAATAGGCTGATGGATTATTTGCGCATAGCTTGATGTTTAGGCAAAGCATGATCGCTACTCTTACTCTTTTTACGAGGTCTTCACGAAGATGAATCGCATTACCATTCAGGACTTATGGTCTTACAAAGCCCGGGGAGAACGATTCGCCATGCTGACAGCGTACGACTACCCCACAGCGGCTGCACTAGATCAGGCTGGCATTCCCTTGCTTCTGGTAGGAGACACGCTGGGCATTTTTGTTCAAGGCCATAACACAACCATCTCGGTAACCATGAACGCCATGGTATATCACTGCGAAATCGTAGCTCGTGCTGCTCGTCATGCGCTGGTCATTGGAGATCTGCCCTTTGGTTCCTACGATGGGGTTGAAGCAGGGATTCGCAATGCTGGCAGGTTGGTGCAAGAGGCTGGTGTACAAGCAGTGAAGCTAGAAGGTCGCCATGAGGCGTTAATCAAACAGCTCACCCAAATTGGTATCCCAGTGATGGGGCACCTGGGACTGACCCCACAGTCTTATCATCAACTTGGGGGTAACAAAGTGCAGGCCAGAACAAGGGCTGCTGTCGATGCACTGATACAAGATGCGCTAGCGCTCGAAGATGCGGGTATTTTTGCACTGCTGATCGAGGCTATCCCAAGTACAGCAGCCAGGGAAGTCACAGCTGCATTGAAGATTCCTACGGTTGGCATTGGGGCTGGGCCTGATTGTGATGCCCAGGTACTCGTTTCAACTGAGATGTTGGGGCTACATGGCGATCGCTCACCCCGTTTTGTCAAACGATATGCAGCGTTGCGTTGCGATATTGCAGCGGCAGCGGAACGGTTCTCTGAAGAGGTTCGTAGCGGTGTTTATCCCAGTAGCGATCATGCCTACAATTGGACGTTGCAATAGTCAGCCCCAATATACTTGCTGATGCCTTTAAAGAATCCCCTGAAATATTCCTGGCAACTCTACTACAGATCGATTTACTGCCCTTACATCAAGCCTTATCTCAGGGCTAATGTAAGGAAATCTGAACTTAAGAGAGTTTATGGCGAGTACAGTGAGTCTCTGGCTTTGCTTGAACGGTTATCACAAGTGTATGACTTGACCCAAAATTCTGGCGAAAGCCATGCTCCAATTTTTATTTGCGCGACGGGTTGGCGAACCGGATCTACCCTGTTACAGCGTTTGGTGATGAGTAGTGGAGAGGCCTTGATCTGGGGAGAACCCTATTCTGACACGATGCCAAGTCATGCATTATTTTCACATTTGAGGGCATTCAAATCTGACTATCCTTACGATGGATGCTTTCAGCCCATATCATCAGACGATGTTCAGGCATTGACGACAACCTGGACTGCTTGCCTCTTTCCGCCAGTTCAAGCGCTTTATGATGCACACCAAAGTTTTTTCATCAAGTTACTTCAAGACCCGGCGCTTAAACAGGGATTTAAGCATTGGGGCATGAAAGAAGTCCGGTTAAATATTGATCAGGCCTTGTATTTAAACTGGCTGTTTCCAAACGCTAAATTTATCTTTTTGACGCGCAATCCCATCGATGCCTATCGGTCTTATAAAGGCCGTGCATGGTATATTCAATGGCCTAATTTAAGGGTTGATACGGCAACTGACTTTGCGACATTTTGGTCATACCTTGCGGAGGGTTTTGCCACTCAAGTCGCTGGGCTAAAGAGCCTGATCGTACGCTACGAAGATTTGATTGGCAAAGACGGAGAAATCTCCAAGATAGAAGATTTCATCGAATTAAAGGTGGATCGAACCCTCTTAGGACAACGGATCGAGGAACCCATTCGAAAATACAGCAGTCAGCTCAGCCGGATAGAGGTCTCCCTGATTAAAAAGATTGCAGGAGAGACCGCTGGTCAGTTGGGCTATCGCTTGTGAGTTGCGATCGCCAGGAGAACTGACAATCCAATACTATGTGTAGAGGCCAATGCTATGTATAGAGGTCGGCAACATACTCCCCATAGCCGTTGTAAAGCAGCGTATCCTGCCGTTCCCAAGCAAATGGATTAGCCCCTTCGCCCACAATCCGCTCTGTCGCCTGAGACCAGCGGGGATGGGGCACATCGGGTTCAACGTTGGCAATAAAACCATATTCATTGGGCCCAAGAGTATTCCAAAACGTGGCGGGCTGTTCGTTGACAAACTCGATTTTGACCACCGATTTTGCCCCCTTAAAGCCATATTTCCACGGCATCACCATGCGGATGGGGGCACCGTGCTGCTTGGGTAAGGTGCGTCCGTAAAGGCCTACCGCGAAGAAGGACAGATCATTGGCCATTTCTTCAATCGTTAGCCCTTCGGTGTAGGGCCAGGGCATATAGGCAGACGGGGGCCAGGCCGGGCCAGTGCTAATTTTATCGTCATAGAAGGAGATAAATCGCACAAACTTAGCGTCGCTGGTTGGCTCCACAGCTTCGATAATTCGCTTCATCGGAAAGCCAATCCAAGGCACCACCATAGCCCAAGCTTCGACGCAGCGAAAGCGATAAACCCGTTCTTCGAGCGGGAACTTTTTATAGAGATCATCGAGATCATACGTTGTGGGGTTATTGACCAAGCCTGTAACTTCTACCTTCCAGTCGTCGGTGGGCAAGTCTTGAGCTTTTTTCCAGATGGTCTTAGTGCTGCCAAATTCGTAGTAATTGTTATAACGACTGGCAAACACCTGCTCAGTAACGGGGCGATTCACTGTATCTGCCGTAAAGTCTCGATTGGTGCGGACTGACTTTAACTCAGTCCCTAACGTAGCTTCCAGTTCGGGATCAATGGTTTGCGCTTGGCGCTGGCATCCGATTAGTGATGTCACACTAGCACCAATGCCTGCACCCGCAAGGGTTTTGATAAATTTGCGCCGATTGAAAAAAGCGGTTTCTGAAGTAGCGGCGGTTTCTGGCAGTTGCCAAGGTTTGGGGATATGGATAAAGGACATGACCAGTTAGCGATCGCGGTGGTAAAAGGCTATAGCGTGAGCAGGGCTCTGACAAAATTGTTACACTTTTCTCGCTGAACAGGGGAAATAAACCGTGGCCCCATACAGATCTATTGTTTTCCCTTAAGCTAAAAATTGCTCCTGTGGAGACGCTGCGCGAACAAGCTTTCAAATTAGATGTGGTTTATTCGGTGAATTATCGCGATCGCGCTTTTTATATTGGCTGTGCCGTATGGGCTTATAAAGATTGGGTGGGCGACTTTTACCCAGCCAAAAGCCGTCCCGGTGATTTTCTCAAACTCTACAGCCAGCGGATGACCGCGGTTGAAGGCAACACCACCTTTTATTCTGTGCCCGATAACGCCACGGTGAAACGCTGGGCACAGGAGAGCATTCCAGGGTTTCAGTTTTGTCTCAAGCTACCGCGTAGCGTCACCCATGGGGGTCAACTGATGCCCCATTGGCCAGAAGCTCTCAGGTTTCTTGTCAAAATGCAGCCCTTGGGCGATCGCTTGGGGCCATTTTTTGCCCAACTGCCGCCCAGCTATGGGCCAAACCAATTCTCTGATTTACAAGCATTTCTCGATCATTGGCCCAAAGAACAGGGCGCGATCGCAGTGGAAGTTCGCCACCCTGACTGGTTTAAGCCACCGCACGCTGAGCGATTAAATGACTTACTGCGCGATCGCGGTGTGGGTCGAGTCTTACTCGATACGCGGCCAATTTATGACTGCGTTGACGACGGTGCTGAAGATCCGCAAATCGCTTCAGAGCGACGCAAACCCAGATTGCCCTTACAACCCGTCGTGACTGCCCCGTTTACCCTAGTCCGCTATATTGGCCATCCTTCAATGGCCGTCAACCAACCCTATTTTGACCAATGGGTGCCTCGCATCGCCCAATGGCTCAAGCAAGGCACCCAAGTCTACAGTTTCTTTCATTGTCCAGATGAGTCGCGTTCACCTGCGATCGCCCGCCACTTTCAAAACGACCTGGCTGCAGTCGTGGGTGAGGCAGATCTACCGCCACTCCCCTGGGCTGAGATTAAGCTGCCTTTGCAGCCCTCTCAGCTCACCCTATTTGAATAGCTAGATTTGATCGATTCTCAAACTTGATAGATGACTGGAGGGATTCAGCCCTAATTAGTCATTCTCCCAGTCTTCGCGACCCATTAAATCGCTGATGCGATCGCGTAACAAGAAACCTTGACGTTCAAGCGCAGCTTCAACCCCTTCCCATTCCCGAGCTGGGATGTACTGACAAAGGGTATAGATCGGTTGCTGGCGGCTAACAACACCCCGCTGCACAAGTTGGCGGGCTTCGTCTTGGATCATATCAATGGAAAAGCGGAGAGTCTGAAACATAATTCACCCTGTCTAGCGACCGGCTGGAAGGAAGATGGACTGATCAAGCAAAAAAACGTTACAGAAAGCTCAATAAATAAAAAGCTTTCTGTAGCTAATCATACCGATTTTTCCGTTGTATACGCTAGCGATAGCCGAACGATTTTTCAAAATTTTCTTAGAAAAATCATTAGCAAAGACTATGGATTCTAAAGAGAACACTATTTGATCTGGCTCAATATTAACGGCTCTGCCGCTTAACCTTCCACCAGCATTTCTTTAGGGTTGCGCAAAACGATTGCTGTGGTTGGGCTACAAGATTTCGTTTTTTGCTTCAAATGACAACTCGCAGAACCTATTTAAAAGTATAGCTAATGAAAAAGACAGTTTCCCATCGCAACTGTCTTAAGGAAAAGCCTTAGTTTGTGTCAGGGATCCCAGACATCGTGCTCACGATCAAACTGTTCACAAGACTGTGGAGGAGCCACAATCAGACCTGCCTTGAGGATTGCGGTCGGCCTACTTACCGCTGCTCTAATTGACGTCTTCCAAACAAAGCTTCCCGAGCTTTATCGTCCATTTTTTGACTGCTACGCTCGGTTTTGAGTACCGCTAGCCCCCGCTGTACCGCTGGCCGACTGTTGATTGTGTCAAACCAACGCTTGAGATTAGGGGTGTTGGCCATGTCTTGACCCTGACGTTCGTAAGGCACAATCCACGGAAAAATTGCCATGTCAGCAATTGAGTAGTCACCCGCCACGAACTCAGTTTCCCCCAGCTGTTTATCTAACACACGATAGAGGCGGGTGGCTTCATTGGTGTAGCGATCAACGGCGTAAGGAATCTGATCTGGCGCATACTGACGAAAATGATGGGCTTGTCCCAACATGGGGCCAATTCCCCCCATTTGAAACATTAACCATTGGATTACCCGGTAGCGATCGCAGATTGTCTCGGGCAAAAATTGACCTGTCTTTTCTGCTAGGTATAACAAAATTGCACCCGACTCAAACAATGTGATGGGGTTCCCCTCTGGGCCCTCTGGATCGACAATGACAGGCATCTTATTGTTGGGGTTGAGCTTGAGAAAATCCGGCTCAAACTGATCACCCGCACCAATATTGATGGGCTTAACCGTGTAAGGTAATGCCGCCTCTTCTAGAAAAATGCTAATTTTCCAACCGTTAGGGGTGGGCCAATAGTAGAGATCAATAGGCTGAGCCATAGCTGGGCATCCTGAATAACAGCAAGCAATTTACGCTCCTATGCTACTCACTATCGATTCGGTTCGGGGCTCAGTCTGCGCTGCGGAAACTTTCTAGGTTAATAACCGTCCTCAAATCTACTCCTGGTGAGGTTTTGTGCCGTTCACCACACCGCATCAAATGTGATTATTGTATGTAGAAAGTGGGGCGATCGCGGAAAGTACACCAAACTTCTGGAAGAATTTGATTAGCCCCCTAATTTATGGCACGATCAAGGTACCTTGCTTGAGTCATGCTGTACCTTAATTGCAGTTAACGGATTGCTGGCAAAGCTAACGGCCAAACCATACTTATGATCTCTGCTCACTTTCGTCGATACTTTCAGCCTTTGGCCTTTAGCATCGTCATGTCCAGTGCCCTATTTGTTGGGCTGGTCTCTAATCGGGCTGGAGCCCAGCCTTCTGGTCAGGCCTCCGGGGGCACCATTACCCTGCGGTCTGATGTACAAGAGGCTAACGCCAATACAGGTATTGTGACTGCCACCGGCAATGTCCAGATTGACTATCCAGAGCAAGAGATCTTTGCCACCGCAGCTCAGGCTCAGTACTACAGCAATGAAAGGCGGATCGTGTTAAGCGGCAACGTTGTGGTCAATCAAGAAGGGAATACCCTAAGGGCTGAAACCGTCACTTACTTGGTTGATGAGGGGCGCTTTGTCGCGCTGCCCCAGCCGGAAGAGCAGGTCGAAGCGACTTACATTGTGCCGGCTTCTGACGAGACTCCTGCACCCGAAAATGGCGGCGATGCTGCCGGGTCTCCAGAACTCGCACCTATCCCCAGCCCCCCTCCTGCGCTAGAGCTTGATCCGATCGCCGACCCCGATGCAGAGTAGTTTTTTTGAGTCCTTGGTCGAAATCAATGTCGTTGCCTTTAAGATTTGAGAAAGACGCAGATGTTTTTCCCATTCGGATCAACCCTTTGAAAATCGTTGTAGATAACGTTCAAAAGACCTACGGCAAACGAACCGTAGTTCAAGGGGTAAGCTTGTCAGTGGCCCAGGGTGAGATTGTCGGGCTATTGGGGCCAAATGGCGCTGGAAAAACCACAACTTTTTACATGGCAACGGGGCTAGAAAAGCCTGACACTGGTAAGGTTTGCCTCAACGAAATTGATATTACCACCCTACCGATGCACCAAAGGGCCCGGTTGGGCATTGGTTACCTGGCCCAAGAAGCCAGCATTTTTCGTAATCTCACTGTCAAAGACAACATTCGACTGGTTATGGAACAAACCCAGATTCCGGCCGATGAACAACCCGATCGGCTGGAGGAGTTGCTCAAAGATTTTCGTTTGGAGAAGGTAGCCAATACTCTGGGAATTCAAGTCTCGGGAGGAGAGCGACGCAGAACGGAATTAGCGCGATCGCTGGCGGCAGGTACCGATGGCCCCAAATTTTTATTCCTAGACGAACCCTTTGCCGGCGTAGACCCAATCGCCGTAGCTGAGATTCAAGAGATTGTAGGAACCCTACGCGATCGCAATATGGGCATTTTAATTACCGATCACAATGTCCGAGAAACCCTCCAAATTATCGATCGGGCCTACATCATGAGCGATGGCCAAATTCTGGCTGCCGGGAATGCCGATGATTTGTACAACAATCCCCTGGTGCGTGAACACTATTTGGGAGACAGCTTTAAGTTGTAACGGAACGCTATCTTTGATTAAGCAACAGATTGTATATCGTTAACGCTGCTATGGCTTCTAGTGTCTCTGAAACCGACCATCGTTTTTCACTACTGGGTGGATTGCTGCCGTCTGTGTCTGTGATGGATCGCTACATTGCTCGAGAACTCACGCTGCCATTTTTGTTTGGGGTCGGCGCTTTTTCATCCATTGGGGTTTCGATTGGGGCGCTGTTTGAGCTGATTCGCCAGGTGACAGAATCGGGGCTAGCCACTTCCTTAGCCTTGCAAATCTTCTTGCTCAAGCTACCTGAGTTTGTGGTGTTGGCCTTTCCGATGTCAACGCTGTTGGCCTGCATGATGACCTACAGCCGCTTTTCTGGAGACAGTGAATTAATCGCCCTGCGCGGCTGTGGGGTGAGCGTGCGACGGATTATTGCACCAGCGGTGGTGCTCAGTCTATTTGTGACGGGATTGACTTTTGCCTTTAATGAGTTAATTACGCCAGCAGCCAATTATCAAGCGGCAATTACCCTAGAACAAGCGCTCAATTCAGAACGTCCACCTTTTCAAGAACGCAATATTTTCTATCAGGAATTCCAACCAGCCTCAGACGGGAGTGGTGCCCAAGAACTCAAACGGTTATTTTACGCCCGCAAGTTCGATGGCGAAGAAATGCAAGGTTTAACCATTGTTGACTTTTCACGACAGGGGTTAGACCAAATTGTCAGTGCAGAGGCAGCCACCTGGGATTTGGGGCAAAACCTCTGGAACTTTGAAAACGGCACGGTCTATGTCATCTCCCCAGATGGATCATTCCGCAACATTGTGCGGTTCAATCAGCAAGCCCTACAACTGCCTAAAACGCCCCTAGATTTAGCGTCTCGAACCCGCAGTGACAGCGAGTTAAACATTGCCCAAGCGACTCAATACCTAGATTTAATTCGCCAAGGAGGTGACGAGAAAGAAATTCGCACCTGGCAGGTGCGAATTCAACAAAAATATGCGTTGCCTTTTGTCTGTGTGGTTTTTGGCATTGTGGGGTCAGCTCTAGGGGTACGACCTCAACGCACAGGGAAAGCCACTAGCTTTGGCGTCAGCGTGGTTATTATCTTTGGCTATTATCTGCTTTCGTTTATTACCGACGCGTTTGGCAAAACAGGGATGCTGTCGCCGTTTATGGCGGCTTGGTTACCCACCCTATTGGGGCTAGTCGCAGGTATTTACCTGTTGAACCGCGCCTCTAAGTAGCCCCAATAGAACTTTAGAATCTGCCCCTAGACATCCACTGTCTCAATCAATCGACTGGGATAAACGTTGGTGCGATGTCACGAGGCCGATAGCCTCCGGCAATACATTCGCTCAAGGAGTCATCTATCGGTAGGGTAGTGGCCTCAATCAGCCCAGTCACACATTCGGAGTAGCGCACGGGCAACAGGCTACGGCGGCAATTATCGAGCACTGCGAGTGACCCTTCACCCAGGCGATCGCGGTGAATGTCTACAACGCAGGTGGCTAAATCCACAGGACGCCGCACCCGCCGACAAGCAGAGAGTAAGGCTGACGAATCGAGTCCCACATCATTATTCACCTTGGTAAAGCAGGTGGAAACATCAGTGGGATGGAGGGCTGTGGCACAGGCATAGGCGGCATCTTCGACAGTAATGCCAACGTCAGTTAAGCCTTGGGCACAACTCTCATAATCATTGGCTTGGGCTGGGGCCTGAACCGTGATCGGGAGGGCGGCGGCAGCCAAACCTGCGATCGCAAACGGTATCACAGAAAACCGGAAAGGATTAGAACGCAAACGACAATTAACCATGACAGAAATTTAAGGCTTATATCGCTTAATGAAAACTATGGATCAAATGTAACAAGCGTTGTTCTACGCTAACAGAAGCCAAAGTAACACAACTGCAAAACTGAGTCCCATATATTTATCCTCCCACATCATATTCTGAGCAGCTACGCGTCCTGAGACTCAATTTTGACTACAGTGAAAGCAGTGGCACTTACCACACAATACGTCTAGAGGGTATTTCAGTATGCACCTGAGTGAAATTACTCACCCCAACCAGTTGCATGGCCTTTCCATTCATCAGCTTGAACAGATCGCTCGCCAAATCCGAGAGAAGCATCTGCAAACCGTCGCGACAAGCGGAGGTCATCTGGGACCGGGCTTGGGTGTGGTTGAGCTGACCTTGGCTTTGTATCAAACACTCGATCTCGATCGCGACAAAGTGGTTTGGGATGTAGGTCACCAAGCTTATCCCCACAAATTGATTACGGGACGTTATCCCGACTTCCACACCCTGCGCCAGCGACAGGGCGTTGCGGGTTATCTCAAACGCTGCGAAAGCAAATTCGATCATTTCGGCGCAGGTCACGCCTCCACCAGTATTTCTGCTGCACTAGGGATGGCTTTAGCCCGCGACGCCAAAGGTGAAGATTTCAAAGTAGCCGCCATTATTGGTGATGGAGCGCTAACTGGGGGTATGGCCTTAGAAGCGATCAACCATGCGGGACACCTGCCCAACACCAAGCTATTGGTCGTGCTCAATGATAATGAGATGTCCATTTCGCCCAATGTAGGGGCAATTCCACGCTATCTCAACAAAATGCGTCTCAGCCCACCCGTACAGTTTCTTTCAGAGAACTTAGAAGAGCAGTTCAAACATTTACCCTTTGTTGGCGAGTCTCTTTCCCCAGAGCTGAATCGAGTCAAAGAAGGGATGAAGCGTCTGGCTGTTCCTAAGGTCGGGGCAGTCTTTGAAGAGTTAGGGTTCACCTACATGGGGCCAATAGACGGCCACAATCTAACCGAGCTGATGGCTACCTTCAAGGAAGCGCACCAGCACCCCGGCCCCGTCCTCGTCCATGTGGCCACGGTAAAAGGCAAAGGATACAGTCTGGCCGAGAAAGACCAAGTGGGCTACCACGCTCAATCGCCGTTTAATCTGGCGACGGGCAAAGGTGCCCCGGCCAGCAAACCTGTGCCGCCAAAATACTCTAAGGTCTTTGCCGAAACCCTCGTGAAACTGGCAGAGCACAACCCCAAAATCATTGGGATTACTGCCGCGATGGCAACAGGGACATGCCTCAATAAACTGCAAGACAAGCTACCTAAGCAGTACATCGATGTCGGTATCGCAGAACAGCATGCCGTGACCTTGGCTGCTGGATTGGCTTGCGAGGGCATGCGGCCCGTGGCGGCGATCTATTCCACCTTTTTGCAGCGTGGCTTTGATCAGATCGTGCATGATGTCTGCATTCAAAATCTACCCGTGTTCTTCTGCTTAGACCGGGCCGGGATTGTGGGAGCTGATGGGCCGACCCATCAAGGGCTTTACGACATCGCCTATTTGCGCTGCATCCCCAATATCGTCTTGATGGCACCGAAGGACGAAGCTGAACTCCAGCAAATGGTGGTGACTGGCATTAACCACACCGACAGTCCGATTGCCGTCCGCTATCCCCGTGGCAGTGGTTATGGGGTGCCTCTGATGGAAGATGGTATCGAACCACTACCCATCGGCAAAGCAGAAATTCTGCGTCGAGGGGATGATCTGCTGATGCTGGGCTATGGATCAATGGTGTATCCCACCCTGCAAACGGCTGAAATTTTGAGTGAGCACGGCATCGAAGCCACAGTCGTTAATGCCCGATTTGCTAAACCGCTAGACGAATCCCTGATTCATCCCTTGGCAAAACAAATCGGTCGTGTGGTGACCTTTGAGGAGGGTTGTTTGATGGGGGGCTTTGGGTCTGCGATCGCAGAGTCACTGCTCGATGCTCAAATTACTGTCCCCGTATTGCGTCTGGGTGTCCCTGATGTGCTGGTTGACCACGCTAAACCTGACCAATCAAAAATTGCGCTGGGTCTGACGCCGTCTCAAATGGCTGAGAAAATCCTATCAACATTTGATGTGGCGCAGCCCGTGGTGAGTTTGCAAAGCTAGATTGATTAACCAGGGATGAGCGGAGGGTATTTTCGTGAGGGGCGAGGGGTAGGTCAGGGATAAAACCACCCCCTTGTGCCTCACCCCTTACGAAGCATTAACGCCACTCTTCCCTTACCCATACGGTGCTAGAATCAGTCCTAAGCTAGGGGTGTCCGACGAAATCGGGCTGAGATTATACCCTCAGAACCTGACCTGGTTAGTACCAGCGGAGGGAAGCGTTGATTTAGGTTTGATTAACCGAAACGACGAACGATCGCATCCTAGCTCCTGACCTTTTAAAGGGTTGGGAGCTTTTGATTTCAATCCTTTAAGGGTTGAGATCGCGTCAGTGCTAACGGGTCAGTTTGTAGGGTGATTTTACGTTAAGACTGCTGTAGATCACCCAACCTCTAGCCACCGCTGTGTGTTTTGCAAGAGGTATGTGAGATGTCAATTGGTGCGATCGCGCTGATGGCCACCCTGGCAACGGCTGGGATATTTACGTTAGTGGGGCTGCTTCACGCCCGTCGGCAAAAGGCCAATTTAGAAGACTACATGGTGAGTCGTAACCGGGTGGGTACCTGGATGGCTTTTGCGACTATCGTGGCATCGGCTATGGGGGCTTGGATTTTGTTTAGTCCGCCAGAAGTCGGGGCGACGAGTGGTGTGGCTGGGATTTTGGGATATTGCATGGGTCAGGCAACGCCTGCGGCGATTTTTGCGGTAATTGGCATTCGCATCCGCCATCTCATGCCCAAGGGTCATTCGCTAAACGAATATGTGTTTTATCGCTTTGGTAATGCCATGTATCTCTTGGTACTGGGCATTATCGTGTTTTACATGTTTGTCTACCTGGCTGCCGAACTAACCGCGATCGCGAAGGCAGTAGAAATCATGGGCAACGTGCCTTTGGGTCTGACAGCGTTGGTGGTGATGGTAGCGGTGTTTGCCTACACGTCTGTGGGTGGGTTGGGCACGACGATTTTTACTGACGCCGTACAGTTTGTAATTATCGTGCCGCTGTTGCTGTTGAGCTTTGCCGTTGCGGTGATTGCCTTGGGGGGTTGGGGAGCTGCGATCGCGCCCGTTCAAGATGCCGCGCCCCAACTGCTGAGTTTGGGCAATGGCCCCGGCCTCAAATTTGGTTTGATCTTAGTGATCGCAGTGATCTCTGCTGAAATGTTCAACCAATCCAACTGGCAGCGGATTTATGCCTGCCGTAATGATGGGGTGGTGCGGCGATCGTTTCTGGCCTCTGCGGTGGCGATTGTGCCCATTTTGTTGATTGCTGGACTCTTAGGTATCGTGGCGATGCACTTTGAGTTTGCCGATGATCGGGCTTTTTTCTCGCTACTGCAAGCTTTGGCGGTACCCACATGGATGATAGTCGGGGTGTTGATTTTAGCCCTAGCACTGGTGATGAGCAGTATTGACACCTTGCTTAACGGCATTGCCAGTGTGTTCACTCTGGATTTAACCCGCCTGTTTCCGACGATGCAGCCCAGTAACTTGCTGCGGGCATCGCGTATTTTGACAGTTGTGATTGGGTTACCGACGATCGCGATCGCAGCCCAGGGCTACAATGTGCTTTATCTATTTCTGCTGGCAGATTTAGTTTGCGCTGGGGCACTCATCCCTATGCTTAACGGCCTGTATTCTCGTCGCCTAACGGGAACAGTGGCTTTTGTGAGTTCTTTGTTGGGGATCGGAGCAGGGGCTTTATTTTTCCCAAAACCTGACTTTTCACCGTGGACGCCATTGCCGTTTGCTGGGGATTTGCTAGTGGCTTTTGTGGTGCCGATTGTGGTCTCTGGCGTGATTGTTGGCCTTTGGAACACGATTACAGCCCGGCTTGGGTCAAACAATGTGTTTGATTTTTCGAATTTGAACCGTCGCATTCAAGACTATGGAGAAAATGCTGTAGGTGAGACAGTCGGCGTTGGTGATTGAATTGGCTGAGCTAGGTGTTTTGATACCCACCCGGTTTGGATGCCAGAAATTGGGTTGGGTATTTATTGGCGTTGCCCAGGGCACTCATGAGGGTCTACCGCTACGTGACTGGCTGCATTGGTATGACCCACAGGGGCAAGCTTACCCAGCCCCAGAAAATGTGATTGCACTGGAGCGTGCAAGGGCAGCTCAAGAACAGCAGCGACGCTTGCAGGCTGAGGCGTTAGCGGCTCAGGAGCGACAGCAGAGAGAAGAGCTTCTGCAGAAACTACGCGATCGCGGCATTGATCCAGACACGCTATGACATTTCTGGACATTGCGCTTAAGGCCAGAAGCGGCCACTTGCTTAGCATCTTTAGTTGCCTGCTTAGATAGGACGACCTTCCAGCTCACCAATCTAAGTCCTTAAGTTCTGTGCAGTCTTCAAGCGGTTCTTGTGCTGTATTCTGAATAGATTCAACCATCCCAGGAATGTTATTGAGATATAAGGTTTCTTGAATCGCGCCCAATCTGCCTTAGCAATGAGAACCGCTTCGTTGCGCTTGCCAGCGATAAAAACAGGATTGTGATTTTCGGCAACCTCATCAATCAGGGAGTACAGCTTGTCTCTAGCTTGACGAACAGATAGGAAATCCATAAGGAATCTCAAGACGGTACCATTGTAGGTCGCATAAAGTTTCAGAGCTAAAGAACAAAAATAACTTTGCTGCTCTTGTTGAGCAATGCGATCGCCGCCCTTATAGGTTGGGTTGGTGATAGCATAACCTAATAAAAAGTATTGGATATCCAATCAAATGATTATCTTAAAAGTAGACATCTCAACATATAAAACGAAGGAATAAATCAGGCGAAAAAATATCTTAACTGATGGGTTTTATTCCTCAGCCTATCCTACGGCGATGAGCGATTACACTAATTTTTTAGAACCTTTAAGAAATAGCTAAATGTATTAGCTTCTTTTCTGTAGAAGTAATAGTCTCATCAAATAAATTACTAGAGAAATTTAATTGGTCAGTAAATTTTTGAAATGCAGTATTGTAAAAACTGCGAAGAATAAAATCTATAAATGCATTTGGAGTGATCGGAGAACACACAGGGATTCTACAGTTCTTAAACTGTCCCAAAGTTAAATGGCATTTAGGATGGTCTAACTCTACGTGTTTTTTTGGATCATAATCAAAATCAAATCTGACAGGAACAGGTAGTACATTTTTAGCTATTATATCTGCATATATTTCATCTTCCTCATATATTTCAGGTTCATTCTGAAAGTCGTGTAAAAAAGGAGATGGAAAGAAGGCTAGCCGATGTGAAGCTAAGGTAGAGTCTTTGTAAGTATATAAGAGTTGTATTAGTGCCCCATCAATCATTTTTATATTGTAATTTTCATCTTCATCTAACTCTTCATATATTTCCTTATACTCAACATTTTTAAGAGCTATCGAAATATCCTGCATGCCCGAATATGAGATTTTGTAGCTATCTCTTCCCGTTGTCGTACATGAAGGAAACTTTTGTTTAACTGACAAGTTAATAGATATCAACTTCTGAGTAATTGTACTCACCTGATTATGAATGCCGAGATGGTCTAGCATAGCTAAAATGATTCATTGTGAAATTGCTGCCACTGCTCAAACTCTAGATCCAAACAGCAGTATCTTAAATAGATATATAACATTTTCATAGAATACATAAAAGAAGCTGCTTTCGAAAGCAGCGCATTTTTTTTGAACTTAATGAGAATTAATTATCTGAAGAGCACCTCGATTAATTCAAGGTCATTGAGAATAAGCTCTCATGATTGAGAATCATCAACGAGAATTAAAGGATTTCAGCTATCGGTTTTGGAGTCCAAATTTATTTTCGAGGTGCTCTTAACAGAATAGTTATGTATCATTCTACTTATTAATATGTTAGTCACTTTTGGTCTCAGGCTGATTGGTTGCAAATTTCTTCAAACTCTCTTGAACATCAGAAGGTAAGTCTTCAAGATGGATTTCACCTTGCACAAGAGCCTCAAGTACTTCCTTGAAATTATCCTGCTTACTCCTGTCTTTCAGAAGTTCACGTTCTCTAGGACTCATATCTCTATTAACAAGATTCATTCTCCTTCGTTCTGATTCGCTGGGATATAGGAAATCGAGAGTAAAATTCTTTTGTTTTACTTTTTCATATTCATGCACTAAGCTTTTCATGCTCTCACCATGTCCGACAACTCTCAACCAAGCCTTGCTTCGAGTCATTGCAGTGAATAGAATATTTCTCTTTCTCGCAAGCTCAAAACCAGAAAAGCATAATTGTGCATTAATCACATAAATCATTGCAGCTTCGTTACCTTTGGCTCTGTTGATACTAGTGAAAACGATGGAATTTTCATTGAAAAATTCATCGGGTGAAGTCGTTACTCCGGCTAAGCTGGAGTTAATGCCTTTGTCAAAAAGAGCTTCTCTAGCAACTCCTAGGGCTTTTCTGGCTGTCAATGGATTTGTATGTATGACCATTATGTCGTCATACTTTAACTCATCTTGCTTCAAATTTGTGTCTATCTGGTTAACAAGCCATTCAATTTGATCACCATCAGTATCAAATGACTTAAATATAATTAAGTCCTCTATTGAGGAATGAGTTTCGAGAAATCTTGGGCTTGTATTCTCGTTTCTAGCAAGTTTTACAGAACTATTGTCTTCTAAATTTCCTTCTTCAACCTCGTAGCCAATATCTCTCCACAAACCAGAGTATTCAAACATCTGAACCAGCCCATCGTCCCTATATATCCCAAAGCCAAGAGAATGAGCAGAGACTAAAATTGGGCGGGAATTTCTATAGCATTTCTCTAAGATAATGTCTTGTTTAGGTTCACCAATACGATTCTGCAATAGAACACGAGGATTACCATAAGAGTCATCACCAAAAATAGACTCTGGCGATTCCATTACTTTTTTATTTAAGCTTTGCAATTCATCATAGGCATACACTAGCCTCTTTGGTTCTGTGAGAATTTCATAGCAAAGCCTTAGGAAGTGTTTGGAGAAATCTTGTGCTTCATCAATCAAAATCGCATCATAATATTGTTCAAATTCTGATACTTTACTGAGGGATTCCTCGCAAACAGCATCAAACTCCTGACCATATGAGTTAGCGATTTTTCTGGCTCTGCTGAGATCTCGATATTCTACATTATGTCTCTTACAAAATTCATAATAAATTCCATCCTTGGAAGGACTACCCCAAGCATGTATGATTTTTACCTTTTCCCAATCTGGTTCCTCGCTAGTATGTTCAATAGTAAATGTATTAATTAGCTGTTTGAACTGACCTTTAAGCGAGCGAGTATTAAAAGTTACAGCTATATTCCAATCAGGATGCTTTGCATGTAAATATGCAACCTTGAGAGCTAGAACAATAGTTTTTCCTGAGCCTGCAAGCCCTCTAATTCTTTGTACTCCCTCTACAGTTTCAATTACAGCAGCACTCTGATTCCTGTCTAAATTTGCTATTGAATCCTCTAATCTGCTTAACTTTGCACCTCGAGAATTCTCCTGTTGTACATAGTTCCTCTGTTTTCTTTTTCTGATAGAGGTAATGGCTTGAATTACTGAATTAAGCTTCTCAAAATATTCATCATGTTCCCAACTCTGAGAATTGAGATACTCTGCTAACTCATTCTCATTGATGAGCACATGATAATCTTCGGAGATACTTGGCTTATGACTTAAAGCCGGTGCATAAGTGACAACATTGATTTCAACCATTAGCCTTCTTCTACTAGTCAGTGCCTTATGTTGAAGGAGCTTCGATTGAATTTTAGTTATACTCTCATCCTGTACCTCTTCTATATCAACATCACTTTCAATACCTTCTACCAAGTTAAAAATAACGACGCCGTGTTCTCTTGATATTAAAAGAGCGTCGATTTGATAGCCTCCTTGCGGAGTTCCTATAATTGGATATCCCATGTATAGGCTGCCATCAATATCAACTCTGGCTTCAAAGTATTCGGCTAGCCTTTTAGATGAAACTGGTTTAGCGACATCGCCTCGAACGACGTTGACCATAAGATAGTTCCTATGTGAGTATCTGGCTTACTCCATTATGCCCGGATTTGTAAGGGTACTCATTTGCAATTTTTCGAGCCTGTATTGCTGGCACAATCTATGCTTATAACTCCTGCTATCAAAATTCGTAGTCAGACTTAATAAATCGATTGACGCGACTTTGACGATTGAATTAGCCTGTGCCTCAGCTTGTGATTCAATCTTAAAATTCTGTATCCCCTATGAAGTCGTGACGCTAGATTTTGAAAAGAGTTCAGCCCCTTTTCCCGGTTGCTTTGATGAACACCAAACTTGTGGAATCCCTCGTCCAGGCCGTTGAGTCCTTGCCTCCAGAGGACTATGCCCTGTTCCAACAACAACTCACCACCCGCAGCGTCCAAAAAACAGCGGGGGTCTGTGGCGGACATGCTCGTATCCGTAACACCCGCATTTCCGTTTGGACGCTAATCTCCTTGCAAGAACAAGGCGCTGACGATGCTGAACTGCTCCATAACTTTCCTGGGCTCACTCCCTTCGACCTAACCGTGGCACGGGCCTACTATGCCAGCCATGCCGATGAGATTGATCAAGCGATCGCCGTCGAAAACGACGAGGACGGCATGAATGGCTAGGTTCTACAGGGAATACCTCCGCAACACTAGTGCATCTGATAGGGAGCAACCTTGACTCAAACGTGCTGAGATGGTGACGCATCTTTCTAACTTTTAGACGAAATCTCCAACGCTGGATTCCCATCAAAAAAGTCAAAAGGCCGCACTTCAAATTCGTGCCATTCCGTTGGCAACACCGGCCAATCTTCTGCCCGCACCACATGGTGTAACCCCAGCGTGTACCAAACCACAATATCCGTATCTTCAATCGGACGATCCTGCCCCGTCCAAGCGGGTAGCCCATCGCCGCCATGGCTTTGGTTGGGATAATTGCCCGCCGCATAGCGTTCATCTGCTGCGTAGGGCGTTACCCACAGGTGATAGTTGGTAAAGCCTGCCCGCTGCTGAGGATAGTCGTCGGGCTGCATTAGCGACATGGCATTACCGTGGGATTTGAACTCGTAGCTAGTGGGATAGCCCACAAAATTCTCCGCATGGGGATTGACCACTCGCCACAGGGCAGGTTCACGAATATTCAGCCGCATCTGGGCTTCCGATTCGGTTTTGGCCGTGTGAGAGTCAACGGTCCAGAGACTGGTACGGGGACTTGCTTTGACCGCAACAGTTTTGAGGTCGTCACAAACGAAGCTGTTGTCTGGCCCGTCTACGTCCATGTCGAGGCGGAAGCTAAAGAAGTGGTCGTGGTTGACAGCTAGGGTTTGGGGGGCAACCATGCGACCAAAGGCTTCACTCGTCATCGCTTCACCGTCAACGCGCATCGCCGGAACCGCCTGCACCTCTTCCATCCCGCTGGCCCCAAAGCGCACTTTGAGCGTGCCGTTTTCGCCAAAAGACCAGTCAAACAGATAGTCATAGTTGCCAATGACCGTGACGAAGCGAACCACCAATTCGCGATCGCGACGGCTAGCCGACTTACCTACCAGAGCATCCGTATGTCGCCACACCGGGTCGCCGCCATAGCGTTCAAAGATGCAGGCGGCATCGGCTTGGGTATAGGGTTGCCCCCTGTCATCGGCAAATACTGCATCCAGATACACCGCAGTGGAAGGACAATCGCGATCGCGCTCCAGCGGCACCGCCAACTTCCCTGCCCCATATTCCCCCGCATCCATATAGGTGCGGAAATACCAGTTGGGGTCGCTGCTTTGGTAGGGCACAAACAGCTCCGACAGCGACCCCTCGTACATTACCGATCGCCAGTTGTCGTGATCGTTGTACTTTACTAGGGAAAAAATCGGCCCCACCCGCGAATCCAGGCGCACATGGAACTGCCAGTTGTGCCAATCCACCACTTGCCCGTTAAAGGTGTAGTCATGACCCTTAGCTTCTGTCCAGTCCAGGGGTTTGGGCGCGCTCTGCTGAGTAACTTCTGCTTCGGTATATCCAGCAGATGCGGTGGGCATCGGCACAACGCCCGTATCCACCAGCTTGATTACCCGACCCGCATCGATATCGACGACTGCCGTGATGCCTTCAATCGGACGACCCCAAAAGTTTTCCGTATCCCGCCCATCAAAGCAGTTGACCTTAAATAAGCGCCGCCCTGCTTCTTCTGGCAGGTCATAATAGCCTGCAGTCAGGGGCGCACAAACAATGCCCCCATAGTCAGCCGCTTCAATGCCCCGTTTTTTAACCGCCGCCTGCCACGCCGGATCGGCCAGCGTGATGTCTTGAGCCCCCGTCCATTCGCTTAAGAGGATGCCCGCTTGTACATCCGCGATCGCTTCCCAACGCGACACTTCCCGTCGCGTTAGATTTACCACCGCCTCATAAACCTCAGGCCCTTGCTTAACCATGGCAAAAGCTGAACGTTCAAAAGGTTCCCCTGGTTGCCAATCCAGCATGGCAGCTTTAGGGGGTGGCTGGAGCTGAATAAACGGGTAGCGGCTGTCTTCGTTGACCAGCCCCTCATCTTTTAAGATGCCAAGCGCGGTCTTATATTCCGCAGGGCTGAGGGCATCCATGGGATGTGAGGCAGCAGCCCAGGCTGAACCTGAGCCTGCAATAAATACAGTGATCAGCAGACAAAGGGAAATAAACCAGCCACGTACACAGGGAATCCAAGACATAGCTCAACTTGAGTGCATTAACAGCAGACCCAACCCATCCTCCCCTTCATAAGGGGAGGTGCCGCAGGCAGAGGGGTACTCATCATCAACGGCATCGCCATCCCGATCTAAGGCAAGCAATCCAGATACATATCTGTATCCCAATCCGTCACGGTCGCCAAAAACTTCTCCCACTCATCCCGCTTGTACCAGGCAAAGATCCGGTACATATCCTCCGGCATCGCCGACTGAATCACCTCGTCTTCTTCTAAACGAGCCAGGGCATCGCCTAGGGACATGGGCAGCTTCTTCACTTGCTTACCCGCCTCCATGGCTTCGTAAAGATTGCGCTCTTCCGGTTCACCCGGATCCAGGTTGCGCTTGATGCCGTCGTCAAAGGCTTTGAGGATGGCAGACGCCATCAAATACGGATTCACCATCGAGTCCACCGCCCGGTATTCAAACCGCCCTGGGGCCGACACCCGTAGCCCGCACGTCCGGTTTTGAAAACCCCAGTCGGCATAGACGGGAGCCCATAAGCCCGTATCCCACAGGCGGCGGTAAGAGTTAACAGTAGAGCAACCAATGGCAGTCAGGGCACCCAAGTGCTCAATCACCCCGCCAATGGACTGGAGACCAATAGGGCCAGGTTTCGTCTTGCTCAACTCCGGGTCAGGCAAGAAGGTGTTTTCACCCCCCTTACGATAGCTGAACGTGCCTTCCATGCCTGGGAGTGAGTCTTGCCCTAAGGTTTCTACCTTGTCTTCACCACCGTACCAAAGCGATAGGTTGTGGTGGCAACCATTTGCAGAGAGGCCCATAAACGGCTTAGACATAAAGCAAGCTATTAGCCCAAACTCCCGCGCTACCTGGGAGCAAATTTGGCGATACGTAGTTAATCGATCGGCAGTGCGTAGGGCATTATCGAACATAAAGTTTAGTTCGAGCTGACCGGGTGCATCTTCATGATCGCCCTGGATCATGTCTAGGCCCATGGCGTTGCAGTACTCAATCACCTTCAACACCACCGGACGCAGTTGCTCAAACTGGTCGATGTGATAGCAGTAGGGATGGGTCGCCCCGCCGTCGGGTTTGCCATCTGCCCCCTTCTTCAACCACATCATTTCGGGTTCGGTGCCGTGGCGCAAATGGAGGCCGTTATGGTCTGCTTGAAACTGGGCGTGGATACGACGCAGATTGCCCCGGCAATCGGCAGTCAGATACCCGCCAGGATTTTCAGGCTCCTCCCGGTTGCGGAAGCAGGTGCAAAACACCCGCGCCACACGCTTATCCCAGGGCAGTTGGCAAAAAGTATCTGGGTCAGGAATCGCAACCAGTTCTGACGCTTCTGGCCCATAGCCAATGTAGTTACCGTAGCGATCTAAAAACAGGTTTGCCATTGCCCCATAGACGAGCTGGATTCCACGCTCGGCAATGCTTTCCCAGTGAGACGCCGGAACCCCTTTACCCGTGATCCGCCCGGTGACAGAAACGAACTGGTAGTAGATGTATTGAATGCCCAGTTGATCAATTTTGGCCCGTACCTGTTTCACCAGCTCAGCCCGTTCTGACTGGCTTACGTAGGCTTCTAAGTCTGTGAGGGTTTCGGGTTTGGAAATCGCTACAGTCACAAAAATCTCTCCAATTTCAATATCGACCCCATCTCAATCTGACTTTCTAAATCCGGATGGGGTCTATTATCAGCAGCCTGGGTTGGACTGTTATCTGCTGCGGTCTTGTGGATAGTAAATCGGGCCTGCCCCGACGACTCTGTAGCTGTGGATACCTAGCAGGTGAACAGGGTCGTGTTAAGTCATGAAATCTTAGCGAGGTTGCAAAAGATTACGCGGAATGCCCGAAAGGCATGATGTTTTCTGGGGTATCTGATACACATCATCGCAACTGGTCATGCTGATTGCCGATCCATGGTTAGGCTACGTTATATTTTTGATTCCTGTGATGCTGGTGGGCGTTGCTCTTACTGTCATCCTCAAACTGATGCAGCGGCAAAGGCGATCGCGGGCAGTTATCCCTTGGCTGGTGGGGGCAATGGTAGGGGTGAGCGTTTTATATCTCGCGATCGCGGGGGATGGCCTGCCCTCGTCTATTTAGTTTTCATCACGGTCTTTATCGCTGGCATTCTTGGCACGGCAATTAGCTTAGTGGCGGGAATCATTGCCGCTATGGTGCAGCGATCTCTACTCAAAGGTGCCCAACTGGGGTTAAACATGGTGCTGGGAAGTCTGATCGCCGCCGTGATTGCCTTTGCCATCGGTTGCCGCGTGGCTAGTCCTGGGATTTTTGTAGAGATGGCAAATCCTGAAACAGCCGGTGACGGCATGTTGGGCATCACCTATAGCGGTCTAGTCCTGATTTTGGCGGTGCTCCCTGCCACGGTTATCGGGGCGATGATGGGCGGCATGCTGAACTACAAACCAAGGCATTAACGATCTCTCTAAGATGCCGCCAACCGCATATTCGCAATGACGGGGAGTTCCAAAATGTTGGCATCAAATAGGCGTTTAGAGAAAAACAGAATTTCCAGATTTTCAATCTCCCCAGAGTCAGGGTTAAAGCGAGCAATCATTTCATCGCCAATTTCATCAGATTCTTGCTCTGGGTAAGGTGAGCATTTGTCGATATAAAGGATATCTCCTACTTTGTCGTAGCGAAAAATTAGTCCTTCGACCATCAAAGTACCTCCATCACTCTCGCCCCATCGGCATGGCTGCAAAATGCTCTTGTATAAGTTTGTGGATGAACCGATAGCGCCCGCCGACTCGCTGGAGTATGAGGCGTTCAGTGCAGTGGTTGAGGAAGCAGGTATAGTTCCAGGGAATTCCTTCACTCTTACAAAGTAAGAATCGAAGCACAAAATGTTGAATTAATGGCAAACCAAGAGATGCCAAGCTCATCAGAACTGCACACAAAAAAATTATTGGCATTGTAATCCAAACGATATGAACTACATTGCCTACATTAGAAATAAAAGAGAGGCATATAAATGAGAAAAATGTGATCAAAATACATATAAAGAAAGAATATAATGCAGCCATCCTGAAATTATTTAAGATCCCTTGGGAGGAGAAATATTTTACCTCAATTGGCTTTTTTATACCTTTGAATATGCCGAACAAAATCCAGAATTTTATCCAAGAAATAGCTGTAAAAAGGAGATATATAACTCCCATTTTATAAGGAAATGAGCCTTTCAAAAATATGGGCTCGATAGAACCTGCTGGCCCTAGAGCTTGCGAGTCAATAGTTTCAGAATAAATGTAAAATCGGGGAGAATATAGGATATTAATTCCAAAAGTAGCCAAACAGATCAAGCCAAAGCCAAGTCCTAAAGCTAGACTAGCAATCAACCAAATCTTTAGAGTTTTTCTATTTATTCCCTGAAAAGAAAATGCCTCCGTAAACATAATATTTCTTCTACTTTCATTGAAGCCAAGAAATGCTCCGCAAAGCATTGATATTATCATTCCCCAAAGAGCTCCTCTGTGGAAGGCGAAATCAAATCCTTTTATATAAGAATCAAAAATTTGGTTATGTCTAAATGAAGGAAATGAAGGAAATGAAGTACTAACAAGATTTTCAATATATGCAACAAGATAGTCGCTTTCGATGACCAAGGTATATATAATTCTGCATAATAGCCAATAAATGCAACCGATAATTATTCCGAAACCAAGAGAAACAACCATCTTGTAAACTCTTTTTCGCCGTTTATTTAGAAAATCTGATTGAATCTCTTCAATAGAAAACTCATCTGAGGAAATTGCTATTAATCTTCTTGCAAGCCAAGTAAGTTGGCGACGAATTTGTTTCGCTGTGAACTGTTTGACTGATAGATTTCTCTCTCTCTTGACAGCTTTATGCAACTGTCGTTTTACATATGCGTCTAGCAAATAGCCCGTCCGCTCTGTGGTTGTTTGCTTTCGCCTCCACTGATCTGGATCGATTGCCTCATGCGTCAAAACCGAGACGCATAACACAAGTGGTGTCCTCACCAAGCCCAGCAGCGCGGTGTCTTGTTGCAGAGTCTGCCATAGGTCACCCATTCTTAATGAGTTTAAGTAGTCCTGGAGCTGTATATCTGTGAGCAGTTCCAGGCAAATGGCCCCATTCAACGCCAGTTTTGCCCCATACAGCCCATACTCTTCAATGCGGCTGCACACCAACAGTCGCGTTGGCCCCTCCCCCGACTGCAACCAATCGTTAATCGCTTGCACCACAGGTTCTTGTCGCTGCGGGGGTAACTCATCTAACCCATCTAGCAACGGCAACAGCTTTTTCTCCGCCAGCCAGGTCTGTCCCAGCTTTGGCGATACCCCGTACTTCAGCTTCAATTCACCCAGCAGCCAGTCGGTAATACTTTGCTTGGCATTCTGCCAAGACGACAGATTAAACATCACCGGAATCGGCTGGTCAGGCTGGGCATTGGCTCGTTGAATCAGCACTGCTGCCAGATCCAACATCGTGGTCGTCTTTCCTGAACCGGGATTACCCAAAATTAGCAGCTTACCCCCCACATCCCGCCGATCAAACACGTCGGCAATGTGGGTGCCGGGTTCTAAGGGTTTTATACCCTGCTCAGCCGTGCGCAACTGGCTGTCCCAAGGGCGACTCACCTGGTTACGCTGCTCCGCCATATCTAAGCGAATCAAAATCGCATTGTGCAAAGATTGCCTTAAACGATCTTCTACCTCCGTCCAAACTGCATCAATTAAAATCTTTTCCTTCTTATCCCTATGGATCGCATCGGGCTTGGTGTTGGGCAATCCATAATGTTGATGGATTTCAACTCGGCCACTGCTGCCTGAATGATTAGTAAAGCCTCCAAACCAGTTATCCTTGTCAGCATCTCCGTGAAATGGATGCTCCAACAATGGCACACCTGCTGGCCCCTCCGGCACTATGCCAGTATCAGACGGAGGGGCATTTAAGGGCGTTGAGGTACCTCTGTCTTTGCGAGTAAGTAATCTTCTATAAACAGCTTGATGCTGTTATAAACAATGCTGTTGGTCTTGTCTTCAGGAGCAATTTTGCAAATCGTGATGTGGTCTGCACCAACACCAATGGGCACCACCCCCTGCATACCCGGATCAGCACTGGCCTGATCTACGACCAGCCCAACGGGGTTGTAGGGCTGTGTCTCAAAATAGGCGTCAACCGGAATCTGACTAAGCCGAGTATGGTTCCGGTAGACATTGTTCAGTTCCCGCAGACGCGAGTGATTCGCTTCCAGTTCTTCCACACTCACACTAGCCCGCATCACCCCTTGCAAAACCCGATTGACGAACTGCATCAGGTTCGACAAGTCAGATCCTGAATGGGGCGTCGCCAAAAAGACAATCCCCTTCGTATTTTCCTCAATCTTTTTCCACCGGGGGTTGCCAAAATCAAAAGCGCTGCGGAGCATCTGCTTGACCAACAATCCGCCCATACTGTGGGTGATAAACAGAATGGGGCGATTGCCAATCCGTTTGTTCGAGAAGACTTGCAGAATATTCGTGGCCCGATCCGTCAGCGGCATGGTGTTTCCCCGCCAAGCTAAGGGTTCAATGTCGTAATCTAACGACCAAATCCCCAGTTGGGGATAATCTTCACCCAACCAGGCAGGCCAAAAATTTAACTGCCCCGGTTGAAATGCCTCACCCTCAGACTTTTGAGCTTTTTCTAGGGCTTTCTTATCTGTATGCCAGGTTTCTAGGGCACTGCCACCCAGGCCATGGACAAAAATCACGTCCCCCTGACGGTCGGCATTATCGGTACCTTTAATCGCAATCAGCCGAGGATCTGGCATGCCTTATACCTAGCGCAAAGTATTAATTTGGTTCAAATATTACCTTGCCCTACTATATGCATTCCCCTGTAATAAATGCCACTTTAATCATCCAAAAGCTCGATCGCATCCCCTGTTTTCACCACACCCTCAACCAGCACTGCACCATAGACCCCGGCATAGCCTTCGTGAGCCTTCGAGACATGCTTAATCACCTCAGGATTTGCCTCAGAGGTGTCTGGATCAAGGGTGATCATTTTGCATCTGGGGTCACGCTCTAGCAAACTCACTTCTAGCATGTCCCCAATCTTTAGGCGTTTCCCGATTAGCTCTTTTTCATAAAGCTTCGGCTTATCACCGCTCCAATTCACGTAAAGGTTAGACCGAAACCGTCGCTTATCAAGGGTGATGCCCAACTCTTCACTCAACAGTTCACCCAACTGTAGTGAAAATAGGGTGAGTGGGCGGCAGTCAAACTGGCTCCGTTGGGTGAAGTGCAGCTTTAGGGTTTCGTTATTCGTTACTGTCTTGAGATGCGCTACAAAAGCCTCATCCTCGACGCTGTAAACCTCACCGTCTGGGGTTTCAACCTCGACTGCAAATTGCGCTGTTTCTGGATAGACCGGATTAATGCCTGGACCCATATCTTGCGCCGCTGCCAGATTTTCAGGCTTGATCGTCAGACTCGCATTTTTGAATCGGGGCTTGTACAGCAGCAGCGATTCTTGGTCGCGGGCGGTATGCCAAGGGAAACCGGGATTGCCGTTGCTTTTAAGGAAGCCATAAACGCGATCGCCCATCACCCCTGCAAAGGAGACAAAGGCTTCCTCCAGTTCTTCCCCGCACATGCTTTTGACGGGATAACGCCAGATGCTTTCAATCTTGCCAACAACAGACACAGCACCACCTCACAAATTGCTGAGAATTTTCATGTTTCAGCCGTAGGGTGTGTCGCGGCAAAGCCCGACGCACCGTTTAATTTAGGATACGCTAGCGGGCTGTTTGCTTAAGAAGCAGGCCATCGAATCATCCATCGCTTCAATCCACGGCGTGTGGTGGACAGGCGCTTTTGTACCCGTGCAGGCAGACGGGAATGCCTTATCACGATAGCCCAGGATGCTGTGTTCTTTATCGTGCTCCCACTCCTTGAACAAATCGACCGTCATATTCCAGTCACAGGGGGCATAGTCAACGCAGTCAGCCAGATCAACCACATAGTCCTTTTGGAAATCAATTTGCTCAAAGGCATCCTGCAAAGCTTCTTCGCGCTGCTGCCAAAGGGCGATATCTTTTGCCATAGCGGTTGTATCCGGCAGCGCAATGCGGCCTAACACCACATCGCGGGCATACCAGGACTGCACATCAAACATTGAGAAGGTGTAGAACTGATCTTGCATGCCCAGATACATCAGCTTGGGATTGGGTTCCCAGAAGATGCCTTTGTAGAGTGACCCTGGGTACAGGCGGTTCTTAGTTTTCAACCGGAGGCTGTCTTCTAAAAAGGGGAAGCTATGCTGGTAGCCCACACAGAGCACGATCGCGTCTACGTCTTGGCTGCTGCCATCTTTGAAGTGGGCAGTTTTACCGTCTAGATAGGTCATCAGCGGCACTTCTTTGATTCCCTCTGGCCACTCGAACCCCATGGGTGCCGTCCGGTAGCTGATCGTGACCGAGCGAGCCCCGTACTTGTAGCTTTGCAGCGCAATATCTTCTGCAGAGTAGCTACCGCCCACCACTAGTAGATCGCGCCCGGTAAACTCCCGAGCTTCCCGGAAATCGTGGCTGTGGAGCACGCGACCCGGAAAGCGGTCAATGCCTGCAAAGACTGGCATATTGGGCACTGAGAAATGCCCACTGGCAACAATGACATGGTCAAATTCTTCAGTGTATTCCTGATCAGCTTCGAGGTCTTTGACCCGCACCCGGAAGGTGTCACTGGCTTCAAGGTATTCAATGTAGCGAACCGGGGTGCTAAAGCGGATGTAGCGTTCTAGCTTGTTCTTTTTAGCCCGTCCGACAATGTAGTCGTAAAGCACTTCGCGGGGGGGAAAGGACGGAATCGCTTGCCCGAAGTGCTCTTCAAAGGTGTAGTCAGCAAATTCAAGGCATTCTTTGGGGCCATTGGACCACAGGTAGCGATACATGCTGCCGTGGACGGGTTGACCATACTCGTCAAGCCCCGTGCGCCAAGTAAAATTCCATAAGCCCCCCCAACCCGCCTGCTTCTCAAAACACACCAGTTCAGGAATCTCGGTACCTTTCAGGCGTGCCTGTTCAAAGGCGTGGAGTTGGGAAAGACCACAGGGGCCAGCCCCAATAATGGCAACACGGGAGGGCATAGCAATCGCTGATAAACGTTGTGGGCTTTATACTCCATTTTTGAGATTGGCTTTTGCTATCGGCGATACCGGAGGAATGCCAAGGATGGGTGCCCTGACGCGATCGCCCCCAAAAAAGTGCGGGTCAGGAATAGCGTTCCCGACCCGCAGGTTGATGATTAATCTAGGGTGCAGGCAGACTACTTGGGCTGAGCCGCTTGGTAGTAGACCTTTTGCCCACTGTTAGGAACGTAGTGACAAGTCCGCATTGACTTCCAGAGCGTTTTCCAAACGGGCTCGTCAGAAACTCGGTAGTAATCACCCAAGATGGGTTTGATCGCTGCCGTAGCGGTCTTGAGGTGGTAGTGCGGCATATTCAAGAAAATATGGTGCGCCACGTGGGTACCAATATTGTGGTGAATATTGTTGATAAACCCGTAGTCATGGTCAATGGTAGACAATGCCCCTTTCAAGAAATACCAGCTATCGTTGCGGTACCAGGGAATCTCAGGCACGGTGTGGTGCAAATAAGTCACCCAGTCGAGCCACACCACAAAGATGATGTAGGGCATCAGGTAAAACTTGACCACAAACAATGGCCCAAACATCAATCCAAGGCCAACCAAGAAAACCACCATCAGACTCCAGCAAACCGTACTGGTAATCACATCCCTCTTTTCAGAGGGTTTAAAGAGTGAGCTGCTGGGCAAGAAATGGGAGCCACCCCGATTGTGGGAGCGCACAAACAAATAAATGGGATAGGCCAATAGCAGGGCTTGAAATCTCACCAGCTTTACCGACCAGTGCATGCCGTCATACTCAGCCTGAGACACAGGATACCAGCTTTCGTCAGTGTCGATATTGCCCGTGTTGGCGTGGTGGGTGCGATGACTGATCCGCCAACCGTGGTAAGGCACCAAAATTGGGGTATGTGACAAATGCCCAACCAAGTTATTTAGCCATTTATGCTTGGAGAAAGACCCGTGACCACAGTCGTGACCCACCACAAAAAGGGCCCAGAACATCGTGCCCTGCGCCAGCCAAAAGATGGGAAAGAATAACCAAGAGTTGAGATAGGCCGCCAGGGCGTAAAGCCCGGCAATGACGCCAAGGTCTAGAAAGAAATAGGCCAGCGATTTGAACGTAGACGGCTCAAAGCAGTAAGCCGGAATCGCAGCTTTCAATTCCTGGAGAGTAAAAGGAAGTTCTTGCCTGCGAGAAGTCGCGGTTGCCTCAGCCCCCGCATTGGGTGGGATACTTAATTGCACAAATAGTTCTCGGTTAACGCCTCAACGCTACCTTTGTCTGGGATGCGGAGCTGGAGACTAGACTCTTCCCAAGTTGAAGACCGTAATCTTCCTCAAGCAAATACCACGGACTTAGGTGTGGACGGAGTCTAGAGTTGAAATCGCTTTACAGCATCGAGAGCGAAAGATAGTTACAAAACTTTACAGTACTACAAAGCGGAGCAAAACACTAGAAAAATAGACGTTTACTCCTATTTGCCGCCTATTTGTCAATGGATATATGATCTGACCAGTGCTAGTCAGGTACTCTATATGTCTTCAGAATCAACCCATCTCAGTGAACAACTCGCTGCTCAACTCGAGCAATTCCCAGATTGGAAACTGGAAGATGCAAAAGCTCGATTGAGTGAAGTGGTTAGGCAGGCAAAACATACAGAGCCACAAAGGATTACTGTGCGAGGAGAAGAGGCGGTAGTCGTTATCTCGACTCAGCTTTTTGAAAAGATATTGCCGTTGCTTGCTCAGCCTAACTTGCATGCCCTCCTTTCTCAATCACCATTAAGCAAGCTTGAATTTGAATCGGCTAGCGTTCAATCCCCTATTCGAGAAATTGAATTGTGAATGGCTGGTTGCTAGATACCAATATCGTTTCAGAATTGAGGAAGCCGCGTTGCCATCCTGCTGTTAAGGCTTGGAGTGAAAGCCAGCCGCCCCAGTCCTTTTATTTGAGTACGATAACGCTCGCAGAGATTCGCTTTGGCATTTGCCAGGTTACCGATTCCACCTTTGCAGCGGAGTTAACACACTGGATCGACAACATATTACGACCGTGGTTTACAGCGCGAATTCTCAATATTGATGAGGAGACGATTTTAATCTGGCGGCAAATGCTTGAGCAGGGACGAAAGCGTGGCTATACCTTTAGTCAACCCGATTTGTTCATCGCCGCGATCGCGAGGCAGCATAACCTCTGCGTGGCAACGCGCAATGTCAAGGATCTTTTGGAGTCGGGTGTTGCGGTGTTCAACCCGTTTGAATTCGTAGCGGCTTAAGCAGGCTAAGAAAAAGTCGCTCGAATGGCATCCGCATCAGTGGCCGCCGTTTGAATGACCAGCTTGGGTTGTCCTTGCCAGGGGTGATGCCAAGCCAAGATGGCAATGCCGTTGATGCGGGCAGGTACGGCTTGATTCAGAGGAAATGGGTTGAGCGTATAAGTGGGTTTTGTCGTGGCGATTTGAGCCAAGCGCTGAAGCCCAAAATCGACAGGCAAAACAATCGTAGTCGCTTGGCAGGGTTTAACCCAGACATTTAACTCTAAATCGGCGACAGCCTGATCAAAGGGCATTTCTGCTGGCAGGGCAACGCGAAAATTGTTTTCACACAGTCGTAGGATGGCACAAGGTTGCTGGTTGAAGTTTGATGTCAGGGATTGGAAGGGGGAGATGTGATTGACTGTGGGGGCGAAGAGGGCGATCGCGACCTGCAGTCCATCTACCCCGGCAAAATCCCATAGATGATAGTGGGGCGGATTCACTTGGAATAGCTCTGGAGCCAAGCCGACATTGGGCTCAGTGTTGATCACGGACATTGGGTTAATGGCGTGGAATTAGGGCTTCTATGATAGAGGAGCGATCGCTAACCATCAGCCTTAGCATACTCCCTTCCCAGCAATCTCATGGCTCACCCTAAAATTCTGCAAGCGGGCAATCGCTATTCGTTTCGTTCTTATTTTGAACTGCCCTACGATACCGACGAAATCTTAGCGGAGTTTGGCTATCGCTTTCAGCGCGCTTATCTAGAGTTGCCCCGCAGCCAAACTGCCATTCCCCACCTCTCTGACTTGAAGCAGCAGCTTGAAGCCGTGATTCCCTATGTGACCCTCAGTAGCGAGGCCGCTAAACGGGAGGCTTTGGTGGCTCCAGTTTTGATGCGGGTCGCGATCACCTGTCAGACGCTCTTGAGAATTGAATATTCGCTTGCTGTAGATGATTATTTGCAAGGCACCTTGGATTATTTGATGCAATCTGCAACCAACCTGGTAGTCGTCGAAGCCAAGCGCGATGACTTAACACGAGGATTTACCCAGTTGGGGGTTGAAATGATTGCCTTAGCTAAGGTGAATCCGGAGCTGAATCTGATTTATGGCGCAGTCACTATTGGTGAATTATGGGTGTTTGGCACTCTAGATCAATCCCAGCAAATGATTACCCGCGATATCCAATCGTTCAAGGTGCCCGCCGATATTGAACTATTGGTTATGACGTTAGTGGGTATTTTGCAGGTCTAGGACATTTGTAAATGCACCTAATAGCTAGCTATTAGGAATGTGAGCAGCTGAAAACAGCTTAACCGAAAACTTTAATCAAGCATTCCTTACACAGCGTTGTTAGATTTCAGCATATCCCACCACAGTAGATTAAACGAATACTTTAGATGCCCAATTGCCGTGAAATCCATGGGGAATATGGTGCTCAAGATATAACTTCGCAATCACCTGATCAAGATTTTGTGCATCTAAAATGACAACGTAAGACCGATGTGTCTCGGCGTCGTAAACCAATGAGATTAACCATCCATCGTCTTCTTCAATTCCGTTAGGACGAGGGACAAAAATGGGTTCGCCCGCAAACCCCCTCGGGGGCGGGTTCCATAACTGACGGTCTCCTGACCCTTTGTCTAGTTTCAGAATGGCTTGCAGGGGGCCATTTCCGGTTGGACTATCGCAGGCATTCATATAAAGATAACGATGTTCTTTTCCCACCCACATCGGATTCACTGAAGGAAATTCACACCCTCTTTCTTCAATTTTTCGGCGATTTACAGTTTTTTTGGCTAAATCTAACTCAAACTCCCATAGTTCTCCCTTAGGGAAAATATCAAAGTCAATCTTTGTAAAATCTAACTCCGCTTCTTGCTTTTGAGGAAAAGATTGGCTACAAATTGACTCTAAATAGATTTTCCCATCTTTTTCCCAAGCATTGCCATGGTGAAATCCGAAGAAAGATTCTGTTTCTAATATCTCTAGATCATGGTTTCCATGACGAGAAATCACGATGATTTTGGTCGGTTGCTTGGGATTGAAGTCAAAACATTGCTCTATGGTCTTAAATCCGAGGAGGAACGGTAATCCTTTCACCTGAAAGGGATGTTGCATGAATATACAGTAATTATCCGTAATTAGCATATCGTGCAAAAATGCAAACCCTGTCAAGGAATGGGAGTACTGTTTTAATTTGTTTCCAAGGTCGTCTAACTCAAAGATAGTTAAGGTTTGAGATGTAATGCCACTAACCCCAAAATTAACAAAGTGATTATCTATGATTTTGGGGTGCGCTGAGAAGGGTTGATTAGGCTCTAGTAAACCATCAAGGTCATCCGTACCGACAGTTTCCAATGTTTCAGGAACGAGCTGGTGAGGCTGACCGCCTTCCCACATCGTCCATAATTTACCGCCCCAATAAATAACGTTTGTATTAGCTGCATTTTTGAAATTGGTGTCAAAAATATTGGCGAGCCATCCTCCAGGCTTTTGCGTGCCAAAACCTCGATACAGGATTTTCCCGGCTGCTTGTTCTTTGAGATAACCTTCGGTACGGACGTATCGGTTTTTGAAGTGAGCACGACCTTGATTAAACGTGATGGCACAGACCATGCCATCTCCATCGAAAGGATGGCCAATCTTTTGTCCGTTAACATCTAGTCTTCCCGCACCATTGCGAAAGAGTGTCCCCTGAAGGTCTGGGGGAATCATCCCTTCAATTTCGTCGATCCAATAGCTATATTCATTAACTTGCGATTCGTAACCTCTGGCCCAATCCTTGACTAGAGAGGCTTTTTTCTCTAAGTTTGCTTGCACCATGTTAGTTCAGTTACAGTTCTTCACGATCTTAGCGCAGAAGTTATTGAGTATAACGGGAGTTCAATCCGATGCATCTTGCAACGATATAGCGTTCATTTTACTGAACCTATCCAAATACGCCTGAAAAGCAGATTGATCTTGGCGATTCGCCAGAAAGTACTGTTTCAATTCAGCACCACTCATGGCATCAAAATTCGCTTGACTCATCAGAACACCTCGCCATTCGGTTAGATTGAGCTAGGACTTTAACGGAGAGGCAAATATTGCACTTGTCCTTCCCATTCGCCCTCAAAGCTTCCCTCCGTGATCAAGATGACCTCCTCAATCGCCAACCCAATCGGCACGCTGCGACTAATCTCAAAGACTCCCGGCATTGCTAACTCTGCCTGTACGCGCTCGTAGGCGTATCGGGTCATTGTTTCCACATCATGAGTCAATAGAATTCGCCCCTTTTGTGCTGCCCATTCCAGAATGACCCGATCATCAGTTTTAGACAGACCTACATCTTGAACTCTGACAATATCAATATCAGATCTTCGTCTAAGAATACCCCTAACAATTTGGTTGTTAAAGTTCTCGTCCGCTAAAAGGCGTAGCATTTGAACCTTGTCTTTGATGGTCAAGTCTCGCCATCAGCCGATCGCGGATTCCAATTGGATTGAAACGACGCTCGTTTTCTTGCCGAACTTGCGCGGCACGCTCTTGCCGAATTTTTAGATAGGCATCAACTTCGGCTTTTCGACGCAGGTAGTAACTAATTACTGAATACACATCTGCAAGTTGAAGCGATGGATATTGCTCGACAATCTCTTCTGCTGTGGCACCTTCCAAAAAAGCATCAACCACAGTATCCAATGTGACGCGAGTGTTCCCGACGAGAACCACGCCATCTTCATTTAGTTTTAGAGGAGTTGGCTCAGTTACAATCGTCAGTTCCATAAGCATCACTCCGTTTGTTGATTTAATGGTAGCAAACCTCTACCGGAAGGATGTCGGTCTAACGATCGCGCTCACGGGATACAGATAATTTTTGCAACTCAACCAACGCCTTGCGACGTTCGGGTACAGCGTCTGTGTTATCACCATTAGGGTGATAACGCCAAGCTAACGCACCACCATCGTATTTTATAGGCTTGTTGGCGCGTTATGCTGCCGCCAACACACACTACAAGATCCGCGATCGCACTACGTTTTGATCACTGTCGCATCAATTTCTACAAGTTGCCCTTCGTGTCCCAATGTTGTGACCCCAAGCAATGTGGCAGGTGGAACTCCCTCACTAAACTTTTCCTCCACAGCCGTCCATGCTTGAACAAGATTAGAGCGCTGTCCTACTACGTAAATAACTAGCTGCCGTATATCTGCGACCGAGTAGCCATGAACTGCGAGTATTTTGAGCAGATTGTCCAAGCACTGGCGCGATTGAGCGTGGGGATTGTCTATACCGATCAGCTGTCCGTCTCTATTATGTGGAACTTGGCCAGCAACGAATAACTGGTTCCCCACTTTCTCGGCGTATCTATAACCAGGCGTTACGGCAAGACCCGCCTCTCTTTCTGCTTCGTTCATTTGCTTCAAATTTATGGTTCGTCACAGATTCTGGAACGCTTATATTGCCTCTGCTTAGCCACATCATCTAACGACCAAGCTCAGCGGAGGTAAATGACCTTCGCAACGCAAGCGACCACCTTTCGAAATTCCGGTGCAGCAATTTATTATGAGGATGACATTACCAAAAATCAAGTGGCTGACTCGATCACAAAAAAATTTCTAATTATGTGCTGATCAACTTTTTTAGCAAAGTTTTTGAGAAAATTATTGATTTGAATGGCTTCTGATAAATCAACTTCGGTGATTTTTCCATGAGCTATACCATTTCTTCGCTCTCTAATCCGATGGAATTCGGTTCTTTCGTCTTCTTCTATTTTAATGCCAAGTGCATTTTCCATGATGTCTGGAATATCACATGCTCTCATGTTAATCAATTTTTCTTGAAGTTGAAAAATTCCATAGAATGCAAGCAACTCTGATGGAAACTTGTAATTTGATCTTGTTAGCTCATCAATTATCTTTCTGTACTTTTCGATTTTAGATTTATCTTTCTCTTCTCTGAGCTTCTTTGCTCTCTCATTGAGGCTAGCAATAACTTCGAAGTAATCATCTCGCTTGTCTTTTACCATCTTCAAAAACTCTGCTTCTCCACCGTTTATTAAAAACAGCTCATCTATAACATCTGAAACATAAGACTCAAAATAACTAAATGAGCTCAAGACAAGAAAGCGGCCTATGGTTTTTCTGTAATTAGGAATAATTTGTTTCAGTCTGTCATACTCTGCTGTATTTTTGAAGATATCAGGGTTGGGTATTTTCTCTGCACCTCCTTTTTCGACAGCTTTAATATATCCCTTCAGAGCAGGCATTGAGTGGCAACATAGCAGCACAAAATCAACAGACAACTGAATCTGCTCTTTTAAGGTGTGGTAACTTTTCGAAGATTTTATCATGTGCAGCTCTTGACGTTATTAGTGTTATTTGCATACAATAATAGATGGATTGCTAGGGTAATGGTAGCCCCCTCCCCTCCTTTCTCTATGCACGTTTCTGAAAAGAATATGTATAAAAAAGGGAGAAGATCTGGTTTGATTCCAGAGCAGTCCACTTTCAATATCGGTTACATGATGAGTCCTTCAGGTATAAGTAAACGCTCGGAGGAATGATGTGTTATGTACGCAAATCGGTCAGTTTGAGTTGCTGTCCCTGCCAACAGATAAAGTTGCATAACTATATGTTCCACGTCAGATCTGCCCGATAACACACCGCTTTCCCGCAGCTATATGTCAGATCTGCGAGATAACGCCCCATTTCCCAGAAATTAAACAGAAAATTTGCAGGTAACGCTTCAATTTTGGGGTGTTGTCCATCAGATGTGATGGTTAATCCTGGCAATTGGTGTGTTATCCAGCGTTTTTAATAGATAACACTCTCCAGAGGGGTGTTATCCTACATCCACATCCACGGATGGCAAAATCCAGCTACTATCCGATTGAAGAAGACGGTGCGATCGCGATTGCTACAAGCTTTGTTGAAGGCAGCACCACACACACCTCAGAAATGTATTGCCAACCTAACCCCTAACCCGACTCTTCGTCGGGTCATACAACGACAATGGCCCAACCTGAGCCCTAACCCGACGCTTCAAACCATCCATAAACCCCACCTCTAACTCCATCCCATCCTGGGCATATTCTGGCGCGACTTGGGCCATCGCAATACTGCGATTCAACACAGGAGAAAACGTGCCGCTAGTCACATGGCCAACCCGCCAGCGATCGCCCACGGGATACACACACTGCCCACCGCAGGCCACCTCATTACTCCTGAGCATGAGCCCCACCGCTACGAACGGGGGGCGTTCTCGCAACTGTTCTAACGCCTCACGTCCGATAAAGTCGGGCTTAGTCTTCATCCCCACCGTCCAGCCGATACCCGCCTGGTAGGGTGAAATCAAATCATTAAATTCTCTGCCCGCAGCAAGCAATCCCGCTTCAATTCGCGCCCGATCCAGGGCCTGCATCCCCAACGGCAGCAGATCGTAAGCAGCACCCACCTGAATCAGCGCATCCCATAAATCAGCCCCGCGATCGGGATGCACAAACAGTTCATAGCCCAACTCGCCCGTGTAGCCCGTACGAGAAATCATCACGGGAATGCCGCTGACGGTTCCTTGAACAAAGCGGAAGTATTGCAGATCGTTTAGGTCATTCAGCCCCGATGCGGCATCAAGTTCCACCCGCGATCGCAGCAGGTCGCGAGAGCATGGCCCTTGGAGGGCGAGGTTATGGACGCGATCGCTACTCGGTTCAACCTCAACCACAAACCCCTCTGCCTGAGCCACTTCCCACAACCACAACCCATCCGTGTCGCAATTGCCCACATACCGATAGGCCAATTCCCCCAACCGAAAGACGATGCCGTCGTCGATGATGCCGCCGTGGGGATTCAGCAAACAACCATAGGCCGATTGACCCACATCCAACTTGGCCACATTACGAGAGAAAGTCCACTGCAACAGATCTAGCGCATTGGGGCCAACCACCTCAAACTTTCGCAGGGCGGAAAGATCCATCAACGCCACCCGCTCTCGCAGCGCCCAGTATTCCGCGTGATCGCCCTGATGCCGATAGCTGACAGGCACCCAAAAGCCGTTATACTCCACCAGGTTTTGAGTCAGCGCTCGAATGCGGGGGGTAAAGGCGCTATCTTGAGTGAGGCGCAGGGGCAAATCCGTGGCAACACGACGTCCAATAGCCTTGGGGAATCGTTCTTCAGCCCCATAAATGCGGACATGAATGGGGGTGGGTCGCCAGCCATTGGCGGGGTCAATATCATCCGGGCAGGCGGAACTGGCGCAAAGCAAATCTTGATGGGCCTTGAGCAACACATAGTCTCCCGGTCGCGACCATGATTCTGCCGACACAATACTGCCACTGTCATCCACAGCCGTATTGAAGAAAAAGTTCACCGCTGGCCAGCCGGGTCGGGGGGCAATGCCATAGGCAGCCAGGACTTGATTGAAGTTGTCGCTACAGCTGGGATGTCCGGGATAGCCCGCATCTTCGTAGTACTTGTTAGTGCAGGCGAGTAGAAAGCTGTCGTGACGATCGCAGGTATCTTGAATCACCTCCACCAATGGTCGCATCGCCTGCGAAAAATATTTGCTGTGCAGTCCAGCCTGGGGCATGGCCTGGTTGAGCAACGTGCGGGTGACCGTGCTGTCCAGTTCTTCTGAGTAGTCGTCGCCTGCAAACGCCAAAAAATCAGAGCACTGGGTGCCCTCGACATCCATGATCTGGATGTATTGTCCGGCTTTAACTCGGTAGGCGATCGCCGTTGCCGCTTCAATGCGATATTCAGCCATGACCTCGCCTAGCGGTGCAGGCACATCGGGATAGCGCTCAGACGATTGGGTTGGAGATGGAACCTGCACATTTTGCATGGTTTAGACCCTGGGTTAAGACTTCACCGACCACAAAGATCGGCAGGTATTGTGTGCAACTCATGCCGCTACGCAAACGGAAAGGGCCGCCAGGGAATCCACTGTTCCCAAAGCTTACCTAGAGTGCCGTCGGCTTCTAGCTGGTCTAGGGTTTGATTCAGCGTGTTCAGTAAAGGTTCACTATCAGGTCGCAGCGCGATCGCAAACGGATGGCGCGTCTCCACCGTAAACCCAATCCGCAAACTTGGGTCGGCCTCAGCCGCCGTAATCAACACCAGTTCATCATCGACCAGGGCATCAATCTCGCCTGCTCGCAACGCCGCCAGCATTTCAGGCAAGACCTGATCACTCCCCGGAAACGGCACCAACTCTACCCCCTCGAACTGCTCTCCCAATTCAATATTGGTGCTGTCTGCCAACCCGCCTAGTTTTAGACCTTTCAAGTCCGCAGCTGAATGAATATCACTATCAGCACGGACGATGATCGCCTCGTCAAACAGGCCGTAAGGCCGAGTGAAGCGACTGTGCCCTTGCCGTTCTGGCGTAATTGCCTGATTGAACCAAACTACATCGCATTTTTCAGCCTGCAATGTGGTGTAAAAAGCCATCATCGGCAGGTTAATCCACACAGGGTCTAGCGCTAATTTGGCGCACACGGCCCGCGCCACATCTATCTCGTAGCCGAGGCGTTGCCCATCTTCTACATAGGTCATTGGGCGGGCATCAAAATCACTAGCCCCAATCGTGAGCTTCCCTGATTCAAGGGTAGAAAAAGTCATAGACATCATTACGGTTCAAACGATGCCTATTGTCAGCAATTCAGGCGCTCAAAATCGTAGCTGCAGGTACAAAGTGCGTCTAGAGCGGCTTACCAATCGTCGTCAGCTTGACGTTCAATTTGAGCGATCGCCAATTTAGCCAAAGTCCGAATCACGTCAACGTCGTCTTCTAGCGCTTGAGTTAAGGGCGCGATCGCAGCAGGGTTACCAATTTTACCCAGGGAATTGATCGCGGCTTTGCGCACGTCTAAATCACTATCTTGCAACGCCAACATCAAATGCGGCAGTGCTGGTGGATAGTTAACTTGTCCCAGGGCCGCCGCTGCTTCGGTACGCATCAACGGCTCTGGATCAGTCAAAACCGAGACCAGCAGACTGCAAGACTTTTCGTCTGTTTGTTCTTGGGCCACGTGGCCAATGGCCCCAATCACAGCACAGCGAACATCCAGGGAATCTGACTTAAGCGCCTCATAGAGGTAAGGTTCAGCTTCAGATCCCATAAACGCCAAGGCCCATGCAGCGTGACCCTTAATATCTTCAGGGTGCTTTGGAGCCGCCAAAATCTCCAGCAGCACTGGCGCAGCCGCTTCTCCAGTTCTGGCTAAAGCGCCTGCTGATGACCCTTTAACCACTGTGTCTTGATCATTGAGGAACGCCTCTACCAATGCAGGCACTGCTTCAGGGTCAGCAATCAATGTCAAGGTTTTAGCCGCTGCCCGACGGACTACCACATTAGCGTGGTGAGCTAAGGCATCCACTAAAAAGGGGGTCGCGGGTTCGCCAATATCGCCTAAGGTCTCGGCAAAGCGTAGTCGCATGACACCCCTGGGGTCACCCAAACCTTCCACCAACTGCTGCATGACTTGATGATCCGATGGATCAAAGGTATCCAGGGTGATTTGCTCACTGGTTTGCTGCACTAGCCAGTCATTCTTGGCTTGAATTTGCGCCAGGGCATCATAATCAATTGATGCGTCAGTATGAGATGATTGCCCCATCCTCAGTGTCCTATGTCGTTTTTTATTGATGGCTATCTGCGGCTTCGGCTTGCTTTTGGCGCAACGCTTCCAGCGTAGCGTCAATTTTAGCTAGGCTAGGCTCTAAATTGGCTTGAGCCTGGGTTTTCATCACCTTTGCCCGCTTAGCCATATCCATCGTGTCATTCACCAAACGTTCGCGATACTGTTCTAATTCTGCGATTGCTTCAATTAATTCTTCAGGGGTAGCTTGATCCATCGTTTTGGATTGGGTCATTTCAGCCATCCTGTTATCACTCCTTATGGGTCTACAAAAAATCCTTATCCTAAGCTAACCGTACTCAAAAGCTGGCGGTATTTTGCCGGGTCGCCTTCCGATAGAACTGACCGTTCTACAACCTTGCGTTTGTACAACTTGTCTAAAATTTGTTCCCAATCTGCTGCGTAAGATGGCGAGTGGGGCTGTTCTTGAAGCACAACTTCTTGCTTCAAGGGAACTTCCTCACGCAAGTATTGCTGTGCTTGTAAGCTCCTGGCCCGCACCGCCCAGCTCTCATCTCGGGCAATTTGATCTGCTAACTGGACTTGAATCTGCTGGCGCCAACCTGCCTGAGTGTTCGGGAGTGCCATTGACAACGACTCTAGCCCTACAACTGCGGCATAGCGCACCACCCACTCTTCATCAGATTGAGCCACAAAGAGTAAAGAATCCAAGGCTTCTGCCTGGGCAATTTCCAAAAGATTGCTAGGAAACCAATGCCATTTCATTGCCCCCAGTCCCCGGGCAGCTGCCCGCCGCACACTCATAGAAATATCAGCGGTTGCAGCCCCTAATAGCGTTACTAATCCTCTCGGATCACCAATCCCAGCTAGGGCTCGAATCGCCCAGGAACGGGCAGTGTAGTTATTTAGATCCAGCTGTTCTAAGAGACCCGCCACAGCAGGTTCTCCGAGTGTTATCAGACCGTCAACTGCCGCCACCGCTGCGCCAGGATTGTTATAGCTTAGCGCCTCAACCAAAGTGGGCACGGCTTCAACTAAACAGGCATCTGCCAAAGCTTGGACAGCATCAGTTAAATCTGTGGCAGAATCAGCCCGATCGATCGCGGCAGTCAAAGCAGATAAGGAATCAGACATTGCTAAAGCGTGATGAATGCGGTGTAAAAAAGTGAGATTATTATGAGACCTAACTCACATCCAGATTCAGGAGAAACGCAAGGCTTTGCGCTTAAGTTTTCAAATCGGATGCAGTTTAGATTAAACCTGCTTACATTCTCGCCCTGTTTGTTGCACTGCTTCACATATTTGCCAAGGGCACAAGAAAAATTAACACCCCCACACTCTCATAGCAGATCATCCATCAGGGCCATTACCTGCTTTGCCCCAACTGATAATTCCGCGGTTCCAGTTTGATCAAGCTCATGCTCCAATAACCCCTTCAAAGCAATAAGCTTTAAACTATTTTCTGCCAGGGTTTCAGCAATTGGGGTAGCTGCAGATAAGTATCCAATCGCTCCCAAGTCTGCCAGCACGGTTCGTCGCAGTTGCAAATCATCGTTGCTGAGGGCTTGCACCAAGCGATCGCCGTATTGACAAGCCTCCTGTCGATCTGGAGTTAACTGATATAGCGCCCGTGCTGCCGCATATTGAATGCGGGGGACAGCATGATCAAGAAAAGGGCGGACGTCTGCGATCGCATCGATTGCCCCCAAACTGCCTAGGGCTTCTATGATGGCATCAAAAGGTTGGGCTAACTGAGGCGGTTCTGGAGCAGGCAATGTCTCCGGCATTCGATCGTTGAGTAGATCAATCAGCGGTGAAATGGCTACACAATCACCCAACTGCTCTAGCGCCTGAGCTGCAGCTTCACGCACATAAAAATCTGAACACCGCAACGCCTGAATTAAGGGTGGTAAAGCTTGGCGGTCACCCAGCTTACCCAAGGCCCGAGCTGCATTTCGCCGTAGGGGATAGCCCCCCACAGGGGTGCGGTCATCTTCATCTGCCAAAGCTGCAATTAAAACTTGAATCGCGGACGGCGAATCCACGCGAAAACGACCCAGCCACCACGCTGCATATACCCGCAACCCCAGATCCTCTCCCTGGAGATTGGCGATCGCTTTTTCAATCGTTAATTGCCCGTCTGCCTGAATCGCTGAGTCACTCATTTTTAGCAAATTCACAAGAAGTCAAGGAAAACAGAGATATCCTATCGGTTCAATCAGTACCCCTAAACTAAACCCCTAACGGATAAACAACTGCCGACTAGATTCAACGGCTGCATACCCGTTAGAGGTAAACGTGAACTATTTGGCCAACAGCACAATCAATTAACTGAGGACGTTGATCGCGTAGTCGAGATAAGAGTTAGCTTCAACGGCAGGATCACCGCTCAAACCATGGTTAGCCTTGATGTATTTCAAAGCTTCAATGTACCAGCTGGGAGACAACTCAAAGGTTTTGTTGATCTCAGCCAGACCACCAATCAGGTAGTCATCCATGGGGCCAGTACCGCCAACAACTAGGCAATACGTCACCATCCGCAGGTAGTAGCCGATATCTCGCACACACTTGTCCTTGCCCACTTGAGTCGCAGCATAGTTAGGCCCTTGCATCTGGGTCGTGTAAGGGAACTTGTTGTATACGGCCTGAGCCGCACCAGTGGTCAAGCTACTAGCTTTCTCAGTCAAACCTTTAGCCGCCTGCAGGCTAGCACCAGCCTGACGGAAACGACCAAATGCAGATTGAACCTCAGTAGAGCTTAGGAAACGTCCCTGGGAATCAGCAACAGCAACAGCTTCAGTCAAAGGGGTTTTCATCGTCAGAATATCTCCAAATTAGCGTTAATTTTTGAATGTCATTTCAGAGTGCTGCGAATGGTTCAAAGCAGCGAGCGCAGCACCCGGTAAACATTAACCAACTGCTGCTGCTGCGCGATCGAAGTAGGACGCAACCTCAGACAAGATGCTGGAGCAGTTCCCTGGGGTAATACCGCTGCTATCACCCGCAATCGCAAGTGCGGCTGCCTTCATCTTTTCAACACCAACTGCTACAGAAGTACCAGGAGTGCCCAAAGCAATATAGGTTTCCTTCAAACCATTCAGGCAGCGATCATCAAGTACGCTAGCATCGCCAGAAAAGATGGCATAGGTTACATAACGCAGGATGATTTCCATGTCTCGCAAGCAGGCTGCCATCCGACGGCTGGTGTAAGCATTGCCACCCGGCGCAATTAACTGAGGTTGCTCTGCAAACAGGCTGCGTGCCGCATCAGCAACAATCTTGGAGGAATTACTGGTGATTCGATTAACGACATCCATCCGCTTATTGCCATCAGCAACGAGCGCATTTAAGGCATCAATTTGATCAGAGGTGAGGTAAGCACCCCGTGCATCAGCCTGGGAGACCACTTTCGCAAAAGCGTCAAACATTAACTTAATCTCCTTAGTGTTTGTAAAAGATTAGGGAGGGGGAATAAGCCACAAAAACTTGGCTTAGCTCAAGAGCTCTCTTGCCTGAACGACTGCCCGATATCAAAGGTTGAGCAATATCGCTAAAGATGATCTAACCACCCTTACGACAAGGAAACTCAGGAACGTTTACGGTTCTTAAAAAAGAAAGAACTCAATCCTTCTCAGAAGTCAGACAAATCTTTACCTGATTCTAAGCTTCTAACATTTCTGTTTATACTATACCGTTCAATCACAAACCTGTTACAAATCGTCAAATCCCTCGGTTCAATGGGGTTCCCTCAGCTACGAGCCTTTAGCCATTGGGCCCTGGCAACGAGCGCTCCTATTACCTTGCAGTCGGGCTAAAGGCTTTCTGAGACGCCCGTTTAGACTCACAGACAATACCAGTCAGGCTGCTCTGAGGCTAGGCTATTAACCCGAAGCTTTGCTCAGTCTTTATGAGTGATCTAGATGAGACACTGAAGGCTCTTTGTTATGCCCAACTCAGTTATGCCCAACTCAGGGTTGGCAACTGGCGCTCCAGATCAAACAAGAAGCCATGGATGTACTCCTCCGTCCACTCTGCTCCATAAAACCGGGTAAACATCCCCCGAGCAGGATCTTTCTCAGCCCGATATCTTAGATAGCGCAGTTGAGCCGCCTCAATTGTCTTGAGCTGAGCTGCCTCACGAACGGGTTCTGCCTGTTGAACAAAATCTAGATAGGCCCCCAGGTAGTCTTTGAAGGCTTTAAAGACATGGGTCTTTACAACTTCAGTACTTTGAGACCGGGTCCAAAGAAACGCTGGTGAGAAGAAAGGTTTGGCTTCCTCAGGAAAATCCCCCCCCCAAGGGAGATGCTGCTGCTGCTGTTCAAACAGGGGCAAGATGGGCTGAGTATATTTCGCCTGATACGCCAAATCGTCTCGAAACAGCGGTTGCATATCCAACGCAATCAAATGCCCCCCCGGCAACGTCACTAAATCCGCACCGAAGAAGGGCAAATCGTAGTTCAAGTGAGGAAAAATGACAAAATTCAAAACCTGCAGGGCCTCTCCCCCCTGCACATGGGCGGCCCGAATTTGTCTGAGCTTTGGTGCTTGATAAGCATAGCTAGTGGTCAACACCTCTGCCTGGCGCTTCCCTTTGCCCGTGACGGCATGCTTAGATTCAAATCCAGGCGGAATCGGATAAGGCTCTATCGGCAATCGCTCATGCAGCAGCGCGATCGCGTAGTCTAAAAACGGTTGGTATAAAGTCATAATTAGCCAAGGGTCTATTGAATCGCCGCCGCTAACGGCATGGCATCTTCAAACAAAAATTCATGCAGAAACCGTTCTGACCAGTCATGGCCAAAGTAACTGCTAAATAGCCCAGATGCTGGATCTCGTTCCACACTGTACTGGTCGTAGTCTTTCTGGGCCTGCACCACACGCTGAATCGCATCCGGCTCCGTTAGCGGTTCAGCCGCATCTACCATCTGCCAGTAAAGCTCTAGGTAGTCTTTAAAGGCCTCAAAAACTCTTGTGCTAACGGTTTCTGCATCAGTTTTGGCAAACAATAAATACTGAGAGAAGTATTGGTTAGCATCATAAAACTTCATTTCTAAGCCTTGGCAAAGATCAGGGTATTGATCGTGTAGCACCTTTAAAGGATAGATATATCGTTCCAAGTAAGCCTGATCTTGGAATAAGGGCTGAAAATCCATCACAATCAGATTTTTTACCTGGCCAAAGGAAAGGAAATCAATCCCTAACAACGGCAGTTCAAACTGGTGGCTAGGATAAATAACACTGTTAAAAATTTGCGAGGTCGTTCCAGCATCAATGTAGGTGTAACGAATTTTTCTGAACTCAGTGCATTGGCAACACCAGCTTTGAATCGTAGCTGGACTCCGCCCTCGTTCACTAACTCGATGTGCTAACCCTTCAGGAATGGAGCGACTGCTTAAGCTAAACCGTTGATTTAAGGAGTCTTCTAAGTATTTGAGAAAAGGTTTATACATCGCTGATAATTTTATGAGCCTTGAACCCCGAGAATAGGGGATCAGTTGAAGCTCTGTCTCAGATTTTGGATTGAAAGTTACTTTCCTTAACGTCCTGCTCACCCATCCACGCCAACTGCTTACCCTAGTTGTGCAGCGTGATTCTGTGCCATTTGAACTAGTGTTTGCTCAGACATCAGCCGCCGTTCAGAACAATAGGTCATCAAATAGACACCGCCTAACATCCGCACAGTACTCACACGCACCCGAAAATCATCGGTCAGAAACCAGCAGCGCTCTTGTCCTTGGTTTTGGCCATATTCGGTGTCGATGGTCAAAATGCCGTCTTGGCCAAACCAATATCGACACACCACAGGAATCTTTTCGACATACCCCTGGCTGCGCAGCAGTTTGCCCGAGCACCCTGTTTCATCAGCAGGCACATCCACCAATACAGCCGCCTGATCAGGATTCGGCTGAGCCTTGTCGTCATGGGATTGCCACATGAAACTAGCTCCCCCTTTAGCTTGGGCTGGATCAATACCCTGGGATTCACAGATGTGCGTAACGCGAGCATCCACTGACGAGACAACGCTGACATACAACTGCGACTCCCCCGACTCATCCGCTACAGTATCAAAATGATGAACCGTCCGTTGGGTATACCAAATCCCTTCACTCTTGCCGAAAAAGTCCATCATTGTCAGGGGGGGGATAAGCACCATAGATTTCCCTCACACAACCATTGCTTAACAAAACAAACAAGCACAGCGAACCATGTCCACAGTTAATCTTAGAAGGGGATAAGCGTTGAGAAAACCCTCAACAGCTTTGATGGGTGGCCGCCCCGGCCAAAGTAAGATCATTTGTGGTGATTTTCAGGTTTCCCTAATCCTTAAACCTTATGCCTAAACGAGAACCCCCAGATCTAACCACTAAAACCCAAGTGCTCAACATGCTCGAGTCAGGCGAGGAGATGAGTCAGCAAGATCTTTACCAATTTGATTTCAAGGGTATTAGTCTAAACGGCAACACGTTGCGCCAAGCCAATTTGATCCGAGCCAACTTAACACAAGTCTGTTTTACCCAGGTTGATCTCAGCGAGGCAGATTTAAGGGGAGCAACATTATCCCACGCTACATTATCAGGTACGTGTTTAAGGGGGGCTTGTCTTTATCGAACCGATTTAAGCGGTGCTGACTTGCGTGAAACAGATTTAACTGATGCCCAATTTCAGGGAGCCCGTTACGATAGCCAAACCAAATTTCCCCAAGGGTTTACCTATAAATCCTGTGGCGCAATCGGCCCTGGGGCTAATTTAAATGGTGCTGCTCTGAATACAGCAAACTTACAATACGCAGACTTACAGGGAGCAAGTTTGCTGGGCGCTTATCTGGGGGGCACTGATTTAACCGGCGCAAATTTGGGCCAGGCGAGATTGAGTCAAGCAGACTTGAGAAAAGCGTTTTTGACTGGAGCCAGTTTAAGGGACGCAAGGCTAAATGGAGCTAATCTCACTGGGGTAGATCTGCGAGCAGCTGATTTGACCGGGATTGAATTTGAAACCTTAGAAAGCATTGCTGGGGCCGACTTTAGCCTAGTACAAGGGTTAAGTCAGGAAAACCGCGATCGCCTTTTGAGCCATTCTCCCCAAGAACTCCAAACGCGCCATATGCTAACCCTGAAAACAACCTACGAAACCTTAAAACAGCAATAAAAAAGAGTTGTGCCTGGGCACAACTCTTTTTCCATTTCCCTCATGCCTTACCTACTGAATTATTGGACGACTTCCATAATCCTGAACATTGGCAAATACATTGAGATCAAGATCGAACCAACCATACCTCCCAAAACAATAATCAGAATCGGCTCCATGATCGAAGTTAATGCTTTCACCGCCTGCTCAACCTCATCCTCATAGAAATCAGCCACCTTCATCAACATCTGGTCTAATTCACCCGTTTCCTCACCGATGCTAATCATCTGGACTGCCATCACCGGAAAGACCTGGTGCTTTTGCAGCGCTAAGCTGATCATGCCCCCAGTTTGAATTTCTGCCCGGGCTTCATCAATTGCATTAGCAATCACCTGGTTTCCAGATGTATCACGCACGATCTCCATAGCTGTTAAGATTGGCACCCCAGAGCGTGATAAGGAACCAAAAGTCCGGCAAAACCGTGCAGTGGCCGTTTTTTGAACCAAGTCGCCAAACAGCGGCATTTTCAAGAAAAACTTGTCCATGGTCTCCCGGCCTACCCGGGTCTTGTAATACTGGGTATAGGCAATCACAGCCGCAACAATCGCGCCAATAAGCAATACAACATAGAGGGGCGTTCGCAGGAAATCGCTGATCATCAGCATAATGCGGGTAAATAGAGGAAGCTCCGCATCAAATTGAGCAAAAATATCAGCAAACGTCGGCAACAAGAAAACCGTCATCGCCACAAAAATGACCACAGCCAAAATACCGACGGTGACCGGATACGCCATCGCTGACTTAATCTGATTTTGCAGTCGGTTTAGATCTTCTAAGAGCTTTGCAAGGCGGTTTAAGACTTCGTCTAAAACCCCGCCTACTTCTCCAGCCTGAACTAGGGCCACATAGAGATCATCAAAACATTGAGGATGCTTACGCATGGCATCCGATAAATTAGTACCCTGCTGGACATCTCCATTAATTGAGACTAAAGCCTTCTTGAGTTTAGGATTTGGACACTCTTCAGCAAGAACGCCAAGCCCTCGCACTAAGGCTACCCCCGCATTCACTAAAGCTGCAAACTGGCGAGAAAAAATAGCTTTGTCCTTAACCGTGACCGAGGTCATTGAGGTTTGCAGATCTTCAAGATTGAAACTCAAAGCCCGCTCTTCTTTCATATCTTGAATGAAGATGCCGCGTTCTTTCAGTAGAGTGCGGGCTTCGTTGGGAGTTTCGGCAGAGACTTTTTCTTTTCGATTTCTTCCGGTGGCATCACGACCGATTGCAACGTAAGTAGGCATGGCTCTTGCTTAGTGACGGGTAGGCTTTAATGATACACACTGAGCGACAGGGATAACCCCGGGTGCAGTGGCATTTCAGGCACTTAACCCAAGTGCTGCTAACTTACCACAAAGTCCAGATAATGGCGCTTACGCAGATCAAGCAGTCCGAGTCTAAACGACATTCGATTGAGAGACTTGCGTTTTTAGCTTAGGGAAAACTATGACTCTAGATGTGATCAAGGTTTAGGATGAATGCTTTAAGGCAGCGGGCGATAGGTAACCATCGCTATTGTTTGAATCAACTGAAACAATGGCGATGGTTCCTCAAAGTTCAATTAGCGCCTCGAACCCGCCGCCACACCTTGCTTAGTCCCTGGTGCTCCACCGATGAGCCGTTGGAGCTCGTCGGGACGAGAGCTTTTCGACATGGCCGCTTCGAAAGAAATTGAGCCTGCTTTATATAAGTCTGACAACACTTTTTCAAGAGTCTGCATGGCTAACTTACCACCAGTCTGGATAGCCCCGTAAATTTGGGCGGTTTTACCTTCGCGAATCAGGTTGGAAATTGCAGGGGTGACTACCATAATTTCCTGCGCCATGATACGACCAAATTCCCCTGGCTTAGGGTTCTGCTTAGGGACTAGGGTTTGACTTAAAACCGCGACAAGGGAGTTAGAAAGCTGCACCCTAACCTGCTGCTGTTGTTCAGGGGGAAACACATCAACCATCCGGTCAACGGTTTGAGCGGCTGAGCTGGTGTGTAAGGTACCAAAGACTAAGTGTCCAGTTTCAGCGGCTGAAATTGCTAATGAAATCGTCTCGAGATCCCGCATTTCACCTACCAGGATGACATCAGGGTCTTCCCTCAAGGCTGCCCTCAGCGCATTGGCAAAGCTCTTAGTATCTTCACCAATTTGGCGTTGGTGAACGAGGCTCTTGATCGGTTCATAGACAAACTCAATCGGATCCTCAACTGTCAAAATGTGTTCCGCGCGCGTCAGATTGATATTGTTGATCATTGAAGCCAGCGTGGTTGACTTTCCTGATCCAGTTGGCCCTGTTACTAAGATGAGCCCCCGAGGTTTTTCAGATAGCTCGCGGACAATGTTCGGTAATCCAAGAATTTCCATGGAGGGAATCTTCGAACTTAAAGCCCGTAAACAGGCAGCATAAGTGCCTCGATCTTTGTAAACATTGACCCGGAACCTGGCCAGCCCTTTCACACCATAGGAACAGTCTAGTTCCCAAGTCTGCTCAAGCGTTTTCCGCTGAGTATTGTTTAACATACTGAAGATGAGTCGTTGGCATTGCTCCGGCGACATAGGATTGTGATCAGTAGGCGTCAAATGCCCACTAATCCGAATGTAGGGAGGGAGGCCAGCAGATAGATGCAAGTCAGAACCACCGCGCTCTACCACTTCTTCCATCAAGTCTTCGATCATTAGTTCCATAGGTCTACCTCAATCAATGTGAATCAATAGGTGGTTTCGACTGGAAAAGGCTAATCGTGAAAACGGGGGGTCAAGCAGTAAGGACAATCAAACCATTCCTGCTTCAACTCTGCACCACAGTTACTGCAAGTTAAAGAGGTTTTACGGCGGGCTTTGAGTTCAGCTTCTAATCCCGTGTCTGTGAAGGTAACCCGTTCAACCTCATCTAAAGTTGTGAGCCCCTGTCTAACCAAGTTAAGACTATAAGCCAGCAGGGTTTGCATCCCTTCTTCGACAGCAGCTTCTTTAATGCGCTCTGTCGGAGCCCCCTCGGAAATCAGCGCTTGGAGAGTCTCTGTGATCCGCATCACTTCATAGACCCCGACTCGCCCTTTGTATCCTCCGCCATTACAAGTTTGGCAAAGGGTACCTGCCGCTTTCGCAGAGTCAATCGCATCGTTGGGAATTGTGTTGGCTTTGTAGAAGGTCACCTCACCATCGTTAGCAGCACTTAATCCAAAGCGGGCCAACTCTTCATGGCTTGGCTGATAGGCAATGCGGCAGTCAGAACAAACTTTGCGCATTAAGCGCTGGGCCAACACACCAATCAGTGAACTCGAAACCTGGAAAGCTTCAACACCCATCTCATCTAATCGGGCGATCGCGCCAGCCGCATCATTTGTGTGCAGCGTAGTTAAAACCAAGTGTCCCGTTAGCGCTGCCTCAATAGCCGTTTTTGCAGTCTCAGGATCACGGGTCTCACCCACCAGAATGACGTCCGGATCTTGGCGCAGGAACGCTCTCAAAATGGAAGCGAACACCATTCCTTTCTCGCGCAGCACCTGCACCTGAGTAATACCGGGTAAGGTGTATTCAATCGGATCCTCTGCAGTGCTGATGTTAACCCCAGGATCATTCCGTTCAGCCAATAGAGAATAGAGTGTTGTGGTTTTACCTGATCCCGTTGGCCCAGTCACCAAAATTAAGCCGTAGGGTCGAGCTCCCATTTCCTGAACGATACTGAGTGTTTCAGGATCCGTAATCATCTTATCGAGCCCCAACTGGGTGGAGGCATTGTCGAGAATCCGCAACACCACTTTTTCACCGTAACGGCTGGGTAAGGTGCTCACCCGGAAATCAACTTTCCGCTGCTGGAATACCCTTCGAATGCGGCCATCTTGAGGGACACGGCGTTCAGCAATGTCAAGTTCAGAAATGATTTTGAAGCGTGCCGTTACCGCCGGAATAATCTTCTTGGGGAAATTTTTCTCAAAGGCAGGCCGTAACACGCCATCCTTACGAAAACGCACCCGCAGGAATTCTTCCTGGGGCTCCACGTGAATATCAGATACGCCTTCTTGCAGAGCTTTAACCAGAATCTTATTGACCAAGGCAATTACAGGTGCAGCCCCTGCATCCTGCAACGCTGCGCCTAGATCTGATTCTTCATCGGGAGCTTCTTCAAGATCGAGATCTCCGACATCTAAATCAGCCAAATCACTTTGAACATCAACCGATTGTTCAAAGTCTTTTTGCTTTTCACGGGCGACCTGTTCGTCTAAGTAAGTGGAGATCAGCCGCTGATAATCCTCAACGGTAATCACCATCCGCCTCAATTTGAGGCTTTTGGGCCGCAGAATACGATTGAGATCGTCTTGGGCCTCCAGGTTTTCTGGATCCACCATCGCAACCAATACTGAAGGGTTTTCCCCCTCTTCTTTGGACAGTGGAACCAATCGATGACGACGGCAGGTATCAACCGGAATCAGAGCATCGATCAGGCCCGTGACTTGAACCCCTGAGATGCTATCTAACTCAGGATCTAAGGATTCAACACCGTACAGGATTTTGAGTTCGAACAACTGCTGCTTCTTATACTGGCGGAGCAGTTCGGGAGAAAGCTGTTGCCCGGTCAGTGCCTCTAGAATGTCGGTGAGGGCACGACCAGTCTTGCGACTCTCCGCCAACGCCTTCTGCATCTGATCGCCATCGACATAGCCCGCTTGAATAAGCTTGTTGCCAAAGGGAGAGAAACTCCTTTGGAGAACCAGTGCCCGACGTTGCGATGAGGAGTTAGTCATATGTCAGTGGGGAAAATCCTTTTAGAGAGTGTGCCCAAAACTAGAGAATTGATATACATCGCAGCCATAGATTTCTTAGCCTGGAACTTTGGCAGAACCAAACGCTAAGCCATGCAAGACACATAAATCCTGCAAGACCCACTTAGATTTTGCAATCTTGGCTTACAGGCATCATATTAAATAAGGATCAGGGAATATTGAAATCGTTGAGACATTAAACCAAGGCTCAGGGTTGAGTGATCACACTCTTCACCGATAATAACGGTTCTGAGCTCAGTTAAACCAAGCAAATCGTCATCCTTTGCTTAGGTTAGCTGGGATATCGAGGGCACTAAAGCGAGCCTATTCCGTAATTGCACGCGAATCTTGGAGATGACTTAACATAAGTTAAGCCTAAATAGGTACAGGACGGCTATTGCAAGCGCTTTAATTATGGTTGGATATCAGCTCATCGTTTTGATAGGCTGTGAGACCAACTGATCATCACAAGAAATGTAATTGGGTCGCAAACGCAATGATTGATGAAGTTAATCCACCAGAAAACACCCAAGCCTCAGGGAGTGAAGCTGTTGAGCCGATTGAGGAATTGGATGTAGACGCGGCTGACATTGAAATTGATTTTGATCAGGCATTTGTAGACTCTGAGACTGCGGATTCCACTGCAACTGAAGAGTCATCTGAGGATGTGGCCTCTAAAACTTCCGAGGACTCTGGATTGGATGCTGAAGGTCAAGCCGCTCTTGCTGATCTACAACGTCAAGTCGCTGGACTCAAGGCTCAAGTTGAAGATCGAACGGGTCAGTATGTTCGCATTGCTGCCGATTTTGAAAATTTCCGCAAACGTACAAGCAAGGAAAAGGAGGATATGGAGGTTCAGATCAAATGTTCCACCATCAGTGAACTTTTACCGGTTATCGATAACTTTGAGCGGGCCAGAGCCCAGATTAAGCCTCAGACAGAGTCAGAAACCACTATTCACAAAAGCTATCAAAGCGTTTATAAGCAATTGGTTGATTGTCTAAAGCGGATCGGAGTATCACCGATGCGGGCTGAAGGACAGCCGTTTGATCCAATGCTGCATGAAGCTGTTATGAGAGAACCGACTGATCAACACCCTGAAGATACTGTTATGGAAGAGCTAGTCAGAGGGTATCTTTTAGGTGAGCGGGTTCTTCGCCATGCCATGGTTAAAGTCGCGGCTGCGCCTGAACCAGGAAATCATGAGCAGGATCCCCCTGACGATATCTCAGATACATGATGTCTCAGAGCATAACGTTTTGAACACGTAGTTCTAGCGGTGTCATCCGGGGTTAGCGCTTTAAGTTTTCGAGGAGGCTAGTTATTGTGTAGTTTGGTTCACTAAACCCCGATAAGTCCAGGACTTTTGGCTTGTTTTGATTAGGTTATGCCTATCCTCACAATCAGCGATGCGTTAGCTAATTAGTAGTCATTGCCTAGCTCCGATCGCTGGAGTAGCTTATTCGACCTAACTATTTCCAGCCCATTTACTGTCCGACTGCCACATCTCACCTATTCATCTAGTACGACACAAGCCAAGCGCTATGGGAAAAGTCATTGGTATCGATTTAGGCACAACAAATAGCTGCGTAGCCGTATTGGAAGGGGGAAAGCCTGTTGTTATCGCCAACACGGAAGGCGGTCGCACAACCCCAAGCATTGTTGGCTTTGGCAAATCTGGGGAACGCCTAGTAGGGCAGTTGGCCAAGCGTCAAGCAGTAACCAACGCTGAAAACACCGTATTCAGTATCAAGCGGTTTATTGGCCGACGTTGGGACGATACAGAACGGGAGCGCTCCAGAGTCTCCTATGTTTGTGTTAAGGGACGAGACGATACGGTTGACGTCCAAATTCGGGGCAAAACCTATACTCCACAGGAAATTTCGGCAATGACTCTCCAGAAGCTGAAGCAAGATGCTGAAGCTTATCTGGGCGAAGAAGTCACACAGGCTGTGATTACTGTGCCAGCTTACTTTACCGATGCTCAACGACAAGCAACCAAGGATGCTGGCACAATCGCTGGCCTTGATGTACTCCGTATCATCAACGAGCCGACATCAGCCTCCTTGTCCTACGGGTTAGACAAGCAAGATCAAGATCAAACCGTCTTGGTCTTTGACTTAGGAGGAGGCACCTTTGATGTTTCCGTTTTACAGCTTGGAGATGGCGTATTTGAAGTTAAGGCAACCTCTGGCAATAACCACTTAGGGGGTGACGATTTTGATGATTGTATTGTCACCTGGATGATTGACAGTTTCCGAGATCAGGAAGGTATTGATCTATCAACCGATCGCATGGCCCTGCAGAGACTGCGAGAAGCGGCAGAAAAAGCCAAGATTGAACTGTCAAATATCCTGACAACGCCGATTAATTTGCCCTTTATTACCGCCGACGAAACAGGTCCAAAGCATTTAGAGATGGATTTGCCCCGAGCTAAGTTTGAAGAGTTGGCTAAGCCGCTTGTCCAAGGAACCTTAGAACCAGTAGCCCAGGCACTCAAGGATGCTGAATTGACGCCCGATGAGATTGACCGGATTATTTTAGTGGGCGGTTCCACCCGCATTCCAGCAGTCCAAAATGCCATCTCCCAGTTCTTCAACGGGAAGACTCCTGATCGTTCTGTTAACCCAGATGAAGCCGTTGCTTTAGGGGCTTCTATTCAGGCTGGGGTACTCGGTGGTGAGGTGAAAGACTTACTGCTGCTGGATGTCACTCCGCTGTCCTTGGGTATTGAGACCTTGGGAGAAGTGTTTACAAAGGTGATTGAACGCAATACCACCATCCCGACCAGTAAGGCGCAAGTCTTCTCTACGGCAACCGATGGCCAAACTTCTGTTGAAGTCCATGCGCTCCAAGGGGAGAGAGCAATGGCAAAAGACAATAAGAGTTTGGGTAAGTTTCAGCTAGCGGGTATCCCACCAGCTCCCCGTGGGGTACCTCAAATTGAGGTGTCCTTTGAAATTGATGCTGATGGCATTTTGCAAGTCTCAGCGCGCGATAAAGGGACAGGGCGTGAGCAGAGCATTCGGATTACTAACACCGGTGGGTTAAATCCTGACGAGGTTGAGCGGATGCGTCAGGAAGCAGATACATTTGCGGATGAGGATAATCAGCGGCGGGTTCTGGCAGATCTGAAGAATCGTGCAGACAACTTGTTCTACAGCTATGAAGCAACGCTGCGGGATAACGGCGATCTCATGGCCGAGCATATGAAAGCTGAAGCTGCCGAGCAAGCAGCTGGCCTGCGGGCTGCGATGAGCGATCGCGAGATCACCCCCGATGAGTTCAAATTACGCCTGGATACTTTTCAACAAACGGTGTTTGATATTGGTGCCACCCTCTATCAGCACGCTGATGATGACGATGAGATAATGAATGACGGCACTATTAACACCGAGGGTATAGGGGCTAACAGTGATGGGGTGGAAGACAGCATTCCAGATGAAACCTTAGGCGTTGACTCTACAGATATGGACATGGAGGATGAAGCCGATAATTTCGACGCAACAATCACAGCAGATTATGAAGCCATTGATTAGTCTGTTTGAATAGTTTGTTCCCTGATTGGCTTAAGGCGCGGTGAGTCATGGTCACAATCCCACATCGCTTCTACAATGTTTGAATGGATGTGCTCTATCCCAACCGCTCGGATATAGGGTTGGAACACCATCTAATTTGTCGTTTGAATCTGCCCATTCTGAGGCTTCGACTATCGCTTTATGGCTCGCGATTACTATGAAATTTTGGGGGTTTCACGCAATGCTGACCAAGATGAGCTGAAGCGTGGCTATCGGCGTTTGGCCCGTAAGTATCACCCCGATGTGAATAAAGAAGACGGTGCTGAGGAACGGTTTAAGGAAATCAACCGGGCCTATGAGGTGCTTTCAGAACCGGAAGTCCGGGCTCGCTACGATCGTTTTGGCGAAGCCGGGGTTGGGAGTGCTGCTGGGAGCGCCGGATTCCAAGATTTCGGCGACATGGGCGGTTTTGCCGATATCTTTGAAAGCTTTTTTAGCGGTTTTTCTGGAGGCGCGGGTCAATCAACGCGGCGGCGAGGGCCAGCTCGGGGAGATGATCTACGACTAGATCTGCGACTAGATTTTAAGGAAGCCATTTTTGGTGGCGAAAAGGAAATCAAGATCAACCACCTAGAAACTTGCAAAACCTGCGAGGGATCGGGTGCCAAAGCAGGGACGCGCCCTAAGACTTGTGCAACCTGTGGCGGTTCTGGCCAAGTAAGACGGGCTACTCGCACACCTTTTGGCAGCTTTACCCAGGTCTCTGCTTGTCCAACTTGTAACGGTACAGGAGAAGTGATTGAAGATCGCTGCGAAACCTGTGGCGGTAGCGGTCAAAAAGAAGAAACCAAGAAGCTCAAAATTACAGTTCCTAAGGGCGTTGATAACGGGACTCGCTTGCGGGTTTCAGGCGAGGGAGATGCAGGGATGCGAGGTGGCCCTGCTGGAGACTTATATGTCTATCTATTTGTCAATGAAGATGCATCCTTTAAGCGAGACGGCATCAACATTCTGTCGGACTTGAAGATCAGCTACTTGCAGGCAATTTTAGGCTGTCGGTTGAAGGTAGAAACGGTCGATGGCCCTGTGGAACTGCAGATTCCACCCGGAACCCAACCTAATACAGTGCTGACCTTGGAAAACCACGGGGTGCCGCGCTTAGGTAACCCAGTGAGCCGAGGAGATCATCTGATTACGGTTTTGATCGATATTCCGACTCGAGTTAGACCGGAGGAACGGGAACTCTTGGAGCAGCTAGCCCAAATTCACGGCGATCGGGTTGGCAAAGGCGGCATTGAAGGATTTTTGGGAGGGCTATTTCGCGGATGACGATCCCCCTTTCAGAGCATCTCCAACAATCTCACCCAGCGCGCCTGGGAACAGCAGCGGCAAGCACTGTGAACGATGCTGTACCGTCAACACAGCCTGATGCCCAACTTGACTTAAGGGGCACCCCTTGCCCACTCAATTTTGTCAGAACGAAGCTCAAGCTAGAGCGCATGGCTACAGGGTCGCTGCTAGAAGTTTGGCTCGATGCTGGAGAGCCGATTGAGCAGGTTCCAGATAGTCTCACAATGGAAGGCTATACCATCGAACAATTGAATCCTCAGGACGACTTTTTCATTGTCCAAGTCCGCAAACCTCAGGTTTAGCTGTGACCCGCGAGGCATCATCACAGCCAATCGTGACTGGCTCTTGCCCCAAGGAGATGGCAGATTCCCTATGGGGAACGGTTGTGTCTGTCCAGGCTAATTACTATTGGGTACGTCTCGAGCCGATGGTTAAAACGGCAGTTGCCTCCCCGTTGAACCATGAGCCTTTGATTTCCGCATCTCTACGCAGCGGGGAACAGCCTAGCCATTTGCTGTGTACCCGTCGGGCCCGATTGAAAAAAACTGGGCAGCAGGTAATGGTGGGCGATCGCGTTGAAGTGCAAGAGCCAGACTGGCAAGGACAGCGAGGCGCGATCGCCGCCGTTGCTCCCCGTATTACTGCGCTCGATCGTCCCCCAGTGGCCAATGCTAGCCAAATTCTGCTGGTATTCGCCCTGGCCGAACCCAGTTTGGAACCCTTCCAACTGAGTTGGTTTTTAGTCAAAGCTGAATCAACGGGCATGCAGATATGTTTAGCACTGAATAAGCGCGATTTAGGCGATGCTGCTGCACAAGCAGCTTGGCATCAGCGCTTGCAACGCTGGGGATACGATCCGCTGTGGCTCAGTGTTCGAAACCAATCCGTTCCGGCAGCCCTACATCAAAAATTAAGTACCCACATCACGATCGTCTCAGGCCCTTCCGGGGTAGGGAAATCAAGCTTAATTAATCACTTGATCCCCGATTTAGATCTGCGGGTTGCTACAGTTTCGGGCAAGCTGGGGCGGGGTCGCCACACGACGCGCCACGTAGAGCTGTTTGCCCTCCCCCAGGGTGGCTTTTTAGCGGATACCCCAGGCTTTAACCAACCCAATATTGATTGTGCTCCAGAAGACTTAGCTGCTTATTTCCCTGAGATTCGCCAGCGACTCGCACAGCGTCACTGTCAATTTAACAACTGCCTGCATCAGGAAGAACCGGGTTGTGTGGTGCGCGGGGATTGGGAACGCTACGGTCATTATTTGCAATTATTGAATGCGATCGCGATACAGGGATACTCCCAAACCCAACCGCATGAGCTCGAAACCACCATGAAATACAAAGTGGCCGGATCGGGACAGCTCCAGGCAGAGCCAAAGCTATCGGCGAAGAAATACCGACGGGTTTCCCGTCGGAGTCAAAACAAAGCACTCCAAGACCTCTGCCAAGAACTCGTGGACTCTGCAGATGATCTTGAAGCGCTAGAAGGACTTAGCCTAGATGAGTTGCTCTAGTCGATCGAGACAAGGTCTCTGACAAAGGCTAGACCAGCGCATCGGTTTTGGCTGCCATAATGAAATCATTTTGGTGGAGACCATCAATCGCATGGGTCCACCAAGTCACCGTTGCTTCTCCCCAGGTTAAGCAAATCAATGGGTGGTGCCCGTTAGCTTCAGCGGCTTCTCCGACGCTTTGGGTAAAAGCCATAGCCTGGACGAAATCGGGAAACGTAAACTTACGCTGGAGGCGAGCATTTTCGCCTTCTTTAATGATTTGCCAATCAGGAATCTGAGCTTTCTGAGCGTCGATTTCTGACTCACTCATCGGATCGACACCACCTTCGCAGGGAACGCACTTTTGTTCGGTTAAGGATGCCATCATCAATTCCTCCGCTACATGTTTAGACTGTAACGCAGCACCCTGCTTGGAGGTATAGCCGTTCACCGAAAAGGTGCCGTTTAGAAACAGGATGACGTCTCAACGGCACCTTTGACCGACCAACTTTCTCGTTTTCGATGACTGGCTAGTTTTCAACAAAAACAAAGCTGCCTTCCCAGCGGCCCCATTCTGATGAAGTTATCCCATGCTGGGAAGTCCCCTCATAAGCAATTTCACCCTGGGCAATCTCGATCATCACGTTGCCACCTTGCTCTGTATCAATTAAACCGGCATGGACTGCTGCTGAGCAAATAGAAGAGTCATCGGTGTAGGTGCCGGTTCCCCAAACACTGCCGAGGGAGCCATTGGGCGCACAGGTGACAAAAACCCGTTGACCGGTTTGACCTCGATAGGCTGTCGCATTATCAGACCAATCGGATATGTAGTTCGTTGGGCGATTGCCAATAAATACAAAACTGGTATCTGACGATTCCCAATCGAGGGAGCTAACGCCGTTACGAGTCACGCCCCTATGACCGTTTTGCCAAGTGGTTATTTCAATGTTGACTTGCCCACCCATGGAGGGACGAATGATTCCAGCATGAACAGCAGCGCTGCAAACCGATGAATTAGTAGTGTAAACACCGCTTCCCCAAACCGGATACAGGGTACCGTTGGGTTCACAGTACAAGCTAATTTGTTGACCTACTTGGTTGCTGTAGCTCACCAGATTGTCAGACCAGTCTGTGGCCACTTGAGCCAGGTAGGGTGTCGGCTGAACTTCTTCTAAGACTGGACTGGTAGGAACCTCAACCGCAATCGCAGCCTGTAACGGCACCACTGCAAGTAGCACTGGCAACATGGTAAATCACTCCTTTGATCTATATTTTCGTTGACACGCAATGGGGCGGTTGGGGACTCAACCAGGACTTGCTTAAAGTGCCCAATTGCAGGGAGTGAGTTGACATATTGTGGATAGCTGTGGTCTGGCGATGAACTTTGGGGTGAGGGGAAATGAGGTTATGGGGAGACCGATTGCAATTAGAGGATGGATTCTACGTCTGATAGTTCATTGGTAGGGAGCATATCCAAGGCTGTTTGAATCACTTCGGGGCCTGCTCCTGGTAGGCAGGACTTTTCGGTTAATTGTCGTCGCCAGTTGCGGCTACCAGGTTGATGGGTAAACAGTTGCAGCATGTGACGGGTAATTTTGTTGAGTTTTAGGCCCTGAGTCATCCAGGTCTCACTGTAATCGAGCATGGCTGTGGCGATCGCGTGGCGAGCAGGCACTGTCGCAGCAGGGTCAAAGAAGGCGCGATCGACAGTGGCGAATAGATAGGGATTGTCGTAGGCGGCTCGGCCAATCATGACTGCATCTACAAACTGATGATGCTCTCGAACCTGCGCCAGCGTAGTGATACCACCATTAATTTCAATCCCCAAATGGGGTAAGTCTTGCTTCAGTCGATACACGTCGCCATAACGTAGGGGCGGCACTGTGCGATTTTCTTTAGGACTTAACCCCTGCAACCAAGCCTTGCGGGCATGGACGCTAAAGCGAGCGCATCCAGCTTGGGCAACCGTGGCGACAAAATTGATCAGGTCGTCGTAGCGATCGCGATTGTCAATGCCAATCCGGTGCTTCACGCTGACTGGCAGGGAACTTGCCGCTGCCATGGCGGCGACACAGTCTGCCACCTGTTGGGGTTGGGCCATCAAACAAGCTCCAAAGTGTCCACTCTGAACCCGATCGCTAGGGCAACCCACATTCAAGTTAATCTCGTCATAGCCGTAGTCTGCTGCAACTCGGGCACATAGGGCTAAATCAGTGGGATCATCTCCCCCCACCTGCAACACTAGGGGCTTTTCCGCTGGAGAAAAACTTAGGAGATGATCCCGATCGCCATACTTGATCGCCGCGCTGGTCACCATTTCGGTGTAGAGCAACGTATGCCGGGTAATTTGCCGCATAAAAAAGCGAAAATGCCGATCGGTGCGATCCATCATGGGCGCAATGCTGATCGGATAAAGATTCGCCCTAGGATGACATTGATCTGGTCTCGGTAATAGTTGGGAACTGGCAGACACCATAAAGGGCAAGGGGTATTCACATCGTAGATATCTAGCCTACCAAACCGTCCCCCAGCTGAAAGCTTAAAAATCAGCTTCCCAATCCACTGCGACCTGGAGCTGTAGCGGCGTGAGATTAAGGTCTTCTGGCGATCGCAGTCGTGTTTCAAAGAATCCTAGCATTTGATTCAGCTGCGGTTCTCCTTTGGAGGCCCCTGTAATACCACCAGCAATCACGACACCACAGTAACCATTGGCTCTGGCTTGCCATCGCTGCCATTGGGCAACCAGTTGTTGGTCAGTTCGATCGCCCCGCGAAAATTCCCCAAACAAATGAAACTCCCCATTACCGGTTTGCAACAATCCAAGATCGTATTCTTCCCCTGTGAGTGGATCGGTTCCCCAGTTAAAGCACACGGCGGTTATCCCGTCTGCCTGCTTCAGGTTCTCAATCAAATCTAGGGCTTTGGGACGAGAAGTTTGAATCACCACAATGGGCAAGTCCTGCTCTGGTGGTTCTAAACCATTGGTCAAGGCAGTGGCTGTGCTGGAGAGAGCTTGATGATAAACCGTATAACTCTTGCGCAAATACTGGAGCCAACTGTCAGAAAACGAACGCAGCATAATCAGCGCCCCTTCAGGCACATAATCATCACGCAGCATTGGAAATGCCTGACCCGGAATTTCTTCCTCAAGGGCGGCGGTCTCCTCAAGCAGCACTGTGGCCACATCGGGTAACGTTTTGACCTTAATGGGCACCAAGCTTGGGGTATCTTCAGCCATCGGATTAGGAATGCGATAGCGCCCTTCTAATGCTGGGAAGATGGCACTGTCAAATTTGGCATAGTGGCGACTGAAGAAGCGATGCATTGCCTCTAAAACCGCAATGAAGGTAGCAGCTTCCTCGTCAGCCAAAACCGTACGCAACCCCTCCAGGGGATGGAGGCTACCGAATTCTGGCTGAATCGCTGTGGGCTGCATCGTCCAAAAAGGTGAAAAAACGTCTACCTCTGGATCTGGCTGTTCTTCTAACAGTTCAAAATTGAGAAATAAGCAATCTTGCTCTAGAAAAGCCTGCTGAAGTTTTTTGGGGGCCTGATCGGCACCCAAAACGCGTTGCCGAAACTGACGCAAAGATTCTAACGAACGGTACATCAACACCCCATACTCAACGCCAGCCATGCCCAAGACAGAGATGTAGAGGGTTTCAATATCCCAGCGGTTAACTTCAATCGCTAGGATTTGCTGTTCATTCAACACGTTCCAGGGAGCATCTTGCCACAGTTGGGATGCCTTGGTCATCAGGTCGTCGGCATAGATCTCGGGAAGATTAGGCAGGGATTGACCCACCTGTTGCATCAACCCTTCAAAAATCTCGTCAATCAGGGGCAGGGTGGGTACATACTCGATGTCAATATCCACATCTTGCAGCGCTCCCCGCAAGAAGAAGTGAATCTCGCGATCGCGAACCACGATTTTTTGCGGTCGGCTTGGTTCTGCTGGCCCTTGGGGGCTTTCCATCGCTTGCAGTAGAGTACGTACTACAGCTTCGTGGCCTGTTTCGGCAGGCACAACGCTGATGCCTCGCACCATACCTTGGGTACCATCAACCCACAAAATACAGTCACCATTGGGCTCGTCTGGGTTACTATCGGCATCGAATTCTAGTAGCAAACTAGCGCCAATACTGCGGCGATCGCCCTCCCAAACGCTAGGATGCTTGGGAAGGCGATTGAGGCGTCGGCTAGTCAAACTATTCAATGAGTTCATGGAGCAATTTAGCAATCCCCGAGCAAAGAATTTTAAACCTAACGTATAGAGGGGCTAGAGCCCTGAGAGCATAGTAGGAACAAAGGATTCCAACAGTAGCCGCCTGTCTAAAAATAGCAGCGCCCACTAAACGTTTGAACGCCATTCTATCGAGAGTTACTCTAAAAGTATTCTGGCAATTGCGAATAACCAACACGCGCTGCAAACTATTGTTAACTAATTATTTGAAAATTGCCGCAATAATTTCTTCGTTTACTGAAAACGCTGAACTTTGAGCCCTCAAAAGCCAGCAGACTCTGTAAAGAAATAAAAAGCTCACACCTGTCAAAGACAATGACAATAGATTTTTCTCTAGGTCGTTCCAAAAGACTTGCTAACCTCAGACCGAGGTTAGACAAGTTAAACTAAGATATAGGTTCAGATTAAAATGCAACCTAGCCGAACAATATCCCTATCTCGACTGCCATGACCCAAGCAACCCAATCCCAACGCGGCATTCAGATGACTGAAGCAGCCCTGAACCACGTTTTAGCGCTCAGAGATAAGCATGGCGAGGACCTCTGCCTACGGGTCGGCGTCCGTCAGGGAGGCTGTTCTGGAATGTCTTACATGATGGACTTTTCCAACCTTGAGAGTATCACCCCTGATGACGAAGTTTATGACTATGAGGGGTTTAAAGTTGTCTGCGATCGCAAAAGTCTGCTTTACCTCTATGGCCTCGTCCTAGATTTTAGCGACGCTTTAATTGGGGGTGGCTTTCAGTTTACGAATCCCAATGCGGCCCAGACCTGCGGCTGCGGCAATTCCTTTGGCGCATAGTTGCATTAGCGTATAGTTGTAGCTGAATTTGGAAATAGGGCACCTGTGCTGCTAGGTTCTTAGATCTAAGCGACCGCGTCGCATGGGGATATAGGAAGCGATTTAACTCTACTATCCCCTGGAAACAGTAGGCCGATTTTGCCGCCACGTTAGAAAATTCTTCTAGGCTGGTTCTAAGCTTGGGCTTATTCTGGACTGCAGTAGGGGCATAGCGTGCTATGCCCCTACTGCGTTGAGCTGGTAAAGTTTCTAAGGTTCTTTTAGCGGTGTCTAACCGCCAATTGTTATGACTCAAGTTGATACTCTGTTTGACCAAGGCATTGAACGTTACAAGGCCGGAGAACCCGCCGAAAACTTGCTTCCAGTCTTTAAAGAAATTTGCGATCGCACCCCCAAGAACAGCGCAGCTTGGACTTGCTTGGCTTGGTTAAGCCTACTGGCTGACAAACCCAATGGCGCTTACAAAGCGGCTCAAAAAGCCGTTAAACTTGCGCCCAAAGACCCCCAGGCTCGGATTAACCTTGCGATCGCCATGTTAGAAACCGGCAAAAAGGGGGTAAGAACCCACGTCGATATGGCTGCGCAAGCGGTGTTGAGCATTGAAGAGCTCCGTAAAGAAATTCAAGAAAATTTTGAAGACGGACTGAAGCGCCGTCCGGAGTGGAAAAGTCTTCAGCGGGTTCAGAGTTGGTTATTTGAAGGCTAGGCAAGAACTGCAATCTGACAGATTAGGGCTAGCACAATAACTTTGCTCATACCTAGATCTATGGGGGAGCATCCCGACTTTGTAAATAGACCGATAATGGGATGAGTGCCGTCTCCTCAGGAGTCAACTCTCATGGATGCTCAAAAGCAAGAACGCCTGAAAGCCTGTTTGCAAGAAGTGGCTGAAATTCTTTATGAAGAGAGTGAACCAGCTGCGATACAAGACTTAGAAGGGATAGAGAAAACGATTCGGGGCCATCTCCTGGGGCATGTTGGCCCGGCATTGGGCCATTTTTTATCAGCCAGGTTACCCACACCCAGCGGGGACGAATCAGAAAGCTGAAGAGCTGTATCGGCACCTTAGCGATCCATCAACAGCAAGCTCGCCGACTGGCCTTAGAGTCCTATGGGCGCTTGAGTCCAGTCTTGAGTAAAGGGTGCTTGCGATTGTGTGCCAACGAGTCCTATCAAAGTGCCGAGTCTGAAGTAGAGGCGCTAACTGGCATGTCGGTCGGCCACAGCAGTTTACATCGACTGGTACAACACCAAGAGTGGCGTCCACCAGAGGCTAAGCAAGCGGTCAATGAAATCAGTCTTGACGGGGGCAAAGTCCGGTTGCGAGGGCAGTCTGGAGCAGGAAGTTGCTGGCGCGACTACAAAGCTGCTCGGCTCAGTGGCCTCTACTACGGCGCTCGATTTCAGGATTCGTTGAGCTTAACCGATTGGATTAATGCTCAACCCTTGAGCACTCCCTTAGTGTGCTTAGGGGATGGCCATGATGGTATTTGGAATCTGTTTAAGACGATTGGCAGCGCAGCACAACGCTTTGAAATTCTCGATTGGTATCACCTGAAGGAAAATCTCTATAAAGTGGGGGGCTCTCTGAAACGCTTAGATAAGGCAGAAACCTTGCTGTGGAACGGTCAGCGAGAAGCGGCTAAAGCTCTCTTCAACGATTGCCGTCGAAAACAAGCAGCCAACTTTTGTGCCTATCTCGATAAGCACCAAGCGCGTATTGTCAACTACAGCTATCTACAAGCTGAGCAGTTGGCCACCATTGG
>JBCBZT010000127.1:0-3113 GCA_039815185.1 Cyanobacteria bacterium P01_A01_bin.123 | reverse complement strand
TGGGCCGCTCACCAATATTGCGGTGGCCCTTATCCACGCACCCCAGATCGCCAGCAAAATCGACACCATCATCGCCATGGGCGGTGCCATCCCCCACGGCAACGTCACCCCCGCCGCCGAATTTAACATCTATGTTGACCCCCATGCCGCCCAGGTCGTATTTGAGTCAGGGATTCCCATCACCCTGATTACCCTGGACACCACCCACCAGGTGCTTACCACCCCCGAGCGCTTGGACACCTTTAGACAGCTCAACACCCCCGTGGGCGACGTCGCCGCTGACCTACTAACCCACTACGGCACCCCCGATCGGGAGCGCTATGGCATCAACGGTGCCCCGCTCCACGATCCCTGCGTCATCGCCTATCTGCTCAAACCAGAGCTATTTACCTTTCGGTCTGCCCACACTGCCATTGACACCACCAGCCCTGAAAACCTGGGGCGTACCGTGATCGACTGGTGGGGACGTACAGGCAAATCACCCAATGCCCAGGTAGCAGAGTCGGTGGATGCCGCTGGCATATATGAGCTATTGACCCAGTCCTTTTAGAATCAGAATCGTGCAACAAGTCCTCTACTTTACTGCGCTGGCTAACAACCGATTGCTAAAATGCCATCAAGCCGCCCGGTAGAGTAATGACCTACACCACCCAGCAACTTATCGACATCCTCGATCACGAACTCAAAGCCGCCTGGCGTGGAGAACGGGTACTGTTATCCACAGATGACCGTTTGGCCAATCCAGTCGTCTCCAAAGCCATCGGAGCCGATAAACTCAGCAAAGTCTTTGCCTACCAAGACTTTCGCGCCCAAATTCACCAGTACCAGCGAGACCACAGCGTGTCAGGTCTGGTGTGGCATCCCTGCACCTTTAAAAACCATACAATCCAGCTACCGGAAATTCATCCAGACCTAACGGCGATTCAAGCCGATAAAGTAGCCCTCGCCGCCGCCAAAGCCAGCATTCTTCAGTTTTGGCAAGCATCCATTGAGGGGTTACGCCTTTGGGAAGCCGGCCATGACCCGGTTGAGATAGACATCACCCAGGTCCAAGCCTATATCCAAGAGGCAGAATGGGCTGACCTAACCGCCACCCGTAGTGAGCTGTATCTGGGTCTGTGCTGGGGTAACCCAAAAGAGTGCTATTACGATTGGGCCTATCCGGACTCAGGCTGCCATCGTATTATTGCCGCCGCCGCTGAACCCAGCGCTATCAAGGTTTAATCGTTCCTAACGTCAGTTAGGCATAATCACTGAAATGGCCTGATTACGATTCTTTCGATAGATTCTAAAATCACTGTCTAGAGTCAACAACTGACTATCTGGCCGTTTCTCTACCATTCTGACCAAACAGCTATCTGCCAAAGACATTGGGACTGATGAGTATTTGGTGAGGCTTTGGCCCAAAGCATTCACTTCCTGACTCAAAGTAAAGTCTATTTTGATAGCTTGCTTTTCTATCGGTTGAATAACTGCAGTGCTGCCGCCAGATATCTGTCTCAACAAAAAACAGCTTTCTGCAATAACTGGCTCACAAGTCAGCAAAGGTGGCTCAATTAGTTTCCACTGCCCAACAACCCACTGGTGATACTGGTCACGACCATTCAAAAACGCAACGAGTGGCCCTGTATCAAGTACAACATTACGTTGCATTAAGAGCCAAAACCTTTCATGTAGCTTGGATTCGTTGATAAATCTAACGGGCCATCATCTACACAACCAGCTAAATCTCCAGCTAATTCTGCAGCTGACACAGAAGATTCGTCTTCATTGCAACCTAGCCCCGTATCAGCGTTCTGCTTGAAAACTGCTGCAAGCCTTACCAACGCAACGACGAGAAAAGCAAACTGCAAAATAACCCAAACAGCAAAACTTGGCACCCGATCAATTTCTTCATACAGGCGTTGGCGCTGACTTAACTGGTCGTGGGATGACATAGGAGCGGATGTTGTAAATACAGGCCGAGGATTTTCATTTAAAGGTTTTTATCGTACTTACATCATAACTTCCAGCAAAAAAGGGAAGGCTCATCAGAACCTTCCCTTTTTTTGAGTTAACTGAGTGCCTTACATCAATTCAACATTGAAGCCTAGTAGCGGTAGCTGCTGCCACCAGCGCCGGGCTTGTGAACGATAAAGCTGAGGATTTGGCACTGCTTGACGTTATCGAAGCCAACTACACGAATAAAGCAGTCGGGATACTCAGAGCGGCAGGACTGAACTTCGTCTAGAACTTCACGGGTGCTCTTGGCATCAAACATGGGCAGCTTCCACATGGTCCAGTAGTAGGCCGTAGGATCAGAATCCTCGTTGAACTCAATAGCAGGAAAATAGCCCTGCTCGAGAACGTAGTGGATCTGACGCTCGATTTGAGCATCAGACAGGGGGGGAAGATAAGATAGCGTTTCGTAACGACGCTCTTTAGGCAGAGTTTTCATAGTTTTGTCGGTGATCGGTTTACAACGTTAGTCAGATGGGGAGTCTCCTTCACCCGCATCGGCTTCGCTACGCAGCTCTTCAGAACTCATTTGGGTAATGCGCTCTAGATGCCGTTTGCGATGCTCGATGTTTGCTTGCTGAATACCCGTCAACACCATTTCTGGTAGAAACTCAGTAATTTCTTCGGCCAGATGCTGACGAACGGTCATAACCCGCAGGGCCAAGTCGGCCTGCTCTTGCATGAGGGCGGCGATAAATGCCTCCCCATCCTGCAGCTTATCTCGGGTAGCAAACTCGTTGAACCAGTGGGAGCGAGGCAAGTTTATCTCTCGCAGCTGTCCCAGGACCACTCGAACCGCCTGATAGGTTAGATAGCTTGTCAGCGTCTTAGCCGTATCTTTTGCGATTCGCTTTATATCCATAGGTCAGCTCAATGCAGCGCTTGCATTAAAGCAGGTTCAAACAGCGGATGTGGTAACCAGGGCAGCAATTTTTGTTGGCATTGACAAGACCCTTGGCAATGCCAACAATTCTGCTGCCCCAGCCTTGGCACTTAGATAGTGTCCATGGTCTCGAATTCGAACTTGATTTCTTTCCAAAGTTCGCAAGCAACCGCCAGCTCAGGAGACCACTTACAAGCTTCGCGGATGATGTCACCACCTTCGCGGGCCAGGT
>JBCBZT010000100.1:0-12492 GCA_039815185.1 Cyanobacteria bacterium P01_A01_bin.123 | reverse complement strand
CTCTCTTCATAAAGAATTTCAGCCACTTCTTGCAAACAGGCTTTCAGGCGTTCTTGCTTTTGAGCATCCATGAGAGTTGACTCCTGAGGAGACGGCACTCATCCCATTATCGGTCTATTTACAAAGTCGGGATGCTCCCGTCCAGCCTTGGTTAATCACGAATAAAAATCGAATTGCTCAGTTTAAAGTTGCTCGACGATTACATTTCTTCTTGAGGATACAACTGGTCTTGCTTCTCAATGCCCTCTTGGACACAACAAATTTGACACCGACACGCTAAAAATCCTAGATTGCTCAGAACCCTCGCCAGGAGACTCTTGCCAAGACAACACATCATTGTCTACAAATTCTTGCGCTTCATATAACCCATCCACTAGCGTCAACACCGTTACCATTTGCTTTGCCGGATCCACAATCCAATAGGTTTCAATACCCCGTGCTGCATATTCAGAACGCTTATAGCGATAATCTCGATCTTCATTCACCTTCCCTGGCGATACGACTTCTACCACCAGCAATGGCGCAGGCATCGCTTCAGTAATCGTGCTACGGCTGCTACCTTCTAAGGCAACTGCCAGCTCTTCACCCAACACCAGAAAATCGGGCAGCCGCACTCGCCCAGCAACAACAATCTCAGTTTCCATCCTTCGCAGCCAATGGAACGGCACAACCTGTAAAAACTGTTGCAATAGAAACAAAGAAATTAGTGCATTTTGAGTGCTCTCTGGCGGCATTTCTATGATTTCCCCATTCACAAATTCACAGCCCCCTTCAAATCCTTCGTAGGGACCAGCATTTAAGGCTAAATAATCTGCTAAGGATAATTTTGTGATGATCACAGCAGCACCAATATCCCGTGTGTCAACTAATCCATCTTACTATTGACTCCATTAGTTCAATGCTAATCAACATTGCAAATCAAAGTGTTCATAAAATCTGTGCGTCAATGCAGAGCATTGACGCACTAAACCAGATCATTCAATCAGATACCCTCGAGTACTGAACAAATCAGTCCTAGCAATTAGGTGCCAACTGTCCAGGAGTTGATGTAAATCGTTTGCTCAGGGGTAAGGCTGTCGAGCTTAATACCCATGGCTTGCAGCTTCAAACGAGCAATCTCCTTGTCTACTTCTTCAGGAATTGAGTGTAGACCCGGCTCTAGGCTGCCCTTGTTTTTCACTAGGTGTTCGCAAGCCAGGGCCTGGTTGGCAAAGCTCATATCCATCACAGCGCTGGGGTGGCCTTCCGCCGCCGCCAGGTTGACCAAACGCCCTTCACCCAAGACAATGATTGACTTGCCGCTGGTGAGGAAATACTGCTCAGTGAAGTTGCGCACCTGCTTCACTTCAGAGGTCATCTCTTTAAGCGATTTCAGGTCGATTTCAATGTCAAAGTGGCCGGAGTTACAAACGATCGCGCCGTCATGCATGGCCTCAAAATGCTCTTTACGGATCACGTGCTTGTTGCCCGTTACCGTAATGAACAGGTCACCAATGGGCGCAGCCTCAGCCATGGGCATCACGCGGAAGCCGTCCATCGTGGCTTCAATTGCCCGTACCGGGTCAATCTCGGTGACTACGACATTGGCACCCATGCCCCGTGCCCGCAACGCGGTGCCTTTGCCGCACCAGCCATAACCCGCAACGACCAGCGTTTTACCGGCCAGCAAGACGTTGGTGGCGCGGATAATGCCGTCGAGGGTGGATTGCCCGGTGCCGTAGCGGTTGTCAAAGAAGTGCTTGGTGTCGGCATCGTTGACGTTCATTGCGGGGAAGCTCAGCACCCCATCGTTGAACATGGCTCGCAGGCGCACAATGCCAGTGGTGGTTTCTTCGGTGGTGCCGATAATGTCAGAGAGTTGAGCCTGACGCTCTTTGACGATTGTGGCAACGACATCGCTACCATCGTCAATGATGATATTGGGGCGATGGTCGAGGGCGGTTTCCACGTGGCTGTGATACGTGGCGTTATCTTCCCCTTTTTTGGCATACACCGGGATGCCGTAGTCAGCAACCAAGCTAGCGGCCACATCGTCTTGGGTTGACAGGGGATTGCTGGCGATTAGAACCGCATCGGCACCGCCTTTTTTGAGGGCGATCGCGAGATGGGCTGTTTCGGTCGTGACGTGGCAGCAAGCGGAGATGCGAATCCCGGCTAGGGGTTTTTCGGCTTCGAAGCGGTCTTGAATCTGGCGCAGCACGGGCATTTCTCGCCCGGCCCACTCAATACGCTGTTTGCCCTGAGTGGCAAGCGTAATGTCTTTAATGTCGTATTTCTGCTGGGTTGGAGTTGCTGTCATGAGGTTTTAGAGATGAAGGCGTATGAAGTGTGAACAGGCAGTTTTTCTAGTCTATATGAGTCTTAGGGAAACGCGCGATCGCGGATATCCTGGCAAAACTGACGAGCGGCTTCGATCCCCTGTTCACGCAGGTTTCCATAGGATTTGGCAAAGGGCGGTTGCCAATCGGATAGCCCCAAAACATCTGAGGTCACCAGCACCTGTCCGTCACAATCAGGACCTGCGCCAATGCCAATGGTAGGAATCGTCAGACTTTGGCTAATCGCTTTCCCTAATTCGGCGGGGATATGCTCTAGCACAATGCAAAAGGCACCGGCGTTTTCCACTGCGATCGCTTCTTGCAAGATTCGCTCTGCCGCTTCAGGGGACTTGCCCTGTTTGCGAAAACCGCCAAACTGGTGCACTGATTGGGGCGTCAACCCCACATGCCCCATCACCGGAATACCCACTTGAATCAGGGCTTGAATCTTGTCGAGAATGGAAGCGTGCCCCCCTTCAAGCTTGACGGCCTGGGCCCCAGCCTCTTTAATCATTCGTCCGGCAGAAATCATGGCTTGCTCTAAGCTCACCTGATAGCTTAGAAACGGCAAATCCACGACCATCAACGCCGTTTGTGTGCCCCGCCGCACCGATTTAGCATGGTGCATCATTTCATCCAGGGTCAGGGGGAGGGTGGTATCGTAGCCCAACGAAGTCATCGCTAGGGAATCCCCCACTAAGACCAGATCCGCCCCAGCTTGATCGACAATCTGCGCTGAGGTGTAATCCCAGGCTGTCATCACCGCAATGGGACGCCCTGATTGCTTCCATTTAACAAACTGATTAACCGTAACAGCCATGAAAGTGTGCACAGCAAAAGGGTTACGGTTGTCAGAATAGCAAATTAAAGGGGGCGTCCACTTTAGTCCTACAAGATTAGTAGAACTGAGCCTGTTGCCGCACAAACCCATTGTGTGGCCTGGCTTGACCAGTGGTCAGACTGACCCAGGCTAAACCTTCACGGGTGCCTACCCAAAGCTTATTCCCCGTATCTGGGGAAAGGGCAAAGACTTCACCCGACGGCAGGTTAGGAACTTGGCCAATGATCGCTCCGTTGTAGGGATTGAGTTTAAACAGCCCATTGCTGGTGCCCACCCACAAACTACCGGTGCTGTCAAAATCGAGGGATCTAATGTTGCGATCGCGCATTTGAGAGACGGCTCGCACCACCTGCCCTGAGGTGCTGTCTAACACAAACAATCCGGCAGGCGTACCAGCCCATAACCGCCCTTGGGGGCCAAGCGTAAGACTTTGCACCACTTGCCCAGGGACGCTGGTGTCACGGCGGCGGACGGCGGCGCTACCCGTGTCAATGCGGACAACGCCGTCCAAGGTACCGACCCAAAGGCGTCCCTGGCGATCGAGGGTCATGGTATTGGCGCTGACACCAGGTAGATTGCGAATCGTCGTCATCAAAAAACCGCGATCCGGGCTGACCATGGCTAAACCTTGATCGGTGCCGACCCACAAAAATCCACGACTATCAATCTGCAGCGCCAACACCCGGTTTGACGGCAACGTGAAATTTTGAGTCGTAATTTCATTAGTGCGGGGGTCAACACGCACCAGTCCGCCATAGGTGCCGACCCAAACTCGCCCAACTCGATCTTGGGCCATGGCAGAAATCACAGTATCGGGCAGATTGACTCGGGCTAAAATTTCTCCGGTTTCTGGATCAATCCGCGCTAGACCTTGCCAAGACCCCACCCAGAGACTCCCGGTGTAGTCTTGCTGCAGTGCCCCAACCCGGTAGTCAATTTGGTTGGTTTCCTCAATAAACCGATCAGGGGGTAGGAACTCGGGGTTCTCTGGCGGCGCTGTGGGTTCATAGTCACCAATAACGCTGTCAATAGATTGTGCGAATAGGGGCGATTGCCGCGCGACGGCCATTCCAGACTGATTTAACCCCTTTGGTATGGCTGCGTCAATGACCGTCACGCCTGATCCTATTGCTGCAATATCCGGAGATTGCGCCCCGTATCCTGCCCTGGGTAAGCCCGCTACCCACCAAATCAATCCAGATCCCACCAATAAACTAACTTGCTTGAGCGAAGGAACCACAGTTGCCACACCTCAATAGAAAAACTGACAATTGACACTTGGAGGCGGTATAAAACCCTCCAAGCGAAAAACTGCCTTAGTTATATTGCAGTCCGTCAAAATCGCGACACTTTTATCAAAAGACTTTTACACCAGAGATCTTTAACCTTGTCTAGGGCCAGACCTGGAGTTTTGCGCCCGGGAAAATTCCACATCCCGAACTGGATCCGGTGTGTGATCTACTTATAAACCAAAGCGAAAAAAAATCCCCGACAATTGCCGGGGACAGCGTGTGTGTTGCAGGTTCGTCTGACTAGAGGGAATTCAAGCTAGAGAATTGGATCTGTTATGCGTTTTATAGGCGGCGCACTTTATGATCGCTCAGTGCGTCGCGCTCCTTATGGTTCTTATCATCAGCCATAGAACCGAATCAGGGGGTGATGGCAATAACGGATCAGATGTGATTCCATCGCTAGTGGGGGGTGATGGATGTCAACTACTGTGTTGATTCAGGTCACATCCTCGGCTACGGTCAGGGGTGGTTTCCAGGGAAGATTTCGCCTGTGGATGTCATTATTCCAATGAAAGATCGGCGGACGGTGGTGTCTTGTGTGACGCAGTTATTGGCGTTGAAAGGCGCGATTGATACCATTTGGCTATGCGATGGGGGCTCCTCAGATGCTGAGCTATTGGCTGACTTGGAGCGTCTGAAAGGGCAGCCAAAGGTAAAGGTTTTACCGAGTCCAATGATCAGTGGCAAAGTGCCTCAAAAAGGGCTATGCCAGCCTTGGGAAGCGATCGCCGGGTTTAATAAAGCCACGTTAATCAATCGCGGTATCGCCCAGGCTAATGCTGAATTTTTGCTAGTTTCTGATGCGGATATCTTGTGGCCCGCAACGGCTATTGAGGCCTTACTGACCGCCGTGCAGGCTGAGCCAGATAGTATTGCCTATGTGCAAACCGTACAAGAATCTAATCCCCAGTCAGACTCGCTGCGTCGAAGTTGCTACCGCTATCGGCTGTATCGAGCAGCCAATCGGGTGACAATCGCGCTTGAAACCGTTCCCCCCCAATCCGATCCGCAACGTCCGGGATGCGGTTTAATTTGTGCCCGTCGCCACACGTTGCTCAAACTTGGAGGGTATAAAGACTGCTTTCGAGGCTGGGGTTGGGAAGACCAAGATTTGTTAATGCGGGCCGAGTTGCTCGGATTTTCGATCATCACGGCGGGGGCAGTGACCCATTTGTCTCACTCGGATGCCTGCCGCAATCAGTTTTATCCGGGAATGGAACCCACACAAAGCCGCGATCGCAATATCCTAACCTGCCTAGCCCAGCTCCAAGCTAGACAGGTTCTAGGCAGCTTAGCCAGCAGTATGCCAGGAACCGCTAGGCCAACCCTGCCGACAAGCCAGGACGGACAAGCGATAACCATTCACATCAGCTTACCTGAGGCATTTGTAAGACCCGCTGACCCCCTCACTTAAACTTCAGCCACATTTAGGCCCGTCCGCGCTGAAATTTCAAGTTGCTTTTATTCTCCTCCTCGCCTTTTGAGCAAACGCCGTCCGGCTAAAGCCGCCACCAGCACCACTCCCCCAACAGCCGCAGACGGTTCAGGCGTCTTCACGGCTTCGACGCTTTGAGTGGTCACCACTGGGTCTAGCGCGTCGCCAAAGTTATAAACGTAATCAAACGCATCTTGATCATCCAGCACATGGGCCCGCAAGAATAGCCCACTCCAGCGGCCAATGGTTTCTGTCGCGATCGCCTGATCTAGCGTCGGTCTAACGGGATCTCTAAAGCTATCTTCATTAGTAATCCCATAGTGATTTGCGCCGTCTACCTCAACCAATACCTTAGGTGGGTTCAGCGTTTGCTGAAAGGTCTCTACCGCGACTGGCAGGTCAACCACCCCTTCCCGGTTACCGAGGATGTAACCCGTCGGCACCACATTATTGATGGGGGGAACGCTCACCCCAGGGCCAGGATCCAGATCAAAACTTGTGCCATAGAAAATCCCGGCTTTGAGCGCCGCCGGTACACGATAGCTATCGGTACAAAACGGAAAAATGCAGATACCCTGCACTGAGGCAAGGCCAACTGCACCACCAAAAGAATGCCCCAGCAATCCCAACGCATCCGGATCAAGCAGATTGTTGAGTGGGGATGTTGGCGTTTGGTTTTCCAGAGCAACGAAATCTAAAACCTGTTGAACTTGGCCTTGTTCAGCAAGTAACCCGGTGACTGGGCCAGTAGGGCCAACTAGGGTTCTTTCATTGTTGGGGACAACGACTGCAAATCCATAGCTCGCCACGATACTGGCATAGTTGCTGTAGTCAGCCTTGTCCACCATTGAGCCTTGAAACATCAGCGCAACGGGAAGGGATGCCAGCGGATCAGAAACGATCGGGAAATAGATGTCAGTTGGATCATCGCCAATGGTGGTGGAATATTGGCTCACTTCTGAAAAAATTGGATCGCCTGTAAAAGCATTCGCATCAGCCGGATGGCCAAGCGTCGACGCGAGCAGGGCTGCGCCAACAATCGGCGTATAGATATAAAGCGTTGATATTGATTTAGGCATCGGGGTTACACCAGATCTCCAAAATATAGAGCTGGCCAGATTGCTTAATGCGCCGAGATGCTAAACACACAAGCAATCTAGCTCACCGTAGCGCCCAAAGCTTTGTGGCTACGGCAATAAATCTGCAAATCAAAGCCGTCTCGGGCGTACCGCTACGCCCAGTGCAGAATGTGTTGTCCTATCCGCGAAAATTGGTAGCAGTCGTAGCGTTATCCCTACCCCGATGCTAGATCGAATCCATTGCCCGAAATTAAAGATTCTGTGAGGAAGTCGCTTCTTCTCCTGGACGCTGAGCAATCGTTGAGCTGACCCAGTCCATATCATCCTTAAATCTCGCTCTCAACAACCTCAACTTCTGTGACGGGCAACTTCAACCAAACGCTCAATTCATTTGCCAACCACTCAGCTTCCCTTCGGGATAACCAAAACGTTCGATTGCCAATCAAAAAGTAGTCTCCGGAAACCTGAGTTGGATCTCCCGTGTGAATTTTGACATGACAGCTTTGCCCATATTTTTTGTGGACTTTATAGACTAGCTGAAGCTTGTAGATTGAACCACGTTCTGCCTGATTAAAGCATTGCTTCTGCCCGATCTCAGGTTGCTCATAAAGAGAAATATTTTGTTGATCGATACGCAGGACAACTTCTGTATTTTCACGACGGCGATTGATATAAGCACAGATCATCCACGCCACAACAGGAACACTGCCCAAAATGATTGCCATTGACAGACTGATTGTTGCGCCGCCAATCAAAATAAAAATACAGAGTGCACCAGTTAAGCAGGTTGCCGTTACCCATCCGAAGCTCATACTAGCAGGGGCAGATATCTCAACTGTTTCAGCGTTTTTAGCTAGCGTACATTTTGTATGGGCGGGTCGACTAATTTTAGAAAAACCCCCAACCGGATTTAGGTTATCCGCCGAAATGACCTGGGAATCAACATCGTTTAAAGTTTGATTTTCTGTATTGCCAGAGAGCTGATTTGGATTAACTTGACCAGTCGTCTCACCCAATCTTTGAACAGGCAAATCTAGCCAATCACTTAATTCAAAGGCTAGCCAGTCTAGTTCTACCCCAGTCAATCGATGGACTCCCCCAACTGCATTCACTTTTTCTAGTGAAAAGCATTGATTGCCTACCCAGATGGTCAATCCAGAATATAAGGCTTTTAATTCTCCACGATACTCAACTGTATCGAACTGCTCCCTATAGCTTAGTCGCTCAATCTTAATGACATCTTGAATCGGTGATGAGTGGCTGCGTTTAATCCCAAACCAATTACGAACTAAGCGAATCTTGCTTTGATCAATCGATAAATAGGTTATCTCAAAGATTTTATAGAGATAGTTGATCCACGTTGCTGCAACCATCCAGACCACAAAGGGGATAACCAGTATTAAAGCCTCAACTTTCCAAAGAACCAAGAGGAAAGGCATACAGCAGAAAATGGTTAGCCCTAAACCTGAGTAAATAACTCGAAGCTTTTGACGGATCCGAAGCGGTGGAATCAAAATTTGCAATCGATCATCAGTTTTAGTCAGTTCGACTCGACTCCCTTTGGGTTTTAGGCGGGCAGATTGAGTAGCCTGTAGGGTTGAAAGGTCACTTTGCAAACCCTTTAACGCTAATTGGGTGGTGCTAAAGCGTTTGTCTAAATCGGGTTGGATCAATCGCTGCAGCCAAGTTTGGAACTGCTCACTGACGAATTGCTCAGCTTCAAATCGCATGCGCCCATTGCGCATTGGCAAATCGGCTGGATGGGTTCTAATCAGTAAATGAATCAGGGTTGCTCCCAAGCTATACAGGTCTGACGCAACCGTTGTTCTGCCGCCAAACTGTTCGGGGGGCATGTACCCATAGGTCCCAACGACCGTAATCGTTCCCCCCTGGGCTGTTGTTTGGACTGAACCAAAATCAACCAGATAGACCTGCCCTGGACTGTTGCCGCTGCGATTGTTGCCCAGCAAAATATTGCTGGGTTTGATATCTCGATGGATGACCGGTGGTTGACGGGTATGGAGATAGTCCAAAATTTCCAGTAAGTCGGTCGCAATCACCCTCAGCTCTGTTTCGCTGAAAGTACGCCCAGCCTGTATCCAATCGTGGAGCGATCGCGCCTTGATATAACTTTGCACCAGCGCAAACCCCTGACCCAATGGGGTGTCAAGTTCAAACGAGTCAAGGTACTGCGGAATGCAGGGATGTTCGAGCGTCTTGAGCGTTTCGGCCTCCCGTTCGAACAACTTGAGCTCGTCCCAGGTAAAATCTGGGCCAAACAAGCGTAATTTGACGACCACGGGCGATTGGGTTTGGACATCACGCGCTAAAAATGTTCGCTGCCCGGTTTGGCGACCGAGCAAAGACTCAACGCAGTAGCGATTGTGCAAGATTTGATTGATGAACCGATCCATTGTCGCCAGAAGTTGAATAGTCGGATGGGGGTTAACGTCCTTGTCCTCGATCTTAAACCCGATCCGATTTGGCAACCTTCGTAGGGGCGAGAGGCCCCTCGCCCCTACGAAGGAAAAACAATGGACTAGGTAGGGACGCGGTATATCGCGCTGTCCAGATTCCTTATGTACCAAGGATCACCAAGATACTGTGTCCACAAGCGATCACAGGCGATTCCATAAAATCTCAAACGGCGGTTGGTGTAACCCATCGGCAGCAAACCATTGGTCTGTCCCCAGCCCCAACGCAAATGGGGGCATATTACCGTAAAGCGCTTGGGCAAAGGCCAGTACCGCTTGCCGACCCACGGCAGTTTCAAACACAGAGGAAATCACGATCCGATCGCGATGGGGTCGGCAAGCTGCTAAAAGCTGCGGGAAAAACCCTGCGATCGCAGGTTTCACCACCAACAGTCCGGCCCAGCCCTGATCCAAAGCAGTTTGGATAGCAGATAGTGTGGCGACCGACTCATCTAGGGCAATGGGCGTGCGATATTGCTGACTTAGCCACTGCAACGCGGAAAATTCTGTGGGCGGTAACGGCTGTTCTAAAAATTCAACCTCGACGCAATCTGGCCTGCCCTGAGGGATCAAATCACAGTGGGTCAACCAGCGCTGGGCTTGTGCCTTTGTTAACCCGCCGTTGGCATCAAGCCGTAACGTTGCCCCAGGGGGTAATGCCGTGGCTAGTCGTTCGAAATCGGCAAGTTCCTGATCCATCGGGGACGTCGCAATTTTCCATTTAAACGTGCGATGACCCGCATGCCACAAGGGTTCCCACGCATTTTGAGCAGCATTTCCCGTGGGTAAAAGGGCGCAACAGTCCTGAGAGGGCAAGTCTACAAAGTTGCAGGCCGTTCCCAACTGCCAGAGTGCACTGCTAAGCCCAAACTGCGTCGCTGGATAACGCGCAGAAATTGGGTTGATCTGGTCGGGGGTACAAACGGGACTGAGAGATTGACAAAGCGCGATCGCCTCTTCTAGCGTTTCTGTGCCGAACCAAGGCAGGGGCGCAATTTCGCCAAAGCCTGCAATGCCTTGATCAGTCTGCAACCGCACAATCACGCCACTGCGTTTGCGCCATAGGCCATGGTGAGTGTGCAGCGGGCGTTTGAACGGACGGTGATAAACCTGATAATCAAACCCTAGCCGGGTTTTAAAGTCCATTTTGTGAGGTATCTAATTCCTATTGGCTAAAACCCACCCCTACGGTGTCTGCTCTCCCTATCTCCCCATCTTCCCCATCTCCCCATCTTCCCTACAACGCAGGCAGCAAGAACCCCAAACACAGCAACACGCCGCTCCAAAAATGGAACGCGATCGCCACAAATTTAGAATTACTGACCTTCTCGGGTACATCGTGGAAGCGATTGACATGCTGGCACAGCCTCACCGCTGGCGGCAAACTGGCAAAAATCAGCAGCGTCCAAATCGGGAACCGATTGAGTACCAAAAACAACACGGTGATGGCAAACACGCTGCCACAGGCCCAAGGCAAAATCTGTGCCCCGCGTTTGGTGCCCAGGCGCACAATCGGCGATCGCTTGCCTGCAGCCAAATCATCCTCCACTTGATGAAAGTGGGAGCAAAACAGCACCAGGGTGGTTGTCACCCCCACAATCACCGACGCCGCTAAGTTTGCCGCTGACCAAGTTTGCGTTTGGCTATAGTAGGCTGCACTCACCCCTAAGGGACCAAAGGCAAAGAAACACAAAAATTCCCCCAGCCCTTGATAACCCAGCCGGAACGGTGGTCCTTGGTAAAGATAGCCTAAGACACAACATAGGGCGATCAGGATTAGCACCGTGGGATTTTGCTGCCCCCACGCGATCGCCAAAATGCCCCCAATCCCCAGCGCTAAACACAGATTACCCAGCCAAAAAATCAGTGTCCGGTTACGGGTCAGGTTAACCAAAGAATGGTGCTTATTCACATCAATGCCCGTGTCTGAATCAAACACATCGTTAGACAAATTTTCCCAAGCCAAAATCAAAATCGCCGACAGCAAAAACGTTAGAAACACCCCCCAACGAAAGGTTTGAGTTTCTGCCCAAGCCACCGCAGTCCCCACGCAAATCGGCATTATCGCCACGCTGTACATTGGCGGTTTGATCGCAGCCAGCCATAGCTTTTTAGGAGCAGCAGGGAGAGATTGAGTGGTCATGGTGGTAGGGTGGCGGTGAATTAAAGGGAGAGGTGGCAAGTCAGGGAGCGGGGGAGCGGGGGAGCAGGGGGGAGGATATGACCGTAAATCCTATCTACTCAACCATCACCAGTGCCCGATTGACGATTAACCCTAAAAAATACTCCCTTAAAACCACAACAGCTTGGATATAACATCGTACTTTGTAACACCGACAACCTAGACCTGTACGAGAGGCGGCGTGGGTTGTTCGATGTCGGTAACACCCTCAAAAGCGCTGGCGAGATGTTTCGCCAGAGTAGCTTTGGGGAGTGGCCCAGCAAGATGATCCCATGGGAGGGGTTGATCGGTAGGCCAGGATTGATGGACGTAAAAGTCTAGGGGGGGCAGTTGGCCGCGCATATCTTTGAAGGCGCGGCGGTAGCTGCCAAGGCTGTCGCCATAGTGGCGGACGCGTTCGAGTAAGTGGGATAGGCGGCGATCGCCCCGAGAGATCAAGGCTTGAATCACGGACCAGTTGTAGCTTTCTGGGCGAAAATCTATGCCGCGCGATCGCAGCTGTTTTTGCAAATACTTCAGTCGTTTCTCGGCGGCTGAATTGACGCCAAACCACTGAAACGGCGTGTGGGACTTGGGCACGAACGTGCTACATCCCAGCGTCAGCCGTAATCCTGGTGCTGCCTTCTTAATCGCCAACATCATCTCGGCAGTTTGGGCCAGGTCATCCATGGATTCTCCTGGAATGCCCGCCATGCCGTAGAGCTTTAAAGCACTCAAGCCTCCCGCTTTGGCTTGAACAGCGGCTTCGATAATTTCGTCATTCGTCAGCTTTTTATTAACGATGCGCCGTACTTGCTCAGACCCGCTTTCTACGGCGATGGTGATAGAGCGGGTTTGATGCTTTACGAGGGTTTCTGCCAGTTTGCGATTG
>JBCBZT010000115.1:0-6913 GCA_039815185.1 Cyanobacteria bacterium P01_A01_bin.123 | reverse complement strand
TATGCAACGCTGTTGGTTAACGCCTTTCGCCCCGTGGCCCAAAAGCCAGCCACTCAATTTCGAGACGTGCCCCCCGATTTCTGGGCTACTGAGGCAATTCAGCAGGCTTATCGGGCGGGTTTTATGTCGGGTTTCCCGGATCAAACTTTTTCACCAGAACATCACATTTTGCGGGTGCAGGTGATTGTGTCCCTGATTAACGGGCTGGGATTGTTGCAAACTGCTCCTACGGCAAGCAGCTTGAACCGCTATCAAGATGCCCAGCGGATCCCCACCTATGCCCAAGCCCAAGTCGCCTACGCTACTGAGCTGGGGATGGTGGTGAATTACCCAGATCTGAACCGACTCAACCCCAATTCAACCGCAACTCGCGCCGAGGTTGCAGCTTTGGTATATCAAGCGATGGTTGTGCAGCAGCAGGTTGTACCCATTGATTCGCCTTACATCGTGCCCGGCAGTTGAGGGTGATGTCGTGTCAGGTGACTGAAGCGCATAATGAAAGCATTGGGTCAAGGATTACACGATGATTGCGACGCCCCAACCGCAAAGAATGACCGTTGACGCCTACTTAACTTGGGAACCCGCTCAAGAATGCCGCTACGAGTACGCGAACGGCGAAGTCTTGGCGATGACAGGCGGTACCTTACCCCACAACGACATTGCACTCAATCTCTACACGCTGCTCAGGCCCCAGCTCAAACAAAAGGGCTGTCGGGGCAATTTGAGCAAATTTATCAAGATGTCCAGTTGGGTGCACAGGAATTTTAGGATTTGGGTTTGTAGGTATTAGCGAGGTGTTGATTGGGGCTTAGGGGCTGGGATTCAGGTTTCGCCTAGTTGCTTGACCTAACAGCAATACCTCATCCTTAGTCCTGTCCCATCCCACCGTCTCTCCTCTCTCTACCCGTGGCCCAACGCATTAATAACACCAGAGCCAGACTGATCGAACCCACCCGAGTCGCCGAGGGCTTTTTGATTGTTGACCCAGGTGATGCTTGGTCTTGGGGAACGTTTCTGGGGGGAGGGGTGTTTGTACTAATTTTGTGTGGGGTTAGCTTGCCCATAGGGGTGAGGCTTTGGGCCAATGTTCTAACGGGGGCGGGGAGTGGCGTTGTGCAATGGGTACCGCTGCTGGTCACGACAATATTTGCCGTTGTGGGGATAGCAGGTTTAGTTTGGGGGATACGCTGGCTATTGTTGATTGCCCGCCTCAAACCAGGAGAATTGATACTGCCCCAATATCCCCTACGCTTGGGCGAATCGTGCCGTATCCGCTATCGTCGGCAACTGCGCAGCGGATCTACCCGACGTCGAGGGAAAGTTACGGCTCAGCTGATCTGCTACGAGTGGGTGCAATATCGCCAAGGGACTGATACCAAAACCGCCACCCATACCTTGTGGGAGGAGACCTTCTCCACCTGGGAAGTCGATACGGGTATACGACAGGTAGACTATGAAACGCAAATTCAGGTTGCTGCTGAGATGCCGCCTTCCTTTGAAGCCCGCTCGAATCAAATTCGTTGGGAGGTGCGAGTCAAGCTTGATCTACCGGGTATTGCTAAAGATGCGTCCCATTTTCGGTTCAAGGTGATGCCAGAGGAGGTGGCATGATTGAGTTACATCTGGATAAAACGGCGATCGCAGTTGGGGATATTCTCTCTGGCACCCTAGTCTGGAAGGGAGTGCAGTCGCAAAATAAACCAAAAAAAGGCACCCTTACGGCGCGCTGGCGGACCGAAGGACGGGGAACCCGCGATCGTCAGATCATTCAAGAACTCCCCCTGGATCCTGAAGCCTTGATCAGCTCTCAAGGGTTGTCTTTACCCTTCTCTATCCAAATTCCCTATGACGGGCCAATCACTTACAATGGCGCCCTGATTCGTATTTTGTGGGAACTAGAAGCCGTCATTGAAATGCCAGGGCTTTTTGCTAAAAAAGACAAACAAACATGGCCGATTCAGGTGATCTGCCGATAAGTGGGGGAGGGGCACTCCAGAATTGGACCCTGAACCCCTATCTGGCGCTGGGGCTCCAGCGCAATCCCTTTGTGGCAGAAGATGAACCAGGGGTGCCTGAACCGTTGTGGTTAGACCGGGGATGGTCTGACGCGCCGCCGAAACAAGCCGCAAGACTGGTGCAGGTCTTGGGCGTGAAGGGGGCAGGCAAGACCTCTCACCTCAGCCATTGGCAGGCTCAAACTGGGGGAGCCTATTGTTACTACCCGCCGGGGTGGGGACGGTTAAAGATGCCTCAAGTCGCTGCGATCGCCTATTGGGATGAAGCCGATCGCATTCCACTCCCCTATTTACTATCGGCATTGATTTGGGCAAGACTCACCCGGGCGACTATTGTTGTAGGCACCCATCGAGATCTGGGCGCGATCGCTCGAAGGCTAAATTTAGCCGTGCAAACGATTCATTTGCAGCCCTTTGATGGCGAAACCCTAAGCGTCTGGGCAAACCGTCGGATTGCAGCTGTCCGTCTCCCGAACCAGAACAGTACTTTGACCCTAACGCCAGAACGGGCAGAAAAAATTGCTGCGATCGCCCAGGGATCCTGGCGCGATGCCGCCGATGCTCTGCACATTTGGGCCGCAGCCACCGCTGCCGAAACCTGCAAAAAGCTAGGGAAGTAGGATGGTTGCGTTGCAGTTAGTATTTTTTGCAGATACTGAGCGGCGGGTGAGTGTTGGCGGCGCGATCGCGCTAACTGGCAATTTGATCAGATTCAGCTAATCCCCCATTAACCGCTGCCGTCCCAAACGCTGCCCCCTCCACCAGCGTATGCACCATCCACTCAGGCGACGACTGCGGATAATCCACCCGGTAATGTCCCCCCCGACTCTCCGTGCGAAACGCGGCACTTTTCAACGTCAGTACTGCCACATCCAGCAAGTTTCGGGTTTCAACGGCCAAGATTAGCTCCCGCTCAGTGACCGACGCGTCAAACTGAATCGACTGATTAGGCGTAGCGTCTCGCAACCCATGGCTGATTTCAAAACTGGCCACCTCTGTTTGCCAAGCTTCAACTTGGGCAATGCCTGAGGCCAAAGCTTCCCCGATTCGATAGACCCCTGCCGTTTGCCAAACCAAATTAGGCAACGCTTCGCGAATGACTTCAAGACGATGACATTGGTATTCCAGATTTTCGATTTCTCGAACGATTTTGGGTGGATCCGCTGGAGCGACTGCATCCTGTAAGCTTCCATCCGGCTTGATTTGCGCTAACTGCCGGGCAAAAACCAGACATTCCAACAGCGAATTACTAGCCAGCCGATTTGCTCCATGCACCCCCGTACTCGCCGTTTCGCCGATGGCATAAAGCCCCGGAATCGAAGTTTGGCTATTTAAATCCACCGCTACCCCGCCCATCCAATAATGGGCCGCTGGTGCCACCGGAATCGACTGCTGAAACACATCAATGCCCCACTGCTGACAAACCTCGATGATTTTAGGGAATCGATAGCGCACCTGTGCGGGTGGGATGGGCGTTAAATTCAAATAGACGTGGGCATCTGTGGCATCAGGTTCGGTCTTTTGCAGGTGGCTAAAAATGGCGCGGCTAACCACATCCCGGGGTGCCAGTTCCCCCGACGGATGGTAGTCAAATGCAAAGCGATCGCCCTGGGCATCTACTAAATGAGCCCCTTCTCCCCGCACGGCTTCGCTAATCAAAAAACGAGGCGCGCCCGGCACCGTCAAAGCTGTGGGATGAAACTGAAAGAACTCTAAATCTCGCAGTACAGCCCCTGCCCGCCAAGCCATAGCCACCCCATCCCCCGTACTCACGCTGGGATTCGTCGTTTGGGAAAAGACCTGCCCGCCGCCCCCGGTGGCGAGTACAACTGCCCCTGCTTTGAGCCAGTGGATTTGTCGTTGATACAGTAGGCTGACACCCTGACAAATCCCGGTTTTAGGATGACGCCACAGGTTAAGCGCCAGCGCTTCAGAAAACACGTGAATATTGGAGCGCTCCTGCACTCGGGCAATAAAGATATCAACGATTGCCCGACCTGTCGTATCAGCAGAGTGCAATACTCTGGGGCGGGAATGGGCTGCTTCCAAGGTTTTTTCTAAGGTATTGCCCTTGCGATCAAACGCGACCCCTAGGGACAGCAAAGACTCAATAGAAACAGCCGCTTCATCAACCAGCAACTGGACCGCATCTACTTCACATAGCCCTGCCCCGGCCTTTAATGTGTCTTCCAGGTGTAGTTGAGGTGAATCTGAGGGATCAATCGCCGCGGCGACGCCCCCCTGAGCCCAGCTGCTCGACCCCGTTTGTAGGCTATTTTTGGTAATGATGCTCACTTGAAGCTCTTCAGGCAAAGAAAGGGCTGCATACAAACCCGCCGCACCGGAGCCGATGACAATCACATCAACTGCTGACGGAAGAGAAGAAGAAAAATTAGACACCAACAATACCCAAGGGTGAATTAAATCACATCCGATTTGAGACCCGGCGCTTTTGGTTTCACGAAAAACGATGGATCTCGATGGAGACGAGGTTTATTAGATATAGCCCATTGCCTCCGATTTCACCACGGTGTCCTCAAGTCCTGCCTTGAAAAGATACAAAACCCCATCATCCGAGTGATCTCTCGCACCATGCCGCCATGCTCAAACGATCTAGCTCCCTGTTTTGCTGGATAAAGCTAGATCAGGGGCAAGGATTCCCAAGAATGTTGTTAAGGGATGTCCCATAGTTTTTTACCATAGGAAAAGATCGGGTGCTTGTGGTGAAGTTGGGGGGTTGCCCCAAGGTCACAGGCCTCAAGCCCATCCCTTTAAATCACAGGAAAAATAACCATGACCATTGCTGAAGCCACCTTTCCCATTGATTTGGGCGCATATCAAAAAATTTCGCTTGATCCAGCTAACCCGACTTTGACCGACGACCAACGCAGTGCCCTTGCCGCCAACATTCAGCTTTGCCGCGATGCCATCGTCTTCTTCACCGCAACGGGGGCAGCTCGAGGCGTGGGTGGCCACACAGGTGGGCCTTACGATACCGTTCCTGAAGTGATGATCTTGGATGCTATTTTTCGCGGTAGCCCTGACAAATTTGTACCCACCTTCTTCGATGAGGCGGGTCACCGGGTGGCGACTCAATATTTGATGGCGACCTTAGCCGGGGATTTACCCGCTGAGCAACTGATGCGCTATCGAGAAGCCCATCAAACATTGCCGGGTCACCCCGAACTCGGCTTGACCCCTGGCGTTAAATTTAGCTCTGGCCGTCTGGGACATATGTGGCCCTACGTCAACGGTGTGGCCCTTGCCAACCCCGGTAAGGCCGTGTTCTGCCTTGGGTCTGACGGTTCTCAGCAAGAGGGCAACGACGCTGAAGCAGCTCGTCTGGCTGTTGCCCAACACCTCAACGTCAAGCTAATCATTGATGACAACGACGTTACCATTGCCGGCCACCCCTCTAAATATCTGCCCGGGTTTACCGTCACGAAAACCCTCGAAGGTCATGGTTTGAAGGTGCTTGAAGGAGATGGCGAAGATCTCGATGATCTCTACGCTCGCATTTGCGAAGCCATTAGCACCCCTGGCCCCATTGCCGTCGTCAACAAGCGGCCCATGAGTGTCGGCATTGAGGGCATTGAAGGGTCTACCCATGGCCACGATGTGATTCCCGTCGATGCTGCCCTCAAATATCTAGAAGCTCGGGGCCAAACCGCAGCGGTTGACCTCCTCAAGGGCATCAAAAAGCCCAAGAATGATTACACCTTTATTGGCTCCAGCGACAAAGTGGGCTCAAACCGCAACGTGTTTGGCGAAGCCATGGTCGAAGTGCTCGGTGGCATGAGCGAAACCGAACGCAAAGATAGCGTACTTGTGCTTGACAGTGATTTGGAAGGTTCCTGCGGCCTCAGCCAGATTCGCAAAGCCTATCCTGAAATCTTTATTAGCGGTGGCATCATGGAGCGTAGTAACATCGCTGCTGCCGCTGGGTTTGGTATGGAAAAGGGTAAGCAGGGCGTGATGGCGACTTTCAGTGCCTTCTTAGAGATGTGCATCTCTGAAATCACCATGGCTCGGTTGAATTACTCAAATCTGCTCTGTCACTTCTCCCACGCAGGGATTGACGACATGGCCGATAACACCTGCCACTTTGGCATCAACAACATGTTTGCCGACAACGGGTTGGATGACGGGTATGAAACCCGGCTCTACTTCCCCGCTGATGCTAATCAAATGAAAGCCGTGGTTAAAGCTGTGTTCCCGCAGCCAGGGTTGCGATTTATCTTCTCGACCCGCTCTAAAGTCCCGATGGTTTTAGATGCCGACGGTAATGATTTCTTTGGTGGTGACTACACGTTTACACCGGGTAAAGATGATGTGATTCGGGAAGGTAGCGCGGGTTATATCGTCACCTTTGGAGATTCTGTCTATCGTGCCTTGGATGCGGTGGAACGGCTGAAGCAAGAGGGCATTGATGTGGGCTTGATCAATAAGGGCACCCTCAATGTCGTTGACGAAGAGACGATGGCCAAAATTGGCAAATCGCCCTTTGTGTTGGTGACCGAAGCCTTTAACCGTCGGACAGGTCTGGGCAGCCGCTTCGGGTCTTGGCTGTTAGAGCGGGGCTACACCCCTAAGTTTGCTTACCTCGGTACCCATGAAGAAGGTTGCGGTGGGCTGTGGGAACAGTACCCCCATCAAGGGATTGACCCCGTAGGCATCATGGCTAAGGTGAAAGAACTCATCGGCTAAGGGGATCTTAGGGCAAGGGTTCAAGGTCTAAGTAGGTAGCCTTAATTATTTGTAGATACTGTTTTGAACAGTGTCTGTCAAGTCGCTGGAAGCAGTTTGTCTGGGTCAAAGGGCTGGCCTGATTTAAGCACGCCATAAATGACCCGAATGAGCTTATGCATCATCGCGCCAACCACCTGCATCTTAGGTTT
>JBCBZT010000069.1:0-30941 GCA_039815185.1 Cyanobacteria bacterium P01_A01_bin.123 | reverse complement strand
GGATCGGGTGATTGCGGTCGATGCCCAGGGGCGAGTAGTCGATGGTGACTATATTTTGTATTTTTGGGGCAAGACCCTGAGTCAGTTGGCCCAATTGCCGAATAACACTATTGTGTCTACGGTAATGGCTAATTTAGGTTTTGAGCGAGCCTGGCAAAACCAGGGTGGGCAACTGATCCGTACCCGAGTTGGCGATCAGCATGTCCATGCAGAGATGCTGCGGCGGGGAGCAAAACTGGGTGGAGAGCAGTCTGGTCATATCCTATGCCACCACTACAGCATGACCGGAGACGGCGTTTTGACAGCGCTCCACCTCTCCAATCTTGTCAAGCAGAAGGCGGGCTCCCTGGCCCAACTGGTGGATGATAGCTTCGTCCCCTATCCCCAACTGCTGAAAAATGTCCGGGTGGACGATCGCGATCGCCGCGCTAACTGGCAAGATTGTGATTCGCTGCAAGCTGCCATTGCCCAAGCAGAAGCTGCGATGGGTGACCAAGGGCGCGTGTTGGTTAGGGCGTCGGGTACTGAACCCCTAATCCGCGTCATGGTGGAAGCGGCAGATGCCTCGTTGGTAAACCATTGGACATCTCACCTGGCCACCGTCGTGGAAAATCATTTGGTGGCTTAGGCGTTCGTTTAGGGGGCAGTGGAGTCCGTGCTGAATTAGGACTGTTACGCTAAAGTGAATCGTGCCAAGCTAGGCTGGTACAGTCGTCTTTCACTGTTTTTGCTTTGCAGATTACTTTTCTGGGGACAAGTTCTGGGGTGCCAACGCGATCGCGCAATGTGTCTAGCGTGGCGTTGAGGCTGCCTCAGCGGGCGGAAGTCTGGCTGTTTGACTGTGGCGAAGGGACTCAACATCAGTTCCTTCGCAGTGACTTTAAGTCGAGCCAAATCCGCCGAATTTTTGTCACCCACATGCACGGCGATCACATTTTTGGCCTGATGGGGTTGCTGGCCAGTTGCGGGCTAGCCGGGAGTGGTCAGCAGCGAATTGACATCTATGGCCCGCCCAAGCTGAATGAGTATTTGCAAGCATGCCGTCGTTATTCGCAAACCCACTTTTCTTATCCGATTAAGGTGCACACGGTCGAACCGGGTCGGGTCTATGAAGACGATGAATTTACGGTGGTCTGCGATCGCTTAGAACATCGTGTCCCTGCCTTTGGCTACCGAGTGGTTGAAAAAGATCGCCCCGGACGGTTTGACGTCAAACGAGCAGCGGCCATGGGAATCCCCTCTGGGCCACTCTATGGGCGTTTGAAACGGGGAGAAGTGGTTGACTTGCCCGATGGTCGTCGCGTGAGTGGGACAGATTTGTGTGGGCCACCGCTTGTGGGGCGTAAGCTAGTGTATTGTACGGACACCATCTTTTGCGAAAACGCGGTCAACCTGGCAACAGATGCAGATGTGTTAATTCATGAAGCCACGTTTGCCCATGCCGATGCTGAGATGGCTTATCAAAGGCTGCATTCAACCTCAACCATGGCAGCTCAAGTGGCTTTGGCTGCACGGGTGAAGCAGTTGATCATGACTCACTTTAGCCCCCGATATGCACCGGGTAATCCGATTGAACTAGACGATCTATTGGCAGAGGCTCAAGCGATTTTCAAGTCGACGCTCATGGCTCGCGACTTCTTCACCTACGACATTGTGCGCCAGACCGAAGCAGAATTGGTGAAAGCTTAGCGTCAGGACTCGTCTGCACCAACTCGGTTGGCATTGATCAGCCGCTTTTGAATTGAGGTGAGATGACTTTGGGTGTCAACGGGCGATCGCGGCCTAGGAATTTCAGTATTAGGCCAGGTTGGCAGGTCGTTGCAAGGGCAGAGGGTTTCGCCATAGTCGGCGATGGCCATGGGTACGGGCATCTCACACCGGGCACAGTTGGAAAAATCCCAAGCGGGCTGGAGTAAGTCAGCAATCGTTTGGTCGGTGCCTTCTAGGTAGGAGTTTTTGCCGCCGTTAGCCATGATTTGCTGCCAGCAGATTTCAAAGGCTGGGCTGTAATCATGCCCCTGAAAAATAGGCAACGGGAGCTGGGGCTGTTGATTGTTGACAATGATGCGCTTACCCAGTTGAAACCAATAGGCCAGATATTGTTTAATTTGCGCCGGAGATGCCATAGCGTTAACCTCTACTATCGATGAGTTGGTGCTGTCTAGGCTCACTTCCGCAGCTCCTTATGGGCACATGCGTCAGCTTGATTAACATCGACAGTGTTTGTCTTTTGGATCGATACTAACGCCCTAACCCCAGCCCCATCGGTAAGTCTTCCGATTCCTTTAAGACTTTCATAGCTTAAGACTGCGGCAGTACGGGATGGCCAAGCTGACTCAAGTTCAGGGCATAGCCTGCGGTGACCAGATAAACAGCGTCAGCGATCGCGCCGATTTTGCGCGTCACTTCCCCCAGGCGATCGCGAAATAACCGTCCCACTTCATAGGCAGGCACAACTCCCCACCCCGTTTCTTCAGCCACTAGAATGACTTGGACTGGGGTTGACTGTAAGCTCTGGACAAGTTCTGTTTGGGTGAGTTGCCAATCAGATTTCGATTGTTCTAGACGATTCGCTAACCAAGTACCCAGGGAATCGACTAAAAGACACTGGTTGGGGCTGGCAGATTGGATAGCCTGGGCCAAGTCGTAGGGAACTTCTTGTGTCAGCCATGTCGCTGGCCGGCGTTGACGGTGCTGTTCAATCCGCTGCTGCCAGTCGTGATCATTCGGGATGAGCTGGGAGGTGGCAATGTAAACGATGGGCTTTTGGACTGCGATCGCCAATGCCTCAGCCCATTCACTTTTACCGGATCGGGCAGGCCCCGTAATCAGCGTGATTTGGCCGATTTTGGGCAGTGACTCAACTGATGATGGCGCAATCATCATGCCTGAGTTGAACCTGTTATGGGATCTGCTGTTGCAGCGGGTGCTGGAGGTGACACAGCAAACAGGGCAGCATCGTCAGCAAAGGCTTTGAACTCTAGGGCATTGCCACAGGGATCGAGAAAAAACAGCGTGGCTTGTTCGCCGACCTGTCCTTGAAATCGGATATGGGGTTCAACAATGAATTCGATGTTGCATTGCTGTAGACGCTTGGCTAGGGTTTGCCAGTCGGCCATGGTTAAAACCACACCGCAATGCCTGACGGGAACCTGATGTTGGTCAACCCAATTTGTCCCTGCCATTGACTGGGCTTCAAGACTCAAATGGGCAGTCAGCTGGTGGCCAAAAAAGTTGAAATCAATCCATGTCTTGGCTTCCCTACCAACCGTGCAGCCGAGGATGGTCGTGTAAAACTGTCGGGTGGCAGCCAGATCAGCCACCGGGAAAGCCAGATGAAACGGTCTTAGGGTTGGGGTCATCAGTATGCCCTCACCCCAACCAACAGGCTAGAGGAAACATAAGATACTCCAGGAAAAAAAGCTTCCAAATGAACTGATAAAAATCGCGGTAGGACGACCCTGGGGCTGGCTTGCTAAAGCTAACGCGTCGGCTCAACCACCAAAATCCGCAAATGGCTGATAAATGATAGATGGCCATTATCCACAGATTGAGTCCTGATAAAAAGGGTGCCGCGATCGCGAAAGCAAGATAGCATCCCGTCAAGGTCAGCCGGGCCAGGTTAAACACGGCGGTTTGTCCAAGTTTCACGGTGAAGGTGGTGATATTGTAACGGCGATCGCCCTCTAAATCGGGGATGTCTTTAAAGATAGCAATCACAATGCTAAACACCACAATAAAAGCTGTCAGCGCCCAAATTTTAGGGGGAATCGTGAGGCCAGTTCCCAAGCGATCGCTAAAGTGCAAAAATAGCCCCAAATTCACCACCCCACCCCGCACCGCCAAAATGCAAAACGAAGCCCAAAAGGGAAAGCGCTTGAGCCGCATCGGCGGTAGAGAATAGGCCGTGCCAATCAATAGGCTAGTGACAATCGTGGCGGTTAAAAACCGGCCTTGGGTCAGGGCCAAACCCAGCGCGATCGCAGCAGCAACGACAATGATCGTATAAGCTTGTCGGCGGGAAAATTCTCCAGAGGCTAGGGGCAGATGGGGTTTATTAATCCGATCGATATCGACATCTTCGAGTTGGTTCAGGCCCACAATGTAGACATTGCCCCCCAAACAGGCGATCCATACACTCACCAAAAGCCACAGCATCCCGGCAGTTCCCGGCAGTGCTGCCCCTTGAATTGGGGTAAAGAAACCTTGTAGCACAATCAAAAACAGGCTGACAACGCTCAAGCTAGTGCCAATAATCGTATGGGGTCGAGAAAATTTCCACAGGGCATAAAGCCAACCCTGGGGCGATTTCAAAAATCTCAGGGGGGAAATAGCAGGTGGGTTTGTAGACGACATACAAGGCTTACGAACAGTCACAGTTTCAGTTGTTAGCTTACAGGAACAGCTCTTAGCGTTGGCTAAATCCTGCCTTAGGATTTAGGGGATTCAGAATTGGGGCCAGTGGATTCGAGCCCGGCGATCGCAGATCGTCCTTTCATTTCTTCAATTTCCAGCAAACTGATTACCACCCCTGCCACCGGAATCGACAGAAAAATCCCCAATATGCCCGCGACCCGTGCCCCGACGATCAAGGCAAAAAACATGACGACTGGATTGATATTTAACGAATCCCGCATGATCTTAGGCAGCAGTACATTTTCTTCAACCTGCTGTAGCAGAACACAGACAACGATAGCCTTGATCGCGAGCCAAACACTTTGAGACAGCAGCAGCAGAGACACTAAGCTAATGCCCAGGGTTGCGCCAATCCCCGGAATTAGGTCAAACAACCCTGCAATCACCGCCAAAACCAGGGCAAAAGGGACCCGTAATATCAAAAACACCACAAAGGTTGAAGCGGCGAAAAATATCGACAGCAGCAATCGGCCCCAAAAAAAGCCCAAAAGATTTTCTTGCACAATGCGGGTAAATGGAGCCCTCCGTGGGTAAGGCAGCACTTTCAAGATCCAAGCCCAGATTCGAGCCCCATCTAGCAACATGAAGAAGGTCACGACTGCGATCAGAATGGCGTTGATAAAGTTGGCCAGAGCCTGTTGGGCCAGTGAGAAGCCAGCGCCAATTAACCCAATAGCTTGTTCCCTAAACTGGGTTTCTAGACTTTGCAAATCGACATTCAGCGACCAATCTTGCAAGATGGCTTCGAGTTGGGTCACCACCGGGGCGAGGGAATTGAGGAACTCAGTCACACTGTCTACCAGGCGCTGGCCTTGGGACAGCACGGCGATCCCCATCGTGGCGACTAGCCCGCCAATGATCACTAGGGCAATCAAAAATACGATGGATACAGCCAATCCGTGGGGTAGAAATCGCTGGAGCCATCGTACGGGATGGTTCAACAAAAATGCCAAAATCGTGGACGAGACGAACACGACAAAGACGATCTCAAAGTAGCTGAGTAATTGAATCGTGGCCCAGCCGCAGGCAAATAGCAGCAGATACCGAACCAGTGTCCAATTGTTCAACCGCTCCCAAAGGGACAAATCTTGGGGTTCCGACATGGGCCTAGGGGTTGACTGATGAAGAACAGGCTTAAGCCGAAACGCTGGGGTCTTGCACCAGCACATAGGGCTGCACAATTAAAGTATTAAGCCGTTTGTCGGTTTGTTCGTTCCAGTTGGAAAGCTGTTCTGGTGAGGGTTTAGCAATCAGAGCTTCACCAATCCACCGCTGCACATGGATGACATCATCAGTCGCGATCGCAACGCCAACGTCTACGAGATCCAGCGCCGGATTTACCACTACCACCGCATCTCGCTTGGTATGGGGAATCAACCACTGCCAAGCCGCCGGTTCAACCATCTCTGCCAATTCACGCTTTAAATCTTGGGTCATCTCAAAGTTGTACGATTACGGATTGATTACTAGACCAAGACTAAGTCTTGGTTATTGTACCGTGTCCCTCAAACCCTAAAATGTCACCGCTAGGGTCTTGCCGTTTTCAACGCCCCAAATCATGCGCTTTTGTTGAGTAGGATGCGACGCAACGCATCAATTCATCCACCTTGTGATCTGTGTCATTAGCAGCTCGATATCAAATCACCTTTTGAACAGCACTGCATCACTCGCGATCGCCCATTTGGGTCACGTCAACCAAGCCACAGAATCACCTCCAGTCAAGCATTTGAGTCACCCAGGGAATTTTTATTCTGACGGACTATAAGACTGTCGATGAACGCCCCCACCAGACTCACCATGCAGACGACCAAAACCTTCGGAACCTGTCTTCTCTTCTGCTTGAGCCTATCTTTTATCCTGTGTGAGCGTCCCTATGGTGGACCAAGCCGTTCTGGAGATGAAACCCTCAAGGCCCACACTGTGCAGGTAGCTGGCGCAAACGGTTAGATTGATAGACTCATCTGCAAATTCGATGATGATTACATCTAGATTTTTGCAATTGGCGGGCATTACGAACAGTTCTGAATAGCCAACGCGATCGCACTAATCATCTAAACCATAATTTCCCGGTCAGAATTTCACCCAGAGTCATCAGATCCACAAGTATCAGATCCCTGCAAGCATGTCTTCAGATCAGGATTCACGGCATGCCAAGCAATCCTGTCGCTAAGCCATATTTCTTTTGTGGGCACAATCAACCCTGGATCATCTAGAGTCGCCAACGCCACATCGATCGTCGTTCCAACTGAATCTTGATAAGTCAGGCTCGTGCCACATTCAGGGCAGAACGTCCTTGTGATCCCCTCAGATGAGTTAAACCCTTTGGGCGTGGCTGCCAAATGCTCAAAGGCAGACATCGGAAATGTCATCCAGGCAACACTTTCAGCGCCAGCAGCTCGGCGGCAAGAGACACAATGGCAGATAATCGTGGATAACGACGCACCAGAAACGCGATAGCGTGTGCGGCCACACAGACATCCCCCTTCAAGCTGCTGAGTTGACATAGGCCTTTTCGCTCTCAGGCTGAACGATTGCTCTGGTAGGGACATAGCTTTCTTCTCAGACGATACCTTAGTAGAGAGATCGGTGTTGTGAATGATGGGTTTACTTGGCCCATTCTTGACTATGAGAGGCTGGAAAACGGGTGTCACCCTGCTACTGCTTTCTGCCTTACCCACCTCTGCGATGGCACAACCTTCCGATAGCCCGGAGATCGTGGACAATCAGCAAGTGCCTTATAGCCTCCTGATACCGCTGCTGCAGCCGTATCCATTTGCATGGGGAACAGTACAACTTCAGGTTGGGTCTGACATGCCTGATCTACCTTTTGATTTGCCGGTACCAGATGCTAGCTCCCTACAATGGAGTTCAATCACCTCAGCCCAAGACGCCACGTTGCAGATGGCTCAAGAGAGTAGCGAAGCGCAGATTGACACCGTCCGCTACATCACCTTGATGTTTGAAATCGAGGGCACGATTACACATCTTGAGGCAGATTATATAGAACAGCTCCAAGCAGCTGGCTGGTCACGCTGGTCACGGGAACTCCCCCCAGAATTTGAAAGCGAGTTGGACGATGAGGAGAGTTCAAATGAGTTTTCATTAGAAAACGCAACCTTTTGCCAACAAGGTAACAATGCCGAACTGTTTTTAGATGTCTTTCAGCCTAATTCGAACACGACAAATTTAAGTGCTGTTCTGACCATTGGGGAATCGGGTTCCCTTTGTGATCCTGAAAGCGGCTCGCCGTTTGAACCTTTTCCGAGGTTAGAACTCTCTCACCCCGCAGGTGCTCAAATCGAATCTTTGGCTGGCAACAGCAGCAGCGACCACTCAGAATCAACCCTCAACATCCAAACCAACTTGTCGATAGAGGCGTTAATCAATCACTACGCAGACGAGATGGCTCAACAGGGCTGGATGCTGCAAACCAGTTATGGCGACAACCGTTTGCAATGGTCTACCTGGTTGCGTTCGACTTACTCAGCTTTACCCCAACAAGCCAGCATTTATCTATTGACTACGGATATCCCTAATCTTTATTCAGGCATTTTTAGATCTGAACGGGATGCGTGGTTAACTCGCCTGCGATATCCGCTGACGCTAGATAATCAAGCTGGGGAATTGCCAAAAACCACCACCATAGAAATCTTGAGGGATCGATGGCGAGTGGCTGATGGAGAACCCTTGGAGCTATGGCTTGATCAGCTTCCGCCTAACTTATCATCCGAGTTTCAGCTTCCTCCTGAAGCCGTTGTCTTAGGCGGGGTATCCTATGGTTCAAGGGAAACGGGCATCCTCGAAACGGCACTCCCTGCGCAAACATTCCGTAATGGGTATCGCGCAGAGCTTGCGGCAGCGGGTTGGCAAGTTCCTGACATTTGGCAGCTCACCACTATAGGCCGCGTTTTTGAAACATCAATTACTTTCATCCCTGATCTGTTTTGTCAGTCAGATAGTGTTGACCAAATCACGCTGTTTACTCGACCCGGTCAAGACAATTCAACGACGGTTTACCTGGGTCACCAAACGGGTACTGAAGAATCTTCTCCCTGCCTTGTTGATCCAGAGGTTGAAGAAGATTTGCTAGAATCTAGCCCTGTAGCAGATCTCCCCATCCCTGAGCTGCAAGTACCACCAGAAACGACCGTTCTAGCAGGTACGGGTCGCAGCAGCAGCGGAGGAAACTTTAGCTCAGATAGCTACATTTACAGCCAGTTAGCAATTGCTGATCTAGCGACCCACTACACCAACCAACTACAGCAAGCTGGTTGGCGGCAGCAGACTGTGATTCAGGCAGAGGATTCGTCTGTTAGTGTATGGCAATTTGAAACCGAGACTGGCGCAACTTGGCAGGGCTTACTCAGTCTCATTGCACACCCCGAACCAGGGCAATGGCGGGGATACTTCAGTGCCTTTACCGACAGCCACTCGCCGTGGGGTGATATTCCTGAGCAGCGCACGTTTTTTGAATTTAGATGATAATCCGTACGATCGCTGGACTAGCTCACACAGTATTGTTCTTTCTCTCAAGTAGGTGGATACAGTTAAACGCGAATCCGTGTAGGTTGTGTTGAGGGACGAAACCCAACTGACTTTAAGCCAATAACTGATGACCACAGTGGGCACAAAAGCGATCGCCCGGACTCACCCCATGCCCACATTGGGTACAAAATCGGCGCGTTTCAGATGCCGTTTCTGCTTGCTCACCACTGTTTTCTGGCGTCGATGGATTGCCCATTTCCAGCTTCATGTCGCCCATCTGCATCGACATTGGGTTCATCTGCATCGACATATTGCCCATTTTCAACGGCTCCATGGGCTGCATGGGCTTCATGGGTTTCATCTCGAAGCCCGCTTGAACAGGGGAGTCAGCGACTTTTTGTCCGGCGATCGGATTGGCGTCTGCCAGATTGAGCTGAGACGCTGCCGATAGAATTTGCAGTCCCTCAGCCTGAATCTGCACTCGCGTTGCCCCTTGCGCTCCCACCAGCTTCAAGACAAACCCCGCTGCCGTTTGCCACAGCACAGGGGGTTCTTGCCAGGTTCCGGTCATGACTGTGGTTTGTTGCTGCTGCTGTTGTCCTGCGCTACCAGCGTAGAGCGCGATCGCGGTTTGCTCACCCTGCTGCTGCACAAACAGTTGCTGCCCGAGATTGAGTCCAAACTGATAAGCCATGAGTTCAAATGGGGAGACTACACAACCTCCAGCTTATCGAAAGCATGCACTCAGTTGCCGCAACAACTTCGCTACCCGCCAAGCGTTAAGCAGTGCCCGACTAGCGATCGCAATTCAACCCAGATTAGAACTCAAAGTAAATGTAAGGCAGAGACTCGCCAGGCGCCAATAGCCAAGCCAAGAATAAGCAGATGGGCACCAACAGCAGTTTCAGGGGCCAGCCCATATACAACTTCAAACCGCGATTAAACCCATAGGCGATCGCGCTAGCAATCACCAACCCGATTAACATTATCAAAACTTGCAGACTGCTCAACCCCAAAGACTCCGAATAGACCTTGGTGGCAAACTGGATATCCGCCGGATACCCCCAGAGGTGGGTGAGCGCAAAGCTAAAGTCACGATAAGTCGGCAGGCGGAAAAATAGCCAACTGCTAAACACCATCGCCTGGGTAATCGCCCAAGCCAGCAAGACCCCAGGCAGGCTTTGCCACAGTCGTTCAAGCCAGCTCCAACGCACCGCAGCAGCTTGATTGAGTCGATGTCCGGCCAAGGCTAGGCCATGCAGCCCCCCCCAAATCAAAAACCCCCAGTTGTCCCCGTGCCATGCCCCGGCAATCACCATCACAATGCCTAGATTGAGGCAAGTGCGGGCTAAACCGTGCCGCGATCCGCCTAAGGGGAAGTAAAGGTAATTGCGCAGCCAAGCGCCCAAAGACATGTGCCACCGTCGCCAAAAATCAGCAATGCTGATGCTGAAGTAAGGGAAATCAAAGTTCTGGGGCAAGTTGAAACCCAGGAAGATGGCGCTGCCTCGGGCAATATCGACATAGCCGCTAAAGTCAAAGTAGAGCTGCAAACCATAGGCAAAAATCGCCAGCCAAATGTCGGCACTCCCGGCCCGCTCCAAATTGCTGAAGCTGAGATTAACCAAAATGGCAATGTGGTCAGCAATCAGCAGCTTTTTCATGCTGCCTGTCGCAATCAGCCACAGCCCATCTACTGCATGGGTCAAATTGGGTGATGGCCCTTGGGGATCGGTCTCCGACCCTGGCTGTTGTTTGAACTGCCCCAAAAAGGCATGAAAGCGAACAATCGGCCCGGAGATCAGCTTTGGGAAGAAAAACTTGTAGGCAGCAAACTCAACCAGGCGCTGGGTCGGTTTTGCTCCCCGATAAACATCTACCAGATAGGCTATGCACTCAAAGCAAAAGAAACTAATGCCTAAGGGAATAATCAACGTACTGAGCAGTTCATCCCGTTCCGCGAGCCACTGATTTTGAGCCGCGACAAAGCCAATTAGCTCTAACGTTGGTGCGAGATACTTAAACACCACCAACAGCAGCACATTCAACCCAACGCCAAAGGCCAAAATCCAGCCCCGTCGCTGATCCCAAGTTTGTTCAGCTGCCTGCCACTGTTCTTCGGGGATGCGCCAGTTCAGGGGAGAACTTAAGGCTTTACCCAGGAAAAACGTCACCAAGGCGATCGCGAACATCAACGGCAGATACTGCACCTGAAGCGAGGCATAGAAGACTAAGCTCGACACCCACAACACCCACAATCGCAGAGGCTTGAACGGCAAAGACCAGTAAATGCCGACGACGCTCAGTAAAAATAGACCGTAAATAATCGACGGTAAGGTCATGGAGTCTCAGTCTCCTCTAGCTCAGACCACGAAATCATAGGATCTTCTGCCAATCGACTTGATACCTGATAGGCTCCGTAGCGGTTGAGATGACTGGGGTCAGAGAAATAGTCGTATTGTTCTAACCACAATTTGCCAAAATCTCGAAACACAAACCCTTTTCGGGTGGCAGAGAGTCGCAGCATGTAGCGGAGAAACTCGGCCTCTGCTTGGGTTCGATAAGCATCGAGATAAATATTTGTGAGCGGCGTATTCACAAACACCACTGGAATATCCAAACTTTGGGTGAAATCTAGCAGTTGTTCTAAAGCTTCAGCTTGCCGTCCCGCCAAGCGAAAGTCTTCATAGTCGCCGTCGTAGTCGCCTGAAACGCGCGCATGATCTTGGTAGTAAGTGGCCGGGTTAAACTCCACCGACAACGACAAAAAGCCATCAAAATCAATCAGATTGGTATCTTGAACGACCAGACCATCCGCATCTAACTTAGCTGACCCCACGGCCAACTCTGAGGGAATTTCAGATCCCGGCACCATCGTCTCTAACACCGTCGCAGTGGTGGCACGGAGGGCGGTTTTGAGCCGCTCGCGATCGCCATGAACCGTAGACACCTGGGCTATCTGCTCACTGAGCCAGCGATCAACCGCTTGATAACTTTCTCGCAGCGTTCTACGCGCTTCTCCAGGTAAGGGCGTTAACGGATTGGTTGTGGCTAGATCCGAAGACTCAGCAGCAGTCTCAACAGCTTCACCATCCCCGCTTTGGGTCAATTGCCCCGAAAGTAGGGCACGATAACCCTCAGACACTTCAATCGCGTTATAAGTGATATCGACGCGACCACTGTTGAGGGCACGGGCACCATCAGCCCAAATGATGAGCTTAGGCAGTTGGTTGGACTGCAACAGTTCGCGCAGGGTAAAATCCACGACCTGAGCCGTTGAACCATTAATGCCGAAGTTGAAAATATCCAGGTCGCCATAACCCAGAACAGCAAGATCTCGGCGCAAAACAGCTGGATCCACCCCGCGTAGTGCCCGAGAACTGCCCAAGATCAACACATCTGGCGGCCCAGATTCTTTTAGGCGCTGGTGATAGAGGGCCAGCTTCTCATCCATCTGCTTGCTTTTGAAAGACGGATAGGGCGACTCAGCCAGCAGCGCCGACAACGACACAAAGGCGCGATCGGCATCTGCCGCGTCTAGGGCAGCATCGTCTGTGAAACTCGAATCAGAGGGGAATCCAGTAAACCCGTCTTGGATAAAGTCATCCTCTCCAGTGATGTCATCATCTGCTGAGCGGCCAAACGCTAAGTCAGATAGATCATCTTGGTTATCGTTTGAGGTGCTGTCATTCTCTGGCGACTCTGCAACTATGGGTTCTTCTGCCGTCTCATCAGAATTGACCTGAGCCTCTGCCGTTGCCGCAGGGCTAGGAGGATTGAGGAGTTGCCCTAGCACCCAATCGGCTTGCACGGCAATTAATACCCCAGCCATGCCCCACAAAAGCGCCACCCCAATGCCCCTACGGCCTAGCCGTGGGGAGATATTAGCAAGCGAGTCGGCCTCTGCCTGATCGATAAATAATTGAGACTTGAGTAGTCCTGCACGAATCCCCGATAGGGTGCGTCGCCCCAGACTTCGCAACAGGGTTTTGAGATCCTGGGGAGTCAAATCACTGCGGTGAGCCGGTTCATCCGTGGGGGTGAGCAAATCACCCACGTAGGCGTCTGAGGCCGCAAATTCCGGCGTTGCCGCGGGAATCACCTTGCGATCGCGCGCCTTAAAATCAATCCCGTAGCTCCAAGCAGGTTGTTTTTGTCCGGCCCGACGGCCATAGAGTCTCACCCCTTCTGCGGTTTTAGGATGGACCTGACGCAACCATTTCGTCAGTTTTTGGGCAACTAGCCGTCGCGGTGGACACACGGGTGCATCCAGCATCACATGTAGCAGCTTGTCCCGCGTCAACAGCTGTACCCGAATCCCTCCGGTGGTAAGCCGCTCCGCCAAATCAGGGTTGAGCAACCGAGAAATTAAAAACGTCAAAGCACCCAGATCCCCTTGCTGGGCCAAACCCAAGGGAGCTTCAGCCAAAGCTGGATGCTCTGCAGCGGGCAAATCAATACATTTCACCCAAGCAGGGGCGGGATTCTCGCGCTCTTGCCCATAAATCATGGCCCGGTGCAGCCCTTGGGGGGCTAGGGTCTCCAAATAGGGCAGCAGTTTATCCAGTACTGGCACCTGGGGCGGCAGGGTCAAGTTCTTAGCGGTTGCCTGGGGCTGACAGACCAGATGTAGACTGCTATCTTTCAGCGTTGCACTGACAGAAGTCTTGAGGTCAGCCAGCGCTTGATCGAGCAGGCGACCGATAGACTCTTCGTCTCCCCAACGGGCCCAATCCCGCAGCATTTCCTCTGGGGGGGTGAGATCGATCCGCAGCATCCAGTCGAGGCGTTCTTCTCCGGTGACCTGCACCAAAACCACCGCATCGCGAAACTGGGTGAGCTTGAGATTCCGTAGCAGTTGGGCCGTGGGATCCGCAATTAAATTGGCATCAGGACTGTAGGCTGCCTCACAAAGAATCCAGAGACGGGGGATGGTCTGGCTTGATGGAGAGGACTGCGATGCCGCATCTATCGGGGGTGAATCTGTTGAGGGCTTTAGATCGGGACGATTCAAACTGTCGCGGATGGGCTCAGAGACTTTAGCCCGTCCCGGCACTGCTCGGGCACTGACCCAGACGCCCACCCCAAGCGTACTCAGCGTTTCAGTCAGATAATGGGCGATCGCATCAGGATCCCCTTTTCTAGCCAAACTCAAATTCCCCATGACAATGGCAGAATTAAGGTTCTGTACCCGAGTCGCATTGGTAGCGGCACTTGCGTTTGGGGAAATGTCCTCTTTCTCTGGTGCGGTGAGGGCTTCTCCAAGTACCATCGAAAGCTGCATCAAATGCCGCTCTAGCCGATTCAAGAAAATGGGGGCCGTCCAATCCGGGCGGCTTTGCCCAATCAATCGACTGTAAAAATAAATTTGATAGATTTCTGGGAAATAGGTCTGCAAATAGTCCCGATGATCGGGCTTGACTAAAAACTCCACTGCCCGAAACAAAACGGCCTCTAGCTTGATTGGCGTCGGCGTTTGACACAGCACATGTAGGATATTGCCCCGCAGTTTGAGCTGGAGATCGGCCTGGGGCTGCGCGATCGCCCGCTGCAACCAGGGCACTAAGTCTGAGACGTTAGTGCAGCTGGAGGGCTTGGGGGGCTGCTTTAAAATCATAGATTTTACTATTGAGTCAGAGGTCATGGGGAGACCCCGTCCATCTCCTTAGGAATAGCTAAACTAATGGTCAATTGACAACTGTGGAATAAGCCTATAGTTAATTGCCTAGACTTACGCTTGGCAGTATTACCGCCAGGAAATGGCCAAGACTCATACTGGAATGGGGTTGTACCACAGCAGGGCTATGGCTACAAAAGTATAGGCGCAATTGTAAAAATCGCACCAATTCTGCAAAGGAAAGTTTAGACGGGAGCAGCATACACAACACCGCAACAACCCGTAACCCCCTAAACTGAAATTGAGATTTATCGCAAGCACCCGGCCGTAAAAATTGACGCAAGGCTCCCAGTGCTTGTTCTTCAAGCACCTCAACCCCCATCACAAACCTAGGAACAGTTGGAGAAAATGGCCATGACTCCGGAATCTTCCGCGCATCCGGCGCCCGACTTAGTAGAACCGTTAGCCACTGCCGTTGCCGCCTATCCACCTAATCTATTCGTTAGCTTAGCAACGCCAGCAATGCTGCTGGGATTAGTGCTGGGGCGATCGCTCGCAGACGCTATTCAGCAAGTCGGACTGGCCAGTGAAGAAATCTTTCGCGGCGATCGCTTGCCTATACTCACCGTGACTACCACCGAACCCTCATCAGCCCAGTCTCCTGCAAACGCCGATGGCGCTGCGGATGACACCACTGGGACAGCCGAGTCCTAAGAAACCTTGCCCAAATGCCTTGCATTGATGAATTTTAATCGACATCCGATTTGAAACCTTAAGTAGGGGTGAAAGAGCTTTGCCCCATAAAGGGAAACGCTGGATCTGGATGTGGCCAAGGTTTAATTAAACGTAAAAACCCATGGGGTTTATCCCAAAACCCCTAGAATCTCTCGTATAGCCTTGCCCTCTACACGTTAGTTTTATGAGCTCGACCCTACATTCCTCCGACAACCTTTACCCTGCACATACGATCACCGAGCAATCTGCAGCCGAAGGAATTCCTGAAGCACCGACCCACGATCTGGTTTTACGGCATCGTTTGAGGATGGTCGAGGACGTATGGGCCACTGTTTTACTTCAGGAGTGCGGGCAAGAAACCGTTGATTTACTGGGCCGTTTGCGGCAAATTTGCGCCCCCGATGGTCAGGCCGCCAATCAGTTTGCCGGGGCGACCGATCTGATCGAAAAATTAGAGCTCAACGACTCAATTCGCGCCGCCCGCTCCTTTGCGCTTTATTTTCAGTTGATCAACATCGTCGAACAACACTACGAACAACGGGGACAGCAGATTCAATACCAATCGGCCTATGAAGATGCCGAGCTGGCTCAACGTATCAACGATGTCACAAATGAAGCTGGGGTTATCCATAGCGATCGCAAAATCGATGAAGATTTCTCCGATGGAGCCCGCAGTTTTCAAGCAGGGCTATTGGCCAGAAGTTTGCAAAATCCCCAGGTGCCGCGCAAAGAAGCCGGCAATTTTCACTGGCTATTTCCCACCTTGAAGCGGTTGAATGTCCCCCCCCAACTGATCCAAGGATTACTCGAACGGCTGGATGTGCGCCTGGTGTTTACCGCCCACCCCACTGAAATTGTGCGCCACACCATTCGCGACAAGCAGCGGCGCATTTCCGACGTCTTACGCCTGCTGGATCTAGCCGATGAAAGCGCCCAATCACTGGGGCTTTCAACCTCTTGGGAAACGGAGAACCTACGCGATCAGCTGACCGAAGAAATTCGCCTGTGGTGGCGCACCGACGAACTGCACCAGTTCAAACCGTCCGTCCTCGATGAAGTGGACTACACCCTGCACTACTTTGATGTGGTGCTGTTTGATGCTATTCCCGAACTCTACCTGCGGATCAAGCGGGCGCTCCACACCACCTTCCCCAGGCTTGAGGCCCCGCGCCCGGATTTTTGTCGATTTGGCTCTTGGGTCGGAGCCGACCGCGATGGCAACCCTTCGGTCACCCCTGAAATCACCTGGAAAACGGCATGCTATCAGCGCAATATGGTGTTGGAGAAATACATCACCTCCATCAAGCAATTAATTCAGTTGCTGAGCCTATCCCTGCACTGGAGCGAGATTTTACCCGAACTCCTAGAGTCATTAGAGCAGGATCAGGTCAAGCTACCTGAGATCTATGACGCATTAGCCATTCGCTATCGCCAAGAGCCCTATCGGCTCAAGCTAGCCTATGTCTTACAGCGACTGGAAAATACCCACGATCGTAGCCTGAAGCTCTACAACGGCAGCCACCTCCAAGATCGGGGGATTGAAGTCAAACCGACGGCCTTATATCAAACCGGTGACGAGTTCTTGGCTGAACTCGCTTTGATTCAGCACAGCCTTAAAGAAACTGGCTTGGTTTGCCAAGAACTCGAAAAACTGATTTGCCAGATTGAGATCTACGGCTTCAACCTAGCCCAGCTCGACCTGCGCCAAGAAAGCTCCCGCCATTCCAACACGATCAACGAGATTACTAACTATCTTGGTGTTTTACCCAAACCCTACAACGAGCTCACCGAAGACGAACGGATTGAGTGGCTAACCCAAGAGCTGCAAACGCGGCGACCCTTAATCCCTGGAGAACTCTTTGCCTTCTCTGACAAAACCCGCGAGACAGTAGAAACCTTCCGCTTGGTGCGCAAGCTGCATCAAGAATTTGGCCCCCGTATTTGCCAAAGCTATGTGATCAGCATGAGTCACCATGGCAGTGACCTGCTAGAAGTCATGCTGCTGGCCAAAGAAGCGGGGTTATATGACCCCGCCACAGGAAGAGCCAACATTCAAGCCGTGCCCCTGTTTGAAACCGTTGAAGACTTACAGCGGGCACCTGCGGTGATGGATCACTTATTCCAACTTCCCCTGTATGACGCCCTGCTGCAGGGCGGGGACGCGGCAGCCCAGGCAGACACCACCAGAATGCCCTTACAAGGCAGCGCGGTGCCCTTGCAAGAGGTGATGCTGGGTTACTCCGACAGCAACAAAGACTCTGGCTTCCTCAGCAGCAATTGGGAAATTCATAAGGCCCAGCAAGCCCTGCAAGCCGTTGCCGATCGCTACGGCATCGCGCTCCGCATCTTCCACGGCCGAGGCGGGTCGGTTGGGCGAGGCGGTGGCCCTGCCTACGAAGCAGTGCTGGCCCAACCAGGACGCAGCATCAATGGACGCATCAAAATCACCGAGCAGGGAGAAGTGCTGGCCTCCAAATACAACCTGCCCGATCTAGCCCTTTACAACCTAGAGAGCGTGACCACAGCCGTGATTCAAGCCAGCCTGCTGCGCAACAGCTTTGACGAGATTCAGCCGTGGAATGAAATCATGGAGGATTTGGCCAAGCGTTCGCGCAGCCATTATCGCGAGCTGATCTACGAACAACCAGATTTGGTGGAATTTTTCCACCAGGTGACCCCCATTGAAGAAATTAGCCAGTTGCAAATTAGTTCTCGCCCTGCCCGCCGGGGTGGGAAGAAAGACTTGCCGGGGCTACGGGCTATTCCCTGGGTATTTAGCTGGACTCAAACTCGCTTTTTGCTGCCCTCTTGGTACGGCGTTGGCACCGCCCTACAAGCATTTTTAGACCAAGCCCCAGAAGAGCATCTCAAACTGATGCGCTATTTCTACTACAAATGGCCCTTCTTCAAGATGGTGATTTCTAAAGTAGAAATGACCTTGGCCAAGGTCGACCTCAACATTGCCGAACACTACGTCAACGAACTCACCCATCCAGATAATCAAGCCAGCTTTCACGTGCTGTTTGACAAAATTGCCCAAGAGTTCCTGTTGACGCGGGATATGGTGTTGGCCATTACAGGACACAAAACCCTACTTGATGGCGATCCCGAACTCCAGCGGTCAGTCCAGCTGCGTAACGGCACTATCGTACCCCTAGGATTCCTCCAGGTCAGCTTGCTCAAGCGGCTACGCCAACACCGGGACAGCGCCGCCTCTGGGGTGATTCGGTCTCGCTATAGCCGGGGCGAACTGCTAAGAGGGGCATTGTTAACCATCAACGGTATTGCCGCTGGTATGAGGAATACGGGCTAACTAACCCCATCCGATTTGCCCCCTCCCATGAAAGGCTGACGCCTACAGGGAACAATCGCTGCTCTGGAAGTTGCCAAGGAAGGCCTAAGCTTGTAACGTTTTGTTAACAGTTAGGCGCCACTTTCTGGTAATTTGCTTGAATTAATCCGTAAATTCAAAGCCTGTGCTGGATTTTGGTCTTTTTGCAAATTCTCAACTTAGGGATCCGAAAGGGGCTCTGAGTCATGCTTTGTTGAAAAAAAGATCGCGGTTAGCTTTTCCCAAGTTAAGCCTGCACCGAATTTGAGCGAACTGAGCGGGTGGCAATTCGTTGAGGAGTGAAACAATTATGAAAATCGGGAATCGCGGATTCTGGAGTTTAGGGGCTGCTGCGATCGCAGCGACGACAGTAGCCAGTGTTGCTGTCTTAGGCGATGTAGCTCCGGCTCAAGCACAGCCCGCTTATGGCAGCTACGTTGGCGTAGGTGCTGCAGTTGGCTTCACAGAGGATGACAATGGTGATGGCACCGGTTTTTCTGGCTTGATTGCGGGGCGCTATCGCTTTTTAGAGCTGCCTATTTCTGTCCGAGGGCAGGCACTCATCTTTGGTGGTCAAACGGCTATTGTGCCTACGGTGTCTTATGATTTTCCGCTGAATTTTCAAACAGACATCTATATCGGGGCTGGGGTCTCGTTTCCGTTTGGGGAAGGTGACCCTTCTCCCATCGGCGATCGAACTGCATTTGTGATTCAGCCGGGTATTGACTATGCCTTGCCCAACAGCAACCTGGTAATCTTTGGCAACGGCCTGGCAGCTTTCAATGCTTATGACGATGGCGGCGGTACCGCCTTCTCCGTACAGGGGGGCGTAGGCTTCCAGTTCTAAAGTTTGGGTTTGGTCATTTAGCGACGCGGAGCTTTTCTTAGGCTTCGCGTCGTTTGCGTTTGGGTCTGCGATTGGGGCTACCTTGTTGCCACGCATCCCTGCTGGGTTGAAAATGCTTGCGGTTCGGGATAGAACTAATGTATTGCCTATGGAACTGATGTATTGATCGGGCGATCGCAATTCAAAGACCGCAGTACAGCCTAAGTTATGCCGGGAGTCTACAGGCTATGAACGAACAACCACCCACTTTGGGTTCTGTGATTCAAGGCTCCTTAAGCCAAGGCTTAGAAGCTCGCTTGCATCCCGATGTTTCAGTAGAAGACATGCGGGTGGGCAAGTTTCTGGTGGTGCAGGGGACGCGATCGCGATTTTTTTGCATGTTGACCGATGTCACCTTGGGCACGGCTAGCCCTAGAATCCTCTCCAACCCGCCTGATCCGTCTAATATTTTTCTCCAGGAGGTGCTCTCGGGCACGGGTACCTACGGCACCATCAGCCTGTCACCCATGCTGATGTTTACGCCAACTGAACGGCAACCCGAACAAAAGTCAGCTCCATCCAACGGCAATGGCTTAGCTTCCTATGCCGCTCAAAGCAGTGAGCCCATTGAACTCTTGCCGGTGAAGACGATTCCGAATCACTTTAGCCAGGTGTATGACGCCAGCGATCGCGATTTTAGAGGCGTCTTTGGTTGGGAAGATGACCCCCATCGGCGCAATTTTTCCATCGGCCAACCGATCGATATGGCAGTGCCCATCTGCCTTGATTTAGATCGGTTTGTCGAACGCAGCAACGGCATTTTTGGCAAGTCGGGTACCGGGAAATCTTTTTTAACCCGGCTGCTGCTCTCGGGCATTATTCGCAAGCGAGCAGCGGTGAACTTGATTTTTGACATGCACTCTGAATACGGCTGGGAAGCGATGAGTGAAGGCAAGCACTTTAGCACCGTTAAGGGCCTGCGTCAGCTCTTCCCAGGGCAGGTGCAGATGTTTACCCTAGACCCAGAATCAACCCAGCGGCGAGGGGTGCGGGATGCCCAAGAGCTTTACATCAGCTTCGACCAAATTGACGTAGAAGATCTAACCCTGGTGCGCCAAGAACTAAATCTCTCGGAAGCCAGCTTAGAAAACGCCATCATCCTCCGTAACGAGTTTGGCAAACACTGGATCAGTCGCCTGTTGGCCATGACCAATGAGGAAATCCAGGAGTTTTGCGAAACCAAGATGGGCAGCAAATCTTCGATTATGGCGCTGCAACGCAAGCTCACCCGCCTGGGCGATTTGAAATACATTCGCAACACCTGTCCCCACAACTATGTGGGGCAGATTTTAGACGCGATCGACGCCGGACAGCACGTGATTGTGGAGTTTGGCTCCCAGTCGAATATGCTCTCTTACATGTTGGCGACTAATGTGATTGCCCGCCGCATCCACGCCAGCTATGTGCGCAAGGCCGATCGATTTTTGCAAACCAAAAACCCCAGCGATCGCCCCCAGCAGCTCGTGATCACCATCGAAGAGGCCCACCGCTTCCTCGATCCAGCCACGGCTCGACAAACGATTTTTGGCACCATTGCCCGAGAAATGCGCAAGTACTTTGTCACCCTACTGGTGGTCGATCAACGTCCGTCGGGCATCGACAATGAAGTGATGTCCCAGGTGGGCACCCGGATTACTGCTTTGCTCAACGACGAAAAAGACATTGATGCTATTTTCACGGGGGTATCGGGAGCCCACAGTCTGCGATCGGTGCTGGCTAAGCTTGACTCCAAGCAGCAAGCGCTAGTGCTGGGTCATGCCGTGCCCATGCCGGTGGTGGTGCGGACTCGCCCCTACGACGAGACTTTCTATGCTGAGATTGGTGACACCGCCTGGGAAGAGTTGCCTGCTTCAGCGGTCTTTGAAGCTGCCGCAGCGGCAAAGGCTGACTTAGGATTTTGAGGCCTTTCAATCGCCTCGATTCTCAGATTTGGCATGGCTGAACCAAGGAATGATTCCCTGTACCCAGTGGCCTATGAGCTGGAGTCAAAGACACCAAGAAGGTTCCCATAGGCAGAGCCTAGGAAAAAGGCAGGTAATCATTTCGTTTGAGATAGGATGGCACTACTGACGTTAGCTTTTGTTCACTCAACGGGTTAGCCCATGCGTAAGCGGATTGACCAATCAGTTAGCACAACTCACCCAGCCAAGCCCAAAAATAACGGTAATGTAAACCAAAATTCTGCCCCTCCCATGGGGGAAATGGCGACACCGATATTGCCCCCGTGGGCCTCCACAATTTTTCGACAAATGTAGAGCCCTAGGCCATACCCTGAGGTTTGATGACTCGCCTGGCCCCGGGTATTCATCTTAAACAGCTCCCGGCTTTTTTCAAGATTGACACCGATGCCATCATCAGCAACTGTACAGCGCATCATCATGCGATCGCCTGCACAAATATCTGCCCCTAAACTGATGGCAACTTCTCCGCCTGGATTATGTTTTAGGGCGTTATCAATCAAATTTTCAAATACGCGTTGTAGCTGACTGGGATCTGCTTGAATCAGGGGCAATTCAGAATTAACTCGATTTTCTAGCGTTGCGACTGATGCAAACAGTTTAGGGCCATAATTAATTTGCAATTCTTTGATCAACTGGCTCAGATTAACGGCTTCAAACTGTAGCGCCATTTGCCAAATATCTGAAGCATTAACGTCCATCAAAGAACTCATGAGCTGAAGCTGGCGATCGCAGCTTTTCTGAATCATCACCAGTGCTTTCGGTTCTATTTCAATACTTTCGGCACTGTCTTTCCCATGGCTTGGGGCAACTGACGGGTCTGTTCTAGACGAGCGCAATAGGATGCCCTGAATCAGACTAGAAATGCCCATGACTAAATTGCGTAAGTCATGGTTGATGGTGCGAGAATAGGTTTGTAGGGCGTCTTGGGCCGCCTGGCGATCGCCCATCTCTTGCTCTAGCGCTTTGGTTCGCGCCTGAATAGCCTGTTGCAGATCTTGCTCTCGCCGACCCAGCACGTGAATCATATAATCAAATGCCCGGGCAAGCTGTCCGGGCTCATCTTGCCGAGTTGTTAAGGCCTCTAATGCTTGATTCTTGAGCGTCAAATTCTGGGGTTGATTGATTGAACAACTGCTAATATTTTTGGCTGTATTGGTGAGTATTTTGAGGGGTTTAATGACTGTTCGCCAGAGCAGAAGATTGATGATGATGAAAAGGGCTCCAAAAATACCCAGGAGGGTTTTTGTGACCGTGACTAGGTTTTGACGTCCGCGAGCAAAGATAGTGTCTGCTGGCACATAAATCATTTGAGCGGCCACAACATCATTGAGCTGCCAGCCAAACCCATTTTGATCGCCATAGACCTCGATCAAACGTTCAGGCGCATCACTGGGATTACCGTGACAGGCTAGACAACTGGCATCCGTCATAATCAGCGGCTGGGCTAAATAAAATGTTTTTTTGCCGTTAAGGGTCCGGTAACCCGATAGAATTTCAGACTGAGCTGTTGTCATCGACTGGAGCTGACTAAAAAGTTGGGTCTCAAAATCATCCACTCGATCAGATGCATTAGTGGGATTGGGCGCCGCTTCTTTATAAAAAAAATCTTGAAAATCAGGATCTTGCTGCTGAAAGTTTGAAAAAATCGTTCGCGCTGCAAAATTAGGAATGCCCTCCTGCATAAAGTCGTTCTTGAGGTCTGAACTCCTTTCCAGCAGCGGTTGGATATTGTAGCGAGTGTAGTTGCGGGCGGCCTTCATCGTAGACAGCAAAATCTCTGCCCGTTCTTCGACGGCTTGTTCAGCCTGATCATTAAGATGTTTTGAGAGACCAAATACCGTAACACCACTCCCTAAGAACCAAACAAGGGCTAAAAGCAAACTAAATTTCGCACCAAGATTCCACGAATTCATAGTTCTTCTTGTTGTATATCAAACCGCGCCCACATCCAGATCCACAGTTTTTCTTCGCAGGGGCGAGAGGCCTCTCGCCCCTACTTTAAGGTTTCAAATCGGATGTGGTTTAAAGCGACAATCCCGCTAGGCTGATAGGGCGCAAGGCGCTTCTATTTTTGCTGTATTGACCCAAATGGCCAGTTGTGTGCGATCGCGTAAATTGACTCGATTTAGAATATTGCTGACGTGATTTTTAACCGTCTTTTCTGTGATGTGAAGTCTCTGGGCAATTTCTCGATTACTCGCGCCTTCAGCGATCAGGTGAAGCACTTCTTGCTCTCGCGGTGTGACGTTCTCAAAATCCCTTTTGGTCGTTTCAGGTGTCGGGAGTTTGAGATGCTGACATAGTTTTTGACCTAGGCATGGACTAAATTGAATATAGCCTTTGTGCGTCGCCTGAATAATCTGAATAAAGTCTTCGGGAGGGGTATTTTTCAGCAAGTATCCCACTGCACCGTGCTGCATAGCTTCAGCTAGATATTCGTCATCATCGTGGGTGGTTAAGATGAGGATATTGATCTGGGGTTGAGCTTGATAAATTTCTTGAGTTGCCGTTAAGCCATCTATGCCGGGCATACTAATGTCCATTAAGATGACGTCGGGCTGTAAGGCTTGGGCTTGGGCGATCGCCGCTTGACCATCACACGCTTCACCCACGACTGTCACCAGGGGTTCACATCGAAGAATAGCACTGAGCCCATAACGCACGATCTCTTCATCGTCGACTAGCAATACTCGTATGGGATTCTGCAGGTTCATCATAGCCTCACCGATGACTCATACTTTGCACAACGGATAAACACGGCGCTCCGTATTTACCCCCTTCTTTGGGGATCATAGACTTGACCATCTTGGGCTAGATGAGAGATCGCTTAGGAGTACTTGAACTAAATTAAGGATGGCTTAGAGATCGCTGTGAAAAAGTTCTGGCCTCTAGCCTACATTTCTGGCCTATGGGGGAGTCAAGATCGCGATGACGGATGCGAAGCGATCGCTGCTGCAAGTCCACCTCGCGGTTTTCTTGTTTGGACTGGCGGGGCTGTTTGGCAAATTCCTAGCCGTGCCTGCGACCACGATTGTGCTGGGCCGCACGGGCTTTGCCAGTCTAGCCCTCTGGGGATTTCTCGCTTACCGACGGCAGTCTATCTGGCCCCAAAACCGTCGGGATTTGGCGGGGCTCTTGCTCTTAGGCGCACTGTTGGCGTTCCACTGGGTGGCTTTTTTCCACGCGATTCAGATTTCGACGGTGGCGATTGGGCTGCTGACGTTTTCGAGCTTCCCAATGTTTGTCACGGTGTTGGAACCCTGGTGGTTTAAGAGCCCGCTGCGGTGGCGGGATGGGTTGAGCGCGATCGCGATTCTGATCGGCGTCGCCCTCGTGGTTCCCAGCTATGATCTTGCCGATCGGGCGGTGCAGGGGGCTATTTGGGGATTGCTGTCTGGTCTCTCGTTTGCGGTGTTGAATTTGTTTAATCGGGGTTATGTGCAGCGCTACAGCCCTGAGGGCATGGCGTTTTATCAAAATGCGATCGCCTGTCTTTGCCTTTTGCCATTGGGCACTGCACCAATCCTGGGACTTTCAATTCGAGATTGGGGCCTGTTGGGGGTCTTGGGGATTGCCTGCACTGCGTTGGCCCATACGTTGTTTATTGCCAGTCTTCAACGCATTCGGGCCCAGGTTGCCAGTGTGATTAGCGGCTTGGAACCTGTCTATGGCATTGCCCTGGCCGTTGTGCTTTTAGAGGAACCACTGAATTTACGAACGGTTTTGGGGGGTGGGTTGATTGTGGGGGTGACGGTGGCAGCGACGGTTATCTCGGGGCGATCGTCATCGAACACGGGTTAGGGCAATTAGTGATATTGACGATCAAGCGGGCAATCTAATTCCAGTCAAAATGTCAGCGCCCCCTTCTCATATCGCATCTTAAAAATGCGGCGACAGATATTGAAGATCCCCCGCTGTCGCCGCCCCCTTACAAAGGGGGCTATCCCAACTGGGATGGGTCTTGCCCTCTTTTTGAGGGGGAAAGGGGGGATCTTGCGAGTCTCTAAACATAGTTCAGTTTTGAAGAATTGAGATAGCCCAGAAGGAGATGAGGAGTTCGATGCGGTATCTCAAGCACTCACCTCTTTATCTGCCTTACAATCCTGCTTTGAAAGAGCGGGCAAGACATCTACGCCAAAATATGACACCAGCGGAGCAGAAGCTGTGGAAACAATTTTTGCGTCATTTTCCGTTTCGAGTTATGCGGCAGCGCCCTATCGATCATTTTATTGTAGATTTTTATTGTGCAGCACTGCAGCTAGTGATTGAAGTAGATGGAGAAAGCCATTTTTCATTAGAAGGGCAGACACGAGATGCAGAGCGGACAAGTGTTTTAGAGGGTTACGGCTTAACGGTAGTTCGTTTCACCAATGAGCAGATTCTGATGGAGTTTGATAGCGTTTGTGGGTGCTTCGGAGTTTGATTCCCCCTAACGCTCTTGAAACAAGGGAAGCAGACAAAACAAATCTGGGGTTGGCATGTCCTGATCCCCCCTCCACCCCTTGAGGAAAGGGGGGCGTACCAAACAAATCTAGGATTGGAAGAGCCCCCTTTCCTCAAGGGGGCGGCAACAGCGAGGGATCGGCTGTTAAAGCTCTTAGCGTTGGCTGGCATCCAGGATCGTTAATCCGACAATCGATTCGGCATCGTCGTAGCGAATGACGATGTTGTCGTCGGTGAGTTCACTGTCTTCGGCTGACTGGGGGGGATTGCTGAAATCAATGTAGAGGACATCGGCTTCGGCATCATAAACAATGAAGAAGGGTTGCTTGGGTAAATCGTGAAGCAAAGGAAGAAACTTCAAGTAGGTCTGCGCTTCTTGGTAATTGGCTAAGGCCATAACTGTTGCCTCCGGTTCAGGGCATTGATTTTTCGAGTTAAAAAGGCGGTAATCACAAAACCATCCGCTTGCTCTTCTTTGTAGATGACGACTAAATATTTCCCAGGCTGTGTTTCTTGAATAGCCATACATGCGCCGTCATTACCTGCCAGGATACGGGTTGGAGTTGAAATTGTTTGCAACAGCAGAACCTTTTGATCCGTGAGTTCAATATGGCGCTGAATGATGTGTTGCCATCGCTCATCTGGCAAGCGAATCAAGATGCCGTTGATTGAGGGGACTGTGGTTGTCATTCAAGCTTTGGATAGAAATTCGCATTGACGGCGATTTTGATGTTGCAGTTGGCGTCACCGCTGGCGATATCCCATTGACGCTTGGCTTCCTCCATTCTCTCTAACTGTAACGCCTGGAGGAAATAGACCTTTCATTTCTGAACACATACTGCAGCTATGCCCAGGGCTAGCGAATTTAGAGAGTTGGCTTGCTTCCACGCGGTACCAGGAAACCACTCATCCTATCCTATTGTGGCGGTTACACTGGGATGAACCTGTCGCAATGCCACCGCTATGACTGGATTTGAACCGCTGATTGGTGCCGCCACCGCTGGCCTTACAGGGCTAATTAGCAATGTGGTTAAAGAGAAGGGCGGTGAACTGCTGAAGAAGTCAGACATCGATCTATTTCAGGGCCGAGCCTTTAACCAGGCAGTGCAGAAATATGTGAAGCGTTACGCCGATCGCCACGGCATTTTGAAGGTGGCCTGTGTACGCATGGACAACCCGGTGAAGCTGGATGAAATTTACACCGCCGTCCAGCTTTTACCCCGCTCAGCTCTGCGCTATTACGAATCGACAGAGTCGCTACAAGAGCTGTTTCGAGAGAGCGGCAAGCGCGGCTTTAGTTTTGAGGATGCGGAAAAGAAGCAAGGCATTGAAGTCGCGAACGCGCAGCAGTATCTGATGGTGCTGGGTGGGCCAGGGGTGGGGAAATCGACGTTTCTCAGGAAAATGGGGCTGGAGGCATTGCGGCGGCAGGCGATTATGAACTCTGCTCGGCAAAATTCGGATGTCCTCAAACCCCAGGAGACCTACTACGCCCATGACTGTATTCCGGTGATGTTGGAGCTGCGGCAGTTTAGTTCTAAGGACTTGAGTATTAAAGACGTGATTGCTCAAGAATTTGAGGTATGTGGGTTTCCACAGGCGCAGGCGTTTACCGAGCTGTTTTTGAAGAGTGGCAAGCTTTTAGTGCTGTTAGATGGCCTGGATGAAATACCAGGAGAAGCACTGAATCACGCGATTACCGAAATTGAGAATTTAGTGGATCGCTATCCTATTGACAACAAAAATAAGAATGATAATGATAACAAGCAGGAAAAACAAGCGGGAAATCGATTCATTGCCTCTTGCCGAGTAGCAGCTTACACCTTTGGCGGTTTTAGACGCTTTAGCGATGTGGCAATGGCTGCCTTTGAAGATAGCCAGATTGAACGGTTTATTAAAAACTGGTTTAAGAAGCCCCGTGATTTGGAAGTGGATACGGCAAAAAGATGCTGGGAACTATTGAGCAGCTTAGACTATCGTGCTGCGAAGGAATTAGCCCAAACGCCATTGTTGCTGACCTTACTGTGCGTGATTTATGACGAGTTCCAGGACTTTCCGAAAAAGCGGCATCAAGTTTACGGAGAAGCATTAGATGTGCTGTTGCGCAAATGGGCGGCAGAAAAGCGCCTCCAGAAAGAGCCAATTTATCAACAATTTGGAGCTGATCTAGAGTTAGAATTGCTAGCAGAAATCGCCTACGCTAGCTTTGTAGATGATCAACTCTTTTTTACCAAACAAACCATTATCGATCACATTCAAATCTTCCAAGCGGATAACGACAACGCTCCAGATTTAGATGCAGATAAAATTCTGAAAGAGATTGAAATCCAACAAGGGATTTTAGTTGAGCGCTCCCGCGATGCTTACTCCTTTTCTCACTTGACGTTTCAGGAATATCTCACGGCTAAATGCATCGTTGACAATCAAAAGGTTGAACAAGTCGTACGCGATCATCTAATCGATGACCGCTGGCGTGAGGTGCTGTTGCTAGTCGCTGGGCTAGCTCCCGGAAAGTGGGGTGCCGATAAGCTATTGCTAGCGATGGAGCGCACAGCACACCCCTTCCTGAACAGAAGTGAAAGGTTGAGAGCTTTAGTGATGTGGGCTGACAGCGAAACTCAAGACGCTGAGGACACCCCTAAAACTGCTGCTGCTAAGAGAATCGCCGCCCTTGCCCTTGCCCTTGCCCTTGCCCTTGCCCTTGCCCTTGCCCTTGCCCTTGCCCTTGCCCTTGCCCTTGCCCGTGACCTCGCTCGTGACCTCGCTCGTGAACTTGCCCTTGCTCGTGACCGTGCCCTTGACCGCGCCCTTGACCTTGACCTTGACCGTGCCCTTGACCGTGCCCGCGCCCTTGACCTTGACCTTGACCTTGACCTTGACCGTGCTCGTGCCCTTGACCGTGCCCTTGCCCTTGCCCGTGACCGTGCCCTTGACCGTGACCGTGCCCTTGCCCTTGCCTGCGAATATCAAAAAATCAATGTTTTTCAGCCTGAAAAAATTGAACGTTTAATTCAGAATCTGAAAACTCTTGAGCAGCAGCAACCAACTGAAAACACATATTCTAAGGCATATGTCAACTTCTCAAATTTGATTCAAACAGTATGGGAAGATTCGATTAATTTGAAGCGAGATCATTTAGACATTTCAAAGCAAGAGATTAACGCTATCAATGATTATTTCTATATTTTTCAGTTGATGATTCGCTGCAAAGAAGCAGCAGTTCGGGTCTCACCAACAGTGTGGGAAGGTATTGAATCCCGCATTTTAACCGTGCCGGATAATGCTGCACAAAATTGAAAATCTACAATCCAAAATCCAAAATTCTCACTGTGGATCCTCAAAAAAGACACCGCCTCATCCACCGACGCAACGCCGCCAAACGCCAACGCCAATTCGACCAAATCTTAGCCACCCGCTCAGCCCTGTTCCAATACTTCAAAGCCGCCGCCATTCCCTACAAAGTCGTCTATCCCACCACCCCTAACGACCTACATCACCCTTCCCAGTGCGTTGATTGGCTCACCCAGCACTTTTCATTTCACAGCTACGGCCTAATCGACTGGACACCCGCAACCCACACCCAAAGCCAACCCGCTGACGCCTTCACCGATAGCCCCAGCATCACCACCCTCATCCACAACTGGATCGCTCACCACCATTTAGGCAATCCCGATGTGATTATCGTTGCCGCCAACGCCCACGTCCCCGACTTCAAGCTCCGCCTCAGCCATGCCGCCGACCACGCTGGCGAAATCTTCTCCCAAGAATTTTGGGATACCTGGCTGTTTGATCCCGACGCAGACTGGTGTATCGAATACTTCCACGAAGGCAGACTGACCTTTGGGCGATCGCATCTCATGTCAAAAGCCCCCAATCCAAGGCAGGATTAGGGGCTTCGCTGTTCATCTTACAAGCTGGCAATGGGCAGAAACCAAGACTTTAGATCGAATGCGGTTTAAATCAATTAGATCGAATGTGGTTTAAATCAAAAAGCCGAGTTGCTTACCGTTATCCCGTGCTGTGCGGATAAAAGCTTGACGTTCTTTGCTGGAAATACCAAAGCGATTGCAGAACCGGGTAATCGTCTTGGAATGAAGCGCAATGGCCTGCCCCCGAAGCTTGTTAAATTTGGGGGTTCCCATAATATTCCGAATCACCATGATCAACGGTGCAAACATAATTGATTCTCCCAAGAATAATAAAGACTGGATTCAAAGCGCAAAGCAATCAGGGGACTAGCTCACAGCAAAGGAAATCACGAACAAAACAGTTACCAACAGTGCTGCACAAGCTCCCTGTAGGGCATACCGCCGTTGCTGCTCGCGGGATGGATAGGATGCGAGAGAAATTGCGGGCTCCATTGCATAGTTGTTCAGAACGCCGTTATCGAGCTGTTTGGTGTACATGGAAGCAACCTCCAAAGGGTTTATGTTTCTTTATGTAAATTAATGTAACGTGATTGTTACAAAATTGTCAATTTATTTGCATTTGTTTTGCTTATATGCATGGGAGCTATATGCCTATATGGTTTTGGTCAGTTTGCTCAACAGGTATCAGTGGGTATCGCCGGGATGTTCCGCAAACAAGCCAGCGGGTTTGGTGTGCGACCGTCATAAGTGATAGAGGAGATCGGCCAAAAAAATATCCCTGGCGATCGCCAGAGATAGGGATTGTGTATGAGTTATAGCCGTAGCCACAAAGCTTTGTGCGCTACGGCGAGCCAGATTGCTTGTGTGTTGAGCATCCCAGCGATACTAGGTGCATTAAGCAATCTGGCCAGCGCTATAAAAACCTTTGGCCATAGCAGCCGAACGGACAGCTATACCAGTTCTCCATCTAAAACCAAAATGCAGATCAGACCCCATCCATCCTCCCCTTGTGAAGCTATCCCTTACGCAAAAGTATGTAGAAGCATTGCTAGTTGTTCATTTGAGGAGACGGTTGCGAGAGACTGGTGCCAGTAAACTGAGTGAGAGCCATCAACACCATGCAAAATTGGGCGAGCTGAGAAATCAATCCGGTCCATTTCAGCGATTTGCGTCATGCCAAACGGCTAAGCGTTGTGCT
>JBCBZT010000087.1:0-21969 GCA_039815185.1 Cyanobacteria bacterium P01_A01_bin.123 | reverse complement strand
CCGTCGTCTGTGGGTGACTCGTATAATTCAACTCCGTCGTATCTTGAATGGCCAGTACCGTCTCACACGCGCGAGCCCGCACCCAAACCCCATCGCGATGACTGGTGAGAATTGCACTCGCTTGCACCTTCGGATTAGCCCAAAATCGGTAAATACTTTGGCTTTCAGCGGCACTTGGGGCGGCTTCAGGCACACCCGCGGTCGGATGCCTTCCTAGCGTTGTCAGCACAACGCTCAGCCGTTTGGCATGACGCAAATCGCTGAAATGGACCGGATTGATTTCTCAGCTCGCCCAATTTTGCATGGTGTTGATGGCTCTCACTCAGTTTACTGGCACCAGTCTCTCGCAACCGTCTCCTCAAATCACCAACTAGCAATGCTTCTACATACTTTTGCGTAAGGGACAGCCCCTGGGGAGAGGGACTTTGATATCTGCCAGAATATTTCTGTTAGCACGGATTCTAGATCATCTACAATCCGTTCGTTTGTAAAACGTAAAACCTTGAGGCCACACGCCTGCATCCAGGCATCTCGTTCAGCGTCTTGTTCGGTTTTATTCTGATGGATAGGCCCATCCAGCTCGATCACCAGCAGCGCCTCATGACAGTAGAAATCGGCAATGAATTGTCCAATATTATGCTGACGACGAAACTTTGCACCATAGAGACGACGGGCTCGCAAGCATTCCCAAAGCATCTGCTCGGCAGAGGTTTGCTGCTGCCTGAGCTGACGTGCACGTATTAGTAATGCTTCAGGGATTTGACGATTGCGACCTGACAGGCGAGAAAAGTCTTCCATAAGAGGAGTCTACCCATCTACAAGGCTTCACAAATCAGGCCCCCCTTCTCCTCGGGGAGAAGGGGCTGGGGGATGAGGGCTTGCTCTTCCCTTCTCCCCGAGGAGAAGGGGCTGGGGGATGAGGGCTTGCTCTTCCCTTCTCCTTATCCCCCGACTCCTTCTCAGCCTTCCAGAATTGCGACTCCCCTCACGCAATCTTGGTGACTGAAGCTGTTCATCAAGCCAACACCTGAATAAAACTGAACTTTTCGTCAAGCCAATACCTGAATAAAACTGAACTTTTAAAGTGCAAAAGGTTGCAGGTTCAGAATTTTTTCTGCCAAGGCTTTTGACCATAGTGGACTCAACAAGGCAAGAGACCACATCCAAAGGCTTACCCCCATGGCTTATCAACGGAAGAAGCGCGCCTACGAACAGGAGCCCCAGCAGGTCCCCCAGGTGCAAAACAATCTGTTCGCCTCACCCGATGTAGAGACCGAGGACGCCAACAATCCCTATGTCGCACCTGGGCCTACAGCCGCCCCCAACTGGGAGGCAGTGCAGCGACAGATCGATAACCCAGTCTTTGACTTTGGCAAGATTTCAATATTGCCACCGGATAGCGCTCTCCAGCGCCAACCTGTGGCCCCCTCAACGTTGTCCAAACGGGAAAGGTTCATCCAAAGGGTCTTTAACGTCCAGCGGGAGCCTGTGGTTTCGAGTATGTCAAGGCCACCAGGACCACTGGGCCACCACTTTGCCGCCCCCCAACGAGAGGATGGGCAGGCAGCGCCTTTGGCCCCCACCCTTGCGATTCAGCGACAGGCAAAAACGGCAGACCAGGGGACTGGGGCGATAGCTCAATCAGGGGCGGTGAACCTGATGCCCCAGGGCAGTGGCCGCCCGTTGCCCAAGCAGGTGACCGACCCCTTTGTGCAGTCGGGTTACCCGGAGGTGAAACAGGCGCGGGTGCATGTGGATGATGCGGCAACCCAAAGCATCCAAGCCAAGGCCTATACCCAGAACAACAACATTGTGGTGCAATCGAGTGGGGCGAATGACCCGAAGCTATTGGGCCATGAAGCCACCCATGTGGTGCAGCAGAGCCAGATGGCGCTGAAGCCCGATGTGAATGGCACCCCGATTAATGCCAATCCGACACTGGAGCAAAATGCCGATGACAATGGCGAGCGTGTTGCTCGTAACGAACCAGTGAAGGTAGCGGGGGGCAGCATGCAACAGCCTCCGTTTGGGCAATCAAAACTGGTGCAGGCATCACCCAACGTGGTGATGCCAGAGAGCAGCCAGCAATCTGAAACATCTGGTGGAATTATCCAACGGAAACCAATTGTAAGAAAGGATAAAAATAAGCCTACAACAAGCTTTAATTCATGGGAAAAAGTTTTTGCCTACTTATGTTCTCCTAAACGTGGAAGTTCACGATTAGAGGCTTCGAATGATCTAAAGCAATGGTTAAAGAAATTTATGGGAGATATGGAGGATAAGGACGTTTATTCGCTTGACGAAGTCTATAGAAAGGCGTTGGAGGAAGACCCGTCAATACGAAGAGTTAGGACTTCGCTGCAAAAGCAACAGAGCTCAGCATATCTTGATAAAATGAAAAAAAAGAAAGCTGAAAAATACAGGAAGAGTGTACTAAAAGCAGCGGGACTATCATCTGAAAATGATGCTCAAATACCGAACAATCCAGTAAATAATAATCTACTACAGAATATCAACCTTGTTGGCGGCATTGTAAACAACAATAATAATCCACTACAGGATATGATCGCAAATAATAATGTTGATGCCAATGATAACCAGGTGCTGAATGATAACAATGGTAATGGTGCAAATCTGAACAATGTTGCGGTCGGCGATAATCAACAAGCGTTAGCCAATCAGAACAATGTAGAAAATCAATATGAAGCAGAGGAAAAGCTGGCAGAACTCAAAAACTCAAAAGCGAAACCGATAAAGAACAATAATCTCAACAAAAAACTTATAGGATTAGCCAATATTCCGATAGTAACAGGGATTGACGAAAAAGAAAACGAGGTAAGTTCTCTAAACGTAAATGAAGAGACCGGGCCGATGCGAAAATTTGCGCAGCAACTAGCTGAGCTAAAAGGTACGAATGAAAAAGATATAAAGGCACTGGAGGGCGTCCTCAGACAAATACTATACCTAGAAGGCACGATGGGGGGGGGAAATAAGAAGGCCCTGGGAGTAGCAGAAAATGGGGATCGGCAGCAGGTACTCAAAGCTGTGGCAACCACTTGTGACATAAATGCCCAGGTTATGATGTACGGCGCCATAGGGATAAAAGAGGTCGAAGCGATCAAGGCGGCATACGAAAAATTATATAAAAAGCGTCTGAAAAACCCTCCAGATTATATGACCTATGGAAACGATGATGAGAAGCAGGAGGAGGCTGACACCGCTGTAGAAACCAAGAGCGGGGTAGCACATTTATTTTTAATTGGGGAGGGACCGAAGTTCAAAGCTCTATGGAACGAATGGCAAAAGCGGGGCGGTTGGGGAGTCATGAAAGTAAAATTCAACCACGAGGGAGCGGGACCCCACACTTTCGTTATAGAACGGATAAGCAAGGGAGTGGTGTCAATATACCAAGCGTATGAGGGGAAATATACTTTGAAGCAATCGCTAGTAGGAATGAAGCAGGAGTCTAATGATAAAACCCCGAAAAAAGTACCAAAAAGTGGCTCGGCGATGAAGGCAGCTGAGGTGGGAGGGAATCAGATCGATCTACTAGTGAGAGGTCTCGGAAGTCCCGCAGATGTCAAAGCATTCAGGGAGGGAAATTCTCTAGGCAAGATTACGAATGAACAATATAAAAAAGCATTCGGGTCGACTTTAAATGAAAAGGTATGGAAAGTTGGCTATGGAGAGGCAATATCGAGCATAGCAGTATTTACCTGTGACGGCGAAAAGTATAGAAAAGGCAGGATTAAACCCAACGACTTTAAGCAGGGAAAGAGCAGTATAAGCCACTACGAGGATATCGTCGCGGAGGGGAACTACCAGGCTTCGCTAGAACTCCTCCGCTCTGCACGTAGTAAGGCGCAGAGCAAGGCGTCAATGGAGGAGATGACGAAGGCACAGACGGAGGAAATAAAGACGGGAAGTCGGAAAAATTTGTTTGCATCATTGAGAACATTCAGCTCAACTCAATCATTAAATAACGTGCCACAAAGCGAGAAGGAATATAGATTCAATCGGACATCATCGGCTCTCGGGAATAATAACAACAATAACAACAACTCTTCGGACAAGGACAAGGACAAGGACAAGGACAAGTAATAGATCGCACCCTTTTTCGGCTGGGTTCCGCACCCTTATTAGTCTTGATAAGAAGCTGGTATTTGTACCAAAAAGCGAAACCCAACATCACTCAAGATTAGCTATTCAAAAAGTCAAAATCAATTTCAAATTTTGGCTTTCCAACTCTGAATTTAAGTGGGATCGCTTTAGCAACCCACTCACCTAACTATTGATGATGGACGCGATCGCCTGTTAAGACCAGTGCGATCGCACTTCACATTAGGTTGGGTTTCACGCCTTATTGATCCTGATAAGAAACTGGCATTTATACCCATAAGCGAAACCCAACATCGCTCAACATTAGCCATCCAAAAAAGTTGGGATTGATTTCAAATTTTGGCTCTCTAATATCGCCTTTTTTAATCTCAACCGTTCCCAGGGAAGCGGGGTCGGTCAGCTCCACGAATTTGGCGCAGTCCCCGATATCTTTGTCTCTCCCAAACACCAAGCAACCCAGGACTACATCTACCACCAGGCTCTAAAACCTTTAGAAACCAATGCATAACCTCCTTTAGAGTTGGATAGAGCGGTCATGCGTCGATAGGCAGCATTATCATGAGCAAACAAAAATCGTCCGACTGGATTCCACTGGCCATTAGCCTGGGCTGCAGTATCCCATTGGCATTAGTCATACTCATTTTTTTGGGATTGGCATTTTACGGACCAGAGGGGGGGGTTCGCTTTGCCAACAATATGGAAGACTATGCCCTGGAATACATCGAAGATCAAAATTTGCTACAAACCGGGGAACAGATTGTGGCTTACTACGATGTAACTATCCGTCTCAACGGTTCAGAAGCCGCGATTCTGACGGATTCTCGGTTGATCTACCATGTCAGTGGCCGCAACACGATAATCAACCTGGCTGATATCAATACCATCGATGTCAGTGAAGATGAATTTTTCGGCCACACCATTCAAGTCACCTCCACCGACGGCGACACTATTGTGATTGAGATCATGATTGAAGGTGATTTATTTATTAACGCTCTCCGTAGCCAAGTTGACGCAATTCAGGGAAACGGCGCTCAGGTTCCCGTTTACAGACCGCCCCTCAAGGGTGATCGCATCAGCAGCCCAACCAACCATGGATGATGGACGCGATCGATTGTGAAGACCAGTCTTTAGCGATCGCCGTTGGCTATGGAGCGCGATCGGCTTAGATTTCATAGCGCGATCGCCCTCTCGGGAGATATCGGATAGAGCACTAAGGGTGCGCATATCCAAGATTCATCGTTCTTGGTGACTGAAGCCGTTCATTAAGCCAATACCTGAATAAAACTGAACTTTTAAAGTGTAAAAGGTTGCAGTTTCAGAATTTTTCAGGATTTTTTCTGCCAAGGATTTCGGCCATAGTGGACTCAACGATGTTCCAACCTTGAGAACGTGACCGATTAACAGCAGCATCAAAATAATACACAACGAAAATAAACCAAACAAAACCAACAAAAAGGAGGATTCACACCATGGCAACCTCTTTACAGCCGGGGATCCAAGCCCTGAAAGAGGGAGACGCCCTTAGTGCGATTCAGATTTTCGAACAGGTCTGTAGTGAGACCACAATCAATGCCCAAGACCGATTTCAAGCTCAGGGGTGGCTAGTCCGGGCTTACCTAAAAGCCGGACGGTCTTCCCAAGCCGAGGCCCTATGCCAGCAACTCATCCAGGCGGACAATCCCAAAATTCGTCAGTGGGCCGCAAAGATGCTTGAAAAGGTGCCAGCCCAGCCTACTGCGACCCAACCTCAGTCGAAACAAACCTCGGCGGCGGCTTCCACCGATGCTTCCTCCACCGATCCTCCCCACCCGCTGGCTCACCTAGCCCCCACAGAACCCCTTACCCCAGAAGCAGCGCAACAGCTTCTGGAAGAGGGTATCAGGCATTTGCGGAAACGAGATTACAGGGCGGCGATCGCCGCTCTGGAAGACTTTATCCGGGGTGCCGATGACAGCTACCCTGACTATGCCTGGGGTAAAAACAGTCTGGCTAAAGCCTATAAAGGCAATGAACAATACGAGGCCGCGATCGCCCTCTGTCAGGAAATGCTGGAGACAGAGCGCGAAAGCACCCGGGCTTGGGCCCAAGACTTTATGAAGACCCTGCCGAGGGACCTGATCAACCCGACCCCAGAAAAAACTACACCTACCGTTGTCGACAGCAACGGGACTACGGACAGCCCAGACGCCCTCAGCTCATCAAGCCCCCCCCTACAGCCAAAACCTCACCCTGGCGAATTCTCGTCCTCGACCGCTCCCCTGAAAGCCAGGACTGCTTCGACGAGGACTGGGCGAAGCTATCGGCAACGAACCGCCTCCAAAGATTTGACCCCTCAGCTTTTGTCAGGCTTGGCCCATGGCTGTATTTCCCTCTTGGCCAGCCTGCTTTTATTTCTTATGTTTTCCGATTCAATTATGGCGAATGTCCTAGGGGTTTTGCGCATGGCAGTGCCTATCGTGATCCTGCTGCGAACTAAAGACCCAGTCGTTAAGGCCAACGCCACAGAGGCGACGAACTATGCCATCACTGCAATCGTGTTGCTGGTTATCCTGTTTTTCGGGTCTATCTTTTTGGCCCTGGGAGCAGCAGCGATACTCCTTGTTCTCTGGCCAGTTTTCATACTGATTGGCCTCTTTGTTCTGTTTTACAGCATTGCTTTTTCTATATGGCCCATCTATGCTGCGGTGGTTTCAGCACAACAGCCGGGTCGGATTGTGCGCTATCCCAATTGGCTGGTTTTGCGCATTTTAGACGCCAAGTAAATGGGAACCTGTGAAGACTGGCTTCTAGTTTAGCTGTGAGGGTAGGCAGACCAACTGTGCAACTATTATTTGCTTCTATTTAGAAGGATTACTTTGCTAGTCAGAAAATCTTGAATTCTGAGCTTAGTCGGGACTAATAAAGTATTTCATTGGCATCTGATTCAAAGATGTTCCAACCTTTAGAACGTGACTGATTAACAGCCGCATAAAGATAATGAACAACGAGAATAAACAAAGCCAAGCCAACAAAACCGACTCCTCCTCAGGGAGCGGAACCATTGATGAATTGCTTGCCCTTAAGAAAGAAATGGCAGGGCGAATTGAGGAGATTGTTGCACATATTGAACAAAATTACGATCGCCGTTTAGAAGATGCAATTCTATTTTTGGCAGGAAGCGGTGATGGTGAAAACTTAGAGGACAGTATTGGCTTCAATAGGAGCGATTCGCGGTTTGGCCATTCGTTAGCCAGGCATTTGCAAAGTGGGGCAATGTTGACGGTTAAACAAGCTCACACGGCACTCCAGATGATGCAGAAATACAGCGATACCCAACTCGAACCGAACGGGTATTCGCTGCCGAGGACATGGGCGGAAATCTCCCATCAGTATCGCGAAAGGGAGATCGAGATCAATCCTTATCGACTATATCTGGGTCTCCACAAGGATGAGGGCCACGAAGCGTGTATTGCCATTCGTTATCCTGATAACGTTGAAAGCGAGGGAATAGAAGAAAGCTTAGAAGGCAGCGCAGGCATTGAGGATGGGGAAAGGTGGCCTGTGTGGTCAGACAATTGGGACTACGGCTACCCCCTCCGGCGGGCAGAAGCATTGCTGCCAAGCGATGGCGATGACTGGTATGTCGATCTTGACATTGAGGCAGCCTACTATTTGTGGCAGGAGAAGCAAAAGGCAGGGATCGGGGCGGGGATATCTGTAACTTTCTCGCGCTCTGCTAATTCCTCCGAATCATCATCTAACGACACCGTAGACCCAATGGGCGATGTTCCCTTGGAGATGGTCTATGTGCCCCAGGGTGAGTTCTTAATGGGTTCTCCTGAAACTGAGCTAGAGCGGAGTAAAGTCGAAGGCCCCCAGCATAGCGTCACGATTTCCGCCTTTTACATGGGGAAGTACCCCATCACCCAAAGACAATGGCGGGTCGTATCGTTGCTGGACCCTGTGGATATTCCTTTAGAGCATGCCCCCTCCCAGTTCATGGGAGACGATCTGCCGGTGGAGCAAGTGATCTGGAACGAAGCCGTAGAGTTCTGCAAACGGCTGTCTAAACATACGGGCGACCACTATCGTTTACCCAGTGAGGCGGAATGGGAATATGCCTGTAGAGCAACCCAAGATGGCATGTCAACTCCGTTCTATTTTGGTGAGACGATCAGCACCGAGCAAGCTAATTACAGCGGTCGATACAGCAGCTATGGCAAGGGTGAGCCAGGGGTTTCACGAGGAAAGACGACAAAGGTTGGGAGCTTCCCTGCCAATGCTTTTGGCCTCCATGACATGCACGGCAATGTGTTGGAATGGTGTGAAGATGTTTGGCACAACAACTATGAGGGTGCTCCCACCGATGGCAGTGCTTGGGTGGAAGGAGGTGAGCAAAGCGATACGGGCTACGCCCAGGAAAGCCAACGGATCCTTCGCGGCGGCTACTGGGGCAGAAATCCGGAGTATTGCCGGTCTGCGAGTCGCGCTAGCCACGCTCCCGGCTATTGCGGCACAAACTTCAGTCTCGGTTTTCGGGTTGTATGTTCCTCCAGCGTTCTCCTGAGCGAAGTCGAAGAGACTCTGGAATCCTTCTCTCGCTCTGCAACGTCCTCCGAATCATCAGCTAACGACACCGTAGACCCGATGGGCGACGTTCCCCCGGAGTCTGCGACTGCCTCCGAATCATCATCTAACGACACGGTAGATCCGACGGGCGACGTTCCCCCGGAGATGGCTCCGAATGTATTGCAATCAGGAGACTATTCAGGCGTTTGGCATGGTCATGACGTTAGATTTTCGATCCAACAAATATTTCCTACTGGCCAATTTAATGGCGTTGGTGAGTTTGTAGGAGGGCCGCATAGCGGAATTCAATTTGGGTTTATGGGTAAAACAGATTCTGATGGTAGATTAACAATTTCAAGAGATGTGGGAATCGGGTCTCAAGTTGTCAGCGATGCAAATTTCGAGATTGACGGCGACAAGATCGTTTGGCAAGGCTTGACAAAAGGAGTAGGTATTGGGGATGCGGGATTGCCTTTTGAATTTCGGGCTCAGTCAATCGACTCGGAGCGAATATCTGCATTGTTCTCTCGCTCTGCAACTGCCTCCGAATCATCATCTAACGACACCGTAGACCCGATGGGCGACGTTCCCCTGGAGATGGTGAAGAAGGTATTGAGACCAGGAGACTATTCAGGCGTTTGGCATGATCATGCCGTTAAATTTTCGATCCAACAAGTGTTTCCTGCTGGCCAATTGAATGGCGTTGGTGAGTTTGTAGGAGGGCCGCATAGCGGAATTCAATTTGGGTTTACAGGTAGAACAGCTTCCGATGGTAGATTAACAATTTCAAGAGATGTGGGAATCGGGTCTCAAGTTGCCAGCGATGCAAATTTCGAGATTGACGGCGACAGCATCGTTTGGCAAGGCTTGACACAAGGACCAGGCATTGGGCATGCGGGATTGCCTTTCGAATTTCGGGCTCAGTCAATCGACTCGGAGCGAATAGATCATGGCCCGTCTAAGGTCAAAGGAGACGATCTGCCGGTAGAGAAAGCGAGAATGCCATTACTCTACCAAGTAGAAAATCAATGGGGTGGTAATAATGCACCTTGGCATAATGGAGGTACATGGGTTATGGGTTGTCGCCATAATCAGAACATTGTTGCCATCAATATTAAGTCTGACGATGGAGGGAAAACTTTTCATGGCAATATGACTTATGCCGATGAAGGCCCGATTGGTTTTCGAGCTACTTTGTCTGACGGTAATAATTATGCTGTTGAAAATCAATGGGGTGGCGATAATGCACCTTGGCATAATGGTGGCCAATGGATTATCGGTGGTCGTTCTACGCAAAATGTGATCGAATTAAAAGTAAAATCTGATGATGGTGGCAATACCCTAAATGGAACGATGACTTATGAGGGTGAAGGTCCAATTGGTTTCAAAGGACTATGATCAAATGCCGCTAAGTTATCCTGCGATCGCTGATGGCCAAATAAGTGAACTCCATAACAGATGAGAAGAAAGTTTCTCCCCAGATGATGGCATCAGTTCCTTAGTTAGAGGGAGGTGACTCAGCAGATGAAAGCTCCTGCAATACTTTGAAACAACGATAGCTTCAGAACAGCTGCGTGACAACACAACTAAGCAACCTTGTGAGATCACTCAAGTTAGGTAAAGTCTTGAAACGATTAAAACTCTCATCCTAAGAACATCAATGTTTTGGATGATTTCATCTTTAAGCCCTTCCAATAATGGTGGGAATAAATCATTCCAAAAAGTCTTTAGAAATGCCAGGAGGCGGACTTGAACCGCCGACACGAGGATTTTCAGTCACGCTTGAGGCGAGGACTGGCTTCTGGCTTAGCTGTGAGGGAATGCAGACCAACCGCACACCATTGCCATCCCGTGAAAGGCTGGTTAGTCGGGGCTAGTTTAACCCCAGATAGGTCTTTCATCTAGAGTGCTAAGGGTGCGCCTATCCAATATTCATCGTTCTTGGTAACTGAAACCACTCGTCAAGCCAACACCTGAATAAAACTGAATTTTTAAAGTGCAAAAGGTTGCAGTTTCAGGAATTTTTCTGCCAAGGATTTCAGCCATAGTGGATTCAACCAGGCAAGCGACCGCATCCAACTACCCCATGGTTTACCAACGTTCGATTTATGCAAGCGGTCTAATCTCGTGAGATTAGCTGCGAATCAAAGCAAACGGACTCGCCAATAATGATGAACAACGAAAACAAACAAAACCAAACCAACAAAATCGACTCCTCCTCAGGGAGAGAAAGCATTGATGAATTGCTTGCCCTTAAAGAAGAAATGACAGGGCGAATTGAGGAGATTATTGCGCGTATTGAACAAAATTACGATCGTCGTTTAGAAGAGGCAATTCTATTTTTGGCAGGAAGCGGTGATGGTGAAAACTTGCAGGACAGTATTGGCTTTAATGAGAGCGATTCGCGGTTTGGCCATTCGTTAGCCAGGCAGTTGCAAAGTGGAGCAATGTTGACGGTTAAACAAGCTCACGCTGCACTCCAGATGATGCAGAAATACAGCCAGACCCAGCTGGAACCCAATGGATATTCGCTGCCGATGGCATGGGAGGAAATCTCCCATCAGTATCGCGAAAGTAAGATTGAGGGCGATCCTCCTGGATTGCGTATGGTTCTCAAAAGGAAAGAGGAACACGGCACATATATTGCCGTTTATTTTCCTGGTGACGGTTATTTCGGGGAAGACTTTTCTGAAGATGAAACGTGGTATGAAGGCGGCGACTGGGAAGGCTTTGTCCTCCAGGTGACAGAAGAAGTGCTAGCAGCAGCAGCGAGACGTATAGAAGATGGCTACGCCGGTTATGTCGATCCTGACATTGAGGCAGTCTACTATTTGTGGCAGGAGGAGCAAAAGGCAGGGATCGGCCCAGGGCAAATTGCTGCATCGTTCTCTAGCTCTGCAACTTCCTCAACCATTGATGAATTGCTTGCCCTTAAGGCAGAAATGGCAGGGCGATTTGAGGAGAGTATTGCGCGTCTTGAACAAAATTACGATCGCCGTTTAGAGAATGCAATTCTATCTTTAGCAGGAAGCGGTGACGCTCGCTCGCAGGACGATATTGGTTTCAATGGGAGTGATTCGCGGTTCGGTCATTACTTAGCTCGACGGTTGCAAAGTGATGAAAATTTGACGCTTAAGCAAGCTGAAGCTGCACTGCAGATGATGCAGAAATACAGCCAGAGCCAGCTTGAACCCAATGGATATTCGCTGCCGACGGCATGGGAGGAAATCTCCCATCAGTATCACGAACGCACGATTGAGGGCGAGCTTCCTCCCTTGAGCGTGGTTCTCAAAACAGGTGAGGGCTTTGTTCTTCAAACGGGCGAGTATTGCGACACCTATATCACCGCTTATTACCCTAATGAAACCGTCTATGAACGCTTAGTGGAGTATTCTGAGGACATATGGGACTGGGGTACAGGCTATGGCATGCGAGAATCGGGCGGCATGAATGTTCTTCTTGATTCCGCACCTAGATTGATGGACGCAGTAGCGGGCCATATAGATAGCTACAGATGCTATGTCGATCCTGACATTGAGGCGGCATACTATTTGTGGGAGCAGGAACAACAAAGAATGGTAAGCCAGCGCGAACCCGTCCTACCCCTGTATGCCGCACCACCAGATGCCCTGCGACTGGATGCCGTACCGCTAGAGTCCGAGAGAGGCGCAGACTACCAGGAACTGCGAGAACTGTTGCAACAGCAGGAATGGTACAGCGCAGACCAAGCAACCGCACGACTGATTAAGGATGTGTGTCGAACCGTTGAGGGTTCGATTAACGCGGAAGCCATCAAACAGCTTCCCTGTGAGGACTTACGGACATTAGACCGGCTCTGGGTGGCAGCAAGTGGCGGCAAGTTTGGCTTTTCAGTGCAGAAGAAGATTTGGTTGGATTTGGGTCTGACAAACCTAGATGTGGAAGATGCAGATCTGGACAAGTTTGGTGATGCCGTAGGCTGGGGACTCCGTGGGAGGCAGATTTACTACAGAAAATCCGCCTTTGACCTGAGCACGGCTCCGAACGGCTACTTTCCGCGATGGGGTGGACCTTATACTGTGGGCTGGAGCTGGAATTTTGGGCGGGTAATTGCCGCCACCGCCTTCCAGAAAGCGGAGATATGTAACCTGTGAATCCGTACAAGCGATCCGCTTACAATCACCAGCCGCGATCGCAGAAGTACAACTACAGATTATGATTCTGAATTCAAACGTGATGGTCAAAGGCCTGCCCTAGGGCGATCGCATCCATCAACCCAACCAACCATGGATGATGGACGCGATCGCCTTGTCATTATTCTGAATTAGCCCTGAAAGTCTTTCACAAACAGGCTTTTGAATTCGTTGAAGCTATTTGTAATCAGAAGCCATTTGTAATCAGCCGACCGCAAGTTCGAGTCTTGTCACCAGCTTTAGACTGTCAGCGGATAAGGCTGCTTCACTCGTCCTGAGAGGATGGCCCCGACATATCTGCTCTAATTGCCCTAGGATTAACCACAACTAGATCGAAATAGCTATTTGGTAGCATTTCTACCTGCAAAGACTCAGGCAAACGCGCATCTGTGGGATAAAGACTAACTTGATAGCCCTTTTTCTCATACAAAACTACAAATTCAAGCAGCAGCACGGTTAGCTCAGGAGAAAGATAGGTTTTAAGGCATGAAATGGGTAGAGCACCGATTATTTGAGCGGCAAACGCAGAACAGCCGCACTTGCGTAGAATCTAGTCTTGAAAGGAAGGGGAGAAGCACAGGTCTCAAGAACTGAAACGCAGTTTGCGCAAAAATCCAATATTGATGAACAAGCTTGAACCCATATCAGAAGATTTTTGTCAATTCCCTTTACACCTATTTTACACACAGGTTCGGGGCTTGCAATCAATCTCTATTGCATCAATCAACAAGTCAGGGAGCTTAAGATTGTGAGCGACAACTTTGGCACGATAGAGCTGTCGCCAGATTCGACGTAAGCGCCATTTTGGATAGGCTTGACAGTTGGGGGCCTTCGGTGAATTTGCCCTTCATTGGGTAAGGTTGCTCTAATTGTATTTTCGATATTCCGAAGAGGGGGGTTTGGTGGAATTTCCAGTTTATTTGCCCCTGGGGCCATGGCAACTGCATCCTCATCGTGTCTTTGAGACCCTAGCCTACGCGATCGCGTTTCGGCTCATCCTGACGGGCACGCGCAAGGATAGTTTGCCCTTTGCCCAACGTAGTTCCGTCCTCGTGGGCGGGCTCCTGGGCGGACTCGTAGGCGCTAAGGTGTTGGTGATGCTGCAACACATCAATCTGCTGTGGGAAAGCGGTTGGCAAGCCTATATCTTGCTGTTGGCCCAAGGCAAAACCGTGGTGGGGGCACTGTTGGGGGCACTGATCGGGGTTGAACTGACCAAAAAATGGATTGGCGTCACCCGCTCGACCGGCGATGCCTTCGTCTATCCATTGATTGTGGGCATGATGGTGGGGCGGATTGGCTGTTTTTTAACGGGGTTGAGCGATCGCACCTATGGCACCCCCACAACCTTGCCCTGGGGCGTGGATTTTGGTGACGGCATTGCCCGCCACCCGACCCAACTCTATGAAATTGGGTTTCTGGGTCTGTTAGGGCTGTATTTGCTTTGGCGATCGCGCCCCCGAAATGCCCCCTCATACCCTCTAGCCGATGGCGATCGCTTCAAGTTCTTTATGGTCGGCTATCTCAGCTTTCGCTTTTGCATCGACTTCATTAAGCCTGATTTTCATGCACTACTGGGCCTCAGTGCCATTCAAATCGCCTGTGTATTGGGGCTAATTTACTATCGCCACACACTCAACCCCTTTTTGCGGTTGTTTGAGTAATCAATTATTCATGGGATTCATGTCCTCCTCGAAGGATGCGCCCCTAATTCAAGTCCTAGCCCCCCATGGGCAGCATATTCGGCAAGGGCAAATACAGTGACAACCCATAAACAGAGCCTAGGATATTTAGGGATTCACAAGTTAATCTTCAACGAGTCCCTGCTTTTCCCACCAGCGATTGAGCGGGTAGTAGAGGGCAGGTGCCCATAAACTGCTCATGATGGCAGAACTCAATGCAACACGCTGGTGATAGAGCCATATCTCTGACAGGGTCGGCCAAAAAGAACCCGTTTGCAGCACCATCTGCAGACTGACCTGGAGGGCGAGCACGGTTTCCGAAATGACGGCCATGCCAAATACAATTAAGGCTATTGAGATAATGTCTTCTTGGATATAACGCTGTTTTTGGAGTCGCGCCGTCAAAATCCCCACTAGCATCAGACCAACGGTGTGGGTGGGTAAGTTGGCGGTCATCGCATCTTGCAAGAGACCCAGAGCTAATCCGGCGATCGCCCCATCTAAGGCACTCCGCTTCACGCTCCAAGCCACTACCCAAATCAGCAGCCAGCTGGGGGCGACCCCTAACAGTTCCATGCCCGGCAACCGCATCGGCAAAACCAGCAAACACAGAAAAATCGAGCCTACTGTGATTCCAGTGTTCAACCACCATTGTTTTTGGGTCTGCCGTTCGAGATAGCTTCTTGCCGGGGTCATCGGTTTGTCAAGGCTCCTCTTCTGGCGCTAGCTCAACCGGGGGGCCATCCACCTCTTCTAGGGGGACAAAGGGTTGCACTGTCACCCACTCTAAAACGCTAAGGGGCGCAGAGAGCTGAATGGTGGCCTCAGGAGCTGGACTTTTAGAGACATCAACTGACTCAATCCGACCAATGGGAATATCGTTAGGAAATCGGCGGCTATAGGACGAAGTTGTCACCACATCCCCAGCTTTCACATCAGGGGCTTTATCAAAAAACTCCATCACCACCCGATTCCCCGCCTGACCACGCATATAACCCATAGATCGGCTGCGGCTGATGGTCACGCCGACACGGCTATTAGGATCGCTGATCAGCAAGACTCGACTCGTGTTGGGGGTGACTGATGTAACCCGACCCACTAAGCCCCCCGGCCCGGTGACCACATAACCCACCTCAATTCCCGCGTTACTGCCTTTACCTAAGGTCACTTGCTGCCACCAGTGGTTGGCACTGCGACCAATCACGGCAGCGACAATGCCAGGTTCGGTCTGGGCATCTCTATATTCGACTAAGGATTGTAGATTTTGATTTTGGTTTTCGAGTTCAACAATGCGTTCTTGTAGTTCCAGGACGTAGGCGTTCTCAAGTTGCTCCGGTTTGGTCAGGCCAGGCTGCAGGGGTCGAGCTAGCCATTGATACGCCTCATAAATAGCAGCCCCTTGGGTTTCACGCACCAACCATGCCGTGCCTAACGCCAGAGTAATCAACCCAGCGCGCCGTGCATATAGCCCCCACCAGCGACGTACAGCAAACATGCAGATTAGCGATCGACCTTCTTAAACAGCAAAGCTATCCTTCCTTATTGTCAGTCTTTCTCTAAGCCAGACGACTCATCAGGGCAACACGCTATAAACCGCGCGATCGCCCACTGAAGACACGCTCCAATTGGCTAAAGTTCTCAAGCACACGCCCCGTTCCCAAAACAACACAGCTCAAAGGATCGGCAGCCACATGGACTACAATGCCCGTTTCGTGACTAATCAGTGTGTCCAGCCCTTTCAGCAAGGCGCCACCCCCAGCCAGCATAATCCCCCGATCAATGATGTCAGCAGCGAGTTCAGGGGGGGTACGCTCTAGGGTGCGCTTGACGGCTTCAATAATCACTGACAGGGGTTCTGCCATACTCTCGCGCACCTCTGCCGATTTGATCGTGACTGTGCGGGGTAACCCAGAGAGCAGGTGCAATCCTCGCACATCCATAATCAACTCGCCGTCGTCGGGGCTGGGATAGGCCGAACCAATCTTAATTTTGATTTCTTCGGCGGTGCGTTCACCAATCACGAGGTTGTGCACCTTCTTCATATACTGGGAAATCGATTCGCTCATTTCGTCCCCAGCAACCCGCACAGATTCACTCAGAACGGTTCCCTGCAAACTCAGGACGGCCACCTCTGTGGTGCCTCCGCCGATGTCAATAATCATATTGCCTGTGGGCTCAGCCACGGGCAACCCCGCACCAATGGCAGCCGCAACAGGTTCATCGATGAGATAAACCGTCCGCGCCCCAGCTTGTTCTGCTGCATCCATCACGGCTCGGCGTTCCACCCCAGTCACTCCGCTGGGAATGCCAATCACAATTCGCGGCGAGACCAAGGTGCGGCCCTCATGCACTTGACGGATGAAGTGCTTCAGCATTAACTCAGCGGTGTCAAAATCAGCAATCACACCATCTCTCAACGGGCGCAGCGCCACCACATTGCCAGGGGTTCGCCCCAACATCTTTTTGGCTTCTTCGCCGACTGCCAAAGGCTTTTTCTCATCTTGATCCATGGCAACCACAGAAGGCTCCTGGAGCACAACACCTTTGCCAGAAACGTAAACTAGTGTATTCGCGGTACCTAAATCGATACCCATGTCACGAGAAAAAGAAAACCGATCGAAGAAACCCACTAGCTTACACGCCCCCAAAACGAGCTATTTAGATAATTATCCGCACTAGTTGAAATGCAGGTTGTCGTAACGATGTGGATTCTATTACGTTTCGTATCGAATCGTCTAGTCAGTTCAAAATACTTCGCCGAATAGAAAATCCAAATTGGGGCTGATGAGTGTTTCGACCCACGTGATGAAAATCATCGACAGCCGCCTGAGGCTTAAGAATACTGCTTTTTTCATCGATTGAATCCCCTGGGTGGCAAAATCTATTGTCCAGGTAGACTAATCTATTGTCCAGGTAGACTAATATTTTGCTGAGCTCGAACCTTTTAAGGTCTATAAGATCGATATAGTTCTTGTATAGCTGGTTTCATCCGGCTGTTTTTTGATCCTATTCAACCCTGAGCTATTGAGATAAAGAGGAATCGACCAACCCATGACGTTGAATATTGTGACTTTAGTGGGTCGTGCAGGCCGCGACCCTGATGTGAAATATTTTGAGTCTGGCAATGTGGTTTGCAATCTGACCTTAGCGGTCGATCGCCGCAGTCGCAACAACGATCAGCCAGACTGGTTCAATTTGGAAATCTGGGGACGAACTGCCGAAATCGCAGCTAATTATGTCCGTAAGGGCAGTTTAATTGGCATCAGCGGCTCGCTAAAGTTTGATTATTGGCAAGATCGCGCCACTGGCCAGCCTCGGTCTAAACCCGTTGTGCGAGTTGATCGCTTAGAACTGTTGGGTTCCCGTCGGGATAATGAAGCCCCGATGGCATCAAGCGTCAGCGACGAAGAGTTTTAGCGGTTACCCAAGGGTTGATCAATGCAAATTTAAACCCTGGCCATCTCTAAACCCCTAGTTTTTCTGTGTCAAAACCTCAAATTTTCGGATTGGATATGGCTTAGTAGCGAATTTGTAACGTTACCGTCGCCCGGACGATTTGCTCACCGCCGACAATGGGAGTCGTGTAATCGGCTTCGGCGAATTCCTGACGAGCAGCTTGGGCTAAAGGCAAGGGGTTGGGTGGGTTGGCTCCATTGATTTGGATGCCAATGATTTCTTGTGAACTGAAGTTAAGGCTATCTAGAACCACGCTAGCTTGTCTTTGGGCATCCTGGGTGGCTGTTTGCAAAGCAGTATCGCGGGCGTTAGCGATCGCGCTTTCAGTGGCTATAAAACTAATGCCACCGATGCGAGTTGCCCCGGCTTGTACGATGTCATCAAGCAGTGTCCCAGCAGCATCAGTTGGGATTTGAAAGCTGACGGTGTTAACGGCCTGATAGGCTCTGACTTGGGGTGGCTCGGTGTTATACGAATACACTGGGTTGAGGCGAATTCCCGTGGTTTCAAGTTTGTCTACGTTGCGCGATCGCAGCAGGTCAACCACCGCAGATGATCGACGGGCCGCTTCTGCTTGAGCTGCTTCTGCGGTGGTTGCTTCAACTTCAACACCAGCATTGACGCGGGTCAACGTCGTGGGAATCATGGTTTCTCCCTGACCCGTAACTGTCAACACTCGGGGGGCAACCTCTTGGGCTAACGTTGTTTCTGGGGGGATAATGCTATAAACCCCAACGGTGAGTAACAGTAGGCTAATGATAGAAGTCCCCAATTGCCGCCGTTGCTTAGCGGCTAAGGGGGTCACGGATTGAACGAGTGCCATAGTCTTCTCTCTGGATAGAACCGATAGATTAGCCTGCTCCTGGGCTTTCGGAGCAAAGCTACACCTTACCGTCTCATAGACTGGCGAGAGATATGGATAGGTTTCCATTTTTGCAACCTCTCCAGGCACATTACCGCCGCCCTTAAGCCCCAATTGGCACCGCTTCAATCTGTGCAGATTGAGAAGCAGACCAAGTTGCATGGGGAAGAACCTTAATCTTGCCGTGAACGGGTAGCGTAACCGTTTTCAACAGCCCGGCACCGCTTAGCGTCAGATATTGCTGTAAGACGTCTCGGGCTTCTTCGACTGACTTGAGTTGGTAATTCACCATGAAGGTATAGGGTTGGGGGCGATACTCATTGCTATGGGCAGGCTCCCAAAAGCTAAGCTTGACGCCTCGGTCGCTGGGGAAAATGCGATATTGAATCGTGTGATTATTGGCTATCGTCAGCATAGCGTCCAGCATCCTAAAAAGTGATCTATGGAGATTTATTATTACGACCCGTTGTTGACGTAAACCCCATCCAATGTAAGCGCTTAAATTTTTAGCTCAAAAAGGAAACTATAAATCTGGATGTGATCAAGGTTTGATTCAGGTCGAAGCCAAGTGTAGCCTCAGCAAATATTTAAGAATCTAGAGCGTCGACTTATCCAGAGAATAGCTTAGACCGTCTACGCCAGCCCGACAACATCGAGAAGTCGCCAATTTCCCTGAACTGCCACTTAATGTATTCACATTGATTTTGGGGCATTCCCGGAGAACCGATGGTAAATTTCAGCCATAACCCTATATTTGGATCAGTAACTGCGTAATTTCATGGGTAAGTCACAGCAAATGGGTGACGTGATTAAGGCATTGCCCACCTAATTTTTGAGGTTATGAAAACAAATGCCGTACGAGTCTTGGATACCTTAAGGATCCCCTACAGGCTGCTGGAGTACAGTGTTGATCCTAACGATTTGTCGGCTGAATCGGTCGCTGTCAAAATTGGTTTGCCTCCAGAGCAAGTGTTCAAAACTTTGGTGGCTCGGGGCGATCGCGCGGGTGTCTGTCTCGCCGTGATCCCCGCCAGTACCCAACTTGATTTGAAAACCTTAGCTCAGGTCTCAGGCAATCGCAAAATTGAAACCGTTGCGCTTAAAGAAGTCCAACCCCTAACTGGATATATTCGCGGTGGCGTGACGGCCCTAGCTTGCAAAAAAGATTACCCAGTCTATGTCGATGAATGGATTGAAGCTTTTGAGCAAATCGCCGTTTCTGCTGGACGCCGCGGCACAATGATTCAACTGGCACCCGATGATTATCTTAAGGCTGTACAGGGGAGCGTGGGAGCGATCGCGAAGGAAAAGGCTTAACCCCCACAGATGCAACGCCCCTATGCTGCCCCCTGCCATGCCCAAGCCGCCTGAAAAAAGTCCCGCTCACAAATCATGGCGTAACGATAGGTGGCACGACTTACGGCAGTATCCGTCGCGTATTGATCCACGAGCTGTTCAAGTTGCTGAGCCAGGGGATCAAAGTCATCACTGCTGTAGGTCCGAATCCAATCGCTATAAGCATGGTCTGGAATCCCTTTTGTCGCCAGCTGTTGTCCGATGAAAGCATAGAGCCGCATACACGGAGCCATCGCCACTGCCGTGATGCCGACGGGTTGACTCCAGGCAGTAGCCAGCAAAAAATCGGTGTACTGCCGGGTGGCAGTGCTGGGGGACACCGTTTGTAAATCGACTTGCCAGCGTTGGGCATAACCCTGATGCAGTTTGAGTTCTTCTAGCACACCGTCAGCCAGGGTGTGAAACGTGTTGAATCCCTCCCAGTTTGGCGCTTTTGCCGCAGCAATGCTGTAAGCGCGGGCAAAGGCTTCTAAGAAAAAGGCATCTTGGCCGACGTAAAACGCAAAGTTAGCCCGGGGCAATGACCCGTCCCCAATTCCCTGGACAAACGGGTGGTTGAGGGCGGCGAAGGCAAGGTCTTGATGGGCCTGCCAGAGGTTGTGGGCGAAGGACATGGCTTAGGGGTGAGGGGGTAGAAGAAACGTGAGGGAGGTAAGGGGCAAGGGGTACAACAAATTCTAGATTTTGGATTTTAGGAGTCCCCCTGATCTCCCTATCTCCCCTGCTCCCCGACTCAAATTAGCTAGCTATTATCCCTACTAGACCAGAGTCTCGCCATCTAAGCGACGCACGGCAACCACCGCCGGGCGGGGAGCCACATTCAACTGCTTGGTGGGCCAGTTAGAACCCAACGGAACCTGGCGTGCTTGCATAAAGTCAGCGCCGTCGGTAGTTTTCATCGCAAACTGGCGGGTTTCTGAGGACAGCCCCTGACGCGTCCCGTTGACTTCGCCGGGGTGCTGGGCTGCCAGGAACAGCGTTGTTTGGTCAGTGGTTAAAAACGGCCCGGTCATTTCACATTCCATAGGGCCATAGCCAAACATGTAGGCTTCCCCAGCGTTAGGGCCAGACGTAGGCAGATACCAAATAGAGTTATTGCCAAACAATCCCCGCAGGTTGGACTGACTCACTGGGCTGCCCTCCTCGTCAACCCGGCTGGCGACTTCTAAGTTGTGCTTACTGGTAGACATGTCAGTAACCATCCAGATGTTGCTGTTGGCGTCAATTTCCAGGTTGTCAGGGTTAGCAAAGCCCATACCCCCTTCAGCGGGTTCACCCCCCAGGGCTAGCATTTCCCAAGTGAACGTCATGGCACCGGGGTTGCTGTCAGTTTCAACCAACTTAGTAATCCAGCCGTACTCATAGGGAGTTTCACCGTTGGGGCCTTGAAAAATGCTGTTGCTAGGGCCACCATCGCCACCCGGGCTACCAGAGGTAAAGGCGATATAAAGGCTACCATCGGCTGCCAGGTCAGTGTCTTCTGGGCGGGCAGTGTTAGTTGCCCCGGCTGCGTTGGCAGCGTAGTGGGCATCGATTAAAATCGCCCCTTGTTTTTCGGTAGCGTTGCCTTCGTAGAGGTCGCCAAGGGTACTGTACTGTTGCTTGAAGGCAGTTGCGGCGGCGTCACTATCGGCCTTGAACCATCCCCCTTCAGGTCGCTGGGGTAGGGTAATCATCCCCCCAGCAACGCTGCTGGGCATATCTGGGTTGACCGCCGTGTCCGGCATTAGGGCAATCCACTCACCCGTGCCGTCGGGATAAAACTTAGCGGCGT
>JBCBZT010000027.1:0-107335 GCA_039815185.1 Cyanobacteria bacterium P01_A01_bin.123 | reverse complement strand
GGGTAATCAAACTCATGGCGTATTGCTCTTCTCGATCTCGCGGGTCTCCAGGGTGGGATTATCGCGAGATAGCTTCATCACGCCCACCAGCATCAAGGCCTGGATTGAAAAGCCAATCACAATCGCCGTCAAAATCACCGCTTGGGGTACCGGATCAGCATAATCAACTGCTTCAGCCGTTGAGGCAATCGGCGTCATCAAACCGCCCCGTGATGCCACCAAAACGTAATAGCCAATGACGCCAGTGCTCATCACATCCATGGCGATGATTTTCATCATCAGATTCTTTTTCAAGATGATGCCAAAAAAACCGCACAGGACGGTTGCAAAGATACAGGCTTCTAAAAGGGACATAGCAGATTGGAGGAGAAGGAGAAGAGCGAGGAGGCAATACTGTTTGGTTAACGATCCCCCTTCGTCTCCCTTAAAGAGCGGAATACCAGGTTCTGGGCATTGCGCTCCCGTTTTTGACGGTAGGGTTGATCTTTTAGCAAAAAGATATTTCTGAGAGAAAGCGACTGTCAAAATCGTTAAAGGTTTTAAGGCCCCCAAACCCCAAGTTTGGGGGCTTTGAGTCTTGTTCCATCCAGGATTAGGGGGCTAGGGGGGCTTGGATAACCTTTGAACTCCTCTACAAAAACCTGCTACCAGGATTTTCTTTTGTCAGAGAATCAGCCTTACCTTTTTGAGGGGGATTGGGGGGATCTGCGACAGCAATCTGCCATACCCCTACACACCAAACATCACTTAACAACCGGCACTGTTGCTTCTGCATCGAGCGTCACGGCTTCCTGGCCTTTCAGCGTCAACTGCAGTAGCGGCGGCGCTAAAAATGTAGTCAGAATCACCATGACGATGATGGCCGCCTCTAAGGGCTTACTCAACACGCCACTGGCCGACCCAATGCCTGCGAATACCAAACCAACTTCACCCCGTGGAATCATGCCTACGCCAATGGCCAAACGATTTACGCCCGCCTGCCCAAACACGGCCCAGCCGGTGACCACTTTGCCGATAATGGCAACTGCAATTAAGAAGGTGGCAATGATCAATCCCTCTCGATTGGCAGCAATAGCTGGGTTCAAAACGCTCAGGTCTGCTTTGGCACCGACGGTGACAAAAAAGATGGGCACCAAAATATCCGCGATTGGCATGATCTGCTGATCAAGCTCCTTGCGTTTATCGGTTTCATCCAGCACTAACCCAGCGGCAAATGCCCCCAAAATCGCTTCTAGATGAATAATGTTGGCCAAAAACGCCATGATTAGCGCAAAGGTGATTGCCGGAATTACCAGTGCACCCCGGGTTTGCAACTTGTCTGCGATCGCGACGAAACTTTGATTAAAAAACTTACCCAGCAAAATTGCTCCAATCAAAAACGCACTGGCGCTGATGATCAGATAAACCACATTTAGCAAATCAACTTCACCCGTTTTCGCCAGGCTAGCGACAACGGCTAAAACGATAATGCCCAGGACATCGTCGATTACCGCCGCCCCAACAATGATCTGCCCTTCTGTAGATTTAAGGTGTCCCAGCTCTGATAAAACTTTTGAGGTAATGCCAATGCTGGTTGCCGTTAGGGCAGCGCCAGCAAAAATAGCCGGAATGATCGGAACGTTAAACAGCATCACTAGGCCAACCGTGCCCAAGATAAACGGAGCCGCAACCCCAACTACTGCAACGACAGCTGCTTGATACCCGACTTTGGTCAGTTCCCGCAAATCAGATTCCAGGCCAATTTCAAACAGCAGGACAATCACCCCTAACTCAGCCAAAACAGAGATCACCTCACTCTGACTTTGGAAGATGTGAGTCAAGGCTTCGGCATCTAGATTGCCCAACCCTCCCAAAACCGTCATGATCATCGAATCGGATGCTATTGAACCGTTTTCGGGAAACACTATAAAGTGGAGGGCCGAAATCCCAACCACCACACCACCCACCAATTCGCCCAACACTGGCGGTAAATCAAAGCGTTTGGAGAGTTCGCCCCCCAGTTTGCTAGCGAGGTAAACCACAACCAGGGTCAGCAACACACCGGCAAGGACAAACGGTTTATAGTCTGTTTCTGGGGTTGTCGCAAACACAAAAGGCATTGAAGGCCAAACATCTACGAAAGTTAAAGGCGGGAGACTAAATCCAAAATTTGATAGCATAACCAACTTTCTCAGCGTGTATATTACAGCGTTTTTTAATCGGGTCTAAGTTAGGCGAGAACTGACTTGCAGCCAACCTAGGGCCACCATGCCGAGTCCGAGTTGAACCGTACTGGGGGCTGTGATAAAGCCCCAGCAGGCACTTAAAATTCCAGTACTGAAAATCGCAATCACATAAACCTCATCGGCAAGTCTCAAAGCTTTACCTAGGGTTGTAAAGAGCAGTGCAACGACGAGCAATAGTAACCACGGCATGATGTGTTCTCTCCGCTAGGGCTAGATGGTGGTTGAGGTCTCTAAATCAGAGGGTTGCCCATGGGCTGACGTATAGACGGTGGAGGCCGCACTCCTTAAAGCTTCTGCCCGATCCGTATAGAGGTTTTCAGGTGGAATCAAATTGAAGACTTCTAATTTGCCAAGGCGACGCTTAGTTTGGCCAGCCGCCCCAACCATGAACACCTGGCGACCCTGCTCAACCGCTTCCTTAACAGCGTTTTCTAGCGTTAAAGAGGCCGTGACCCCTAAATGGGGAACGTCGCTAAGGTCAAAGACAATAGCATCGCACTCGCCGATGGCATTATGTTCACGGGCGATCGCTTTGGCCACCCCAAAGATCATCGGTCCACTCAGCTGAAACAGTAAGACACGACCATTGGCTTCATCCAACCAGCGTCTCTCTTCAGCATTGAGCAAAACAGTATCGTCAGCATCGCTAATCGTCAGCACAGACTCTGACTGCAACTTGCTCATACGTTCAATGGTCAGAACGTTAGCGACAAAGACGCCAATCCCCACGGCTGCAATTAGATCGACCAAGACCGTTAGCAAAATCACCCCGTACATGATCAGGGCAGCCTTGACTGAAACGTGATGGGCCCGCTTCAGGAAACCCCAGTCAATGATGTCAACCCCGACCTTGAATGCAATCCCTGCTAGAACCGCTAAGGGAATGGTTGCTGCTAAGTTTGCCGCCCCTAGAATCACCACGAGCAAAACTCCGGCACGGGTCAAACCTGATAGGGCCGTTCTGCCCCCGGTTTGAATATTGACTACCGTCCCCATCGTCGCCCCGGCCCCAGCAATGCCGCCAAACAATCCGGACATTAAGTTGCCTAGGCCTTGTCCAATCAACTCTTTGTTGGAATTGTGCTCCGTCCGAGTCAAGCTGTCTGCCACCAACGAGGTTAACAGCGCGTCAATGCAGCCCAACATCCCCAAAACAGCAGCATCCACAAACATCAGTTGAAGTCGGTCAGCGCTAAAGGTTGGCATCTGCATAGCAGGGAAGCCAGCCGTAATCTCACCAATTCGACGGATACTCTCAGGCTCTGGGAACAGGATTAATGCCAAAACCGTACCGGCCACCAAAGCCACCAGTTGGGGCGGCAAAATCCGCTTGAACTTTGAGGGCATCAACCAAATGATCGCGACTGTGATCGCGGCCAGCATGGTCTCTCCCGGTTGAATGTTACTCAATAGGTCAGGGATTGCTCGAAGCGTACCGACGACCCCCCCTGGAGGACTTGCCTGACCCAAAAATGGCGCTAATTGTAGAATGACAAGAATAATACCAATTCCAGACATAAAGCCTGAAATCACGGTATAAGGCATCATTGTCACGTATCTGCCTAACCGCAAAGCCCCAAAAATAATCTGGAAAACCCCGGCCATCATCACTACGGTGAAGGCCATAGCCATCCCGTTTTCAGGATCAGCAGCCGTCAAGTTGGCGATCACAGCCGTCATGATCACGGTCATCGGGCCAGTTGGCTCAGAAATCAGGGTGGGTGTGCCGCCAAAGAGAGCGGCGAAGAACCCGACCAAAACAGCCCCCCACAAACCAGCGGCTGGTCCTGCTCCAGAGGCAACCCCAAAGGCTAAAGCCATCGGCAAGGCGATAACGGCCGCGGTAACACCCCCAAAGATGTCACCGCGTAAATTTCGGAAATGGATTCGATTGGTAATTTGCATACTTAGACCACCTAGCTGAATAAATTGGGTTCGGGCTTCACGGCACAGATACTAGAGCCCTCACAAACACCAAACCCCAACAAACCCTCTAAAAAATAAGGCGATAAGCTCAAGGTAGATTCCATAGGGATTACAAGGCCTTGCCTACCCAGAGATTGATCGTTTAATAGACTCTAGTCGATGAAAAAACTTATTAACATTGAGTAAAGTCTAACCATTAACGGGACTCAAGGGAAGCCCCCCTTAAGGAATTTTTTTTTGATGGGAGGTGAAAGAAAAACTTATGGCGGTAAATTATCCATGATTACCCAGTTGGGTGAGGCGATTGGGTGTAGTGGCACAACGTTGACGGTCCTAGGGTAGGGATGTAATTTCGACCGATTAGGAGAGTTGCCAATGCACAAGCAACTGTGGCAGTCGAGTCTGCTAACTGCTGCCTTCACAATTTTGGGCGGCATTGTGACGATGCCATATTCACTGACTCACGCCGATGAAGCCAGCCATCACTCAGATATGCCTCAACTACTGGCCCAGGCACAGTGGTCTAGCTTTACGTCCGAAACGGGACGGTTTGCTGTAACGATGCCTAACCAGCCAACGATGACGACCGATACGGACGAAATTGAAGGAGAACCGATCGAAATTTATGAGTTTGCTGCCAAGACTGACACGAGCAGCTACTCTATTTTTTATACCGATTTACCGGCAGCCTATGTGAGTCGCGGCACCGAAACCGTACTGAATGGCATCCGCGATCGCATGATAGACGGCATGGCTGATGCCTCCCTGGCTAATGCCCTAAAAGCTTCAGAAGTAGCGGTGCAATTAGGGAGCCATCCGGGGCGGCAATATGTTTACAGCAACGCATTTTTCGCGGTTGACATGCGCCTGTATCTGGCAGGGGAGCGCGTCTATCTGGTTGTGGGTACAGATATGGAAACAGCAGCCATCGATCAGTTTATGGATTCCTTTGAGCTACTGTGAAATATAGCCGTAGCCCCAAAGCTTTGGGTGCTACGGCGAGCCAGATGGCTTGTATGTTGAGCATCCCAGCGATACTCGGTGCATTCAGCAATCTGGCCAGCACCATATGTGTAGGCTCAAACCTCCATGACATATACCATCGGTGTTAACGATGGCGTGTCTCTTTAGAGGCAGAGCAGCGGCTAGTAGAACGGTTGGGATGGCAACTGGTGTTAAAGCGTTTACCCGTTCGGATCAGTAAACGACTGCGAGAACTTTGGCCCCAGCGGCGAAAGACGTCTCCGGGGGTAATGGCAGCCTATCAACGTTGGCAGCAGCAATTTTTTTATCAGCGGTTGGGGCTGTTGATAGAAATGTTTCTACTGGTGCTCGCTAGCTTAACCGTCGTTGAGCTTTTTCGGGTCTTTGGCATTCCTAAAAATGGCCCCCTTGAAGAATTTAGATATACGCCTAATGAGTTCGTCGGTAACGTCATCATTGCCAGTAGCTTGTTGTTGGCGCTCGGGCTAAGAAAAACCCGGTGGGGGAAACGCCACGCCGGGTTTATTTTTTTGTTTGTATCAGCCGCTATTACCCTAGTTTCTTTTTTGGAAAGTCTTGTTGTCCATGAGTCGGTTAACGAAAGGGATATTGCGGTTTGGACGTTAGTGTTTTTATCTCAAGCCACTCTAGTTCCCGTGCGTTGGCAGCTACACCTGCGATCGCAGCTAATTTTGATAGTTCCACTGACGTTGCTGTTTGCAGTAGCCTTACTCTCTAGCGACGAGGGGGTCAACCGCTACGCGCTGATCATCGGCATAGCAGTTTTATATGTTTATTTACTTTGGCTTTGTTTTATTGCTGACCTAGCGGTCTATCTTTACGAGCGGCTGCGCTACAGCGAGTTTGAAGCCCGTCAAACGATTCAAACCTTCTTACATGCGGTATCCCACGACCTGCGTAACCCTGTCACCGGGATGCAGCTGTTTCTCAAAAGTTTAATTGAGCAAGCTGACCAAACCAAAGCTGACGCGATAACCATTCCTCGATCATCGATCGACCAAATGCTGCAAGGCGGTGACCGTCAGCTTAGCCTAATCAATAGCTTGCTAGAAGCCCATGGCAATACGCTCAACACGATTGCTCTGACATGGGAGGCGATACCATTACAACCCTTGATCGATGATCTCCATCAAGACTTAAACCCGCTCTTGCAAACCTCACAAGCCACGTTGCTCAATCAAGTCAGCGCTAAACTGCCTGCTGTTTATGGCGATCGCGCTCAGCTCTGGCGCGTCTTTCAAAACCTGATCGCCAATGCGGTGCAGCACAACCTACCGGAAGTCACCATTCGCATTCAAGCCGCAGTCGCAATGTCGGCTAAACCCCAGATTTACTGCACCGTCAGCGACGATGGTATCGGGATGGATGCTGAAGAATGTGAGTATCTGTTTGACCTCTACGCCCAAGGCCGCCATCACCGCCGTCATTTGAGTGTGGGCCTAGGCTTGTACATTGCGCGACAAATTATCGAAGCCCATGGGGGCAAGCTTGGGGTTGAGTCAAAACCCAACCAAGGCTGTCGGTTTTGGTTAACCCTACCGATTGCGAGCATGCCATCCCCTGAGTTATAGCTCCAATTGAACGACCTGTTACCCTTTACCCTACTCAACCCATCCGCGTCGTAGGGCAACCACCGCTGCTTGCACCCGATCGTTGACCAATAGCTTGTTCATAATGCCTTTGACATAGGTCTTCACCGTGTTGGTGCTAATGAACAACTTGGCCCCGATTTCGGGGTTGCTGTAGCCCTCCACAATCAACTTCAGCACCGCTAGTTCACGCTCTGAAAGGGGATGTTCGGGGGGACTCGCGGGCCGGATTTGCTGTTCTGGTGTTAAGCAGGTGATCACCTGTTGAGCAATTTTGGGATCTAAATAGATGCCGCCGCTAGCGGCGACTTCAATGGCACACATCAGCGTATCGATACGGGTGCCTTTGATGCAATAGGCATCGGCACCACTGGAGAGTGCGGCAATCACCTCGGTTTGGTCTGTGTGGGAGGTCAGCATGACAATCCGCATTTGGGGGATTGCCTGCTTAATCTGTTGGGTTGCGGCAATGCCGTCTATGCGAGGCATGCCGACATCCATCAAAATCAAATCGGGCTTTAGCGATTTTGCCAATGTCACCCCTTGATAGCCATCGTTCGCTTCAGCCGCGATTTGGAGAGTGGGCTGTTTGCCCAAGGTATGGGTCAAGCCCAATCGCATCATGGGGTCGTCTTCAACAATCAAAATATTTAAGGGCATAGCCATCATCTAACTTTGATCTAACCACTGACTCATGGGTGTGACGATATAGGTCAATCAGATAACTCTGATGCAGAGATAACCAGCGATGCGTTCCAGACAGGTGACGTCATCAATGGAGAGGTTATGACTCTATTTAAGCGGTTAATCAGGATACCTAGCGCTGGCCAGATTGCTTAAGGCACCGAGTATCGCCAGGATGCTAAGTATACAAGCAATCTGGCTCGCGGTAGCGCAGTGGCTACCGCTATATACAGCCACCCAGTTAAGTAATGTTGTGTTTGGGTCAATTAAAATAGATAGTCATCGCCTGTCTGATTAGATCAAGCACAAAGTGGTTTTGCCCGTGTTGCTATGGCGCTAAACCATCTCGTTAACCACTAACTCATCACTGATAAAAAGTGTTTCTAAATCCAGAATATGTATCATCTGGCTATTGTATAAAGCTGTCCCCTGAATATATTTATTCAACATTGAGGTAGGCGTATCGGATATTTCTTTTATATCGTGTTCATTGATCGAAAACATAGCATCGAGAATTTCTTCGACAACTACCCCTACAATCATATCTCCGCACTCGACAACAATTGCTTTAGGTGTTCTAGAAAGATCTTTCGGCGAAATATTTAGAGATTTGCAAATATCAACAACAGTTAGAATCTCACCTCGAAAATTGATATTCCCGATAATATGGGTTGGGCAGCAAGGGATAGGTGTGGCTTGACGAATGGTGATAAATTCTCGGACGTTTTGGGAATCAATGCCGAAGAGTTGATCATTTAGGGTAATCACAACTAGCGTTTTTGTCCCCTCAATCGGTTGATCTGCGTCCAGCGATCGCTTCAAATTATCAGCCCGCTGCCGAAACCTGATCCGCTCCTCTGGCGTTGCAGTGGGGCAGAAGCTGTCCTCAGAGGCTAAACCGCCTGGATTAGAGAGCGGATTAGACGGCTGCTTTTCAGACTGAAGTAACCTCCCATCAGGGTCATTGCGACTGTCATTAATTAAAAAACTGGTAACGGATATAAACTGCTGAATCTCACCCCCGCTAAACCAGGCATTGGGTTCGTTGAAGACCAAAATGGGGCCTTCGTTGGCATCTTTATCGGCTATTGTGCCAGAAACTATCTTGGCTAAAGCCGGGCTGATTCCAGCTTGGAGATCGGCAATTTCAGAGGTGATGTCCTGGCTCGACAGCTCTCTCATGCCTTGGACGGCATTCACCACCAGACCGATCTTGAGTTGATCCTGGCTGAGAACGATAATACTATCCGTCAACCGATAGGGTTGGGGGCGATCGCCCCTGTCAGACGCTGCACCAGATTCACCCCCAACCTGAAAATCAAGTATGGGCAAGACTTCTCCTCTCAGGTTAAGTAAGCCCACGATATTGAGGGGCGAATCTGGAATGAGAATCAGTTCTGGCAGGGCAAAAACTTCTGCAACATACTCAGCCTTAATCGCACTCAGGTGCTGATTAACATGAAACAGAAAATAAGCGGTTTCCATAGCGACTATCCTTAATCAGTTTCCTGGAGTTTTGCTTGGAGCTGTAGAATTAACTCAGACGCAGTGCGATTACCTAATCTGGATATTTTGGCGTCTGCCGGGAGCGATCGCAGCAGGTTTAGGGCTACTTCTTGCATTTTGCTGTCATGCCCGGCAAATAGATTTTCAAAATTCCGAAGCTTAGCCGCTTCTGAAAAATCTGAGTCGGGGAGGGACTCTGCCGGGAACGATTGCATTAAAATATCAGCAGCAATATGACGATCGCTGGGGCGCTGGTAGGCAATCGATTCTTCAAAGACTTTCATCTGAAACTGGGTTGGATTTTGGCTATGAAGTTCTGCATGACCGACCAGAAGATAGCCGGAAGGTTGCAGCGCATTATAGAATTTGTCTAAGACTGTCTTGATTGCAGCATCGCCAAAATAGATAAAAACATTGCGACATATAATTAAATCCATCTCTTGAATGTCGAAAGCTGGATCTGAGAAGGAGTCATTGAGTAGGTTGACCGTCTGAAACCTGACCATGTCTCGGATGGCTTTGTTAACATGGTACTGGTCATCTTTTTCCTGAAAAAAGCGGCGCTTAATATTTTTATCAATGCCCCTGAGTGACCAAGCCCGATAAACACCAGCCCTGGCCTTGTTAACTGAGGCTGAGTTAATATCAATCCCTAAAATGGTTAAATCCCACGGGTCTAGATCTGGAATTAATTCTCTCAGCAGCATCGCGATAGAGTAGGGTTCTTCTCCCGTTGAGCATCCGGCGCTACAGATACGGAGAATTTTATTGCTTTGCTTTTGAGCTAATAGAGTCGGCAAAATCCGTTGTCTCAGCAGATTAATTTGCCCCTTATCCCGGAAAAAGAAAGTCTCGGAATTAGTCAGTTCTGAAATTAGGATTTTCCATTCTTTGCGGCTTTTATCGGTTTCTGAGTCTAGGAGCTCATAGTAGTTTTCTGGGAAAAGTAGCCCAGCGCCTTGCGTTCTTTTGACAATAATCTCACCAAAAAGTGCTTGGTTATTATCTCTGATTTTTAAGCCCGTCTGATCGGCAACCAATCGGATAAAAGCCTGCCTTAACCATGACCTGAGTAATTCTGGTGATGACACTTTATTTCTTTCCAAGAGGATGAGATTGGACAAGCTTGAGGATTGCCGGCGCGATCGCTTGGATTGGTAACACTCGATGGGCTGCTCCAAGGGCGATCGCTTCCTGCGGCATGCCAAAGACGACGGATGTGGCTTCATCTTGAGCAATGGTCAGGCCCCCGGCATCGGCGATCGCTTTCATGCCGTCTGCCCCATCCCGACCCATGCCGGTGAGTAAAATACCGAGGGTTCTGCGACCATAATATTGAGCGGCCGATGTAAAGGTTGCCGTCACAGAAGGGCAATGTCCATCCACGGGGGGATCCTGAGAATGGACAAACCGACCGTCTCGATCAAAGGTGAGATGCTGACGTTCTGGGGGAAAGTAAATGGTGCCTGGTTGGGGCCGCTCTCCGGCTGGGGCAATCTGGATTGACAACGCACAGTTATCGGCTAACCAGTCAATCAACCCCTGGAGAAACCCTAAACTAATATGCTGAATGCAGACAATCGGCAGGGGGAAATCCTTGGGGAGCTCGGCAAAAATCTCTTGCAAGGCTAAAGGCCCCCCAGTTGAGGTGCCCACCGCTAGAATTTTAGGCTTGCAGTTCATGGTCAATGGCAGCGCGGCCCCCAGTGGTGGGAGTACGGAGTCGCCCCGTTGCCTAAACTGCTGACGGGCTGTCGATAACGGGTGTTGTTTGGGCTTACGCTTGAAAACTTTGACCCCGGAGATCACCCTAACCTTATTAATCAAGGATTGTTGGAGCAATAGGTTCTCGGCATCAAATCCAGCGGTCGGCTTTGGCAAAATATCCACTGCCCCCGCTTCTAACAATTGGAAAATATGATGGCTGTCGTCTTCTTGCACTGAAGCACTAACCACCAAGATCGGTAGGGGATGGTGGGCCATGATTTGGGATGTGAATTCTAGGCCATTCATCTGGGGCATATGCAGGTCGGTGCAGATCACATCTGGTTTAATATTGGGCACTAACGCCAGCGCTTCTATCCCCGTTTGAGCTGTGCCGACAATTTCGATCTCAGGTGATGTTGCTAAAATCCGTTTGAGAATCGTCAGTGCGATCGGTGAATCTTCAACTAACAGAACGCGAATAGGCATGGGTTATAAAATACAAAAGCGAATCAGCCACAAATAACTTAAATAAGTCTTTCCAAGGTTTCTAATAGGGCTTCTTGATTGAATCGACCTTTGAGAATGTGAGCATTTGCACCGGCATCCGCCCCGCGTTTTCGATCGGCATCGGAGTCTAGGGTGGTCACCAAGATGATCGGTAAGTCATTGTGCTCGGGATGCTGACGAATTTTCGCCACCAGGGAGAATCCATCCAGGTAGGGCATTTCGACATCAGACACGACCGCGTCAAAGGCGCGGGTTTGAAGCGTGTTATAGCCCTCCAGCCCATTTGTGGCGGTGACAACCTCATACCCTGCCCCTTCAAACAGACGTTTTTCCTGAATCCGCACGGGTGGCGAGTCTTCTACCAAAAGAATGATGGGTTTGCGTTGTGCAGTTTGCTGGGCTGATGTTGGGATGGCAGAGTTGGGCCGCTGCTGCAGCGACTTGAGCATATCTGGGGGGTTGAGAATCATACAGATCTCCCCCGTACCCAGAATGGTGGCTCCGGTGACATTGCGGACCCGCTTCAGCATAGGACTCAGGGGTTTACTCACCACCTCTAGCTGATCAATCAGTTGATCAACGAAAAACCCAGCCTGTTCATTGCCCACTTTGAGCAAGATACAAGGCCGGCGATCGCCCACGCGCTGATGCGATCGCGCCACCCAGCTATAGGTCGGAGACTGGGCTAACTCTAGACCATCAACCAAGTTCGTCACCGGAATCGTTTGTCCATCTAGGGTGAGGGTGTCTTGCCCTTCAACGGTATTAATTTGATCGGGGGCAACCAGTAACGTCATTTGCAGGAATTCGATCGGCACGGCAAATTTCATTCCCTGCGCTTCGACGAGCACCACATTGGCAGTGCTCAGGCTGGTGCTGAGCTGTAGGCGGAATATCGATCCTGCCCCTGGCGTCGATTCAATTTGGATACTCCCCTTCAGTCGTTCGACTTGGGTTTGCACCACATCTAACCCGACCCCCCGACCGGAAATCTCAGTAATAAAGCTGCGGGTCGAAAATCCCGGTGCTAAGATTAGCCGCTGAATTTGGCTGACGGACATGGTTGCCAGATCTTCGCGGGCATAGAGCCCCTGCTTAAGTGCCGTTCGCTTAATCTTTTCAATATCCAGGCCCTGGCCGTCGTCTTGAATTTCAATCGTCAGGCTGACGGCGGTCTGGTAGGCCCTCACCCGCAGGGTCGCAATGGGAGATTTACCGGCGGCTTCCCGCTCATCTGGGCCTTCGATGCCGTGGTCGATCGCATTGCGAACCAAGTGCATCAGCGAGTCTTTAATGCCTTCGAGAATGCGCTTGTCGGCCAGGGTATCTTCGCCTTCGAGAATCAGGTTGACGGCCTTGGATTGTTGTTTGGCCAGATCGCGCACCACCCTCGGCAAGGGCTGAAACAGCGTAGACAGGGGCAAAAGCTGGAGTTTGCGAATGCGCTCCCTCAAGTCTTCAGCCACCCGTTCGAGTTTGCTGCTGTTGTCTTGAACGGTTGCTCTCAGGTTGAGCAGCAAATCGGCCAACCGTTCTTCGTAGGGCGGATCTGGCGGCTCTGCGGTTTGGGGTTTATGCTTGTTGGCCTGCCACTCTTCCCACAGGGCCGTTAACTGCTGGGTTTGGGTCGCGGTCTGGGAAATTTGAATTCGGGTGACCGCCAAATCTTCGGCTTGCGCCATCAACGCGTCTAGCTCTCGGGTTTCAACCCGCACCGTCTCCCGTTCCAACCCGCCCACTTCTTGGCGTCCGGGGGTAGGCGCGACTTGAGCAACGGTTTCGGCAGCGATTGGGGCGGGCTGGGGGGCGTCCTCAGTCGGAGTCGGGGCAATTTCCCTCAAGGCTTGTAAGTGCTGATCGGTATCAACGTTAACCGCTACCCCAGTCGTAGCGGCTTGCACCAATTGCCCGATTGCATCTAGGCCTTGATAGAGGCGATCGCTGATGGTTGAGTCTAGCTCAAGCGTCCGTCGCTGAATGCCAATCAGAATATCTTCAACCGCGTGAGCCAGTGATTTGACTGCATTAATGCCTGTACTACCGGCGTCTCCCTTCAGGCTATGGGCCTCCCGCATTAGGGCGGCTAGGGTTGCCTCGTCATGGGGATGTTTCTCCAGGTGCAGCAAACTGGCCTCCAACCGCTGCAGCCGTTCTTCGCTGGTGGTGCGATAGATCGCCAATAGCTCAGCATCTTCGCTGTCGCTGACGACAGGTTTTGCCGTTGGGGATACGGAGAGAGCGACGGGGAGATTGACCGGGAGATCTGGGGGCAATGCCGGGGCAACAGAGGATGGCAGGGTCGCTGTCGCCGCGACTGCAAACAAGCGATCGCTGACTTGGGCAATATCTACGCCGCTGGCTTCCCCCGAGACGGCTTCGGCCACCAGTTGGCGAATTGCCCCCACCCCCTGGGCTAGACAATCGCTAACCTCAGCCGTGAAGGGCATTACTTCACTTTTGAGATCCTTAATCAGGGTTTCAATCGACTGGGTCAGCCCCGCCACGGATTCAAGACCGACGGCTCTAGAGTCGCCTTTGAGACTGTGGGTTTCTCGCCGCAGCACTTCTAATGTGGCGGCATCATCTGGCCCTTGTTCGAGTTGGGTCAGACTAAACTCCAGGGTTTGCAATCGACTTTCGCTGGTGGTGCGATAGATCTCCCGCAGTTCGTCATCGTCGATATAGAGGGGAGCCGAGGCCGTCAAAGGCACCGTTGGTGCAGTCGGTATGGCCCCATCCAGCACGCCCTGCAGCAGCGCCAGCGTTTGATCGACCTCAACCCCATCGGCTTCACCCGAGACGGCGGCATGCACCAGCTGCTCGATCGTGTACAGCCCTTGATAGAGGCGATCGCTGACTTCTAAGCTAAACGCAATTGTTCGTACTTCAACGGCGTTGATAATTGCCTCAAGCTGCTGGGCGAGTTGGGCAATGGCGTCTAACCCGACGCTGTTAGAGTCGCCTTTGAGGCTGTGCAATTCTCGCTGTAAATCCGCCAGCGTGGCTGGACTATGGGGATCTTGTTCTAACTTTAGCAGCCCGGTTTGGAGCTTTTGCAGTCGCTCTATGCCCGTCGCCTGGTAGAGGCTGCGCAGCGCTTCATCTTCAATGATCATGCTGTTGAACCATCAGGGGTGAGATTACCGTTGGCCTATGTAGCGCTGGCCAGATTGCTGAACGCACCCAGTATCGTTGGGATGCTGAGTCCACAAGCAATCTGGCTCTCGTTAGCGCACAAAACCTTGTGGCTAACGCTATACCATTTGCTGTAAGCCCTGGGCCGCTTCATTCAGTTGCTGTGTCCCTGCCTTAGTTTGGCCCATACCACTGGCGGTCTCCTTCGCCCCCCGGTCGATCACTTCCATCGCCACCACCACCTGTTCGATGGCGTTTACCTGTTGTTTTAGATTGAGGGAGACCTGTTGATTGTTCAGCACCACCTGATTGACCGCCTCCTTGACTTCACCAAAAGCTTCCTCAGTGCGTTTGGCAACTTGCACACCTGCTTTTACCGTTTTGGTGCCTTCTTCGGTCACCATCACGGTTTCATTGATGGCCTTTTGAATCTCAGATACCAGGGTGTTGATTTTGTCGGCAGACTGTTGGCTTTGGTCTGCCAATTTACGAATCTCATTAGCCACCACCGCAAAACCCTTACCATGTTCCCCAGCCCGCACCGCCTCAACTGAAGAGTTGAGCGCCAGCATGTTGGTTTGGTTAGCAAAGTCAATCACCAATTGCGAGATGCTGCCAATTTGATTGGCCTGGCCGCTGAGGGTGACAATTTGATCGGCAATTGAATCAACCTTTTGCTCTAAGGTAAACATCCCCTCCAAGCTTTCACCCACGGTTAGGGAGCCTTTGTCTGATGAGGCTGCTGCTTTTTTAGCCGCTTCAACTGCTGCTGCTGCCTGTTCTGCCGCATGGCGAGATGAAGCTTCTAGCTCATTCATGGTGGTGGTAGTTTCGTTTACCGAAGCGGCCTGCTGGCTGGCAATGTGTTCCTGTTCATCGACTGCAGAGGCTATCTCTTGGCTGGAGGTCGAAATGTTAGCTGCAAGTCTTTCCAGCAACACAATCAATTGTCGTCCCCGCAAAATTGCAACCGGAATCACTAATCCCAAGGAGATTAAAACCGTTAGGCTAGCAAAGAGCTTGAATGCGTTAACTGAACTAAAAACGCTTCCTTTTGGCACTTGGGTAATCGCAAATACAGCATGAGATTGTTCTGAGTTTGGCACAAACTTTTGATGCGCCAGAATATTGTGACCCGTATCAATGGTACCCGCTTCATTATTGAGAATTTGATCAGCAATGGCTGAGGAAAAATCATTCGCCAGGGTTTCTTCCTTGCCTAAATCAAACCCCCAAAGTTTGTCTGGGTTGGGGTGGGTAAGATAGTATCCATCTTGATTAACTAGCAGCAGTTCCTCACCTTGAAATTCACCTGCGGTTTTGGCCAATTCACCTAAAATCTGCTCTGCAAAGATATTGGCGATGACCATCCCCCTTTGCTGACCCGCCGAATCTACGATCGGTGTTGCGTATCGCATAACGGGGTTATAGGGTTCTTCAATCATCCCTTGTTCCTGGTTAAGTTCTATGGGGGAGACATAGACACTCCCAGAAGATAACGCCACTGTCTCAATAAAATAGCTGCGATCCCCTTTATTTTGCAGCTCGGAGGTTGGAATGACTTCGACCGTGCTGCCATCTGAGTCAACCCGCACCAGCTCATTACCGTCTTCATCCAAATACCGTAGTTGCATGTAGTAGGACTTTTCCTCAATCATGCTGACAAAGAGTACTTCCAATCGCTCAACCCACTCGTCATAGGAAGAATTATCTTCAGGATCCGTTCCACCATTGGCTTGTGCTCGAACTATTCCCTGAACCGGGGGCATTTTGCTAATAAACAAAATATCCTCATTGAGGCCGCTTAGAAAATTATCGATTTCATTTATGCCACGTTCTGCTTTATTTTGAAGAGAATCAACAGCGTTGGTTGAGAGGGAATTGCTCGCAGAAATTGTACCGAGTAAACCTACTGTTGAAGCAGGAATGAGCGCACTCAAAAAAACAAGCAGAATGAGTTGATGCTGAATCTTGAGCTTCTGAAAACCACCGAATAAGTTGAAACCCATGAAAATTCACCTTTCTAAGATTAGATATTAGACCGAATCCCTCACCGACGTTAGAGTGTGGGTTTAAAGACAAAAAGACAGCAATAAAAGCCGAGCCCTTGTATCAGGGGTTATGCCAAAATTTGAGTCACAGGTTGAAACGTTAAGCCTCAGATCCTACGTGCTCAATTCAACAAAAAATTTAGCTACCGAAACCGCACTAAAGTGGTAAATACCACTTAAGCAAGTTGCTGGCTGATGACTGCGTTTACAAAAAAATCACAAAAGTCTGGAAGTGTATGCGCTTTCCCAAGCCTCAAATCAAATCAGCCGAGTCTAACCATGAAACCAGACCATGAGACGAGGGAAGCATCAAAAGAATTGAGCATGGGTTGTCACCCCAAAAACCTTGCTCCACAATGAAAAAATATTAGTAACATCCAGGGAATCAAGATGACCCAGACCACTTTCCTGGGTGCTCGTTGAGGATCAGGGCAGATTTACAAAAATCAAGGCTAGATGCAGCGAATCTCCATGATTTCTCCTCACAATATGCACCGCCACTCTAGAATGCCAGAAGTTAATTGGCAGCTTCTAAATCATCCACTAGCTTAAGGGGCGATCGCAGGGAACAAAATCAATCTAACCACAACTTCATAATACCTTTAAAGAAGTTGTAATCAGCATTAAACTTGCTTCCATGTAGACACGCTGTCTAGAAAAATACGTTTAGTTTATTAGTTTAAAGGTTATTAGTTTAAACATTGGTCGCGATTAATTTGGATAGGGCTCACGACAAAATCGGTGTATCGATCCTAGGACAAGCGTTAAAGCCTCAAATTATATTAATCACTCGAACCAGGTTGTTGGTATCAAAATGATCATTGAAAGCTTCCGCTAGTACTCAAACACTGAGGTGATTACGCTCAAGCCCCAGTCACAAACCCTACCCAAAATACATCCTGATCTCTCTGAAAGCACCTGAAAGTTGGACATAACGGGATAGTTTATTCGCCCCGCTTGATCGGTGCATTCATTTTATAAATCGGGCAAATTATAAACCGCATCTACACCCAGCTCCACGATTTTCTTTAAGCTAAAACTTCAAGTTGCAAATCGGATGTGGTTTAAGTCTGGCAAGCTTGATCAAAAGCAGATGCTCAAACTGACCCAAAACGAAAATTTTTAAATCCCTTAAAGTTGCCAAACATCTTAATTATCGAAGATGAAACTTACAGAATTGACCGACCTCTTAGCACCCCCCGACAAACGCTTTAATGGACATCTTATGATTGAGGGCGACCAAACGACTTGGACGCTCAACTTTGTTCAGGGTCAACTCATGTATGCCGTGGATGAACACCATGCCGTTCGACGCTGGCATCGGCTCTTAAAAAAGTATTTCCCAAACTGGCAGTGGCAGATCGATCCGCTCCAGACTGTCGATCTCCAGTCTTGGCAAGTCCATTTGCTAGATCAGGGTATTAATCAACAGAAATTGAGTTTGATCCGAGTCAAACTCGTGGTGCGGATGATTGCTCAAGAGTGTCTATTTGAGCTGAGCCCCTGCACTAACTTCAAACACAATTGGCAACCCAGCCCCATGCCGATCTCCTTGAGCTATCAGAGTGTCGGGCTCTCTGGATGGGAAATCCAAATGACCTTAAATCGGGTTAATCACCTCCGCCAGCAATGGCAAGATGCGGGCTTAGAACAGCTCAGCCCAATGCTGGCACCGACCTTAAATAACCCCGCCGCCGCCCACTCGCTACCCATTGATCGCCAATACCTCAGTGGTGACTTCACGCTTTGGGATATTGCCGGACAACTCGACAAATCCGTCACCGACATCGCTCAATCCCTCATGCCATTGACTGAGCAAGGAATCTTGGTGTTGAAAACCATCCCTGATTTAGTATTAAAGTCCCCGCTTGTGTCGGTGCCCCCCGCGCCAACGGGTGCCCCCCCGGTTAGCACTCAGGCCACCCAACCCACTGCCCCTCGATCCGCTGCCCCCCAGTCTGCTGCTCAGGCTACCCCCCAGGCCCCGCCCCCAGGCCCCCCGACATCTCCCCTTCAATCGCTAATCGCCTGCATTGACGATAGCCCCGTGTTGGCCTACAGCCTCAAAAAAACTTTAGTCTCAGCTGGCTATCGCGTGTTGACGATTCAAGAGCCCATGCGGGGCTTTTCTCAGCTGATTGAGCACAAACCGAACCTGATTTTGCTCGATTTGCTATTGCCTAATGCAGACGGCTACAGTGTTTGCAAATTTTTGCGCGATACCCCTGTATTTGAAAAAATACCCATCATTATCCTGACCGGACAAAATACTCCGATTGATCGGGCGCGGGCTCGTATGGCAGGGGCCACTGAGTTCCTAGCGAAACCGCCACTGCCCCAAACGTTATTAGATATGATTCAAAAACATCTTGTCCGGCCCTAAAGCTAACGTTCCGCAGGTTGGCAGGGCATAAAAATTACGGGCTAAAGGTGTTATGTCTTTAGAACTTTTAGGTTGCCGAACTTGGGTGACCAGAAACCATCACGACTTTGAAAGAAGGCGACCTCCTTACATTTGCCTCGGCGATTTTCTAACAGAGCGCAGCGCAGCATCACTTTGTCTTTGCCGTCTTTTTGATAAGCATGACGCTCTAGTAAGGCGCCACAGCTAGGGCAAGGATAATTAGTGAAGGAGTCTGGGTCTTGAGACTGTTGGCTATAGGGCAGTTCATAGCTTTTCTTTTTGGCGTTCCAAAACATCACGGTGCCGCAGCTCAGATCGCTGCATTTGAGAAAGTGGTTTGCCTTGAGTTTTTTAGAGCGCGAAGAGATTTTGTCCATGGCCTGCTCGCATTTAGGACACGTGACGTTACTTTTTTGGCTTGTACCCTTCAGAGTTGCTGATTTGGCATTGGGGCGAGCGGGGGTTAAGGGTTGCTGATCGATCAGGAATTCACTTTTCTGGGGTGGCGTCTGCGTAGAACTGGCGATCGCAACTTTGCTGATTTCACTCGTTCTGAGTTGCGTCCGGGCCTGATCTAACGCTGGGGCAAAATACTCCCGATACCAATGGGTGAGATAGGCTTGCCAGTCTTTTTTACCCGTCGCGATCGCATCTAATTCCGCCTCCATTTGTGCCGTAAACGCAGGCTGGATTAAATCGGGCAGCAATTTTTCCAAAGCAGCATCTAAAGCTAGCCCCAATTCGGTTGGCTGGAGTTTGCCCTTGACTAACTGGACATAGGTTCGTTCCCGCAGCGTCTTAATCGTTGGCGCGTAGGTACTCGGACGACCAATGCCCTGACGTTCCATCAACTGCACGAGTTTGGGCTCGGTGTATCGGGGTGGGGGTTGGGTCTGCTTTTGGTCTGCTTGGGCCTGCTGCAACTGCAGCGGTTGACCCTGCTGGAGGGTCGGTAGTTGAGACTCCGCACTCAGGTTATGCCAATAGCAGGTATAGCCGGCAAACGCCACGACCTGGCCTCGGGCTTCCCAAAAGGCTTCTCCAGATTGGGTGACAATTCGCGTCTTTCGCAGTCGGGCTGGGCAGCATTGAGAGGCGACAGCCCGGTTCCAAATCAGGTCATAGAGTTGGGCGGCATCTGCGGAGAGCCTGCCTTTAAGCTCTTGTGGCGTGCGGTTGACATCTGTGGGACGAATCGCTTCATGGGCCGCTTGGGCACCTTTGGCTGATCGATGCTTGGCCGTTTGCTTGGGGAGATTAGTGGGATCATGTTGGCTGAGATAATCTTGTACTGCGGCTCGAAAGGGCGCTGACAGCACAACCGAATCAGTGCGCATGTAGGTGATGTGGCCTGCCTCATAGAGGGACTGGGCCACCTTCATTGTCTTATCTGGGTTGAAGCGCAGTTTGGCACCAGCTGACTGTTGCAGCGTTGAGGTGATGAAGGGGGGCGGGGGCGACTGATGTTTGATTTTGCCTTCGACGGTCACCACTTGGTGGGGGTTGGTGCGGGCGATCGCGACTAGGCGGTCGGCTTCGGCTTGGGTGATGACTCGATCGGACTCAGGGGCGTCCTTTTTAGCCGCGGCATCATCCTTTGTGGTCTCTGAATTGCGACGACTGGCCGTTGGTTTACGCCGGTAAAAGGCCTTAAACCCTGCTTGATAGCTGACCCAGACACTCCAATAATCTTGGGGTGTAAAGGCTTGGATCTCCCGCTCTCGCAAGCAAAGCAGGTGGAGTGTGGCGCTTTGAACTCGGCCCATAGACTTGGCACCATTGTTGAGGGGCCACACCACATGACGACTGCCTTTGTATCCCACCAGTTTGTCTAGGCAATCACGAGCCCGGCCAGCAGCGATCAGCGTCTGATCGAGGGTGCGGGGATGGGCGATCGCCTGCCGGACAGCCACAGGGGTAATTTCGCTGTAGACGACCCGCCGAGGATTTTTCAGCCGCAGGGCCTGCTGTAAATGCCAGCCAATGGTTTCGCCTTCGCGGTCTGGGTCGGTGGCGATGTAAACGGTATGGGCTTGTTTGACAGCTTTCCGTAGGGATGTAATGGTCTGCTTGGCGCGATCGTTCCTGGGTGCATAGCGACAGTGGATTTGGTTGTCGTCTAGGTCAAACCCCAGGGCATCTTCGCCATCATTCGTCAGCTCCCGAATATGCCCCATACTGGCTTTGACGATCCAACCAGGGCCAAGAATTTGGCTGAGCTTCTTCAATTTACCGGGGCTTTCAATCAGCAGGAGATTGGTCATCACGATGCCCTTGTACTGATATAAGTCGCTTAGAAATATCAGGCAAGCTTTCTAAGTAAGCTTATTTTAGTACAAAAGAACTATATGAAGCGTATTTTATCTGGGCTTGCTGCGCAACTGCTCGGTATCGATCGAGCTAGCTTTTTGCTGAGTTGGTATCGCGACAACGGTCTGATGATCAACCTGGACTCAGCCAACTTGCGATCTGCCTGATCAAACCCTAAGCTATCGTTGGTTAACCGAACTATCAAACCATGAAGGAGTGGGTGTGAAAACCTACAGTGTCACCCAAACGATTAATGCCGACGCAGATACCATCTGGTCAATACTCATTGACGGCTCAAAATACCCTGAATGGAATGAAAGTGTTGAAAAGATTGACGGTAATATCGGCCCCAACGAAAAAATCACGGTTCACGCAAAAAACAGTCAGCAAGCCTTTCCGGTAAAAGTTGTGGAATTTGTACCCAGTCAAAAAATGGTTTGGCGTGGCGGTATGCCGTTGGGGCTGTTCACGGGGACTCGAACATTCACCTTGTCAAGCGATCGCGGCGAGTCAGTTGAGTTCCATATGCAAGAAGACTTTACAGGGTTGATGGCTCCTTTGATCACCCGTTCGATCCCAGACTTGACCCCGGCCTTCGAGCAGTTTGCCATGGGTCTTAAGCACAAGGCTGAAAGTGCCCCATAATCTGCCCATAATCTGTAAGATTGAGCACCGGGGATTTGAGTGCGGCGATCACGTTGCTTCCATCGCTGGCGTTTCTGATAAATGAGCACCTTCAGAATCACCCAGCTCGCTCAAGAACTGGAGGGCTTTGGCAATGTAGGTGGCGCAGTAGCGCGGGGATTTTTGATAGAAGGCGCGCCAGGCGGCGGCTTTATCTTCGTCATAGCGATCGCGGCGATCGCTGTGGTCATCTAACCAGGCAATGCGCACGGCATGGCCGATCAACACGTCCATCACAATCAAGTCATCGAAGTGGAGCTCGGGGTTGGTCATTAAGAGTTCAGACAGTTCTGCTAAGGCTTCCACATTCAGATGACGATACTCTGGGGCTTCAATTTTGCTGAGTAAATGGTTCAGCATCAGGGCAAAATTCTGCTCCCCTGGCGTCATTTCCGACAACACCAGCTCGCTGGTGATGCGATTGCGGCGTTCTAGCTTATCGCCAATGACAATCCCCTGACAGTGGCGCAGTAGCTCCCAAACTTGGGTGTAAAACTTTTCGGGGAGACGATTGAGTTCACCGTCGATTTGCCGCTTGCGCCACCAGTCTTCTTGGGGAGCAGCTTCAATGTCAAACTCTGGGCCTGAAGGCAACACCGCCCAATTGACAGATTGTTGGGGTCGCAACCGCAGCGATTCTTGACGGAAAAGGTTGCGATTTAGGCCTGCATACCCAGCTAAAACCTGACGCAGTCGCAATTTGATGTCAAAGGGGCTGAGGGTCATGAGGGCTTCGTGGGCCTCGTCTTGGGTGAGGTTGAGTTCCCGCGCCAGCTCACTGGTGATCAACAGAATTAAGTAGCCAATGCGCAGGGTGAGTACCCCGTCAAACAGTTGCGGATCAGATTGAATGAGTATGCTCAGGTAAATCAAGATTTCTTGGGTCAGCATGCGATCGCGCACGTCTTCACCACAAAAGGTGCGGATTTTCTCCACAATCTCCACGTGGGGCATGGGGTCAGTAATCAGCGACGCCTCGCTGTAGGCTTTGCCGACAGAAATTTGCAATTGCCGCACTAAGATTTCAGTCAAGGCATCGGTGAGGCTGACATCACTTTTTTCCAACAGTCCAGCAGCCCGCCGCACGATCGTCCAGAGTTTAAGCTTGCCCGCCTTAATGTAAATCTCGTTGAGCAAATCGCCGACGCTAATGATTCCCTGATCGCCATCAAAATCAGTTTCAAACCTTAAGTCCTGTAACCGTCGCAGGGTGCTAAGCAGTTCAATTTGCTCATACAGGTTGTCAGATTGGTGCAGCTTTTGCAGCAGCAAGTCCACATTGTTTTCTCGCTCTAAATCAAACTCTTGAATCACCGTCAGGGGGCGGGTGTGTTCTGGATTGAGGGTGAGATAGGCCGATACCGGCTGGATATATCGGGTTAAGGAAGGATCAAACTGCAAGCTGTGCATATCGTCAATGCGTTCGCTAGCAGCCGTCAGCATCAGCTGATAGAGTGGCCCCACTTTCACCGGAATATCACCACAGGCACCGTCAATCAGCGCTTTGAGCAACTCTAACAAGGGGGATTCATGGATCGGTTGATCGTCAATTTCAAACATGGCGTGGGTCAGCAACAGGGTAACCGTGGGCCGTCCCGGTTCATTCCAGTGCTCAAAGATGTAGGCCAGTTCTCCACGAATTTGGGCCACTAGGAAGTGGTAGTCCAAAGTGAGATAAAACTGCTGCTGGTCTAGGTGAGAAGGGAGAAACACCCTGGTTTCGCCGTGGATGCGAAAGATCCGAGCCGTGGTTAGACTCCGCAGTCGCCGCACGGGCCGACCACTGAGCGCAAGCTTAGGGTTACAGCCAATTTGAGCATAGACCGAGGATAGTTCAATCGACTGATGCACTTGCAGGGGCTCTAGCTGCTCTAAGGTTTGGGTCGAAACACCATAGGTTGCCAATTGGGTTTGCAGGGTATGGTCTTCGGCCAACAGCGTTACCTGCACGATCGGGCGGCGGTGTTGGCCAACGCGTAGATGGCGACCCAACGGATCAAGGTCGCCAGGGGTAACCAGCCCTTCTTGCAAGAACAGCCCTAAATAGTAAAGACTCTGTGCCCACACCAGGGGCACATTGTGATTGGGGATGCGGGTTTGGCTATGGGGGGTTTGCCGTTCGGCGTCGATCGCCTCCTTTGGCACAATGTAGAGTTCGGGCAGTAGCGGCATGCCCGCTTGTTCGACAGTCACGGCTTGGAGGCGCGTTTGGTAAAACTGGATCTGATCGCGATGATCAGAGACTGACCCCTGGTGGCTATTGCCCTTAAACAGGCTATCTAAATATAGGTAGGTAAAGAACAGCGGCCATTCACACTCGATGTGTTCAAACTGCTTCAGTTCTTGGGGTTCATAGTGCAGCCGATCGGTATCTTCAATCATCGTTTGATGACCATCGCGCAAAAATCGCTTACAGCCATAGCTCCCCTGGAGCTTATCGATGATTTTTTGCCGGGTTCGTTCAGCGAGTTCCGCATCGTCCACAGCAAAGGCTGGATAGCCAATGACGCTGAGCACCGCTGCGTCCACTTCTTTTGAACCAGATTCCCGAGGGAGCAGCGATTCTAAGGTAATGCGCGAACGGGCAATTTCATCACGCAATACATGCACCACCGAGGTCTGGCCGCCGCGCACGCCGAATAAATTCAACCCATCCAAAGCCTCCAAAGCCGCTTTGGCCATGCCCACAGAACTGGCATTGAGCTCGGGTTTGCCGTGGTTAATTTTGTTGCCTCGTTCCCAAATGCCATAGTCTGGTGTGCGATAAGCGCGGCCAATGTAGTACACCAGATTTTGCACAAAGTTGACTTCATCCTGGGTGAAGATGATTTGCAACCCCGAAGCCGTCATCTGGGCCAGCATCAGCAAAAATAAAGCCGTCGCGTCGAGCTGTAGGTGACCCCACTCCGCATCTCCCACCACAGTGTTGCCGGTGCGAGTGTTGTACTTGGCATGGAGGGCATCAAGGGGGTCTTGGGTTTCCTTGAACCGTTCAACCTTAGGCGACTGTTGCATCATGGCGAACAGCAACCCCCGCATCAGCTTAACGACGCTTTGTTCGAGTTCGTAGGTGCGGCCTTGGTTTTCGTCGAGCTTGCGATAGCCCAGGGCTAAGCCCCACACGGCCAAGATGCTGTAGACGTTATCGCGCACCCAGGCGTCAGTGTAGTCGCCATGGACGCTAATCGCCGTACTGGCTGGCAGCAACCCGGTGACCGGGTTTTGCCGACTCAAAATCACGGTTTGAATCTGACAGTAGTAGTGATTGAGTCTTTCCCACCGGGCTTCGAAGGTGGCAAAGGGTCGTGACTGGCGATCGCGCATGGCAGTACAGACTTTCGTAAAACTATCCCTGTTGTAACCTAATTGGAGCGCTATGAAAGATATGTGATCAGCTCATCAACATGGCAGAACAAATGGTTTCATATCAAACGAATGACTACACCGTTGAAAGAAGTGTCAAGAGAGGCTTATCTTACTATGTGGAAGATGGTTTTGAAATACTGGTGCCGAGTCTTGGTGCGCAAAAGCAAGTCGTTGGTGGTGGGCGTTATAAACAGGGGATAGGATTTGCAATTGGCTTCGATCGATTGATGCTGTGTGGATCTGGGACTTAGAAACTTAGCAACAATCATGCCGTATTGTTAGCGTCTCGATGATCAACCAGCCGCCATCATGAATACAGCCTCTTAGCAGACCTTTTGTTGCCTAATCTAATGGAAAATCTGAGTTTTGGTGACTTCAAGCTCACCCTCAACAACGCCGTAGTCGGTCACAGAAGTCGGTCGTGCCGAAAGCTGACGAACTTCACCAGATTGCACGTCAATCACCTCAAATCCCTCAATCATGTCGCCATAAGCCATGCAGTGAACCGCAAATTCGGTGGGTGAGATAAAGCCAATGTAGTTTTCAAAGTCAAAGTTTTGACAAACTTCCGAGGTCGAGACGACTTCACTATTATCTAGATCAAAAAGCACAATCTGTGCCCCTGGATCGCCCCCGGTGTAAGCAATTTGTAAGTCTGCTACAAGGTAGCGACCATCAGCCGAAAAGGAGCGGGGGGAATAGATCAAATATCCCTGATCGTAAGCATCCATGGTAATCCGACGTGTCTCGCCGTTGTTGTTGATCACCAATTCTCGGATCACCGTCTCGCGCACATCGGGGTAGCAATATTCAGCCGAATCACCTTGCCGCAATGGACTGTTAGGGGCAACAATTTTTCGCAGTAGTCCTTCCACATAAACTTCAGTGCCGCCGTCTGTAGTGCTGAGTTGCTCGGATTGGTAGCTTACTTCTGTCGCTCGGTTACAGCGCTGCCCCAGAGATTCCAGCATTTGTATAAGGGAACTAACACTGTCTTGGGCAGTGTCTTGGGCGACTAAGGGAGAGGCGAGCCCGCCGACAACTATGTTAGCCGTGAGCAGAGCAGTCAGCAGCTGTTTTGTCATTAGCTTATGTGTTGTGTTGAATTGCTAATGGTTTTCTTCAGGCCAGATAGTCAAATTCCGTATAATTACAACCTGGGATGAAATAACTTATACTTTCCAAAATTTGGGCCACAATTTGGGAATGTCATTGGCATAACTCCCCAACCTAAGCCTTCGGCACGCTAGAGCCGTTGCTTAAGCGCACCAACTCCTCAAAATAATTGATTAGTCTGGAGAAGCTAAACCACATCTGATTGGCAGGCTTGAGTTTTATAGTGCTGGCCAGATTGCTTGTATGCTGAGCATCCCAGCGGTACTCGGTGCAGTAAGCAATCTGGCTCACAGCAGCGCACAAAGCTTGGTGGCTACGGCTACACCTTACGGAAAGCCATCGATCTGGATGTAGTCAAGATTGATAACCCCTCTGGGAGGTGCCTCAGATGACAGATCAGCCCACTTCAGATTGGTTAGGGAAGCGGCTCCGCGATCGCTACGAAATTCGCCAGGAGCTAGGCAAAGCCATTGGCCGCAGAACATTGCTGGCCGACGATCTCCAGGCGCAATGCGCCGTTGTGATTAAAATAGTGACCTTTGGCAGTGATGTTGAGTGGGCCGATCTGCGCCTATTCGAACGGGAAGGGGAAGTGCTGAAATCCTTGGCGCATGAGGCGATTCCTGGCTATCTGGACTATTTTGAAATTGATTTACCCCAGACCAAAGGCTACGCCCTAGTGCAAAGTTACGTTGAGGGGCGATCGCTACAAGAGCACCTACAAGCGGGGCGCACCTTTACCGAAGCCGATGTGATCGACATTGCTCAACGGTTGTTAGAAATCTTGCAATATCTCCATCACCAAACGCCACCGATTATTCACCGTGATCTGAAACCCAGCAATATTCTACTCAGCGATCGCAGTGCCCATAGTCAAGGCCAGCTTTACCTCGTAGACTTTGGTTCAGTACAGGCTCCGTTTCTCCATCCCACCGGAACGTTAACCATCGTCGGCACTTACGGCTACATGCCGCCAGAGCAGTTTGGCGGGCGGGCCGAAGCGGCTTCAGATCTCTACAGCTTAGGCGCAACGCTCATTTATCTCGTAACAGGGCATCACCCAGCAGATCTACCCCAGCAGAATCTCCGCATTCGGTTTGAGGCCAAGGCTACTCACATCAGCCAACCGCTGCGTCAGTGGTTACGTTGGCTCATAACTCCAGACATTACCCAGCGCCCAACCTCTGCTATGGAAGCAATCAAGGGGTTAAACACCTTATTGGATGCTGGAACCTTGAGTGGTTTACCAAACCATCACCTTGACCAAAGTCGCATCCTAGTCAATCGGCGAGAAGACACATTGGATATCATTGTGCCACCGAAGGGCTTCCGATCTAAGCAAGTCAGCTCTTGGTTGAATCTGCTAGTGCTGGGCATTATTTTCAGCATTGCCTCAACTCTTGGCGGCACGATTATGTGGTTGCCGATCGCGCTTTTAGGGTATATGACCGCTTGGGTGGTGGCTATCCCCATCTTATGGCTAGCATCTAGCGTCGTTAGCGTTACTGCTGGATTCGTGGCCGTTACGCTGATCCCAACACCTGCTAGCAACACCCTGCTGCGTCAGCTCCATCTGTATCTCGATGACCATGGATTGACCCTTTATCGAGAATCAACAATTCTCACGCGTGTCCGCCAGGTTTTGTTCAAGGCTAAGCGGGAAGAGATTGATCGTTTAGAATTCAGCCCAGACCAAAATTCCCTGAAAATTTTTGGCGTTCAGCTTAGCTACCGCTTAAACCGTCAGAAGTTGGGGCTAACGGTAGCAGAATTCAAATGGCTGGCCCAGGAACTTAGCGATGGATTGGGGGTTAGCCTAACCTCTGGATGATCAACGGCTGTCAAATTACGCTACGAATTCAAAATCGAATTCGCACGCATAGCCAAAGACGGAAAAGTATCAGAGACAATCAATGGATCGCCTTTCAAGGCTTTGTGGCATTGAACAATAACCCCTTCAGCCCTAAGCCCAGTCCTACGAATCCCGCCCACATTAGAGGACTGCTCGACTCGGGCACCGCTTCAGCAGACCATCCTTGAGACAAAACCACTGGCGCACCGGCAACAGCGGCTGGGACAAATTGAAAGTCAAATTCAGTCAACCCAGGCGGGACTGTAAATGCACCAGGGATAGCTGCTACTGGTTGCGGGGTTGCGAAGTATTCGATGCGGGTAATGCCGATATCTCCAAGGTCGGTGCGATCAGTGGGGCGTTGCTGAACCGCGCTCAGGGAAACAGCTTCTCCTAATGTTCCAGTTTGTATCCGGTAGAAACCCGAAAATGTTTGCGCCAGCCCAGAAAACGGATTGAAGATATTGTTCACAAAAGTACCGTCGTAGGGTGTGCCTGCAATGACAGTCGGGCCTTCTGTATAAACCGTTTGGGTGGTGAGCGTTGTATATCGAAAGGTGGCTGCCATTGAGGGAGACATGGTGACTAAAGCAACCCCCAGCGTAGTGCCGATGGTTGCCGTCAGGTTGTGGGTATTAAGCATGATGATTCTCTCGCTGATATTGACACCCCAATAGTCCTAGACCCGCAAAGAAAGCTAGTGCAAAACCCATCGATGGTTCGGGTACTGAGGTTGTCGCGGTTACAATACTCAGCTGGTTAATCCCAATCGCTCGCCCCGGCACCAAGGCCTTAAATTCTAGTTTGGAGATAGTAGGGCGCTCATCCAGCACCCCAAAGAACTGAGCTGTATTATCTAGTGCTAATGAAGATGTCCCTGGTGTGGAGAACGTGCCGAGTAGATTATCGTTCTCATCAAAAGCAGAGAGCGTGCCCGTAAAGCTAGAGGTATCATCTGTTGCAAGCTGTACGCCTGCCCCCAAAATAGGGCGATCAAAGGTTAAGGTGATCGGCCCTGGATTGCCAGTCGTAGGGGCTGGCCCTGGAATAAACCCTGTGAACAAAATAAAATCACCATTGTCGAAGTTCGTTTCAATGCCGGGGGCGGGGGTGGTTTGAAAAACGAAGGGCGGTGTCAGACCAGGGGTAGTGTCTTCAGGAATGAAGACTTGCACACCCAAACCGGCATCAGAGCCAATTCCAAAAGTACTCGGCAAAAAAACAGCGGGATCGGGTGGCCCAAACGAATTGAATATAGCGCCTACTGATGACCAATCCACCCGATCGGTTTCATTGAGAGCGTCCCGATTACTGACAAAGGTAACAGCTTGTACAGAGGTCGCGATCGCTGTTAATGAGACAGTCAGTGCAGTGCTGATCAAAAATTGACCTGCACTCGCAACCCGTAGTCGTTGAAAATCCCAGATCATGTTGAATCCTCTAAAAGCGGACGCTGTTTGAAGAATACGGGATTAGTCAAGCTCAGCTGCAAGTTTAATTGGATATCTTTACAGTACTGTGGCGTTGGTCTGCTCCTGACAGCTAAGTGAGTCCCTTATTCTGGAGCCGTTTAGCAACTCTGGTGTGGCGGATTAATTGAAGCGCTTGTGCAGCAGACAGACGGGCGATCGCCTCAGCGCACTCATTAAAACTAAGCAAAAATGGCTGAAATCAAAACTCAACCGAATGAAAAAAGCGTCCTTGATTTTTTGGAAAGTATCGACAATGAAAAACGTAGAGATGATGCTTACAAGCTTTTAGACCTATTTGAGCGAGTCACTCAACGTCAGGCTGTGATGTGGGGTGATTCAATCGTAGGTTTTGGTAGTTATGAGTACACGAATACAAAAGGAACCTATTCGTGGATGATGACAGGGTTCTCACCAAGGCGGCAAAACTCAACGATCTATGTGATGCAGGGGTTTGAAAACTATTCAGAGGAACTCAAATCATTAGGCAAGGTTAAAACCGCTAAATCGTGTTTATACATCACAAGTTTGTCTAAAATTGACTTAAACAAGCTAGAAAATTTCATGGCTAAGGTGGTTGCTGATATGGAACAGAAATATATTTGCAAGTAAGTGCTGATCAATCAGGTTTTCAGTTTAAGGTATCCTAACCGCCTGATAAAAGTGCTGGGCTGCTGCAAACGCTGTATACCCCAGGCTGGGATGGTATTGAGACTTGAATCGTCGATGACTTTGTTCAACCGGATTATATGGGCTATCCGGCGTGATCTCTCTCACTTTAATTGCCCACTCCAGTCACACCTCAACGCCAGAGAGCTCACGAGTCGGGAGCGCTAGCAGTCACTGAACTTAGTCAACAATAACGGGACTATTAGTCTGAACCCATCCAACTGATTTAGGCCTTTTGGCGGGTTCTTTATGGTTGTCTGCATTAAGACGGTCATCTGAGTGCAGTTCTAGTTGATGCCCATTCAAGGAAAACATCATGACTAATAAAGCAGCCCCGAGATGGATTCGAGAGAGTGGCTTAGAATGGGTTTATCAGTTATGCCAAGCGCAGCAACGGCTGTGGAAACGTTATTGGAAAACTCTCCCATCGTCTATTCGGCTTGTATTTCAACGAGTATTTATCAAAGAACCTCGTCAGCAAGCTAACAAGGTACCTCGCTAAGCCTATTAATTTTTCAAGCCCGGATTGTTATGCCACCGCGATCGGGAAGCATGCCATATTTGCAAATATCCTGCATTGCCCACCCTTTGGGAAGAGCAAAGCTCTACATCCCCCAGCCCCTTCTCCCAACATTGGGAGCTATCCATTAGGCACAAATACATAGAAGTATTACGAGATATAGATTTCAGGCATCAACTGTGGGATCTTACTAAGTCCATATATAGCTTTTGAGAGGAACCTCTAATGCGCGATTGGGCTAACTAAGAAATCAGGAGTGCCCCATTTCGTGACTTTCGCCATGGCAAGCGACTGCGTGAGCTATTGCGGGTGTTGAGTGAGCATCCCAACGAAAGTGTCCCACAAGCGACTCAAGCTGCCTCCGAGAGTCAAAGCGTTTATCGCTTCTGGTCAAACAAACGGATTCGAGCCGGTCAGATTTTGGACAGTCATCGCCCCAGTGTCCTCAAGCGGATAAGCGACCAAAGCGTGGTGTTGGCCATCCAGGACACCACCGATTTAGATTTCAGCAGCTTAAAGCAGACAACGGGCTTAGGCTTTTTCTGTCAGACGAATCAACAGGGCATCAAAGTGCATAGCTGTTTGGCTGTCAGTGGTGAGGGTGAACCGTTAGGTTTGTTGCATCAATACACCTGGAGTCGCAAAGAACGGGCTGGCAAACGAGGACAGCGTCGCCAGAAGCCAACCCGTGAAAAAGAAAGTCAACGATGGCTCGATACGTTGACGGCGGCTGAGGTTGGTGTCGATGATGCGGTTTGCCTGATCCATGTGGGTGACCGCGAAGCCGACATCTATGACCTATTTGTTCAGCCTCGTCGGGTTTCCAGCGAGCTGTTGATTCGGGCTGAACACAATCGCAAAGTTGACGGTGAATTGGGCTATTTGATTCCCACCCTTGAGCAAGCGCCCATCCTGGGACACCTGAGCCTTGAGGTGCAAAGGAATCCGAAGCGCCCTGCTCGTCAGGCCACCTTGAGCATCCGCGCCATCAGCGTGACCATTGCCGTGCCCCGCAATGGTCAACATCCCAAGACGGCCCAACCAGTACCCATGAATGCTTTGCTGGTGAGTGAAGAAGCCCCAGTCGATGGGGGCGAACCCATCCGCTGGTTGTTGCTGACCACATTACCGATTGAGACGTTCGAACAAGCCTGTCAATGTGTTCGCTGGTATAGTCTTCGGTGGTTGATTGAGCGATTTCATTTCACCCTGAAGAGCGGCTGTCGGATTGAGCAGTTGCAACTTGAAACGGCCCAGCGTTTGCTCAATCGCTGGCCACTTACTCGATTGTGGCTTGGCGGCTGATGTGGATGACCTACCATGCCAGACTGGCTCCCAATGACTCGTGTGAGATGATTTTACAACCTGGGGAATGGCGGTTGTTGCGGCGCAAGTTTGAACCCAAGAACCGCTCCAAAAAGCCACCTACTATCCGTCAAGCAGTCCGCTGGATTGCCCAATTGGGAGGATTCTTAGCCCGTAAGGGTGATGGTGAACCGGGTTTGAAAACGCTGTGGCGCGGCTTAGGTGTGCTCCATCACTTGCTTGAAGGAGCACACCTCGCCTCCAAAAGCTACCCCCTGAAAGCATCCTAGCTTTTTCTGTCTAATGGATAGACATTGGGAGAAGGGGGGTAAGTGGTTCAAAGTCCCTCTCCCAAGCTTGGGTGAGGGATTTAGGGTGAGGGCTCATAGGTGACACGCTCCCCCGCGATCGCACCTTCAGGCAATCGCCAGTAACTTACGGAATAAAAATTGTTCAGCTGGTAGAAGACATCAGCAAAGCAGCCTTTGCTCCTAAACCATAAACTCCTCTTAAAGGAGTGCTTAGTCGGTGATACATTCGTAGATTTAACAGTAAGCCGATGCTGCGATTAATCTCTAACATCACATTACTGCTCAGCACACTAATCGTGCTGCTTTACTATAGTCCCTATCCGAAATATCGTTGGATCTTTTCTGTTTCGCTTGAGCTTTTACCCTATTTCAGCAGCATAGCACTGCTTGGATTCTTGTTAGTGTTGCTGTTGCCTATTCTACGCAAGCAACGTGTTCGATTGGTTCTGGCAACGGTGCTATCAGTATTATGTTGGGCACCAATTCTTAGCTGGGTGGGGCTACCGAACCTGGGCACACCCTCTGAGGGTATCCGAGTCATGACCTACAATCTTTGGATTTTCACCCACCCGTCCCGATTCGGCGGAATTTTTTCCATATCCGCAATCACCAACTTGATACCCTGATCCGTACCAGTCGCAAGTTGGATGGCAAATTAATCGTCCTCGGAGACTTTAACACCGCGCCATGGTCGCCCTATTTTGAACGGTTTGAACGGCAAAGCCAGTTACAAAATACTGGTCGAGGCCAGTGGATTTGGGCCACCTGGTACTTTAATCAGACCCTGAAGACCCGCTATATCAAAATTCCAATCGACCACATTATGACCCGGGGATTTAAGTCTCTGAAAACCTGGACTGGTATGACTGGAGGCTCAGACCACAAACCCTTGATAACAGTTCTCAAATAGCCGGGTTGAGAGTTACGCGGGACATCTATTCATTTAGTTTTGGCATGCAGTCACAAGCGTTTAACGATTAGAGACCACTGGACAGATAACAAATTGTACCGAGCGAACCAACCTTATCCGTTCCGGTGCATCGATTTGTTATGCAGATGCTGCGGCAACGCTCAGTGTCATTCGACGATGTATACGCAATGCGCCTCAATAACGTTGCGCCTGGCTCTTTCGTCGTAGTAATTGAAATCGACGGCGTCTGATTTCCAGTCGATTTCAATCTCGGTCGGATTCCGACGGCGAATTGTCACCTTGTTGTGATCTAAAGCTTGATGTTGTCCGATGTAGATTCGGAAGATGTTGTCATCGGTGTTCCAGCCAATTGGCACATCCAATTCTTCGCGGGTTAGCTCGGCGAGCGTTCTTGCCGTGACTTCAGTATTTTCAACATATAGCGTCGGCGACGGCAAAAAGCCGAGCACGCAGTCTTCGTTTTCGTGCGTCTCGATTTCCAGATCGAGTTTGCCGTCCTTGACGCTGAGTTTGATGTTGGCGACATTAAACGGACAGGTTCCGTCCTGATGGTGGATTATGATGCGGTTGTCCTTAGGCATAGATCCATCTGCAAACTATTATTTGATCTGCATTTATCTCCTCTAATCCGGCTAAACCCCCAAATTATTAGTGATTGCTCAGAGGCAATAGTTGGGTTTTGTTCCTCAACCACAACCTACGCTTTCTTATATTTAATTGGACCTTCCTACTTATTATTTGATCTGCATTTATCCCCTCTAATCCAGCTAAGCTTCTAAATAAGGGTGATTAGGCAGATCGCTTGTTGTATATCAACCCCATGGAGGGGAGATAGGCTGCAAAAATGCTGTGTAACACCCCTAAACAGGATCTTATCCGAGTCCAAACCTGCCTATACCCACTAATCCAGTGATTAGACGACTCAAATGCCGTATAACACCCCAAATAGTGTGATGATCTGGATCTGAGCCTAAATAATATGAGACTAACTTGGTTAGTGAGACAAGTAAGCCTTCCATTCGCTCAGAATTTCCCTCAACTCCGAACTAGATTGACCAGAAGTTTGACGTCAAACTCGGCTTCAAAGCAATCTTTTTTGTAGTCGAGGTTCCACAATTCAATCGAGCAGTCGTCTTGGGTATTGGCAGGGGTCAGATTGAGCAAAAGTTTGCGGTTTTCTGCATCGTAGTGACAGCTTAGCCCTGCGATCGCGCCGATTTGTCGCCGATCGAGGGCGGCTGCCAACCGTAAAACCGCACTCAGTTGATCGACCAGTTGGCGGTGATACTTGCTGGGTAAGTTGCGATAGGTGTCGTGCTTTTTCTTAGGGGCACTTTTGCGGTGATAGCGGGCGATATTGGCAATCGTTTCTATTTCAGCTTCGGTATAGCCCAACAGCTCACCATTACGAATCAAATAGTAAGAATGTTTGTGATGGGACGTGTGGCTGACATAATGGCCACTATTGTGGAGCATGGCAGCGGCCCAAAGTAACTGTCGCTCTTGGGCACCCCACTCGTGCAGATGGTCATGGGTTTGATCAAATAGGGCCAGGGCGAAGCGAGCCGTGCGATCGCTGTGGGGGATATCCACTTGATATTTTTGGGCCGTCCGCATGACACTGCGTTGCCGCACGGACTCTTGAAACTGCATCCGGTCTTCAATTAACCCATGGGTCAACATCCAGTTCACCACGACCCCTTCCCGCAGGGCGCGTTCGCAGATGGTGAGTTGGTCTATCCCTAGCAGTTCCATGGCTTCTTGCAAAATCACCGCCCCGGCGACAATGATTTCAGCCCGACGGGCCAACATACCGGGCATTGCTAGACGCTCACTGTAGCTCGACTTGCGCAAACGCTCTACCAGGGTGCGCAAATCTTCCAACTGCATTTCATAGCCATTGAGGGGATCTGGCACTAAGCCCAGGCGATCGATGGCGTCTAGCTCTGCCAAACATTCGATCGTACCTGAGGTGCCAATCAAGTTCAGGGATTCACCCGGTTTCACATGAGTTTTGAGTTCGTCTACGGTACGCTCTAACCTACCCCGCACATAGGCTTTTAAGTAGGTGAACTCTTCGTCGCTCACAGGATTGGTCGTGATGAACTGAGCCGTTAGCCTCACTGCCCCAACCTTGGTGCTGCTGAGGAAGCGATGGGGTTGTCCGGTGCCTAAAATCAGCTCGGTGGAACCGCCACCAATGTCAATAATGGTGTGGGGTTGCCCGTGCAGTTCCATGCCAGAAAGCACACCCAAATAAATCCGACGAGCTTCTTCTGTACCCGAGATTAGATTGATCGCTAAGCCAGTTTCTCGTTCAACCCGTTCGAGAAACTCATTGCCGTTTCTGGCTTCGCGAACGGCGCTGGTGGCCACGGCGACAATATCTTCGGCATCGAGGCTATGGGCAATTTTTTGGCAGCGTTTCAGGGCTGCGATCGCCCGTTCCATGGCATCTTCGGTCAGGCTATCGCTGGCGCTAAAGTTGCCCAGGCGTACCGTATCCTTTTCTTTATCGATAATCGAAAACGCGGGGATCGCGGGCTGAATTTTAGCCACCACCATGTGAATAGAATTGGTGCCGACGTCGATAGCTGCCAAAATGCGATCGCGTTTCGGACGATTAGAAAGGAAATCAAACTGGAAGGGGTTTGGGCCAGGGAAGCGGGGGGCCATCTCAACCATGGATTTGTTTAGTGCATATCGCTAGCTGTGTCAGATCGTAACCGGGAATGTCCCTAATAGATTGCCTAATTTGGCTTAAAGAAAGTAGCCATATAAACAATAGACCCCACTGTATGAAAAAGGTGCCAAAAAGTTGCCGAGTTTATCAAGACCTGGTGAAGTGTGGCATTAACGCGATCGCTATCCCTCAACCCCAGTCAAAAGCCCGGTGTATCAACATGTGTGGGTTACCCCATAGCGCAACGGCTAATCACTGCGATGGGGCCGCCACCCGCCGGGCCCTGATGTTCACTACCCCCTGACACATAAATCATCGGGTCTTGTACGACAGACGCAACCATTGCCCCGACAACCGCTCTCGCCATGCGAGTGTGATTAATATCGGAGTCATCCAGCATGGTATGGCGACAGCCCAGCACCTGACCCGTGGGATCAGCTTCCGCTTTGGCAAAGACATTAATAATGCGGGATGGATTGAGGGAACCTTGGGCACTCGCGATCGCTTGCTGCACCGCCGCAGTATCCAGGGCATGTTCCATCACGCTATGACCGATGCGATAGTTGCTGTGGGAATGAGGCGTATTGCCCAACACTAGAATCTCGCAGTTTTGAAGTTCAACGCCCGCAGAGGTCGAAGCGACAGATGAATACAGGGTGTAATTTGAGCAGATATCGTCAGCGGTGAGCTGATCCGGTTGGAGTTCCCCTAGCGCTAACGCTACTCCCAGGGCAGAAGCCCCTCGGGAATAGGCCATAGATTTGTAGCTGTCCTGGGTGATAGCTGTTTTATTTTGAGTAACTACCTCACTTTGAAAATTACGGGCGGCAGTAATTAGGGGACATTTGATTTGCACAAAGTGAACATTCTCGGGCGTTAGGCCAGCGGTGGCGATCGCAGTCTTCACCCCATTCGCCACCACTTGCACCATCGTCAGGGTGCCGATTTCGTCTACAGAGAAATCTCGGGTGTGGCAAATCCCCAATGCTAAACCTAGATGAGTCGGCCCTGCCAAGTCTTCCAGTTGTCGTGTGAAGACCGTTAAATGGGGACTCAACACTCCCTCAGTGCCGCCTGACATGACAAATACAATCTGGCTAGTTAAGACTTCACCGATGCGAGATTGTAAGTATCCCTTCAGCGTTGCAACGGCAAACCCCCGAGTGAAATCATTGACGCAACCATTACCTTCGGTTTTACCCATGATGGCGACAATATTTTGAGGCGCTAGCTTTTGCTGTTCAATCAGATCGACCAACCCGGTCAAATCATCAGGGCCACTTTGGGGGATCTTGAAAACGTCAATTTTCATAGCATTCAATACTCTTTGACATCGTAGGCGTCAAAGGCGGCTCGAATCTCGTCTTGGTGCTCAATAAAGAGCTGTCGTCCAATGTCATAGGCGATTCGGGGTAGGGCAAACTGTAAGCCGGAGAGATTAGCGCGGAAGCCGCTGAGCAGGGCAGCCCCTGACGAGAGGTAGTAGCAGCGGCTCAGATACCCATGGTCGGGAGACTTGGGGGTAAACCCCAGGGTTGTGTTGAGGTAGGGATAGTTAGCCATTTCGGCCTGTTCATCACCAGGGAGTGGGTTAAAGCGATCGCGCCAGCGAGCAATCTGGGGTGCTAGAGTCCCCAGTTCGTTTTGGTGATCGAGGTTGGTGATGAAGCCAGTGCCGCAGATCAGGGTGTCGTGGTGGAGAGTGCGATCGCCATACAGCCCGACAATTTCACCCTGTTTATAGTCAAGCTGTTTGACGGGTGCGTTGGTGTAGAGGGTTAAGCGGGGGTGGCTGATAGCCTGGTAATAGGTGTGGGGCGGCGGCAGTTGCCCCAGGCGAAATTCTGCCAAGCTGTAAGTCCATTTCATGGCATCCGGCAGGTCAATGAAGTGGCGATGGTAGCCGTTCCACTCACTCCAGCGAATACGGTTGAGGTTAGGCAGCTTGGGGCGGCGGATGGCAATGTCCACCGATTGTGCCCCGGCCTTCAACAGCAAAATGGCATTGTCGAAAGCGCTCGCCCCACCGCCAATGATCATCACCCGCTGATCGGCAAAGCTGGGGAAATCGAGGTCGTCCATCGTGTGATGGTAGCAGTGGGCAGGCAGGCGATCGCGCACAATATCTGGTACGTTTTTACCGCCCGCACACTCCATCCCCGTAGCAAAAATAATGAAGCGGGTTTTGTAGCGTTCTGGCTTGCCCTGATAGTAGGCCTGCAACTCAAAACACCGTTCCGCTGTGTTCCAAGTAATGTCTTGAATGTCCGTATCGTTTTGGATCGGTAAGTCCAGCACTTGACCGTACCAGTCCAAATAGGTGGCCCAAAGCAATCGGGGAATGTAGTGAATGCGTTGCCAATAGTCATCCCCGTGGCGAGCGGCACACCAGCGGCGAAAATTCAGATTGGCGATCTCCCAGTCCAGTCCGCCAGTCACTTCCTTTGGGGTCCTCAGGGTGGCGTTGCGGGCAAAGGTGTACCACGGGCCTTCTTTGCCCGCAGGGCGGCGGTCAAAGATGCGAACATTGCTAATCCCATGCCGTCGGAGGCCAAACGCCGCAGACTTACCGCCGTGTCCGGCCCCTAGAATCGCCACTTCGAGGATGTCAGGGTTGCGACTGTAGTCCCAAGTTCGACTGGGATAGCTCAACACTTCCAGGTCAGCGTAGACAGCTTGGGCGAGGTGATGCAGCCGCTCTTCTGCATCAGGCAGCAGGGGTGGCATTGCCCAAAAATCTTCGGGTGCAAAGTCTTTGGGCAGTTGGGGCGGGGAGTGAATCTCTGTCATGGATGAGGGATGGTGGCTACATTGCGAGTTGTAATAACACCTGTAGCAGCACATTTGCCCCATTTTCTAAATCTTCGGGGGCCGTGTATTCCTTGACGTTGTGGCTAATGCCGTTGACGCTGGGGACAAAAATCATTGCCGTAGGCGCCATGGGAGCAATCAATCCGGCATCATGACCTGCACCGCTGGGCATCCGCTTGACTGACAATCCAAGTTCCTGGGCCGTTTGCGCCACCTGATTCACAAGCTTTGAGTCAAACTCAACGGGTTCAAAACGGGCCAGGGAACGACTGTTAATCTCAAGATTTTCCGCCGCTGCGATCGCGTCGATTTTGGCACTCATCTGCGCTTCAGCCTGCTGTAATAGGGCTTCGTCGGTGTTGCGTAGATCGACCGTAAGCCGCGCTTCCTTAGCAATCACGTTGACTAGACTGGGTTTGAGCTGAATGGATCCGATGGTGGCCACCTGATTACCACCCATCTCTAGGGCTAAGTTGCGGGCGGCCACTGCGATCGCGCTAGAACCGTACCCCGCATCTCTACGCAAATGCATCGGCGTAGTCCCCGCATGGTTCGATACTCCTTTGACGGTATACTCCTTCCAAGACATGCCTTGAACTCCAGTCACCGCACCAATTTGAATGCCTTCCAGCTCTAGTACAGGGCCTTGTTCAACGTGCAACTCGACAAACGCTTTGACGGGCTGACTGCCGCAGGGCACGGTTCCGGCATAGCCAATGCGTTCTAGGTTTTCGCCCACGGTGGTGCCGTCGATGCCAACGGTTGCTAGTGCCTCCTCCACCGGAAAGTCCCCACGAAACACCCAACTGCCCATCATATCCGGGTGAAACCTGGCCCCTTCTTCATTGGTGAAAAACGCTACGGCTACCGGATGGCGGGTCTGGATGTTGTTCTCATTGAGGATTTCGATCACCTCTAACCCGGCTAGTACGCCTAGGTTGCCGTCATAGCGGCCCCCAGTGGCCACTGTATCGATATGTGATCCCGTCATGACTGGGGGGCCATCTTCTAGGCCAGGTCGGGTAGCGACAACGTTGCCCAGTTGATCAATGGTGATGGCTAGCCCCAGATCTTTCATCCAGCTCACGACCCAGTCACGTCCGGCTTTGTCTTCGTCACTCAGGGCGAGTCGACAAACACCGCCGCCGTCAATGGCACCGATTTGAGCGAGCTGATCGAGGCAACTCAAGAGGCGATCGCGATTGATGCGCCAGCTAGATAAAGCAGGTGTTCCGGCAGGGCTAGTGAGCTGGGAGACCATTTTGGATTTTGGATTGGGGAATGGGTTTGATTGTAATCAGGTTGGGGAGGATGGGTATTAGCGTGTGATACAGATGGGGAGGTAGGGAGATGGGGAGATGGGGAGGTAGGCGCGGATCTTTGACAACCCAAAATCTAAAATCCAAAATCTAAAATTCAGGAGGGGACTCAGGCTTTAGGAATCACCTATGATTTGAGGGCTTCGGTGAAGACGCAGCGGCCCATGGAGAGATCGAATAGGTGGAGGCCGTATTTGCGGGAGAGTTCTTCAAACACTTTGAGGCCCCTGACGCTGTTGCCGTTGGCGTCAATCGGGGGAGAGAAGGTGGCGATCCCGGCTTTACCGGGAACAACGGCGATGATGCCGCCGGAGACGCCGCTTTTGGCGGGGATGCCGACGCGGTAAGCCCACTCTCCCGCTCGGTTATACATGCCGCAGGTGTACATGATGCTGAGAATATCGCGCACATAGTCAGGATTCACAGCCTGTTTGTGCGTGATAGGCTGCTTGCCTTGATTGGCCAGGGTAGCGGCCATCACCGCCAAATCGTGACAGGTCACCATGGCGGCACACTGCTGAAAATAGAGGGTGAGGGCAGCGTCGATATTTTGATCGATCATGCCGAAGTTGAGCATCAAGTGAGCCATGGCCCGATTGCGATGCCCCGTAGAGTATTCAGACATAAATGTAGACATGTCGATGAAAACCTCATGGCCCAGGTAACGTTCAAACATGGCCAGTAGGCGGTTGAGTTTGTCGGTGGGATCGGTACCGTTGATTAGGCTGCTGGTCGCGATCGCCCCGGCATTGATCATCGGGTTGTAGGGCCGCTTAGAGTCTTCGTCCAGGCGAATGAGGGAGTTAAAGGGGTCGCCCGTGGGTTCTACGCCGACTTTCTCAAACAGTTCATCTTGACCATGGTCTTCAAGGGCTAAGCCATAGGCAAAGACTTTAGAAATCGATTGGATGGTGAAATTTTGCGCTACATCCCCGACTTCAAAGACTTCGCCATCGGTGGTAATAATGCTGATGCCAAACCAGTTGGGGTCAGCTTTAGCTAATTCTGGGATGTAGCTGGCAACATGGCCCTCATCGAGGTCGCGATAGCGGTCGTAGAGATCATCGAGGAAGATTTGCAGAGAAGCCATCAACGATTCATAAATAACCCACACCTCAGACTCTACAGCAGAGTGTCTAACCGCAGCAGTATTTATAGCTAAAGCCTTAATCCATGAGGTCTAACGATTTGGTTCACCCGCTGCAGAATTTCTCAAGCTATCTGATGCTCTTACTACAGTTGGGTGCAACCGGATAGTTAGGCTTAGCTCAACACGACCACAATGATTACAATCCTGATTATTTGAAAATGCAAAGTACTCCCTTAAGTCAACCTAGCCTACGACGATAAGTGACTGCACTACAGCGATGATCGATTATATTACGGGATACACAATGAAACTGTCCAGAGAATTTTATCAATGAGTTCACCTTCAAGGCATTTTATTCTCACAATCTTGAAATTCTTATAGTCTTGCCATTCAATAACCTCAACAAGAGTACCTGCAGGAACCAGTGTCCCATATTCGTTTTTAATAATCTCAAAGAATCCATTTATATCTTTTTCTATAAGCTTTCTGGCCATCTCGCAAATAAAATCTCGACTGAATGCTACGAAAGCTACTGGATTTGTCTCTCTATGTGGAAGGCGAATTGTATCTCCCCTTAACCTCGCAGTTGGATTAGTATTTTGTACAAGATTGACTAGCTCACCAGGGTTGAGATTTCTTCTCTTCAATGCTCGGATTATACGAGCCACTCCATCATCCCAGTTTGGGAACATATCAACTCGCTGAATTGTTTTAAGGCGCTCAAATCCTTCATTACATGGCTCCAGTCTAATAGGAACAATAAAAGTTTCGGATTCAGGAAACTCGTCTAAGACATCTAAGGCTTCTCTTATTTCCTTTTGAACATACCCTCGCTTCGAAACACTATTTGAGGAGAGCACAATAATAAAGTATTGAGCTCCTCGAATGGCTTTTCTTATCTCAATTGACCAATTTGAGCCAGCCACAAGGTCTTGGGAATCGAGCCATACGTCGTATCCTTCAGCTCTCAGATCACGATAGAGCTGCTCACACTTTGATCTATCCTCGCTAGCATAGCTGATAAAAACTTCTGGCATATTTGCTCAAGAGCGCGAAAGGTCATCTAAAATTAAAATAGATAATGTGTGAACTGAACATCCCTTGCAATATAAGTTAGAAATGAAGCAAGAAAAAACCGAAATAAAAATGTACTACTCAAACTTTGGCGTTACATGCAAATTATTTGCATTTGGAATCGAGGTTTAGCTAATGTATAATACTCCTTGCATATATAAAGATATAGCTAAATAATTAAATAAAAATAATTCGGGATATTTCCCCATCATCATCCACTATCTCCAAGTCTGATGTTGATTTCGAGGATGAAAATTCTAGCAATGCAAGCGATCTCCTGACAGCTTCTGCTTGTGAAATCCCAGATTCATCATGAAGTTTCTTAAGCAAATCAACTGAATCGTTAGAAAGATTAACTTTTAGCTTTGGCCGCTTCTGCTTCTCACATTTTGCAGCATTACTAGTTACTGTGTCGTTAATACTCTGCTGCACACCAATGGCTAAAAGTAGTTTATTTACCCCCACATCCCATTCAGGAAATAAATCTACCCAATGCAATTTTTTGAGGATTTCAAAGGGAGTTTGGCAATCATCAACACGTGCAGGGAGGATAAAACGTTTCCCTTCAGGTAGTTCGTTGCGCACTTCAATTGCCTCTCGAATTTCTTTTTGTACATAGCCTTTCTTATTAACGGATTTTTTAGAAAGGAGTGCAATAAAAAAATCACTACTACGTATTGCTTTTCGAATTTCTCTGTCCCACTCTTCTCCTGGAAGAAGGCTATCCGTATCAATCCACAATTTCACATTTTTAGTGCTTAGAGTATTAGCCAACCGTCTAGCCACAATTGCATCTTCTTTTGCATAACTTATGAAAATGCTAGGAGAGGTAATCATAGTAGCTAAAGAGTTAAAGTCCTAGGTAGCAAGCAGCCTAACGTAGAGCTGAGCGGCGGTCGATATTTTTGCATCAATGTCTAGATCATAAATTCCGTCTGCTCCTGCGTTATGTTAGGCACGCTACCAAGCTAAACCTCAAAAATTCACACCTAAAAGATCAGCATAATCGCATTTCCAAAAGGTTTCACTCATTCATTTTCACAAGTCATCTATTAACTTTTCCTGAGAATTAACAATGTAGGAAACTTCTCTTCCCGGCGCTTCTTTTTCTACTTCCATTAGTGCAATTTTTCTTCTTTTCAGATCAAAGGCGCCTTTTGCTGCTTTACTAAAGTTGAGCTTAATTATATTCTCAACGATATCTCCTCCGGTCGTAAGGATCGTCTGAAAAGCTCCAGTTTCTATTTTTAGTTTCTGAAGCCTCATAAAAGATTCATATTCTGAAATTAGGTATTCTAACTCTTCTTCCAACTCAATAAGAGTAATGTTACTTTTCCCGATTTTTCGCATCCATCTTTTCAAGGAATAAAAACTATTTCTATGCTCAGCAGATCTTCGAAAGTCAATGAACTCATCAAGAGGCATCTCAAGACTAGGCATTGGAATCTGTTTTAAGACTAAGTGAACAACATCTTGATATCCTACCTGTTTACCTTTAATCTTTTTAGGGAGCTTGTCATATTGTGAAAATGTATTGACGAGCGGAATAGGCATTACTCCATATCGATCAAACGCTAGTTGGCACCATAATCTTGTTTGAAGATCATGCATAAGACTGCCAGCATTGAGATACTCTTTGGTTGCTCTTGGAATACCCCAGGATTTCATGTTTCGGAATATTTCCTTTTTCCTTTCATTTCTATATTCTGTTCTAATATTTTCTTCGCTCAGACCTAAAAGGAGCATCATCAAGCAATACTGATAATCCATCATCTCATCATCAGCTTTTTGGACAGCCTCATATAATTCATGGCCGTCCATAGAGAAAGTGCTGGTTACTCTTAGTATTCCATCATCCTGCAAAGAGTATTCTGATTGATCGACATCCCCAAGTGTTGCTAATTTTATAATTCCCTCATCATGGAGGGTAGAAAGTTCTTCTATCCCTTCATTGAGTAAAGTCGAGTATTCTATATCTGGCACATATATGTGATCGACAAATAACATTTCCTGCCTCAGGGCAGCAAGAAATAGCTCATCTGCCTTCTTATTCGCTTGAATTATATTTCTAATCTCTTGCTCGGTGTTAAGGATAGAATGTACATCTATTTCTTCACGATGAAACTTTGAAGTCGCTAACCCACTATCTAGAACCCTATTCAAAAAAATACCTAATGCTTCAAAGTGACTGCTGACCATGTCATTCCCACCATAGGTATATCCATAAACTCCCCAGATACTTTGAATACCAATGGTAGCATCAAGCTCATTAAAGATTTCACGTTTGCATTCAGAGTCAGACTTTTCTGTATTTTTGGAGTTTTCTCTAGACATTTGAAATTATCAGACTAAAACGGATAATTATCAGCATTCTAACTCAGCCAAAAAGTATCGCAGGGCGTGCGCCTAACTATTAATTAGATAGAACTGTCCCATATAACTCCCTTAAATAGGTGTTTAGGTAGAAACTTTTCAGCCTAATTCCCTGATTTGGGCGTTTAGGTGGAAATACGTCAGCCTAATACCCCTATATGGGTGATTAGGTAGACGAGATCAGTATAATCATCCCGCCGTTGCACGCCTGGAATTGCTTACGGTTTGTTTATCATCCTTGCTGGTGGTCTTTTCATAACAAGCGTCATCCCAATGAGATGGGAGTTCTAGAAATTGAGACATTTCTCCCCATCTTGCGGTTAAGGTGCATGTCGCCGCGTCTACTCAGAATCGTCATAGCGTTTACCTTAGTGATTGATTTTCGGAACGATAGAGGCACCCAGGGAATTGTTTAGTTGGCCCACACGCGATCGCGCTCACAAAGATGGCAACTCGACTATCTAGCTGTCGCGTCACGCTAAACGCTTGACATTTCATAGCCCTTAGCAAACGCCTTACCTTTCAATACGTTCAAGCTCTTCACGAACAACTTTTCGTAGGATTTCCTCAAGGGGTTCACGACTTGCCTGAATATGCTGGCGCAGGGCTTCATTGATCAAGGTCTGGTAGTTTCCTCCGCCAGCAATATGAACTTGCTCACGAAACCACGCCAGAACTTCATCATCTAGCCGAATAGTGATGCGGGTTTTACCTGATGGCGTTGAATCGATTGCTCCTCGCCTGCCTTGGCTGAAATCATATTCTGCTTCCATAACTACCCCTCCTCGTATTGTCGGCGCTCTTGTCGAGTTGCTTTGCGAGCTGAGATGACTCGAATTTCGTCCCCACGTAGCGTGTAGACAACCACCAAGGCCCTGCCAAAAACATCAAGACCGATAGTGACAAACCGCTCTTCATCAAATCGCTCATCTGGAATGGTAATTGCCAGGTCATCTGAGAAAACTGACACCGCATCAGCGAAGTCAACACCATGTTTACGCAGGTTAGCGACTGCCTTATCACTATTCCATTGGTAGACCATCTCAATTATAGTATGCACGCCTGTACATACTATCAGGAACAAATATGAATTCTGACTACTTTCGACTTGAGGCAAACTGCGTGCTAGAGATAACTTTGCGACCCAATGAGTTCAAAATCGAAAAGGAAAACTTGATGCACTGCCCTAACCGAGAATTGGAGGGCTAACTATTAATAACTATTAAATAGAGGCACCCAGGGAATTGTTTAGTTGGCCCACACGCGATCGCGCCCTTTTGCCTTTGCCCGGTGCAAGCGTTGGTCTGCAAGGCTAACGAGGGATTTTGGCTGAATCTCTTTAATGGGTACGCACGCAGCCACGCCAATCGAACAGGTGAGGGATTGGCCCATGGGGTCAATGATGCGCCTTGTAACCGCCAGGATGTCCCTGGCAACTTTGCGGCCACCCCGGCTAGTTGTCCCAGGGAGGATGACTGCGAACTCTTCAACGCCATACCGAGCTACCAAGTCACACGCCCGCTCTGGTACCGACGACCACGCCTTAGCTAGTCTCTTGAGCAAACGATCGCCTTCGATATGACCGTGGGTGTCGTTAAACCGTTTGAAATGGTCAATGTCGATCATCAATATCGAGATGGGGTGACCATCTCGCATTGCCCGTGACCATTCCCGACTTAAAAACCGATCGAAGGTGCCCCGGTTAGCAATTTGGGTGAGGGGGTCTAACCCTGCTTGTTCCTCTAATTCCTTGTTTCTCAGCCTAACTAGCTGTAACTCTCTCCGTAACTGAGCTACCTCAACCTTTGCTAGATGCAGAGGGGATGGTTTCTGTTGAATGGAAATCATGGCTAGAATCCTTAGTGCGTGATGGCGATCGCGTTCGTTTGGTCGCGTGGCGCGATCGCCGTTTTCAAATGGGGTTAGGCTTCGGCTTGGCCCTTAATCGATACTGATAAGACGCCCCTCGAATTCGATGCACGTGGTAGAGCCGCAGTAACTCTGAACCGTCATGGTCCTCAGCTCAGTGCTGTGGTTGCCCCTGGATTATGTAGGTTGCTTGTGGGTTGTTGAAGTCATTTCTAGTCCTCGTTATTAGATGTACTGGTATCGGTCACGATTGGATGTACTGGCATCGGTCACGGGGTTTAACTGCGCCACTTGCCCACCCCGGTAGACTCACCCGCTCAGTGCTGCCACCAGTTCGGCCTTACGCAGGCGGTTGTACTTTGGCACTCGGTACAGCGACGCGATCGCTTTGAGTTGGGGAATGTTGCACCACCGAAAGTCAGGGCCGCGCTGCTCGTCTTTGATAACGATCGATACCCTGTTTTTGCAACAGAGCCCGCTCGTATCCATCAGCTATTTCTGCTAGTGATTCTCAGTCTTTTACTGAGTCGCTTGCTTGAAAATGCAGCCAGGGTAAATAACGCATCTAATTTCAATACCGACTCCCTGCACAATCAACTAAGCAATTAATCCGCAGCACTCGGTACAAAGTATCAATAGGCGCTGGATTCACCTCTGCAACTACGCGTTAACGACCAAGCGTAGACAATTACAGATAGAAACCTAGTCCAGAAAACCTGTAAGATCACCTAGCCTTATAAAGTCATTGGTGCTAAGAACGCATTATTTTTTAAGCTTCTGAACAACCTTAACTTTAAGGCATAAGAGCTTTGCTCACATGAGTTATATCAAGTAAGGGGAGCTGTTTTAACAGCCGCGTTTACCCAGTCCGATGTGAACAGCGAGATATAGATACAGATGGATACCTTAGTCATTACAGAAGCTTTCATCAAACCCTTTAGTTTTTGGCACGATAGCCAAATTACCACCGGGATGCGTTTCCGCAATGAACTATTCGTGCAGGTGCTAGTCTCTCCAGCGGAGGAAAGGGCAGGGTTCTTCGAACAATTTGATCGATTTAATTCGAGTGCATCAGATATGGTGATCACAGCCTCTAAGCATCGCTACGTTGCCTGGGTAAATTTAAAAACGCCCCTCGCGATTCACCTGCTTTCTCATCCTGAGCTTCCCGAGCCAGACTTCTCAGAGACTTTGGCGCTGCAAGTGGCTTAGCGATCCATTAATTACGATTCAAAATCTTCTGCGCAGGGGGACTGAAAATCCTCGTGTCGGCGATTCAAGTCCGCCTCCTGGCATTTTAGGGATCGTCTCAGAATCACCTTTATGAGTCCTGAGTAACCTTATGTCTTTGCATAGTTTGGGTAGTCTCATACCCCTGCATAGTTGCGATTTCTGCAAACAGTCCAAGGTGATCGCGTTGAATGCTTGGCCCGTTGGGGATACTAGGCAGACAGATTCAATCTAATCATAGTTAGTCGGTCGTGGAGAACATCATGCGTCATCAAGAAGCGTCCGATGAAGCGGTTATTCGGCGTATGGTTCGGCGGATCAATGAACTCTGGTTAAGTCAATAGGATGATGATATCGGGGTCTCCGAGCAGGCTGTGATCGCGCCGCCTGACTTCGATGGACGTATTCGCGGGCGGGCAGCTTACGTCCAGTCGTATCGTGAGTACGATCAAGCAGCTACAATACATGAGTTTTCCCCAGGCGAACCAGAGATTGATGACGTCATTCACAGAGAAAGTATCATTCTAATCTCTTTTAATTAACAGGTTTCCTGGCTTAAATGTCACCCCCCTTTCAAGATTCAAATAAATGATAGAGCTGAGAAGATAGGAATCTATATCCTTCCCGACTTCTTCTCGATTTCCTCATACATTAACAGCTATACAACGCCATCTTCTTTATGATTTTTGCGACTACAAATCTTTCGACCCTAGCCTCATAGTGCATATCTTTAGCAACACAATTTTGCTGGCTGGATTGAATTTGATGATGAGATAACTGCCAGATTTTGGATAGCGAGTTTGATCTTATGCATTACTCAACCTTAATTGAACTTTTGAGCGATCGCGCTTTGCACCAACCCGATCAAATTGCCTATACCTTTTTGACAGATGGGGAAGCAAAGTCTGAATCTTTGACCTATCAAGCACTGGATCTGCAAGCCCGAACGATCGCAGCTCAACTCCAATCTCAATACCCAGCCGGGACTCGGGCATTGTTGATTTATCCGCCAGGGTTAGCATTCATTGCCGCCTTCTTTGGCTGCTTATACGCCAACCTGATCCCGGTGCCAGCCTATCCTCCACGCCGCAATCAAACCCTGGAAAGACTTAGGGCGATCGCAGCCGACGCTGAAGCGGCAGTGGCCTTGACGACTACCGCAGCCTGGGCCACCATGAGTCACCAAGCCGCTCAGGTTCCTGATCTTGCCACCCTGGCATGGTTCTCCACGGATCAGCTGGCCCTTGAGCAAGCAATTAATTGGCAAGCGCCGCCGATCACCAGCGACACCTTAGCGTTTCTGCAGTATACCTCTGGGTCCACTGGCAAACCCAAGGGCGTTATGGTGAGTCATGGCAATTTGCTCAACAACTTGCAGGGAATTCAGCAAGCCTTTGGACATACCTCGGAAAGCCGGGGTGTCATTTGGTTGCCACCGTATCACGACATGGGGCTGATTGGCGGCGTGCTCCAACCCCTCTACGCGGGTTTCCCGATAACGCTAATGTCGCCAGTAATGTTTTTGCAAAAACCGATGCGCTGGCTGCATGCAATTTCTCAGCATCGAGCCACCATCAGTGGTGGGCCTAATTTTGCCTATGACCTCTGCGTCCGTAAAATTCGACCTGACCAGATGGCCGATCTCGATTTGAGTAATTGGGATATTGCCTTTACGGGAGCCGAGCTCATTCGGCCAGAGACGTTATCGCAATTTAGTCAAACCTTTGCCCCCTATGGTTTTCGACAGACGGCTTTTTATCCGTGTTATGGCATGGCGGAGGCTACGCTGCTGATAGCTGGTGGCCACAAGGGCACCCAGCCGATTGTGCAACCGGTTGATGGAGCTGCCTTAGAGCAGCATCAGGTGGTGCCGGCGGTTGAAGTATCCGCTAGCGATCGCACCATTGTTAGCTGTGGCCAAACTACCCCTGACCATCAACTTTACATTGTGCATCCCGAAACCCTAACCCCATGTTCTATCGGCCAAGTCGGTGAGATCTGGATTTCAGGGCCGAGTGTGGCTCAGGGGTATTGGCAACAGCCTGAAGCCACGGCCCAAACCTTCCAGGCTGATCTCGCGGATACGGGCGTTGGCCCCTTCCTCCGCACCGGCGATTTAGGGTTTGAGCTCAATGGCCAACTCTTCGTAACGGGGCGACTCAAAGATTTGATCATCATCCGGGGGCAAAACCACTATCCCCAGGATATTGAGCACACAGTAGCGGCCAGTCATCCAGCTTTGCAAGCCAATGCAGGTGCAGCCTTTGCCATTGATGTTGAGGGGGCAGAGCGGTTAGTGGTTGTCCAAGAAATAGAACGTAGCCACTTGAGGAAACTGGATGTCAAGGCAGTGATGGTTGCAATCCGGCAGGCGATCGCAACTCACCATGCCCTAGATTTGCACCGTGCTGTCTTGGTGCGACCCGGCAGTATTCCCAAGACATCGAGCGGCAAAATTCAGCGACGGGCTTGTCGGGCCGCCTTCTTGACCAATGACTTACGGAGCATTGCTGGAGCACCAGGCGCTTTACAGACATCACCCAAAAAAGCACCCCTCACGTTTAAGCATAGCCATCTCGTACAGCGCCAGCGGCATCACCTCATGGTTACGAATTTGCTGCCCTTACTGGGCTGCATCGTGGCATTGGCGTGGAGCTGGAAGTGGGGCGTTAGCGGTTTAGACCTGAGTCTTTTAGGCAGCATGTATCTGGCCACCATGGTTGGCATCACGGTAGGTTTCCACCGATACTTTGCCCACAGAGCGTTCAAAGCCCATCGGTCGGTCAAAACCAGCTTGGCCATTCTCGGATCAATGGCAGCCCAAGCCCCTTTGATTTATTGGGTTGCGCAGCATCGGCGGCACCATAGCTATACGGATAGTCCTGGTGATCCCCATTCTCCCCATCTCAGTGGGCCAGGATTGCGAGGATTGATCCAGGGTTTATGGCATGCGCATAGTGGGTGGATTCTAATTCCAGAAATCACCAATACTCATGCCTTTGCTAAGGATCTGATGCAAGATGCCTTAGTCAATTGGCTGAGTAGCAGATACTATCTCTGGACGGCATTAGGGCTGATTATCCCTACCCTCCTCGGGGGTGGACTCAGTGTCTCATGGTCGGGGGCATGGGAAGGATTTTTATGGGGTGGGCTAGTTCGTATCTGGCTTGTGCAACAATCCACGTTCAGCATCAATTCTATTTGTCATTGCTTCGGTCAACGTCCTTTTGTGACCCGAGAGCAGAGTACTAACAATGTCTGGCTGGCAATCCCTACGCTGGGAGAAGCATGGCACAACAATCATCACGCCTTTGCCTATTCAGCACTTTTCGGACTGGCATGGTGGCAAATTGACATTGGCGGTTGGCTGATTCGGGCATTAACTCGGTTAGGTCTGGTGTGGGATGTCAAAGTGCCTTCGGCGGCAACCGTGGAAACTGCGAAATGCCGAGTCTGATAACCAACGAATTCGCAACCACAATACCCAATTTTCATTGTCTAGACCCAATGCTCCAAACATTAAGATCATGAATCGCTTACAACTTCAAAGTCCTCAACAGGTTTCTCCGCTGGCTAACAACCATCGTGCTAGTCTCCCGTCTCAAACACCCGATGACATTCAGAAGTGGTTAGTTGCCTACCTGGCTGAACTTTTGGAGGTGACCAACGATGACATCGACAGTCATGCCACCTTTGACAGTTATGGCTTGGATTCAGTCGTGGTTTTTGGTATGGCCGGAGATTTAGAAAACTGGCTAGGCCATAAACTAGAGCCCACCCTACCCTACACCTATCCCACGATCGCGGCCCTAGCACAATATTGTGGCAACGCTAGGGAAATGGAGGAGGAGGAAATCGTCCTATGACCCCTGATCAATTGCTAAGTGCTCTCCGCCAACGGGGGGCAACGCTCTGGGCTAAGCAGGATCAGCTCCACATTAAAGCCCCCAAAGGGGTTTTAACCCCAAAGCTGCAACAGACGCTACGCCAACATAAACCCACACTTTTGGCATTAGTTCAACAGCAGTCTGCCATTGCAACCGAATCAGACGGTTTTTTCCTGGGAGATTTAACCTCAGAAGTTGTGCTGGATTCCAGTATTCAACCCAAAGCAACGCCCCCAGACTCGCAGCACCGCCCATCGGCAATTTTCTTGACCGGAGCTACTGGGTTCTTAGGGGCTTTTATCCTCCAAGAGCTGCTGCAGCGGACTCAGGCTAACTGTTACTGCCTGGTGAGAGCTGCTGATGTGTCTTCAGGAAAGCAGCGTATTCAGACTAATCTCCAAGCCTATGGTCTCTGGCATGAGACTAATTGCGATCGCATTATGCCCGTCATTGGCGATTTAGGTCAGCCCTACTTCGGACTCTCACCCGAGCAATTTCAGCACCTCGCGGATCAAATTGGCTGCATTTACCACAGTGGCGCATTGTTGAACTACGTTTATGATTACGCCCGCTTGCGATCAGTGAATGTTCAAGGTACCCAGGAAGTCTTACGGTTGGCGAGTTGCAGTCAGGACGCACCCGTTCACTATGTTTCCAGCGTTGCGGTGTTTGACTCCCCGGCCTATGCCCACAAACAAATCCTGGAGTCAGACCCGTTAATCCATAGCGAGGGCATTGGCCTGGGCTATTCCCAAAGTAAGTGGGTCGCCGAAAAACTAATGATCAGCGCCCGCGATCGCGGCTTGCCCGTCTGCATTTACCGAGCGCCTTTTATTTCTGGCCACAGCCAAACAGGGGTCGTCAACACCGATGATCTGATCTGTCGCCTGATCAAGGGTTGTCTGCAGATGGGCACTGCCCCTGACCTGGATTACCAGCTCGATTTAGCCCCGGTAGACTATGTCAGCCGCAGCATTATTTATCTGTCACAGCAGCCAGACGCCATCGGTCAAACCTTCCATCTCACCAATCCCAAACCCTACCCCTGGCATCAGTTGGTTAGCTGGATACAATCCTTTGGGTTTGCTGTGAAGCAAATTGCTTACCATGACTGGCTCGATCAGCTCCACCAACTCTATTCCCAGGACAATCCCCTAGTGCCGCTGCGGCCATTCTTTCGACGGCAACTGCCAGACACAGATCTGACCTTACCAGAGTTATATCAGCAGGCTAGACGCCCCAAATTCGATAGCCAACAGACCCAAACCGTCCTAGATAGAGCGGCTATCTACTGTCCCAGCGTTAATGAGCAGCTCCTACACACCTATTTCGCGTATTTTCTGCGGACAGGGTTTTTGGTTGATACTCGGCAGCAGCTCAAATGCACCTTGCCCAAACGGACTTTATTGAACGCCTTACAGCCTGAGCTATAGATGTGAGCATCCCATGACGATTGTATTGACCGGTGCAACGGGCTATATCGGTGCCTACGTTGCCAATGAACTCTTAAATACGACCTGCGATCGCCTGGCCCTATTAGTCCGGGCAACCTCTACTGATGCAGCGCGATCGCGGTTGTGGCAGGCCTTCCAATTGCACATGACCCCGACGCAATTTCATCAGGCACTCAACCGTATAGATCTCTATTTAGGAGACATGACCCAACCCCGCTTGGGATTGTCCCTGCAGAACTGGGATCGACTAGTCGGTTCCACAGAGTCTGTGATTCATGCCGCCGCGATCTTGAATCGCAAATCACTTCAAGCGTGTCACAACGTAAATGTGCGCGGTACGCTTGCCGTCTTGAAATTGGCCCGCGCCGCTCACTGCGATCATGGCCTCCGCCGCTTCAGTGCTATCTCCACTACCTCCGTTGCTGGAATTCGCCAAAACGAAGTCGTGACCGAGACTGACGCGATTCAATGGGACAGACCAGACTACGACCCCTACGGCGCCACCAAAAAACTCTGTGAGCACCTCATCCAAGAATTATTGCCAGATGTTCCCCATGTCATCTTTCGCCCTAGTACAGTCCTCGGGGATAGCCGCTTTCCCCAAACAACTCAGTTCGACACAGCCAGAGCCTTTGCCCTACTCAACCAAGTTGGGGTGATACCGCTACAGCCAGACTGGCAAATTGACATTGTGCCTGCCGATTATGTCGGCCAAGCGATCGCCACCCTGCATCAAAAAGCACAACTCTCCCACACCATTTATCACCTGAGTGCAGGCATACACTCTCCCACCTACCAACAGATTGTCCAATGTCTAGCCACGGCCACCCAAGGGGTATCCCCCCTATTTTTGCCACCACTACGATCGCCTTTGACATGGTTACTCCAAGCCTTAGCCGCCACTCCCCGTCAGTGGGGAATCGCCCGATCAGCCACCCGACTCAAAGTATTTATGCCCTACTTGACGTTCAATACCGTTTTTGACAACACCCGCATTACCCAAGAACTCGGAACCGCTCCATCCCCCTTCATTACCTACGCAGCCCCCCTCCATCGCTTTTTAGTAGAACACAACTGCCAGTTCCCTTATCAGCCCTGGCCTGAAACTGACACTGGTTATGCTTTGGTCGATTGAGCGTGTTTTTGGGCAAGGGGAGCGGGGGAGCAAGCTATCTTTGTTGCCGTTTACGACTCGCTCCCCCGTCCCTCCTGCCACTATTGCTCCCCCTCATCTCCATCCCCCCCTCCCCCACAATGAACCCCCTTGACCTTGACCAAACCCTACAACTCCTCTGCACAGGCTATACCCAAGCGACTCGCATCAAGCGCACCCTGGGATGGCCCCAAGAACAATGGCGACCGGGAAAACCACTCAAACTCTTGCTAGCAGGTTACAACGGGGCTCGTAATACCGGGGCTGATGTGCGGGTTAGTGAGATTGTGCGGCAACTCCAGCACCTCCTGGGTCAATCCACAGACCTAACGGTGACAACCCTTGATCCGACTCTAACGGCAGACTATTTTCAGGGTGCCAAGCAGGTGCGATTGCCCCATATTTTTCCGCAGTTTCTTGCTCGCGAGTGCCCTCAACACCATGGGGTGATTGCTTGTGAGGGCTCGATGTTTAAATCAAAATTTGCCGATAGTTTGTCCACAATGATGTCAGCCGCCTTGGGGTTGGCTGCCATTGAGGAAAAACTCAGCGTTGGTTACGGGGCCGAAGCAGGGGCGATGAATGCCAGTTTGCAACATTTCGTTCGCCGCCAATGCCAAAATTCGCTCATCCTTTGCCGAAATCAGCCCTCTCAAACCTTACTCAGTCAACAGTTAAGGATTCGCAGCACGGCGGGAGCCGACACCGCCTGGACGTTTGAACCCGACTTGCCGCAACGGGGCGTCGATTTACTCAAACAGGCTGGTTGGGATGGAACTCGTCCGGTTCTAACCCTTTGTCCCATCAATCCCTTTTGGTGGCCAATCAAGCCCAGTCTGCGCAAGTTTATTCACCAGGGTTTGACTGGCAAATATCGGGAACAGCATTACAAATCCCTTTATTTTCACCACCATTCAGCCACAGCGGATCGTCAATATCGCACCTATATTCAGGGGTTGGCCCAGGCCGTGAATGCCTTTAGCCAGCAGCGGGATATTTTCACCGTGGTGGTGGGTATGGAGCGCCTGGATCGACGGGCTTGCTATGACCTCAATGCCCAGCTTTCATCACCAGCGCCCTGTTTCATCAGTGATCAATACACCCTGCATGAACTGGTCGGTATTTTGCGCCAGAGCGCATTTCTTGTGAGTTCCCGTTTCCACGCGATTGTTACCTCTATGCCGGGGCTGGTGCCCTCTGTAGGCGTGACGATGGATGAACGCATTCGCAATTTGATGAGCGATCGCCACCATCTCGACCTACTGCTGGAGGTTGACGATCCCGGTCTGGGAGAGAAATTGCTACCTATGCTGCATCGCCTGGATCAAGACCGGGAAGCGATTGCCCAAAGGATTGCCCAAACCGTGGTTCGGCAACTGCGGTTGATGGGACAAATGGGGCGCGACTTTATGGGCGAAGTGGCTCGTGTGTATCCAGATTTTCCTCAAATTGAGCGATCGCCTGCTTGGTACGCCTATTTGCCCCCACTATCGGCAACCACGACTCAGTTGCTGATGCAATATGCCTAGGTCTTTCTATTTGGTTGGAGACCCAGAGAACCGCCTACTCGGAGAACAACCCATGAACTTTCTGGAAACGATTGTCCAAAACTTACATCAGCTGCAGAATCAACCGATTCTCAGGGAAATCCATGATCAACAATGGGTCGATATCTCAGCGGCAGCGTTAGCGCTGCAGATTCGTCGTGCCCGTACCTTTATTGCAAATCAGGGGGTATGTCCCGGCGATCGCGTGGCATTACTGGCCCCCAACTCAGCTCGCTGGGTTGCCCTGGAGCTGGCGATTTTGGCAGAAGGGGCAATTGTAGTACCGCTATATAGCCGCCAGAGTCTGCCAGAACTAGCCAAAATGCTGGCAGACTGCCAACCCAAATTGCTACTGGTCGGGGATTCAGCGCTTGGGGAAGCAATGACGGAGATCTGGCTTACTCCCGGTGCGATCGCCTTAGTCGATGACGCATTTGACGCTGAACCCACCCAGGCAGCGCCTTACCCCATTCCAGCGGATGCAGTGATCGCCTTGATCTATACCTCGGGCACTAGCGGGGCATCTAAGGGGGTGATGCTCACCCGCGCCAACTTTGACTACATGATTCCCTTAATCAGCCAGCGGCTTGAAGCTGCAACCCAGCCGTCAACCGACAAAGGCGGTGCCTTTCACTTTTTACCCTTTTGCTTTGCCCCCGCCCATCTCATCCTTTGGGCCCAGCTGTATCAAGGGCGTCCGTTAACCCTATGCACCCAGTTAGACAATCTGGCAGCGGATCTCCGCTATGCCGATCCGGCGTTCTTTTTGACCGTGCCCATGGTGCTGGAGCGGTTCCGCAGTGGCATTGAGCAAGCCTTAAAACAGCAGGGGCGTATTGCCCAATGGCTGTTTACAGTTGGCCAGCAGGCTTATGACCGCTCGCTGACAGGACACCGCTGGGTTGACGCCTTGATCTTTAAAGGCGTGAGCCTAACCCTATTGGCCCAAATCAAACGGGCGATCGCCCCCCATCTCCAACTGATTATCTGTGGCTCGGCCCCCTTGCGGATCGAAACCCAACGCTGGTTTGCCATGATTGGCATCCCGATCTACCAGGGCTATGGCCTCACTGAAACCACAGGTCTGGTTACCCTCGATCCCCTTCAATCACCCATACCGGGCTACGTCGGTCATGCTATTCAAGACTGTGAAGTGCGCTTAACGCCGCAAGGCGAACTGGTTTGCCGGGGGCCCAATATCTTTGCCGGGTACTGGAACAATCCAGCAGCAACGGCTCAAGTCATCCGCGAGGGCTGGTTCCATACCGGTGATCAAGCCGAAGTCAGTGCCTCAGGTCATTGGCGGATCATTGGTCGTCTCAAACATCTCTTGGTGCCGACCTCAGGCCACAACATTGCCCCAGAACCCTTAGAACAACGACTGATCGAGGCTTGTGACGGCATGGAACAAGCTGTGCTGGTGGGTCATGGGCGACCCTTTCTCTGTGCCATTCTTACGGGTTCAGTCGATGAGTCTACGTTAGCGATCGCCATTCACCACTTCAACGAGACCGTTCCCCACTATCAAAAAATTCGCAAATTCTACCTCACCCGTGAGCCCTTCAGTCAGGCCAATGGCTTGCTCACCGCCAATGGCAAGCTGCGCCGTACTGCAATTCAGGCTTATTTTCAGACCGCGATTGATGATCTATACCAAACCACCCCAGACCGTTCCAACTCCCAGTATTTAACCCTAGGAGGGATCTCATGACTGAACTCGATCACTGGCATCCTGTCCTGCAAAGTCAGGCGTTAACGCAGCAGCCGGTTGCCATCCAGCTCTGCGGACAAGAATTTGTTCTGTTTCGCACCCAGACTGGTGAGATTGGTGCCCTCAAGGATAGCTGCCCCCACCGTCGGATGCGCCTGAGTCAAGGCTGGGTCGAGGGCGATCGCTTAGTGTGTCCTTTCCATGGCTGGTGCTATGCCCCCAATGGTCAGGGCCAGAGTCTGAGTACCCCTAACCTCAGGCCTTGTGCCCATAGCCTGGAAACAACAGAGCAGTATAGGTGGATCTGGGTTAAAGCATCAGACAGCAAGGCCCAACTCCCCGAGCTAAATTTTCCTGAATATGAGTTTAGCTGCACCCTAGAGCATCGGATTGATGTGCCCCTGGAGCTGGTGGTGGATATCTTTGCCGAGATGGAGCATGCCCCCACCAGCCATACCTTCTTTGGGTATAACCTGGCCGACACGGCTGTAGTCGAGCCGATCTTTGACTTTAGCCATGAGGATCGTATCCAGCTATTGTCGATTGTGCCCCAACGCCCCCTCCCTTGGCTCCTAGAAAAGTTATTTGGGATGTACGGCGGCGATCGCTTTTTCAATCACCTGACCATGCACTTCTCCCCGGTTTACCACACCTACGAAATGTATTGGGAAAATTCCAAAACCGGTCAACCTCGTCAGGAACGGTTACGCTCAGTCTTTTTCTTCAACCCGATCAATGACCATCAAACCCAGTGCATCTCGTTGCATTACCTAGCCAACCCTCGCTGGGGGCGTTTGATCTTCCATCTAGTGCAGAAGCATATTTTGCGATGGGTACTCGATCATGAGGTGAAACGCGACAAGCAAATGCTGGAAAAAATTGCCGATCTGCGGGTGGATTTGACTGGCATGTGCCTTGGCCGTTTTGACCAAATTCTAGTGGAATATCGCAAACGACTACAGCGACTTTACCGAGGACAGAAGCGACCTCTGTCGCCCCCTCCCCTCCAGAATCAACCGCCCCCAACACCTTCAGCGTCGCCCCCATGTCTACAACCCTAATTGCAAAATCCCCTCAACTCACCGACGGCGATTTAGCCACGATCGTTGCCGAGGCTAGCTTCCTGTGGGAGCGACTCGATGCTGATCGCTTTACGGTTGCTCCCCACCAGAGCAACCCATCAGCCATGGATCGCCGCTGCGAGCGGTGGTGTCAAACCGTCGCCCATGAAAACAGGCTAGAGATTTTGCAGAAACGCTTAGAATGGGACGGACTCAGCCTGGACGAAGTTCGGCCTTATCTGGGTACCGTGAAGTTTGCAGCGGGGCAGCCATTACCCGCCTGGGCCGAGACCCTGCGACAAATGATCCAAACTGGCGCAGGGTTCACCCCCAACCCTGATCTGGTCTGGCTGAGCGATCCTGACCATCCCACTCCCTTTGAAGACATCTGGCTCCCCACCCTGCAAGTCGCCAGACAAAACTTGCTCACGCGCCTGGGAGTGACCCAACTCACTGGCAAGATCCTGTCGCTTTCTCTGCTTTCAGAGAAAGCTTACACCACGCTAGAACGTAGCCTGTTGCAACGGCTCACCCAAATTTCTAACAAAACCCTCGATTTTGAGTTTTCTAAAGGACGATCTCTGGGGCAAAACTTACTGAATCTTTTGGGTATCGAAGAGGCTGAAACAGGTCATAGCCAAACCCAGTACCATCAATTTGTGACGGACTTACTGGCAGATGGATTGCTCAGTTTCTTGCAAACCTATCCTGTCCTGGGGCGGCTGATTGCGGTGGCGGTTGATCTGTGGGTCGATGCCACGGCTGAATTCATCCAGCGGCTGGCCCAAGACCAAACTGACATTCAGCAGCGATTTTCTCCAAGCTCAGGAGATTTTAGCCTCAACAACACCCCATATTGGGGGGTAGGGGGGGCTCAAGCATCTAACTCTGAGTGTCAGAATGCGCCCCTGGGCAAAGTGACTGACCTCCAGGCATCCCTGTCTGACCCGCACAACCAGGGGCGTACGGTGCTGCTGCTCACCTTTGAGTCGGGCCTCACACTGGTCTACAAACCCAAAGATTCCGGTTTAGAGGTGGCCTGGAATCATCTACTGACCTGGTGTAATCAACACAATCAACTGCTCGATTTCAAAGTCATCCAGGTGCTTAATCGCGATGGATATGGCTGGGTCGAATATGTTGAACAGTTGCCCTGCCATGATGAAGCCGCCGTTGAGCGCTTTTACCAACGGGCAGGCATGTTGTCGTGCTTAATCTATGTGTTGCGGGGCACCGACTGCCACCATGAAAACCTGATCGCCAGCGGTGAGCATTTAGTGCTGATTGATATAGAATCTCTGCTGCAACACGATGTCCACCTGATCGAAAATTCACCGGATGCCCTGGCCCTAGAGACAGAATCTACCCAGCTGTTTGGCGACTCTGTCTTGCGTACAGGGTTGCTGCCCCAGTGGGATTTTAGCCCCGATCAGCGGCTTGCCTTTGACATCAGTGGCCTGGGCAGTACTGACCCACAACCCGCCCCCTGCAAGGTGCTCCGCTGGCAGGCGGTGAATACCGACGACATGCATTTGCGCGCCGAGACAGTCACCGCACCCATTGCCAAGAATGTGCCCCATTTGGGCGATACGCCCCTGTCACCCAACGACTATCAAGTCCATATTGTGACCGGGTTTGAGTGCATGTATCGGTTCCTGATGCAGCAGCAAAGTCTGCTGCTGGCCGCCGGGGGGCCATTGGCAGGGTTACAAAATCAGCAGGTGCGGTTTATTATGCGCGCCACTCGCATCTACTACATTCTGTTAAATAAAGCCTGGACACCAGATCATCTCAAGCATGGGGTGGACTATAGCATTGAGTTGGACTACCTCAGTCGGGCTTTTGTGTTAGCTCAACAACAGCCCAATGCCTGGCCCATTGTCCAGGCTGAGCTGCGGGCTATGGAGCAGCTGGATATTCCTTTTTTTACCGCCAATACCAGCAACGATGCTTTGATTTTGAGAAACATCCAGACCATTTCTCAGTATTTTAAGCGCCCCAGCTATGACTATGTCATCTCACAAATCCAGGCCCTGAATGAAACCAACCTGGCCCAGCAGGTGGCTATTATCCAGGGAGCCTTTTATGCCAGGGTGGCCCAACCGTCCGTCGATGAGGCCCGGCCCTGGCAGGCAAACGAGCTGCCCCTGCTCAGTCGCGAACAACTCATCCAGGCTGCCCGTGCGATCGCAGCCGACCTTGAGGTCAGAGCCTTGCAAGATACCGACGGCAGCCTCAACTGGATCAGCCTGGGGTTTGTCCCCCAAGCTAATCGCTATCAACTCCAGCTCCTCAATGACAGTCTCTACGATGGGCGCTGTGGCGTAGCGCTGTTCCTGGCGGGGCTGTACCACGTTACCCAGGAGCCCCATTACCGCGATCTGACCCTGCGAGTGTTGCACCCCCTACGGCGACAGTTGAACAGCATGACTTCAGACGCGCGCCAACGCTTTGCGCGACGGATGGGCATCGGCATTGCCACTGGCATCACTGCGATGATCTATACCTTTGTGAAGGTGGGTCAGTTTTTAGAAGATGAAACCTTCCTGACGGAGGCGCAAACCCTGGCAACCATGATCACACCAGAGATGATTGCCGCTGACCAAGCCTTGGACATCATCAGCGGTGCGGCGGGCAGCATTTTAGGATCGCTGTCGCTCTATCAGGTGACAGGAGAGATCACCGTTTTAGAAAAAGCCATCGCCTGTGGACAACACCTGCTCAGCCAACAAACCCACCCAGCGTCAGGCCCCAAAGCCTGGAAAAACTTGGCCGAAAAACCCCTGACGGGTTTCTCCCATGGGGCCACTGGGATTGCCTACGCCCTCTTGCGCCTCTACGCCATTACCGATGACCCAGACTATCGAGAAGCCGCCCTAGAGGGGATGGCCTACGAACGCAGTGTGTTTTCTCCTACTCAGGCAAACTGGCCTGACCTGCGCGACCTCAATCCAGAAAGTCGCCCTACCTTTCCGGTGCAATGGTGCCACGGCGCGGCTGGCATTGGCTTAGGACGCCTGGGTAGCCTGGATGTTTGGCCGACAGAAGCCCTGGTGCAAGACCTGCAAATTGCCCTAGAAACTACCCAACAACAAGGCCTAAAAGGCATTGATCATCTCTGTTGCGGTAATTTGGGTGTGGCTGAAGTCCTTTTAGTAGGAGCCCAACGCTGCAATCGCCCAGATTGGCGACAAGCTGCTTCACAAAAAGCTGCTGCCGTGGTTGCCCGCGCCAACCAATCCGGCGCATACCAATTGTTTGCTAACCTGCCCAATTCTGTCTTTAACCCTGGCTTTTTCCAAGGCACCACTGGGATTGGTTATGAACTGTTGCGGTTAGCCCAGGATGAACTGCCTTCCGTGTTGCTTTGGGAGTAAACAAAAGCAAGCATAAGTGGTCGCTGAAAGATTGTTTCTTTAACAAGATTATTGGAGGACAGCACCTGCATTTTCGTCTTGATCGATTGCTCCCAAGCTTTGTAAAGCCGCCTTTTGGGCTTGGGTTAAACCAATTGCCCCAGTGATGTTCATACCTTCGTAGGGGCGATCGGGTCTGAGGGTTTTCAGGCACTCTCCTGTATTCACATCCCACAACTTAATTGTCTCATCGGCACTACTACTGGCCAGGGTTTGACCATCTGGACTAAATCCCAGGTCAAAGAGCCAACGCTGGTGGGCTTGCGGCAGGCTGATCCCTTTGCCAGTGTCAGGATGCAAAAACTTTAAGCTCTGATCCACCCCCCCTACGGCGAGAATGGAGGCTTGCGTTGAGGATGATGCGCTGTTTGGTGGAGAGAAGGCAAGACACATAACCAGCTGATCCGTCAAAACGTTTAAGCAATCTCCTGTCTGCACATCCCACATTCGGACGGTCTGATCGTACATGCTGCCACTGGCCAGGCGGGTGCCATCGGGGCTAAAAGCCACGCCCATTACCGAGCCCTGGTGACCTGCCAGGATTCTGACACAATCGCCGGTTTGGATATCCCAGAGTTTCACGGTGTGGTCAAAACTACTGCTGACCAACAATGGGGCAGTAGGACTGAATTCGAGGGTCCAGATCCAGTTGGTATGCCCTTCAATGGTTCTTAAGCAGTCTCCTGTTTCAACCTGCCACAATTTGATTGTTTGATCTTCCCCCCCACTGGCCAGGAGGGCACCATCGGGGCTAAAGGCCACGGACCAGAGTTGCTTGGTATGCCCGCTCAAGGTTTTAAGGCATTGCCCGGTGTGCGCATTCCAGAGTCGAATGGTTTGATCTTCCCCACAACTAGCCAGCATCGTACCATCGGGGCTCCAGGCAACGGCAGTGACGCGATGGGTATGACCGGTTAAGGTTTTGTAGCATTGGCTGTTATCAACCTGCCAGAGCCGAATAAACGTTTCGTCACCGCCACTGGCAAGAGACTGCCCATCGGGACTAAAGGTCACCGTCCACACCTGACGGGTATAGCCTTGCAGTGTTCTCAAGCACTGACCAGAAATGAGTTGTGGCTTAGTTGAACCGCTATCTGAACCAACTCCTGGATAGGACAGCACCGCCCCTAATTGAGATATCTCCCAAAAGCGCACGGTCTGATCGCCGCCACCACTGGCCAGCATTGCATTATTAGGACTGAAAGCAATGGCCCATACTCGATGGGTATGCCCTTCTAGAATCTTGAGACATTGGCCCGTATCAACATCCCACAGCCGCACTGCACGATCTTCACTGCCACTAGCGAGGATCTGCCCATCTGGGCTGAAAGCTACAGTCCAAATCCAGTTGGTGTGACCGCTCAAGGTTTTAAGGCATTGCCCAGTCCCAACATCCCAAAGACGCACTGTTTGATCATGACTGCCGCTTGCTACCAGTTGCCCATCCGGGCTAAAAGCAACCGACCCGATCCAATTGGTATGCCCTTTCAGGGTTTTGAGACCATGGCCAGTCTGCACATCCCAGAGCTTGATAGTATTATCTTCCCCTGCGCTGACCAGTCGTTTGCCTTCAGCGTCAAACTGAACAGACCAGATCTGTTGAGTATGGCCTGTCAACACATTCAGGCACTCACCGCTACGGATATCCCACAAGCGCAGGGTTTGATCTTCGCTGCTGCTGGCTAGGGTAAGGCCATTCGGACTAAACATGACGGCACAGACTCGGCCTGTATGGGCTTCCAGGGTTTTAAGAGATTTCCCGGTTTGCACATCCCATAGGCGTATCGTGTTGTCATCACTGCCACTGGCCAGCGTCTGCCCATCGGGACTAAACGCGACAGTCCGCACCCAGTCCATATGTCCTTGCAACGTTAACAGGAGTTGACCATCGACTACCCGCCATAGGCGAATTTCAAGATTGTTATCTCCTGTCGCTATTAGCTCACCATCGGGGCTAAAAGCGATCGCTAAAATACTGCTAAAGGTTTGGGCAAAGGCAGTTTGGGCAAATTCTGCCTGGGCAAAATTGACCTGGCGCAGGTTAACATCTTGAAGACAAGCGTGCCAGATAGCCAGTCTAGAGAAGTCATAGCCAGTGATATCAAGTTGACGTTGGCGGCACAGGTTGAGTAAGTTCCCCCCTGCATAGCTCAGGCGATAAGCGTCTTTGGTGCGGAGGGTTTCTAAAATTTCCTGGATGTGACCCGCTAACGCTGAGGGCGATCGCAGCCGGGTTTGCAAATTATCCAGGATGGGCTCTAGTATCAATCGGCATTGACTGTCACGGACGAAGTCTTTTGCCGTGGTTTTGAGTAGTGCATGGTGGGTCAATAGTGAGAACTCTTGATTGCTCAGTTCTTGAGCAATCTGCTGCGTCAGGGATTCGGTGAAGTACTCCATGACGACAGGTTGTTGTGTATATTTGCCGGATTGTTTTTCGATCAGCGTTGGCGAAGCCGTCTCAAGGAGACATCGCCAACTGAGCGATTCCAAAGAGGCCAATAACTGAGACCGGGCGACCTTAGGCAGGATATCAGTGGCGAACTCTGAAATTGAGGTCCAATCGCGATTAATGGCTAGCCAATACATGATGGTCTGTTCTAGCTCAGAAAGACGTTCAAATTGTTGGTCAAGCAAACGACGCACGCCATTAAAGACGATCGTTTCTTCGGCTAAAAACGGCGAAATATGGCCCTCAAATAAGTCTTGAATCGAACTGACGACAATCTTCAAGGCCAGCGGACTGCATCCGTAGTGTTTACAGAGGTCCTGTTTTTGCTCGGCGGTGCCCACTAAGTCCGTGGCGTCAACCAGTGCCAAAGCTGTCTCTAGCGAACCGCTAAGGGTGAGCGATCGCACAGACAACTCCAACCCTCCAAACATCGCAATTTCAGCTGGTTTCTCGCGGCTGGTCAGAATCAGGCAGCTTTGATGACGCAATTCACCCATCACTCGCAGCAGTTCACCATAGTCCTCGTAGCCCGAACGATAATATCCGGCTTGACTGCCTGACTGCAAAATCGTTTCCGTGTTATCAAGAATCAGCAAGCAGCGGGACTCCTGCAAGCATTGCAGGAGTTGCCGAATCGTGGGTTCAGTTGCCTGCTGATGGGACAGAAACGGCACCAGTTCTGCCAACAACGACTCCAGAGAGGGGGCATTGCGTAGCGATCGCCAAATAATGTGTGCGAACGGACAGTCTGTCTGTTCTGCCAACGTTTCTACGAACTTAGCGGTCAGGGCGGTTTTGCCAATGCCCCCCATGCCTAAGATCGCCGCCAGGTGGCAGCCATCGTTTACAACCCATTGGATCAATGTCTCAAGTTCGGTCTGTCGACCATAAAAGTGAGAGACATTGGGAGCTTCTCCCCAATCAATTTGGGGGAATTGGCTGGATCTAAAGGCAGCGATCGCGGTCGGAGAAGCGGTTGGCGAAATCGACGGCAAAGGCAATGTGTCATGGGATGACCTGCTTGCCATCTGGGCATAGCGTTGCTCAATAACAGGCCGAAAGCTGGTCTTGCTGACATTTTCATCCAGCGTCTGACTGAGATCTTTCCAGAACTTTGGCCCCACCACTCGGGTGAGATAGCTGGACGCATAGCCGGATTCAGCCGCAATGACCCCATAGGTTTGCCCGTACCAGGCCCCCTTGAACAGCACCCGCTCGGCATCATTCAGCGGTCTACCAATCTTTGCAGACATCGCATCATTCACAAGGGTGAGAATGGTTTCAAGGTCCATTCTAGGGCAACGGAGGTACAGCGGGAGGAAGACGGCTAACACTAGTCGTCCCTAGGATTGTATGAGATGACATGAGGTTGCAGTTGTCCAACAGGGCTCTGCTTGATTTTTTTTTCAATTTTCTTTGTGATTGAGGCATGTCTAGATGCCAGATTCTGTCAGGGTTATCTCCCATCAATAAGGTCCAGCTCAGGATAGCTTATGAGGTCACATGACTAAATCCGTGACTTTTTTGTAGCGACAAATACCATCTAATTCAATAGGCTTGAGACATGAGTGTCACACAGCCGACACATCTATGAAACCCTACAGAGACAAACCCATGACAATTCTTAAACAACATCAAACCAAGCCTAAAAAACAGCCCTCTGCTGCTCAAATCTCACCACAAAAACTAATTGAATTAGCAGAAGAAGATCTAGAGGGAATTGCAGGAGGTGCTTTAGGCTATAACCATAATGAAACGATGGTTAATGCGGTTAAAAATTTGCAAGCCACCACTCAATCTAAGTCAGTCCAAATCATTGAACTAAGTGAGGAAGACTTAGCGGCGATCGCAAGTGGTTCTGGTCATAGTACAGACCCTGAGTTAGGAGCTAATCATAACGAAACGATAGTCAATACAACAGCATCTATTCAATCCGGGTCAGCTCAGATCGCTGAACTAGGTGAAGAAGATCTAGAAAAGATCGCAGGTGGTGGTTGCGGAGATGAGTGTGGCGAGATTGACAACTGCGGCCTAAACCACAATGAAACGATGATGAGCAGAATTGAGCAATAGTTGTGCCCTCCAAAGATCAATCGCGTATCTGCACATCAGGAAAACAAGATGGCCCATCAAACCTTAACCCTAATTGAACCCCAGCCCTCCGGTGTTGTGACAGGCCAGCTCATGAATGGGCACCCGTCTATGGATTACCCCCAAAGTTTAGAAATCCTGATCAAGTCCTTCGAGCACAGGGAGGTTGCCACCCATCCTTACTTTGAGTGGCTCCAGGCCAAACCGCTGGATCTCACCAGCCTATGGTTGCTTTTCCATAATCTGCGGCAGGTCCACAGCAATATGGCCCAGTGGCTCTCAACGATGCTCTGCCACATTGACGATGAAATCATTAGCTGTGTTTTGGTCCGGCAGCTCTACGATGAGCTGGGCCATGGCAAGCCTGAACGAATTCATCGCGTGTTGTTTGATCGGCTTTATTACGCCCTCAATCCCTGGCGGCGATTGCAACCTGTTCCAGCTAGTCAGTTTGATACCGTTGCGATTAAGAGTCCAGGGACAAATCTAAAGCAACAACTTGAAGGTTACTACACCGATCAAGAGCCGTTCTTAGCCCTGGGGGCGTTACTCGCGGGCAAGATTTGTGCCTATCAATTAGCATTAGCAATTCAAGCCCAAATCGAACGAACCCAGGCAATTTCTGCCTATGATTTAGCTTGGCTGAGGCGATATATCGCAGTTGAGGCTGATCATGCTGGCGATGTGATGCAGTTAACGCGCCGATTAGAACAACTGAGTGCGCCCCACGATCTAATCAACTTAAAGATGCAGGCCGTTTGGGATGCCTATGACAGTTTTCTAGATGAGATGCTTGCACTTAGTTGCAAGGTTTTTTAGGCGGCATAAGGTTAAGGATTTCGGATTGACAATGGCTGGTGGCCAGGTCAATCATCATTAATCATTGTCATAAATAACGAAAGCAATCGCATTATTGATTTGCTAAATGCGATCGCTTTTTATATGGAAAAATAGCTCAAAAAACCTGCTCTAAAAGCATTTTTCTTCCCTACTTATTCCCGATTATTTAATACAGTAAAACCAAGTCAAGAAGGCAATTCTTAGACTTAGAAAAAAACCTTCTATTAAGGAGAAAAAATCATGAAGAAGAAATCAAAGCAAAAGCCTCAAAAAACGCCCCCTAAATCCCCTGAAATTGTTGAATTGATGGAGAAGGATTTAGAAGCGATCGTCGGTGCAGGTGTTGACTTGGCAAACCACAATGAAACGATGGCGAGTAAAGCTATCAACAACAAGTCCATTCAAGAACTCTCAGAAGATGACTTAGCCCTCATCTGTGGTGGGAAATCCAAAGAGGATGATGACCCCATTGGTGAAGAATAATTCGCGTCTTGGCTAGAGCAGAGCGGGCGATCGCGCGCTGCCTTTAGCACACGATCGCGCCTCACAAAATCAATCAAGATTTGTACAATTTTACCTTCATTGCAAAAGGAGATAAGCATTATGCTAAGCCAAATCAAAGCGTTGCTCAGTGACGCGCAATTGCGACAGAAAATCAAGGAAACGAATAGTCTACTAGAAGTGATCGCGCTGATTAAAAGCGCTGGCGCTGAAAAGGGCTATCAGTTCTCTAATGATTGCCTCTACCAACTACTGCAAAACCAGTTAGAGCCGCTAAGCGAAACAGATCTTTTGGCAATATCAGGGGGCTGGTCTGGTAGCCCACGATGTCTTGAGGGATGATTCAACTTCTGGCGTTGCTGAATAGCGGTATGACTTAACCCCCCTAGCCCCCCCATTCTGGGGGAATAAACCTTTCAAAGTCCCCCAGAATATAGCCCAAGGGGCATACCAGAAAGGGGGCTTAAAGCCCCCCAGGAATATATGAAAAGGGACAAAGCAGAGTGCACCACTTTGGCAAATTCATCTCTCGATTCAGCAACACCCAATTAACGTCTCAATTAAGGAGAAAAACTATGCAGAAAAATTCTAAACGGAATCCAAAACCGACAGCTTCCAAGCCTGTTCAGATTATTGAACTGAGTGAGAAAGATTTGAAGCCGCTGGCGGAGCCTCTCCTACAGAGAATCGCGGGCGGTGTTAATTATGATGGCGGTTGTCCTTCTTGGATGTGTGGTACTAACCACAATGAAACAGTAGTCAACACCGTAAAGACTTCTCAGCTTGAAAAACTTCAACTAAATTGTCAGAGTCCCGCTAGAGATAGCACCACGCCCCGTTCACTCGAATAAATGCATCTGGATATGACTCAGGTTTGAAACTTAACTTCTCAAGGAAAATACTGGATCTGGATCTCCCTGACCTAACATTTTCTGCAGGAGAATGGAAAGTTGCATTGCTGAAGATTTGCCAATGACAAGCTCAGCCAAATCAGAGAGCGCGTGTTGCTTCAGCGGACGACTGGCCAACGTTAGAGGTGCTAGTAGATCGTTAATGCCTTCCCTTTGGTTAGCACTCATAGCTAGCGATACAGGCGTATCTTGCAAATGGGAATAAGGCCGCACATGGGTGGGATTAAAAGGCCAAGCCGGGGCATACCCTCGCCAGGGAACCAGAGGGGGACTGTACTTGATCTCAGCATGAGCCTGCCGTGGATGGAGGCAATAGTTTTGGGGATTATACTGGGCCCGGCTGCCTCGAAAACGGGGATGGGCAAGGGCTGAGGCAATCACTCGTTTCCGTCGGGTTGCATCTCCAAATAATTCCACATAGAGATCACGCCCAAAGTTGACCCGGTTTGCATAGGGATTAAAATCGTAGAGCGTATAGGTCAAGACATGGTCGGTCGTGGGATCTGTTTCAGATCTGGCTACAGGGAAGCAAATTTTCATCAAGTCGAGTTGGGTCGTGGCAATGAAAATCTTCTGCGTAATCCAGGAGAATAAGCAGCCTAAGTATCGATGCTGTGGATCATGAACCAGTCGATCATGAATTTGATTTTGTTCATTAGCCACTTGAGCAAAGGCGAGTCGCTGCACAGCCGGTTCTTGCCAATTTTCTGGAAACCAGTGATTATTTTTGGCCTGATTGAAAAATACCTGCCAATGTTTAATCATGAAGGGATCTGCTTCAAATTCTGAATCGGCCTGTAAAGCGTTAAAAAAATCATCGCTTTGGCCTGGATGGCGCTTGGCCCAGTCATAGGCCTCCAATTGAGGAAAGACATCTCTAAAGATTAAGAAGTTACCTGTTTCTAAGAAAGCAAAAAAAGCTTGATAGTGAGCAGGTGGAAAACCAGGAATTTTAGGGCTATGGGGCGTAAATTTTGAGGCTCTGACCAAATCCGACATCATCCAACCCGTGTTGCGAGACACAAGATTGGCCAGAAGCGCCCAAGTGATTTCAGGATGTTTTTGCCAATAGGCGAGATAGTAATCGGTGCGTCTGGGGTTATTCAGACCAAAATATTTTCGGCGGGCTAAGGTTGAATGCCGAAACTGTTCTGTCAGAGATTGTGTCTCCATGGTGCATTCACAGGTAGGTTGGGGTAGGCAAAATAGAGCAGATCAAACGCGTGTTAGCAAAGCTAAGGCTGCAATCAGAGCAATGCTTGCGGTAATAACAACCCAAGGGTGAGTAGTAAACCCAAAGAGCAATACAGGGCGATCGCAATGAATTTACAGTTGCGCACTCGTTCGGGCTGATCGTGATAGCGCTGAACATGGAGAGACAGTTTGACGGCATAACCCAGACTCAGCAAGCTGAGTAGTGTCAACGGCGAGAGTACCGCCAGCCCGACAAACAGACACACCAGACCATAGATGCTTGCCTGCCACCAGGGCAGCAGTTGGGCCGAGCGAGCTGTACCCAGCCGAACAACAGGGGAGAGTTTACCCCCCGCTAGGTCATCTTCTACCTGATGAAAGTGGGCACAAAATAGAATCAAGCTGGTGGCGAGACCGATGATTGTGGAAACAGCCAGACAGGTCACAGACCAGTCTTGGGTTTGCGCATAATAGGCGGTGCCCATTAGCAGGGGGCCGTAGGCAATAAAGCAGATGATCTCGCCGATACCCTGGTAGCTCAAACGGAAGGGTGGGCCTTGGTAGCTATAGCCCAGCAGACAGCCTAAACTCATCAACACCAGCAGGGTGATATCTTGTTGCTGCCAGGCAAGATAGGCTAGGGCTAAAAGTCCACTTGCTAAAAAGGCATTGGCAATCCAAAAAATCGTGTTCTTTTGGCCGGTGAGTTTCACAATAGAGTGGAATTTATGCACATCAACACCAGTTTCGGCATCGAAGACATCGTTGCTGAGGTTGATCCAAATCTGAATCAACAAAATAGATAAGAAGAACAGGAAAAAGTTAACCCAATTCACAGTACCCGTATCGGCATAGACGGTTGCAGTGGCAACCCCAACGGGAATGAGCACCACACTGTATAGCGGCAGTTTGATCGCCTGTCGCCAGAGTTGAGCGGTGGAAACATCCTGGATGATTCCTTGCTCCTGAATAATTTCTGAAGGTGAGTTTGAGATCTGCATGGGGGTTGGCTCCTGAATGACAAGCGTGGGGATAGTGTGATAACGGAAGCTGAAAATTTCAGCTGAAATTTACGAAAAACAGCCACCCATCGGCATATAGTTCGGTTGAGCTTTGACTCGACTCAACCACGTATTAATGGCGGGATAAGGGCTTAAGTCGAATGCCCCTTCATGCGCGACATGGGTATAGGCATAAAGGCTGATATCTGCAATCGTGTAGCGATCGCCCACCAAAAAAGCACTTGTCGTCAAATGCTGTTCCATAAGATTAAGGGCGGCATAGCCTGATGCATGTTTGATTGCCAGACTGGATTGATCGTTTGCAGGAATGTCTAGAAATCGCACCATGTAACGCGCGATCGCAATATTGGGGGCATGGCTGTATTGCTCAAAAAAGAGCCATTGCAATGTTTGCGCCTGCGCCAGGGGGTCTGACGGCCACAACGGGGTACCTCGACTGAGGTACTGCAAAATGGCATTGGATTCAGCTAGAAAAATACCGGGTTGAATTTCCAACAGCGGCACCTTGCCACTGGGATTTTTGGAGAGATAATTTGGGCTACGATTTTCTTGCTTGAGCAGATCAATAGTGACCCACTCAACCGTAATCGCTAACTGTTGCAATAACAGTTGAACCTTGTAGCAATTCCCGGATTCAGGATAGCCATAGAGCTTATACACCATGGTCTTGTCTCCACTGGCTGGCGATCGCTTCTAGAGTTTGTCGGTTGAGCTTGCCTTGGGCATTTCGAGGCAACGAGTCAACGGGCACCCAGAGCTTGGGGCACTTAAAACGAGCAATGTTGTCCTGTAGCGTGGTGACCAGAGCTGGGGATAGTGGGGCTGAGTCACGGGGCACATAAACCGCCGTCACACATTGGCCCCAATAGGCATCGGGCATGCCCAATACCGCCACATCGGCTACCAGATCGGTCGCCCAAATGGCAGCTTCCACCTCACTTGGAAAAACATTTTCACCACCAGTAATAATTTTGCTGCTGAGGCGACCCACTAGCGTCAGATAGCCCTGGTTATCCAGATAACCCACATCATCGGTTGGGAAGATTGTTGGTGGTTGGGAACTTTCACCAGTCTTTGCATCAAACGACTCCGTGGGGTAGTAGCCCAATGCTAAGGACTCCGCCGCAATCTGAACCTGACCCAGGGTGCCAGAGGCGACTGATTGCCCTTGATCATTCACAATGGTGACCTGGGCATGGGGCAGAATCTGTCCGACACTCTGATTTCCGCTTAAAAAATCTGCTGGATTCAGCGTGGCAATCTGAGCAGCGGTTTCTGTCATGCCATAGCAGGGAGCCAGGGGAATGCGCTGAGCACGCGCTCGACTGAGCAGTTCTGGCCAACTGGGTGCGCCGCCGATAAAAACCGTCTTGCACCGAGCCAACCATTGAGCCACAGCGGGTTGTTCTAGCAGTACTTGTAGTTGGGTCGGCACCAGCGAGATGAACCAATCCGAGGGGTCATCCAAGGGAGCAATGGTAGGAGCCTGTCCTGTTTTGAGGGCTTTAAAGGGCACTAACCAGAATCTTCCCCCCGAGAGGAAAGACCGGATGAACTGCATGAGGCCACTGACGTGATGTAGCGGCAACGTACAGATGGAATTGATCGCGGCTAATTGAAAGTAAGCTTGAAAGCCAGTCACTGCGGCTGCAAGGGTTTCCCAACTATGCATGGCAAATTGGATTGTGCCGGAGGAGCCACCCGTCGGAATCAGGATCAGTGGCTGAGTGGAAGGCATAAGCAGGTCATGGGAGACCGAGTCTACGTCGTGATTGTGGCAATTGGGGGGGCAATCACACTGCTTGAGGTCAGCCCCATTGCCCCAGACTCGATCGGGCTGGGCGATCGCCATGGCCTGCTGCCACTCCGTTGCTCCCCAGTGGGGATTTCCCAGAAAAACGCGCTGAGTGGTGACCTGAGCTGCTAGAAATCCAGCCAGAAACCGGATCGGGTCAGATTCTGCAATCAGAATAGATTGCCCCCGCATTGCCGCATTGGCAGCGGCAAATTCTTGGGTCAGGGCCTCTGTCAACGCCAAGAAAGCCTGACTGTCTTGACCAATGAGCCAGTTGTCCTGGGTTCGTTGTTTGAGCAATTGCAGCGTATTCATCGATTGAGGTTACGGTTTGGGGTCAGTCTGGTTACCCATCGCCAGTTCAAACTTGCTGGATAGGCAGGGTTTCGCCATCCCAAAGCTAAAATCCAACATGGATTGGCTTAGGGCAGCCAAGGATAGGGGCCAAAATCAGGGGGTCGTTTTTCTAAGAAGGCGTCTTTTCCCTCTTTGCCTTCCTCGGTCATGTAGTACAACAGGGTTGCATTGCCTGCCAGTTCTTGAATACCAGCTTGACCATCGCAGTCTGCATTGAAGGCCGCTTTAAGGCAGCGAATCGCCAGGGGACTTTTGGCCAAAATCTCCTGAGCCCATTGAATGCCTTCGGCTTCCAGTTGCGCCACGGGGACAACATGGTTCACTAGGCCCATTTCCAAAGCTTCGGTGCTGTTGTATTGGCGGCAGAGGTACCAAATCTCTCGGGCTTTCTTTTGCCCCACAATGCGCGCCAAATAGCTAGCGCCAAAGCCGCCATCAAAGCTACCAACCTTGGGGCCAGTCTGACCAAATATGGCATTATCGGCAGCGATGGTGAGATCGCAAACGACATGCAGCACATGCCCCCCACCAATGGCATAACCCGCCACCAGGGCAATCACGACTTTAGGCATTGAGCGGATCAGCCGTTGCAGATCCAACACATTCAATCGAGGCACGCCATCGGCACCGACATAACCTCCATGCCCCCGGACACTGACATCGCCCCCGGCACAAAAGGCATACTTCCCATCGCTGTGAGGGCCTGCCCCGGTCAACAACACGACGCCAATATGGTTATCTTCGCGGGCATCGAGGAAAGCATCGTACAGTTCAAACACGGTTTGGGGCCGAAACGCATTACGTTTGTGGGGGCGGTTGATCGTAATTTTGGCGATGCCTTCGGCTTTGTGATAAAGGATATCTTCGTACGTTTTGACGGATTGCCATGGCCTGGAGGCAAAGGCGGGGGGTGTTGTAGCGGCAGGTGGGGATGTAATCATCATCGGTTTCCTATTGAAGATGGATCAAACTCAAACTAAAACCGCAGTCGGTTGCAGGGTTTTCACGATCTGCTCTTGCAGGACTTGGTGTAGAGCCAAGTTCTGATTACGATCGGTGACCACTTCGATCACGGCAGATTGTTGATGGCTTAGAGCTGTTTGGTAAACCTGAGTGAATTCTGTTGGTGTATTGGGGTGGTAGTAATCGAGGCCAAACATCTGGCTCGCAGCCTTAAAGGCAAAACCATGGGCAATGCCAAAATAGGGTTCAAAGACATCCTCAAACTGGGCGACGGGCAAGAAGGAGAAAATGCCACCGCCACTGTTGTTAATCACCACGACAATCACAGGCTGGGCCAGATCTTTGAGCATCGCCAGGGAATTCAAGTCGTGGAGCAGAGACAAATCCCCCACGAGTAGCGTCACGGGCGATCGCCGCCCCACGGCGAATCCGGCTGCTGCTGCAATCGTGCCTTCAATGCCACTGGTACCACGATCGCAACCAATCGCAGTCACTCCGCCCTCCGGCGCACCATACATGTCCAGATCGCGGATCGGCATACTGTTGGAGATATACAGGCCGTGGTCGGGGGGCAATTGGCGAGACACTGATCGCACAATCCCGGGTTCATTGAGGGTGGGTTGGCAGAGTACCGTATCCACCACCTGATCAATTTTTTGAGATGCGTCAATTAGTTCTGCCACCCAGGGGCCAATGGTACGAGGTTGAAGCTGGGGAAGCAGGGGAGACACCAGATCACTCAAACGAGCTTCCAGTCGCAGAGAAACGGTATGAACTGGATCATGACGACAAGGATCATCCGCAACCACAATGTGATGACGCGGGGGATCAGCCTCTAGCCACTGAAGGAATCGCTTAGATACGAGCCGCACGCCAATTTGCACCACAGTTTCGACCGTCCAATGGGGATTGCCTTCTAGCGGCCAAAGCTGATCAAAATAAGGAATGATCGTCGGTAGAGAGGCATTCAGCCGCAGACCGGACTGTACATCGGCAAAAACAGGCCAGTTCAGGTGACGCGCCAGGGTTAGCATGGCCTGCTGTTCCACCTCATTTGCCAATTGCCCCACCACTAGTAGCCCTCGCTGACTTTGGTTGAGGATGTCTGCGAGAGCTGCAATCTCTGATCCACTGGGTATCGCAGCTGATTTACCATAGTAGGTATAGGGCGTAAATCGGGTTCGCCAGTCCTGCAAAGGGGCGAGATAATCGAGTTCAAAGGCTTGGGCAATGGGTGCCAGGGGCTCTCGAAATAGGCAGTTGAGATGGACTGGCCCACCAGGGAAGCTGTGGGCACGATAGACCGCCTGGTCAACGGTGGTTAACACCATTTGGGGAGAGATTTGGAGATCTGGGCAAGGCAGCTCAAACTCCCATTGGGCATAGCGCCCATACAACTGAGTTTGTTGAATGGTTTGATTCGCCCCGGTGTGGCGCAGCTCTGGGGGACGGTCAGCAGACATGATAATCAAAGGCAGCTTATCGACGGCGGCTTCGATGACCGCTGGATAATAGTTGGCGGCAGCCGTTCCTGACGTACAAACCAGCACCGCGGGCTGACCCGTAGCGCGGGTATAGCCCAGGGCATGGAAGGCAGCGGCCCGTTCATCAAAGCAAACAATACTCTGGGCTTGGGGATGGCGGGCGATCGCAACCGTCAGTGGTGTTGAACGCGACCCCGGCGAGACAACAAAATAATCCACCCCGTTTCTGACGAGTTCTTCAACCAGTAAAGCGCCCCAAAGACTATTGATGTTAACAGTATTAATGGTCATGATATTTGGGTGTTTGGCGATTCGATCAAAGGTCAACGAAGACTAATTGACAGGTGACATTACTCCGGTCAGGCCAGCGCACGCTCATCCTCAACCTCGTTCAACACGGTCGTAAAGGCACGCAGCTTATTTTCAATCTCTTGCCATTCATCGCTGGGGTTCGAGCCGGGCACAATCCCAGCGCCTGAGAAGAGGGTGAGTTGATGGTTGACCACGAGTCCTGAACGGATGGCCACAGCAAATTCAGCGGCGCTGCGGCTAACCCAACCCACAGGCGCAGCGTACCAACCCCGTTCAAAGGGTTCGAGCTGATCGATCGCCTCTCGTGCAGGCCGCTTAGGAAAGCCACCCACCGCAGGTGTGGGATGCAACCGGGGTAAAATCTCTCCATCCGTGACCCCATCGGTCAGAATGCCATGGCAAGCCGTATGGAGATGTTGCACTTGGTTTAATTTCAGCAACACGGGCTCTTGATCCAGTCCGACTAATTTGCACAGTTGGGCCAGGGCGGTACGGAGACTCTGCACCACAAACTGGTGTTCTCGGTTATCTTTTTCAGAGTTGAGCAGCGTTTGTCCCAGGGCTTGATCGTCAGCCCTAGAAGCCCCCCTGGGGCGGGTTCCGGCAACGGCTTCAGTATGCAATGTGCGATCGCGCCGTAGATAAAGACGTTCTGGCGAAGCCCCAATAAATGCTTGTCCGGCAGTGAGTTGAAAGCAAAATCGAAATAGACGGGCTTTCCCGCATCGCATGGCCAACAGTACCGACAGCGGATCTACGGTTTGGGACAGCGTAAAGTCAGACTGACGAGCTAGGACAATTTTGGCCAGTTCGCCCGTGGATAGGGTTTGCAATGCCGTGTGTAGCATCTGATGCCAGCCCGGTTGACTCGGAAAATCTTGGCGGTTAACCACGGTGGGTAGAGACTGGGGGCGACGAACTCGCTTAAACGATAGTTGCTCCAAGCCTTTTAAGAGAAGGGCTAATTGTTGCGGATAGGGCGTCGTTGTAGAGAGCAGCATGTTGCAGGCCAGGTAAGTTTGCCCCGCTTCAACATAGACTTCAAACTGGGGCACCACAAAACGATAGGTGCCAAACTGTTGCCATCCCTCCGTTAAGGGGGGCGTTGGCTGAAAGCTAAAGCCGCCATAGTAACGGGCTGCAGAATGCTCAGGCAATCGCTGTTGCAGGCGAGCAAAGACTGCCGCAAAGTCGGGGGCAGATTGGCTATGGACAATATCTGCGGCTCCTACTCCTGCCATGGCAAACTGACCTTCTCGATCGGACCAGTAGGTTTTGAGATCGGCAGTTTGTTGCGAGAGCCAAGTCAGAGGATCGTGGCTGTCTATGGCAACCTGAATGCGAATAATGTTGGACTTTACCGCAGCGGGTAGTTGAGGGAGGTCTGTCCGAAAAAAAGACTTAAGTTGGCGTTGCAACTGCTGGTGCGGAGCCAGCCGCTTAATACGTGAGGTACTGGTCATTTTGCATCCACTCCCTTTAGAAAACGTCTAACTTTCGGACAGCAATCAATCGTCCCGCTGCGCCACCCGTGTAGGTATTGGTTTGGATCACCTCGGCATTGAAACTTTCGAGCAAGTTGGCAAAATCAGCAAGATTAAGCTGGTTGATGATGCTCTCTGCCAAGTAGCGGTAAGGCGTCACATCATCAATTAAGGGTCGCAACAGTTCAGGCATTACCCGACGCATCCAGAGGGTGTAGAGTTGCTGCCACCAGTGGGGGGCTTGGGGATAGAAATGATCCAGAATTAGCAGGTGGCCGCCGGGGCGTAAGATCCGCAACATTTCGGTTAAGGATTTTTCCTTGTCTGAAAAGTTACGAAAGGTGAAAGCTGTGATCACCCAGTCGTAGATGCTATCAGGGCAATCAATCGCGCACACATCTCCTTCAAAATAGGTGCCATCGGGGTCTAAACGGCGGGCTTCTGAGAGCATTCCTGGAGAGAGATCCATGCCTTCAACGGTGATACCTGGATAGGCCTGACTCAGATAGCGGGTGGATTCTCCGGTACCACACCCTACGTCTAGGATGTGATCTCCCGCCTGCAGGGCCAGATCTTTCAGGGCTTGCCGATACCAAAGACTGGTGTGGCCTAGAAATACGATTGTTCTGAGAAAATCGTAGCGAGTCGCAATATTGTCAAATAAGGTTCGCACATATTGCCGCTTACTGTTGCCGTTGAGTTGAACAACTTGTTGTGGATTGAGAGAGGTTTGATGAGAAGTCATGGTTTGTATTAATGGATAACGTAATCATCGAATAGGTTGTTTTGCGCTTTGCTTGGAAAGTATGCAAGTAGAAGCTTCCGCTTCAATAGCAGAAATTAATTGTGATTAAGTCAAGATCTAGAGTTTTTCTACAGACAGAAATCCAGGTCTAGCATCGGAAATATTAGGCAGCCGCTTGACGCACAAGCCAAACAACTACAAAGCCAAATGACCTCTAGAATCACCTGGATTCTCTAATATCATTTCTCATGAATCTTTGTTCTGGAATTTGATTGAGATTCGAGACTTCATCTCTCCAACTTATTAATCACTATATTTTCTAATCGAGAATAAGTCGGGAATGCGAGAATTATTTAGCATATTTTCAAATATGTTTTTTGCTTGGCAATCAAACACGAAGAAGCGATCGCACTCTAAAAATAAATACAACTGTCTTGATTTCTTTGTTTTTAGATGCCGTTAATTGATCGATTTCAATCAGCTATCTATTAAAAGGTCTAAAGGGCGATCGCGCTATAGACAATAGGGCACCTCGATTAATTGCGAAAGCAGTCTAAATATGAGATTGTATCGGCATTCATGCAGTGTTCAAGCCAATGGGTCAACAAGGGTTCTGGGACTTTAGTGAGCGACATCAAAAACTGGCAGAGAAAAAAGAATTTCTGGTCGACCTCGATGAGTTGGTGCCGTGGGAAACGTTCCGCCCCACGCTTGAGAGCATCTACGCTAAGCCTCGCAAGAGTCGGGCAGGCCGCAAGCCGATAGATATCATCTTGATGTTCAAGCTTCTGATACTCCAGCAAATGTACAACATCTCCGATGATGAACTGGAGTATCAGGTCAACGACCGGCTTTCATTTATGCGATTTCTGCACCTGGGACTCGAAGATAGGGTTCCTGATGCCAAGACGGTGTGGTCGTTCAAGGACGAGCTTCGACGGCAGGGGCTCGTCGAAGGATTGTTTGAGCAATTTGGGGCATATCTGAATACGGCAGGCTATCAAGCCCAGTGCGGTCAGATTATCGATGCAACGCTGGTGCCGGTGCCTAAGCAGCGCAATAACAAAGCAGAGAATGCACAAATTAAGCAGGGCGAGGTACCCGAAGACTGGCAAGATAAGCCGCATAAGCTGTTGCAAAAGGACATGGACGCGCGGTGGGCCAAGAAGAATGGGGTTGTCTCACTACGGTTACAAGAACCACATCAATCGCGATGCTGGGTACGGCTTCATCCGTCGCTATCAGGTCACCGATGCAGCAGTGCATGATTCACAGGTTCTCGGGCACCTGCTCGAGGCTGACAACAGCGACGATGAATTGTGGGCAGATAGTGCTTACCTATCAGCAGCGATAGTCGAAGTTCTGAGTTGGATGGGATTTATCAGCCACATCAACGAGCGCGCCTACCGTAACCGCCCTTTGAGTGAAGCGCAGAGAGCAGACAACCGGGAGCGTTCGAAGACCAGAGCCAAGGTAGAACATGTCTTTGGCACGATGGTCAATGAGATGGGTGGCAAGGCGATTCGGACAATTGGCCTAGCTAGGGCGAAGGTGATGTTAGGGCTCAAAAACTTAACCTACAACCTCAAGCGTTTCGTATTCTGGCAAAAGCAAGAGATCAGCACGGATGCTGCTGTTTAAAGGGCTTACCAGCTCTGAGGTCGGTTGATAGCTGCTAATTAACCCAATATTCAAGTCAGTTTTCACGCACGTGCTGCATTGCCCCCAACAAAACGAATGAGCGTCATCGCCATGCCCACGAAGCACTGCTGATTATTCAGCAAGGCAAAGGAACCGCTTCGATTGACCATACCCAATTGAATGTGAATGCTGGCGATATTATTTTTGTACCGCGTTGGGCAGCTCACCAAGTTAAAAACACTGGTAATGAGACACTAGTCATGCTGGCTATCACAGATTTTGGTTTAACAAGTCAAGCTTTCATCGGTCATTACCTGAAAACAGCTCGGATGCATGTGACTCAGGATGCCGATTACGCTCAGTTATTGAGTTCAACCCTATCCGAGTAGTTGCCCTGCACAGCGTCACCGTAGGCGTTAGGAAAAACAATCAATCTGGACTGACTTTATCGGTCAACATCGCACATTATTTCTTCCTCAACTCTCAACAGCCCCCAAAGCTTTCAGGGTCGCTTTCTGTGCTTCTGTGAGACCTGTGACGCCGGTAATGTTCATGCCTTCGTAGGGGCGATCGGCGCGGAGCGTTGCCAAACACTCGCCCGAGTCAGGATGCCAAATTCTCATGGTTTCATCAGCACTGCTGCTGATGAGAGTTTTACCGTTAGGACTCCAGGCAACCGATACCACCGCATTAATATGGCCCTGCAAGGTCTGTAAACAGTGCCCTGTTTTGACATCCCATAGTTTCACCGTTTGGTCATCACTCCCACTGGCGATGATCTGTCCAGCCCCCTCTGGGGATGCTGCGTGAATCGGGCTCCAAGCTACAGAACGAACCGAGTTGTTGTGCCCTTTCCAAGTTGCTAAACATTCACCCGTCTCAGCATTCCACAGGTTAACCGTGTGATCGGCGCAGCCCGTTACTACGATTGTTGCCTGCGGGCTCCAGGCGACTGACCACACCCAATTGGCATGGGGCAGCGTGAGCAGGCAGGTGACTGTCGCGACATCCCAGATCTTGACGGTTTGATCATCACTGCCGGTGGCCAGCATCCGGCCATCCGGACTCCACCGCACCGACCGAATCGAGTTGTCATGGCCTTGCCAAGTTTTCAAGCACTGCCCGGTTTGAACGTCCCACAAATTCACCGTTTGGCCATGGACGCCACTGGCCAGGGTTTGACTATCGGGGCTCCAAGCCACGGACCAGACCCAACTTTGATGGGTGAGAACCCTGAGGCAATCTCCGGTCTGGGCATGCCAGAGCCTGACGGTGCAATCGTCACTGCCGCTGGCCAGGGTTTGACCATCCGGGCTCCAGGCCACTGTCCAAACCACATTGGCATGACCTGGAAGGATTTGCGTACACCGTCGCGTTTGCACATCCCAGAGGCGGACGGTTTGGTCATCGCTACAGGTCGCTAGAGTCTGTCCGTCAGGATTCCAATCTACAGCCATGGGGACGCTGGTATACCCCTGCCAGGTTTTTAGACAATGCCAAGTTTGGGTCTCCCACAGTCGAATAGTGCGATCATGGGATACGCTGGCCAGGGCCTGACCATTCGGGCTCCAGGCGGCTGACCAAACCCAGTTGGTATGGTTTTGTAATAGCTGGCGGCATTGACCCGTTTGGGGATGCCAAATTCTAACGTGGTGATCATGGGCACTACTCGCCAGGGTTTGACCATCCGGGCTCCATTTGACATGCCAAATGGCATTGCTATGGCCCTCAAAGGTTTGCAGGCAAGTCCCTGTTTGGGCATCCCAAACTTTCACCGTTTGATCATCGCTGCCGCTAGCCAACTGTTGCCCATCCGGACGCCAATCCACGGCACGTATCCAGGAGGTATGTCCTGCCAACAGTTGCACACAGTTTCCCGTCTCCAACTGCCAAAGTCTAACAACCTGACCATGCCCTCCACTGGCCAGGGTTTGACCATCCGGGCTCCAAGCCACCGACCAGGCCGAATCATCGGTCATCTGCAGGGTTTGCAAGCAGTTTCCATTGCTAACATCCCAAAGCTTGATGGTTTGATCCATAGAGCCACTGGCAAGCATGTGCCCATCCGGGTGCCAGGCAATCGATCGCACCCAATTGCTATGACCCTGAAACGTTTGGAGACATTCACCCGTTTCGGGGTGCCAAAGTTTGATAGTTTGATCGGCACTGCCACTGGCAATCGTTTCACCGTCAGGGCTCCAGGCTAAGCACCACACCCAGGTGCCATGGCCTTGTAACATCCAATGGAGCTGCCCATCGGCGATGTTCCATAGATAGAGGTTGCCATTATCATCGCCTGTAACCAGGCGTTGACTATCAGGACTAAAGGCAACGGAGAACACGACTCCAAAGGTTTGCGTAAAAATAGATTTCGCCAGATTTGAATTTTCAAAATTGACTTGGTGCAGTTCTACCCCCTGTAAACAGGTGTGCCAGAGATTTAAACCAGAAAAGTCAAACTGAGTCAAATCCACATCCAGATGAATACAGAGATTAATCAGATTACCGCCGCCATAGCCTGACAAATGAGGTTCCATTTGCCGCAGTGCGGTCAAACTTCTAAGGATTTGTTGTTCTAGGGTGGCGATCGCTCTGAAATTGCTCTGAAATTGAGTGAGCACGGGCATGAGAATCAGCCGGGTCTGGCTTTGGTTGATGTATTCTGCCACCGTGGTTTTGATCAGCGGATGCCGGATAAATAATTCAAAGTCTAGGGTGGTTAATTCGTCACCCACTTGCTCAACCCAGCGGCTGGTGACATATTCCATCACCACGGGTTGCTGACTGTAAGCGCGGGCTTGCTTCTCCACTAGGCTGCGCCAACACAGCGCTTCCAACGCTTCTAAGAGTCGCCCCCTAGAGACCGCAGGCACCAAGTCTTCTTCGAGTTGGAGAACCGTTGTCCACTCCCGGTTAATTGCCAGCCAATACATGATGCTTTGCTGCAATGGCGAAATCCGAGCGAATTGCTCATTGAGCAGTCGACGCACGCCATTAAACAGCAAACTATCGTGGCTTAAAAATGCTTGGATGTCCCCTTCAAACAAATCCAAAATAGAGGTCGCCACAATTTTGAGGGCCAAGGGATTACCGTCATAGCTTTGGATGAGGGTATTGTGGTCTTGCACGGAACCCGATAGTCCCTTTGCTGTCAGCAGCACGGTTGCCTCGGTTTGGAGACCACCCAATTGCAGCGATCGCACCGGCAATTCAACCCCTTCTAAAGACGCGATCGCCATCGGTTTTTCCCGACTGGTGAAAATCAGGCAGCTTTGGTGGGCGGTTTCCCCAATCTGTCGCAAGAACTGACCGTAGTCTTCATAGCCCACTCGAAAACGCCCAGGCTGTTGGGGCTGCAAAATGGTTTCCAAGTTATCCAAAATCAACAGACAGCGGCGCGTACGGAGATACTGAAAGACCCGCTGACGGTCGGTCTGGGTTTCCTGCTGATGGGAAATAATCGGGATGATTTCGCCCAGTAATGTGTCCAGGGGAGGGGCATTGCTGAGGCTGCGCCAGATCACAAAGTCAAAGGGGAACGCTGGGGCTGTCTTTTCCCCTTCTATTGCGGCCAGCAACTGCTCCACGACTTTGACCACCAACGTCGTCTTGCCAACCCCGCCAATCCCCAGCACTGCCACTAACCGACAACGATCTGTAGGAGACGCTGGGGCAATCCAACTGGCTAGCGTTGAGAGTTCAGTGGTGCGGCCATAAAAGGTAGACACATCTGGGGCAGCGCCCCAGCTAATTTTGGCAGGGGCGGCTGGCGTGCTCTCCTCATCGGTTGCAGCCTCTGCCGGGGGGGCTGCATCTTTAACCGCTTGAGGGTCTGCCTCTGGTGCTGCACAGTCTTGAGCAGTTAACCGCAAGTCAAACGCACTGAAATACTCCTCCAGGGTCTTCCGATCGATTGGGGTTTTCCGGCTGTGGATGCGCGTCAGGGTTTTTGAACTCAGCCCGGTCAAGTCAACAAGCTGGGTAAGCGTGTAAGGATATCCCCCATTATGTTGCCTGGCGGATTGTTCTAATACGTCTTGTAAACGCTGCCAACCCTGGGGTGACAAAAGGACACCCCGCCTACGTCGAGACCGTTGAGGTTGTTTCACCCTAACTCAGTGAAAAGGACTGCATAGCGGCATTATAGGGCACACCGCATCCGCGGGCGCGACAGCCCAACACACAATCGGGGAGATCTCGAGAAGGCTGACTGGCAGACAGTTTTAGCCTTAAGTGTCTGCTTAAGTGACTGGCTTAACTGTCTATCTTCCCTGGCGTTTTCTGGATAGGTAACGCACATTAGGAGCATCCAATTAATGCATCACTTGTTGCTACCGTCACAGGTCAGCTCATGACTGTGCAACCGTCTAGCGATCGCCTAAGGGATGTCTTATCCACATTCCGTCTCCCGGGTTAATGATGATCGCTAAGCAATACTCGGCCCCCAAGGAAATAAACCCATGACTATGCCCCAACCCCATCGACGTCCATCCCCTCAACACCCCTCTGCTAGTCAATCTTCATTGCCAAAGCTAGTTGAATTGAGCGAGAAAGATTTGCAGGCCATTGTTGGTGCTGGCGTCAGGATGAACCACAATGAAATGCTGGTTAATCAAAGAGAGACTTTACAAGCTAACTCTCAAGATGAACCAGCCAAAATCTTTGAATTAAGTAAGGAAGATCTGGCGAATATTTCAGGTGCAGGCATTCAGATTAATCATAATGAAACACTGGTTGAGTTTGACAAAGATACTCAGCCTAAACCATTGGCAATAGTTGAACTCAGTGAAAAGGCCTTAGAAGCCATATATGGTGGGAGTAATAACGATAATGCCAATATCTCAACACGAGGCATTAGTGTTAATCACAATGAAACGATGGTGAATGCGGTTAAAAATTTGCAGGCTACCCCTAGCTCTAAGCCAGCCCAAATCGTTGAACTAAGTGAAGAAGACTTAGCGGCGATCGCAGGGGGTGGAGAGCGTAACGATGGGCCACCTCCGCCTGGAATTGAGCTAAACCACAATGAAACGATGGTGAATGCGGTTAAAAATTTGCAGGCTGATACTAAACCTATGTCAGTCCAAATCGTTGAACTAAGTGGGGAAAACTTAGCGGCGATCGCAAGCGGTTCTGGTCATAGTACAGACCCTGCGTTAGGAGCTAATCATAACGAAACGATAGTCCATACAACAGCCTCTACTCAATCCAAGTCAGCTCAGATCGTTGAACTAAGTGAGGAAGATCTAGCGGCGATCGCTGGGGGTGGTCGCGGAGATGATTGTACCGAGATTGACAACTGTGGTGTAAACCACAATGAAACGATGATGAGCAGAATTGAGCAATAGTTGTGCCCTTCAAAGATCAATCGCGTGTCTGCACATCAGGAAAACAAGATGGCCCATCAAACCTTAACCCTAATTGAACCCCAGCCCTCCGGTGTTGTGACAGGTCAGCTCATGAATGGGCACCCGTCTATGGATTACCCCCAACGTTTAGAAATCCTGATCAAGTCCTTCGAGCACAGGGAGGTTGCCACCCATCCTTACTTTGAGTGGCTCCAGTCCAAACCGCTGGATCTCAACAGCCTATGGTTGCTTTTCCATAATCTGCGGCAGGTCCACAGCAATATGGCCCAGTGGCTCTCAACGATGCTCTGCCGCATTGACGATGAAATCATTAGCTGTGTTTTGGTCCGGCAGCTCTACGATGAGCTAGGCCATGGCAAGCCTGAACGAATTAATCGCGTGTTGTTTGATCGGCTTTATTACGCCCTCAAGCCCTGGCGGCGATTGCAACCTGTCCCAGCTAGTCAGTTTGATACCGTTGCGATTAAGAGTCCAGGAACAAATCTAAAGCAACAACTTGAAGGTTACTACACCGATCAAGAGCCATTCTTAGCCCTGGGGGCGTTACTCGCGGGCAAGATTTATGCCTATCAATTGGCGTTAGCAATTCAAGCCCAAATCGAACGAACTCAGGCAATTTCTGCCTATGATTTGGCTTGGCTGAGGCAATATATTGCAGTTGAGACCGATCATACTGGCGATGCGACACAGTTAACGCGCCGACTGGAACAACTGAGTGCGCCCCGCGATCTGGTCAACTTAAAGATGCAGGCCGTTTGGGATGCCTACGACAGTTTTTTAGATGAGATGCTTGCACTTAGCTGCAAGGTTTTTCAGGCGGCAGTATAAGGTTAAGGATTTTGGATTGACAATGGCTGATGGCCAGGTCAATCGTCATTAATTATTGTCATAAATAACGAAAGCGATCGCATCTATTTTTTAATGGAATGCGATCGCTTTTTATATTAAAAAATAGCTCAAAAACCTGCTCTAAAAGCATTTTTATTCCCTACTTATTCTCGATTATTGAATACAGTAAAAGTAAGTCGAAAAGGCAAGTCCTAGGCTTAAAAAATAACCTTCTATTAAGGAGAAAAAATCATGAAGAAGAAGTCAAAGCAAAAGCCTCAAAAAACGCTCCCTAAATCCCCTGGAATTGTTGAATTGATGGAGAAGGATTTAGAAGCGATTGTCGGTGCAGGTGTTGACCTGGCAAATCACAATGAAACGATGGTGGGTACGGCTATCAACAACCAGTCCATTCAAAAACTCTCAGAAGATGACTTAGCCCTCATCTGTGGCGGGAGATCTAAAGAGGATGATGATCCCATTGGTGAAGATAATTAATTTATATCTTGGCTAGAGCAGGGCGATCGCGCGCTGCCTTTAGGGCGCGATCGTGCCTCGCAAAATCATTCAGAATCCGTACAGTCTTACCTTCATTGCAAAAGGAGATAAGCATTATGCTAAGCCAAATCAAAGCGTTGCTCAGTGACGCGCAATTGAGACAGAAAATCAAGGAAACGAATAGTCTATTAGAAGCGATCGTGCTGATTAAAAGCGCTGGCGCTGAAAAGGGCTATCAGTTCTCTAGTGATTGCCTCTACCAACTACTGCAAAACCAGTTAGAACCACTAAGCGAAACAGATCTTTTGGCAATATCAGGGGGCTGGTCTGGTAGCCCACGATGTCTTGAGGGGTGATTCAATTTCTGGCATTACTGAATAGCGGTATGACTTAGCCCCCCTAGCCCCCCAATTCTGGGGGGAATAAACCTTTCAAAGTCCCCCAGAATATAGCCCAAGGGGCATACCAGAAAGGGGGCTTAAAGTCCTCTAGACATGCATGAAAAGGGACAATTCAGAGTGCACCACTTTGGCAAATTCATCTCTCGATTCAGCAACACTAAATTAACGTCTCAATCAAGGAGAAAAACCATGCAGGAGAATTCTAAACGGAATCCAAAAACGATAGCTTCTAAGCCCGTTAAGATTATTGAACTGGGTGAGAAAGATTTGGCAGCAATCGCAGGCGAGAAAATTGCTTTTAACCACAACAAAACGACGGTCAGTGCGGTCAATTCCTCTCAGTTTTTTTCTGAATCTGAGTCATCAAAAATCTTTGAATTGACGAAAGAAGATTTAGCAGCAATTGGAGGTGGTATGACTTGTCCCTGGGAATTATGCGGTGCCAACCACAATGAAACAATAGTCAATGTTGAGAACTCCTCTCAGGTTGACGCTCAATCTGAGTTAGTGCAAATCGTTGAATTGACGAGGGAAGATTTAGCAGCAATTGCAGCTGGCATTTCAAGTGGTCGTCCTATCGATGGTGGTTGCCCTATCGATCAATGCGGTGGCAACCACAATGAAACAATAGTTAATGTTGATAATTCCTCTCAGGTTGGCGCTCAATCTGAATTAATGCAAATTGTTGGATTAATGGAGACGGATCTAGAAGCTTTGGCGGAGCCTCTCCTACGGGGAATCGTAGGTGCAGGTGTTGACCCGGCAAACCACAATGAAACGATGGCAAGTACGGCTATTAACAACCAGACCATTCAAAAATTCTTAGAAGATGACTTAACCCTCATCTGTGGCGGGAGAACCAAAGAGGATGATGAGCCTCTAGCTGAAAACTAATTTGCAACAACAACATTTGGAAGAATAACCCATGAAAAACCTAAAATCTAGGCAAACTGAAACTAAGATGCTCACTAGCAAGACCATTCAAGAACTCTCAGAAGCTGACCTGGAGCTAATAGCTGGCGGTAAGCCCAAAGAGGATGATGACCCCGTAGATGCTGATTAATCTAAATCTTGGCTAGAGTAGATAGTCGCGATGGTCCAAAAGGGCCATCGCATCGCAAAAATTTTCAATCAACAGCCAGTTTCAGGCACAAAGACTCTACACCTCAGAGAGAAAGATCATGCCTAAAAACACAAGAAAACCACAACTCAATCAAGTCCAATCTACTCCTCTCCTAGAATCTTTAATTCAGTTGACCAACGCAGAACTAGAGCTAATAGCCGGCGGCCCAATCAATATCGTTCGTAATGGTGCTGGTGGCCACGGTTCGGTAGATCCCGAGAAGTAATGATAAGTCTCCTAAAGTAATCGTGAAGCGCTTCCTCAGCCATGCGCAGTGTCGTCATTACAATGCACCATTAACCCTTTAGTACTACCCCCGGTGTGTCACCTAAATAACGCTAAAAGAGCAAGAAAGTGACGTGACACGTTTCGCGTTGCTTCACTAAACCACCAATAGATAAACTCCAACCTGAGAATAGAAATTATAAAACTGATCGTGAAAATATCAGTCTCAAATGCAGAAATTCTCTCCAGGCGCGATCGCGCCTGAGAAACCCAGAAAAATCAAGATTCAAGCAACCCCCTCACAACTTATGAGAAGTAATCCATGAAGAACGAAAAACACATCAAAGATCAATCTGCAATGTCTAAAATCAGAGCTATCCAAAAACTCCCAGAAGATGACTTAGCCCTCATCTGTGGCGGGAAAACCAAAGAGGATGATGAACCCATTGGTGAAGAATAATTGGCAACAACAACATTTGGAGAAATGAACTATGAACAATCCAAAACCTATGCAAACCCAACCCCCAACTCTCCCGGCAGAGTTGCTTCAAGAACTCTCAGCAGAGGACCTAGCTCTTATTGCTGGTGGCAAGCCCAAAGAGGATGATGACCCCATAGACAGTGATTAATCTGCAACGGCATTCAAACTAGGGCAGAACAAGGTGATCGCACTCTATCTTTAAAGTGCAACCGCCCCTGCCTAATCTAGAAGAATTAAAGCTGAAACAGATTCATTTATTACTCAGGAGAAACAACTCATGCACAATACAAAACCCACACATATTCAACCCAAAACTTTTCCTTCCGAATTGCTACAAGAACTCTCAGGAGATGACTTATCTCTCATCTGTGGTAGTAAATCCAAAGAGGATGATAGACCCATTGGTGAAGAATAATCGGCAACAACAACATTTGGAGAAATGACCCATGAACAACCCAAAATCTAAGCAAACTGAAACAACAAAGCTCATCAGCAAGACCATTCAAGAACTCTCAGAAGCTGATCTTTCCTTGATTGCTGGCGGTAAGCCCAAAGAAGATGATCAGCCCATAGATGGCGAGTAATTCGCAACGATATCTAAGTATTCGGGCGTTCCATCTAGCGTGCCCCCCTAACCCCCCAAGCTTGGAGGGGACTGGATTGAAAGTGATCCAGATTTGACAATAAAAGCGTCCGTTCTGTCCATTTATGACTCAGGAAAAATTACTCATGAAAAACACAAAACCCACTCCAAATCAATCTGATAAATCAGCAAATAATCTGCTGGAAAAACTCTCAGAAGCTGACCTTAGCTTGATCGCTGGTGGTAAGCCAAAGGAGGATAATCAGCCTATAGACGAAGGTTAAAACTGATCTGTTTATGACTCAGGATAAATTCTCATGAACAACCCAAAACTTACTCCAATCCAATCTGCTAAGTCAGCCAATAATCTGCCGCAAAAACTCTCAGAAGCTGACCTAGAGCTAATAGCTGGCGGTAGGCCAAAAGAGGATGATGACCCCGTAGATGCTGATTAATCTAAATCTTGGCTAGAGTAGATGGCCGCGGTGGCCCTTTTGGGCCATCACATCGCAAAAATTTTCAATCAACAGCCAGTTTCAGGCACAAAGACTCTACACCTCAGGGAGAAAGATCATGCCTAAAAACACAAGCAAACCACAACTCAATCAAGTCCAATCTACTCCTCTCCTAGAATCTTTAATCCAGCTAACCGACGCAGAGCTGGAGCTAATAGCTGGTGGCCCAATCAATATCGTTCGTAATGGTACTGGTGGCCACGGTGGAGCACCAGTACCTGAATAGCGAGAAGAGATTCTGAGTTGATTTGAAGTCTAATAATTCTTAGTCTCCCTCAAGTATTGAGCCAAATTTTCAGCTAGATTTAGATTTTTTAGAGGTTATCAAGATGAACAAAAACAAACCAAAAGCAATAGACTCACAATCGCAGAACCCAAAACACCTATCAAAACTTCAGTCACTCAGTTTAGTACAGCTAGATGGCATAGTCGGGGGCTTCATCGTAAGGGAAAAACCTGGGAATGGCGGTTAAAACAAACATCTAGAAAAGATAAATTTTACCTCCATGACTAAACAAAAAACAGAACGACTCGCTGCTTATGCAGCCTCAGGCAAAACAGATCAATCTCAGACCTTGATCCAGTTGACCAACGCAGAACTGGAGCTAATAGCTGGCGGTCCAATCAATATCGTTCGTAATGGTGGTGATGGCCACGGTGGGACACCAGAACCTAAATAACGTTAAAAGAGCAAGAAAGTGACGCGACAGGTTTCCTGTTGCTTCACCAAAGGTAACCGTCCCAGAGACTATGCTGGCTGAGCGAAGTCGAAGCCAAAACCCAAGCAGAATGTCCCCTTCGACTCCGCTCAGGGGACGGTTACCACCAAACCACCAATAGATACCCCCCAACCTGGAAATAGAAATCATGAAACCGATCCTGAAAACATTAGCCCCAAATACAGAAGTTCCCTCAAACAAAATGGCTGTGATACCAGCTAGCCAGACCCCGTCAAATCATCTAGAACCATCACCAACTTCTATTGAGCTAACGGAAGATGAATTAGCTGCGTTGGCGGAGCCTCTCCTACAGAGAATCGCGGGTGGTGAACCAGGCGATGGAGATCATTGTCTGCCTTGGGAATGTGGTCAAAATCACAATGAAACGGTAGTCAATGCCGTAGAGACTTCTCAGCTTGAAAAGCTTCAACTTATTGAGCTAACAGAAGATGAGTTGGCAGCGTTGGCGGAGCCTCTCCTACAGAGAATCGCTGAGACCCAGCTCTTCAACCTGGTAGATTTGATTGCTCAACACAAAACGCGAACGGCACAACAACTATTAAACCAACTATTAGATAGGCTCAACGCCGCCACCCATCCCGAGGCAGTCAACCACTTAGTGTTTGCCCGTGCGCTGGCAGAGCACCTCTCCGGCACTATCGCCGACAAAGCCAACCTTTATCTGCAACCCTACCAAATCCCTCAAATTCAACTGTTCAACCTGTTGGCTAGCAAAGTGCCCCTGGTTTCACTGGTCAGCGAACTGGCCACGGGTCTCATGATCGATGCCTGCGACGGACGCGACGACGTCACGCTGATTGATATTGGCATTGGCACTGGGCGGCAAATGGTGGAGCTGCTCTACCATCTAGCCCATAAGCGCAGAAGCCCCCAACGGGTTCACATCATCGGCATCGAACCCTCCATCCAAAGTTTATCCCTGGCCCAAAAAGCGATTTTAGCCACCGCCCATGGGTTGCCATTTGAGGTTACCTTCACCCCGTTTTGCAACGGCATTGAAGATCTCGACAATCAAGCCTGGCAGCAACTGAGTCACCAATGCAATTGCCCCATTATCAATGCCTCCTTTGCCCTCCACCATATCTGCGATATTGCGAGACAAGACGTTCGCACCGCTGTGCTGCAGCGATTGCATCAGCTCAACCCAACCCTGATTGTGTTGTCAGAACCCAATACCGATCATCTGGAGCCTGATTTTCGCACTCGGTTTCACAATTGCTGGCGTCACTACAGCAGCGTGTTCAACATGATTGATGCGCTGGGTATCGATGAGCAGAGCAAAGCTGGCTTAAAAACCTGCTTTTTTGGCCGTGAAGTGATTGATGTGCTCAAAGTTGACAACACAACCCGAGTTGAACGCCATGAGACCGCTGCATCGTGGGTCAACCGCTTAAAGCAGAGTGGCTATACCTTGCAGACGCCCTTCATCGATGACCTGATCATTTCCCCCATTCTCAGTATCCACAAGCAAGCCGATCGCTATCTCAACTTCGACTACGAGGGCGTGCCTCTGGTGTCATTGATTTGCGCCCGCGCCTAACGCCACAAGCGCCTCTCCGGTGGAGAGGCTACGCCAACATCAACCGTTACCTGCAAAAACCCCTCAAACCCATGACACGCGTCCAAACAATTCAAAGCTTAGACCACGAGCAGGTCCTTTACTGCCACGACCAAACAACTGGGCTCAAGGCCTTCATCGCTTTGCATGACACCACCCCTGGGCGGGCCATGGGCGCCACACGACTCTGGCCCTACCAAAATGAAGCCGAGGCCCTGACTGATGTCTTGCGTCTGAGTCGAGGCATGACCGATAAAGCCGCCTGTGCCAATATCCCAGTCGGCGGTGCAAAAGGCGTGATCATCGCCCATCCTGAGGCCAAAACAGCAGCCCTACTCCAAGCCTACGCTCGTGTTGTCGAGAGTCTTGGCGGTCGCTTCATCACCGGGCAAGACGTTAACCTCGGCCCAGCGGATGTCCGCACTATGCATCAGGTGACCAACTATGTCGTTGGCGTGCAAGACAAAGGGGGTGGGCCTGCGATCGCCACAGCCCAAGGGGTTTTATTGGGGATTAAAGCCGCCGTGGCATTTCGTTGGCCAGGGCGATCGCTGAGTGACTTAAAAGTTGCCATTCAAGGCTTAGGCAACGTCGGGCAAACCCTCTGTGATTATTTATGTTTACACGGTGCTCAGCTCTTTGTGAGTGATTTAGATGCACAAAAAACAGCCTTGGCCCAGCAGCGCTATCGGGCCACAGTTGTCCCGCCAGATCAGATTTATGGGTTGGCCGTGGATGTCTTTTCACCCTGCGCGTTAGGGGGTGTGATTAACCCGGCGACACTACGTCAGATTCAAGCCCCCATTATTGCTGGCTGTGCAAACAACCAGCTAGCGGACGAACGTCGGGATACTAATTTGCTCAAGCAGCAAGGGATGCTTTATTGTCCTGATTTTGTGATTAATGCGGGTGGATTAATTAATGTCTATCACGAACTGATTGGCTATCAAGCGGCCAGAGCCAAAGGGCACATTCACGGCATTCATAGCACCTTAATCGACATTTTCGACTGTGCCAGAGATGGCGATATCTCTACTGTTGAAGCCGCCCGACAGGTGGCAAATTTGCGACAGTTAGAAAATCAACCTTGCATGCACGGCCTAGCACTCGACAGCCCCTAAGGCTTTCAGCGTCGCTTTTTGGGCCGCTGTGAGGCCCGTGACGCCGGTAATGTTCATGCCTTCATAGGGGCGCATGGAACGAAGGGTTTGCAGGCATTGTCCTGTAGCGGTATCCCACAGCTTGATTGTTTCATCGGTACTACTGCTGGCCAGCGTTTGACCATCTGGGCTCCAGGCAACGGCCCAGACAGTTCCCTGGTGACCTTGCAGAACGTTGAGGCATTCACCGCTGGCGGTATCCCATACCCTGACGGTGCAATCAGCGCTACCGCTGGCCAACAACACCCCGTCCGGATGCCAGGTCACTTTTCGAACGTGGACGGAATGCCCTGTTAAGGTGTTCAGGCAGGTGCCCGTATCGGTGTCCCAAAGGCGAATATCGAGGTCATCACTGCCGCTGGCGAGCAAACGTCCCGTCTCTATTGGGGAGGTTGGGCAAACCGGTTGCCATGCAACCGTTCGTACGAAGTTGCGATGTCCTTCTAGGACTTGAAGGCAAGTCCCTTGCTGGCTATCCCAGAGGCGAATTTTTTGATCGTCGCAACCACTGGCTAAGACTTGACCGTCGGGACTCCAAGCAACAGCCCACACCCAGTTTTTGTGTCCTTCAAGACACAAAAGGCATTGGCCGCTATCGACATCCCAGATGCGCACGGTTTGATCGGCAGAGCCACTGGCAAGGCGTTGACCATCTGGGCTCCAGGCTACAGACCAGATCCAAGAACTATGGCCTTCTAAAATTTGTACACACTGCCCTGTGCTGGCTTGCCACAAACGAATGGTGCAGTCATCTGAGCAGCTGACTAGGGTCTGGCCATCGGGGCTCCAATCTAACCCTATGATCCAGCCGGTGTGGCCTCGTAGCGTTTTTAGGCACTGGCCACTACTGGGATGCCACAAGCGAATGGTGCAATCGTTGCTGCAACTCGCTAGGCTTTTGCCGTCGGGGCTCCAAACCACAGCCCAAATCCGATTGGTATAGCTCTCTAACGTGCGGCGACATTCTCGACTCCGAAGTTCCCAAAATCTGATTGTTCGATCATGGGAGCCAGTGGCAAACAGATTGCTTAGAGGGTGCCAGGCCACGGCCCAGACAAAGTTATCGCCTCTTTGCAAAGTAGCCAGACATTGACCACTAGCAGCATCCCACAGGCGAATGGTTTGATCATAGGAAGCGCTCGCCAGGATTTTTCCATCGGGACTCCACGCGACGGAGACGACAGTGCTTTTATGTCCTGATAGGGTCATCAGGCATTGGCCGCTAGGGATGTCCCATACTTTAATCTGAGCATCTTCGCCGCCGCTGGCTAAGCGCTGACTGTCAGGGCTCCAGGTGATTGACCAAATGCCCCTGGTATGACCTTGTAAGGTATTAATACACCGACGGGTCGTGACATCCCACACACGAATCGTTTGATCAAAAGACCCACTAGCCAATAGTGGGCTGCTGTCTTCGATGGTGGTGGGGCTAAAGGCCACAGCATAGACCCAACCGATATGTCCCGACAGGGTACTAACGCATTCCCCTGTCGCAACCTGCCACAACCGCACCTGCTGATCATCCCCGCCGCTCGCTAACCACTGGCCATTAGGGGACCAATCGATCGCCCGAATGGCCAAGGCACTTTTCAAAGTGCGCAAACAGGCTCCACTCTTGATGTCCCAGAGTTTAATGGTTCGATCTTCGCTCCCGGTGGCCAGCATTTGACCATTGGGAGCCCAGGCAACGCTCCAGATGGCTTCTTTATGCCGCTCAAAGGTTTGTATGGGCTGACCGTCAGAAACCTGCCACAGGCGAGGTTCACCATCCATATCGCCTGTGGCTAATAATTGACCATCGGGGCTAAAGGCGAGGGCAATCAGGCTTTCAAAAGTTTGGGTAAAGACACAGCGGGTCAAGTCGGCATTCTGAAAGTTGACCTGATGTAACTCAACGCTCTGCAAATAGGCCTGCCAAACAGTCAGCTCAGAAAAGTCGTAGCCGGTTAGGTCAACCCCGAGGTAGTGAAGCAGGTTAATCAAATTGCCGCCGCCATAGCCAGGACTGCGAGCTGTTTTTAGGGCTGTTAAGACGGTCTGGAGTTGTTGTTCAAGCGCCGGGGAAAAACCAATCGTCGTTTTTAACTGACGAATGACCGGCTGCAAAATCAGCCTCACCTGACTTTCTCGGACATAGTCTTTGACGGTGGTTTTTAATAGCGCGTGGCGGTTAAATAGGCTGCTGGGCAGCAGAGAATGGGGTTCAGTTAAGTCCCGAAACACTTGTTCAATCAGGCGATCGCTCACATATTCCATCACCACTGGCTGCTGGGTGTAGCGACCGGATTGTTTCTCAATCAGCGATCGCCAACTGAGTGATTCCAATGACTCCAATAATTTAGACCGGGGGATCTGGGGCACGATATCGGTAGCGAGTTCTGAAATCAAAGTCCAGTCTCGATTAATCGCTAGCCAATACATGAGACTGTGTTCTAGCGCTGAGAGACGCTCAAATTGCTGGTCGAGCAATTGGCGCACCCCGTTAAAAACAATGGCGTCTTCGGCTAAAAACTGCGTAATATCGCCTTCAAATAAGTCTTGAATCGAGCTGGCAACAATCTTTAACGCTAACGGACTGCATCCATATTGATGACAAAGGGCTTGTTTTTGCTCAGTAGTCCCTCCTAAGCCCGTGGCCTCAATCAGCGCCAAAGCAATTTCTAGAGAGCCCCTCAAAGGGAGCGATCGCACCGACAGCTCCACCCCTTCAAACATGGCAATCTCTTTGGGCTTCTCACGACTGGTGAGGATCAGGCAACTGTGATGCCCTGATTCGCCTACTACCCGCAGCAGGTCACCGTAGTTTTCGTAGCCAGGGCGATAATAGCCGGTTTTACCGGCCTGCAAGATCGTTTCTGCATTGTCTAAAATCACCAGACAGCGAGTGTTTTGCAAACATCGGAGTAACTGCCGAACCGTGGGCTCGGTTGCTTGCTGATGGGAGAGAAAAGGCACTAACTCACCCAGCAGGGACTCTAGGGTGGGGGCATTACGCAGCGATCGCCAAATGATCAAGTCAAACTGGGCTTGGAGCTGTTCTGCCAACTTCACAGACAGGGCCGTTTTACCGATGCCACCCATACCCAGGATGCCAATTAGACGGCAGTGATCTTGCGTTACCCACTGGCTCAAGGTGGCTAGTTCTTGGGTGCGCCCATGGAAGACAGAGACATCGATGGCTTCGCCCCAATCTTGCTGGGGATTGGAAGCTGAGTATAAGGGGGGTTGACTTGCCGGTGGCTCGGTCTGATGGGTTGGAGCGTCAGGTTGCTCATAGTCGGTGGGCGCAAGGGTGAGCCCAAAGCTCTTGAAATAAGCCTTTAAGGTTTGGTGATCGACGGGGGCTTGGCGCGATCGCACCTTGGTTAGGGTATTGGGACTGAGTTGAGTCAGTTCGTTAAGGTGCTCAATTGTGTAGGGGTTGCCGCCGTTGTGCGCGTGCTCAGATTGATGCTGTGCTGCTTGGAGTCGCTGCCAACCAGTCACAGAGAGAATCACTCCGCGTTTACGTTTCGACTGTTTGGCAGATCTAGGCATTGGGCAATGAGCATCGCAATCAATAAGTCAGGGGCAAGAAACCCTGCTGCTGGCAGCATTTTACGCTGAGCTGAGCTTAAGTTGCGATGGGAGTAATGTTCGGTAACTGAACGCCCACCGATGCCTGATGGCTAGAGCGTTAGCGGTGTTTTGCTTAAATTGCGCTTAAGTTGCAGCTTTAAGGTGCGATCTTGAGTGGTCAAGATGATGGGATTCCTGCACACTGAATTCATCATGTTGAACCATCTAATTTGAACTGAATTGAGTCAGTCGGCTCTCTTTTATCTCTGCCAAAAAAGTCGAAATAACCTGCCGTAGAACCTAGATAAATACAGCGGCAGCTAATACAAATAAAAATCTCAAATGGCCACATTCAAATGTTTTTGGATGTGATTTTTTGCGTTTATAATCAATAATTTAGTCTCAAAAAAAATGAGATATTTACTAATATTTATTCCCTAGATCTTCCCGATTTAAGTTTAGGGTAATAGCAAGTTGAAAGACAAAGCTTTCACTTACCAAATTCCAATTAAGGAGAAGATCCATGAACAATCAATTACGGCAAGAACTAGCGTTACTTTTTGAAGAGGCTAAGCCAGCAGAAAGTGACTTGATCACAAGTGCAGATTTGCTTAAATTAACCCAGGAAGACTTGGCCGAAATCTCAGGCGGTCAAGTAGCCTTTAACCACAATGAAACGATCATTAGCAAAGCAAAGCCTGCTCAAACTAAATCAAAAGAAATCGTTGAACTGAGTGTGGAGGACTTGGGAGAAATTTTGGGCGGTGTCCAGGGTAGTTATGAAGCAGAAAATGGTGATGGTGTCAGTATGAACCACAACGAAACCCTCATGAGTACTCCTTCAAAACCTGCTTCTGACCAACCTAAGCTTGTCACACTCTCCGCAGAGGACTTAACCCTGATCTGTGGTGGTAGAGGGAAAGAAGATGATGAGCCTATAGGTGAGGGTTAGTCATCACTGACAGAACAAATCAGTGCGGTGGCTCTTTTAGGTCGGTCGAGTCCCTCAGGAGTGGCTACGCCAATACCCGTCGCACTATTAACTAACGCCTCAATACTGATTGAGAGCCCATCCTCATTTTTCGATTATTTAATCATCCCAATCAAACCTTACAAGGAGAAGATAGATGTTAAAGACCCACGTACCCCTAAAGATTCAATCTACTCAACTTGAACCCACTCAAATCATAGAACTCAGTATGGAGAATCTGGAAGTAATTGTTGGTGGTAGTAGTGAAAGTAAAGGCAGCGATGATATTAGTGGTGATGCGGTAAGTGCCAACCACAACGAAACGCTAGTCGATATTAAAGAGTCTACTCCAACCCAATCAACACAGATTGTTGAACTCAGTGTGGAAGATTTGGCGGCGATTGTCGGTGGCTATAGTAGCGGAAATGACAACGAGCATGGCGACGGTATCCTGCTCAATCATAATGAAACGCTACTGGAGACTACCCAAAAAACTAATTCTGCTCAGCCAAAGCTGGTCAAACTCTCAGCAGAGGACTTAACCCTGATCTGTGGTGGCAGAAGTAAAGAAGATGATGAGCCTGTAAGTGAGGGTTAGTCATCACTTACAGAACAAATACGTGCGATGGCTCTTTTGGGTCGGTCGAGTCCCTCAGGAGGGGCTACGCCAATACCCATCGCACTATTAACTAATGCCTCAATACTGTTTGAGAGCCCATCCTCATTTTTTCGATTATTTAATCATCCCAATCAAGCCTTACAAGGAGAAGACAGATGTTAAAGACCCACGTACCCCTAAAGATTCAATCTACTCAACCTGAACCCGCTCAAATGATTGAGCTCAATACAGAACTGATTGAACTCAGCGAAGAGGATTTGGGGGCAATTGTAGGCGCAGGAATGCCCGACAACCACAACGAAACGCTCATTGGTGTTGCAGATGCTACTCAATCCAAATCAACCCAGCTCATTGAACTCAGTGAAGAAGATTTGGAGGCGATCGTTGGTGGTGCCGGTAACGGTGGTGGTGGTACTAGCTGCACGCCAGATGATTGTGGCGAAAACCACAACGAAACAATCATTAGTGTTGCAGATGCTGCTCAAACCGAATCAAACCAGATCATTGAACTCACTGAAGAGGATTTGGAGGCGATCTTTGGGGGTATGGGTGGTGGCGGTGATCGTCAGTGTACACCTTGGACTTGTGGTACTAACCACAATGAAACACTGATCCATACCCAAGACTCCACTCAATCGCAAGAAACAGAACCAATTGAACTCAGTGTGGAAGATTTGGAGGCGATCGCAGGTGGTATTGATTGCCCTCCAGATCACTGTGGGGTTAACCATAACGAAATGTTGGTCAATACGAATTCTACTCAATCCCAATCAACTCAGATCATTTATCTCAGTGGAGAGGATTTGGAGGCGATCGCAGGCGGTTTCAGAGGAGGTACAACATGTCCTGAAGAGGAATGTGGGGTTAACCACAACGAAACGCTAGTCGATATTAAAGAGTCTGCTCCAATCCAATCAATCCAGATCATTGAACTCAGTGAAGAAGATTTGGATGCGATCGTAGGCGGTATAGGTAATGGTGGTGGTGGTAATGGCTGCACCCCAGATGATTGTGGTGAAAACCACAACGAAACGCTCATTGATATCAAAGAATCTACTCAAACCGAATCAACTCAGATCATTTACCTCAGTGAAGAGGATTTGGAGGCGATCGTTGGGGGTATGGGTGGTGGTGGCAGTTATCGTCAGTGTCCACCTTGGACTTGTGGTACTAACCACAATGAAACGCTGATCCATACCCAAGACTCCACTCAATCGCAAGAAACAAAACCAATTGAACTCAGTGTGGAAGATTTGGAAGCGATCGCAGGTGCAGGTGGGAGCGAATGTCCCCGGTGGACATGTGGTGGGAACCATAATGAAACGCTAGTCGATATCAAAGAGTCTACTCAAGCCCAATCAACTCAGATCATTGAACTCGGTGTGAAAGATTTAGCAGCGATCGTAGGCGGTATAGGTGGTGGTGGTGGTGGTAGTGGCTGCACACCAGACGATTGTGGTGAAAATCATAATGAAACCCTAGTCGATATCAAAGAGTCTGCTCCAACCCAATCAACTCAGATCATTTACCTCAGTGGAGAGGATTTGGCGGCAATTGTCGGTAATGGTATTGAAGCCAGCCCTGAAGAGTATGGCATTTAAACCAGTCTTTAATTAAACAGTCAGTATCATTGCAGCGCTCTGTGAGAGAAGTTTTATCAACAGGTTTTCTGAATTTGCAGAAAACCTAAGATTTGGCATCTTAATCCCTATCAATTCAAGTGGCAGGACAATAATAATGGATCAGATGATTGAAAAAATAGAGTTTCCTAGGTTACTCCCATCCTTAAAATTAGACAACAAACAACTTTACAATCAGTCTTGCTCAAATACTGAGCTTGCATCCAAATTATTAGAGCTGCGGGAGTTTCAAGCTAACCACTCCTTGTGGCAAAACCCTCTTTTTAGGGCGTGCCAAGCAGGACATTTGAGTATCGATGATTTTCAGTTTATTTTTGGTCAGTACTCCTTTTACGCTCAAAGCTTCACGCGCTATTTAGCGGGGTTAATGGCTAATTTAGAGAGCGATGTACACCGCGCCCAACTGGTCGAAAATCTTTGGGAGGAAAGTGGCGAAACAGATCCAAACCAACGCCATGCTGAGTTATTTCGTCGCTTCTTGACCCAGGGCTTAGGCATTGCTTTAGATGAGTTAAAGCCTGAGCCAGCAACTCAGCTGTTTGTGAATGAGGTACTCAGTTTTTGCCTGCGATCGCCAGCCTGTTCAAGTGCTGCATTTTTAGCCTTGGGGACCGAAGGCATTGTGCCTCAAATGTATGAAATTTTTGTCCAAGGGCTACAGCAAGCCGGAGTGACCGATGAGCATCTCACCTTTTTTCACCTCCACATCGCCTGTGATGACAACCATGCCGTGACCTTAGAGAACATTATGCTCTCTTACGCTAGCGAACCCAACTGGTTTGCAACTTGCCATCGTGTGTTGGCCTTAGCTTTAGACTTGCGTGAGCAGTTCTTCACTGCACTTTATGAGCAGCTTCAGGTGAGGCGAATTCAGCCATTACTAGGAAAAATTCAGGCTCGACAGTCTCTCAGTAATGGTGATCAAACCTTACGCCATCAGGCCGGACAGTCAGGGGCTATCCTCTATCGCAACCAAAGCAATCAGGGAAAACAAACCATTGATTTTACCGTTGAACGACTGACGACGCCCTCAGAAGTCCTCGATCCACGATTGGTCAGGATTGCGCCCAACAAAACGAATGAGCGTCATCGTCATGCCCACGAAGCACTCCTAGTGATTCAGCAAGGCCAAGGAACCGCTTCGATTGGCCAGAAACAATTGGAAGTGAACGCTGGCGATATTGTTTTTGTACCGCGTTGGGCCGCTCACCAAGTTAAAAATACCGCTAACAAGCCCCTGGTTATGCTGGCGGTCACAGATTTTGGCCTCACGAGCCACGCCTTTATCGGTCATTACCTGAACACAGCCCGACTGCAGGTGACTCAAGATGCCGATTACGCTCAGTGATCGAGTTAAAGCCTATCCAAGTCGTTGCCCGACGCAGCCCCCAAGGCTTTCAGTGTTACTTTTTGGGCTTCGTTTAAGCCCGTGACCCCGGTGATGTTCATGTCTTCGTAGGGGGCTTCCCGAATTCTTCTCGATTGCTCCATACCCTATGTGGCATACGACATATATCTAGCACATTCCTTAATTGAGTCAGTCCGATGAAACAGCAATCCCAAGCTAAGAAACCACAACTAGAGTTAATTTTTTCAGACATTGATTTAACAGATAGTGACTGGGATGCAGACATGCAGCTACTTGATATCACGGAGCTGAGTGAAGCAGCATTGACTGAGATAGTCGGTGCTGGTCTGCCCCGCAACCATAATGAAACGATGGTCAAGACACAGTATTCGTGATGGTTACTACAAGTGATTGGCAACTGCAAATGAACCAAGTCACTCACTTGCAGGCCCAAGATAACCACTCTGAGGCAGAAGCACTTTGCAAGCAATTGCTGGCTGACTTGCCCCCTACTCCAGTTGGTTGGGTACTGCAGGTGAAGCTGCAAAGTCATTTGATTACCAGCTTAGAAGCCCAAGCCCGCTACGGCGAAGCCCAAACTCAGCTCCAAGCTGCTCAACTCGCCCTAAACGAGATCAAAGCAAACTATCCAGCCAAGATCTCGTTGCCATTAGAGCTGAAACTCTCGTCTCAGCAAGGCACCTTAGCCCGCATTCAGGGCCACTATCCCCAGGCCGAACAGGTCTTTCAGCAAGTCATTCAACTCGTTGAAGATCAGGGCCTACGTCATCAACCCATTTGGATTCGGCTGCTCAACGATTTAGCCATTGTCTATAAATACTGGGGCAAATTTGAGGCGGCGGAAGACCTCTACCAGACCGCACTGGCGGCGCTAATTGAGCGCCATGGTGAGCAACATATTGAGGTCGCCACGATTTATCACAATTTAGGGGGGCTCAACCATTCCCGTCGTCATTATGTCGAGGCCGAACCCTATGCCCGTAAGTCCTATCAGCTCCATGTGGATTTACTGGGAGCTGATCATGCCAAAACCATTGCCGACGCAGCCGCCTTAGGTTCGATTCTGCATGGACTGGAACAGTATGACGACGCGATCGCTTATTTTGAAGCCGCGATCGCCTTTTTTGAGCAGCAATTTGGCCCGATTCACTATGAAATTGCGATTAATCTCAATAATTTAGCCGCCTCATTGCAAGCCAAAGGTGAGCTTGAGTCAGCAGAGCAAGCCTATCGTCGAGCCTTGGAGCTTAAAGAGACCCTCTTGGGATCGGAACATCCCGATGTCGCCATTAGCCTCAATAATTTGGCTTCTCTCTTACAGAAAATGGATCGGAGCACGGAGGCAGGGGAACTCTTTGAGCGGGCGATCGCCTGCTTTGAAGCCACCGTTGGCCCTGAACACCCCAACACGCAGCTCTGTCGAAACAATGCGGCTAGGCAATCCTAAAGCAGCATGAGTTAACAACGGTGTATGAAAACACATGATTATGTTTGCTTTCCGACTTTCTTCTCAATTTAAAGATAGGATTTGCATTAAGTGGAAAGGGTATCAGCCTAAACTGAGCATATGTCTGAGTCATAGACTTTTCTCTAACCACCCCATGTGTGAGGATTTACTGAACTGTCAAAGAAGGTAGAAGTCATGCCTGATCAGAACAATCAAAACTCCAAGGATAAAAAGCAAGTCACTCCAACTGTAACCGCGCCACTATTTGCACTCTTGCTAGAGCCTATTCCAGCAGATCAGCTTCATGCAATCCAGGGGGGAAGTGATCTAGTTGGGAAGTGGCCAGCCGACCTCTAAACTAAAAAGCCGACCTCTAAACTAAAAACCAGTTATAGATTTTCCCTGACCAACCAAGGTGTGAGGATTCACTGAACTATCCAAGACGGTAGAAGTCATGCCTGATCAGAACAATCAAAACTCCAAGAATAAAAAGCAAGTCACTCAAACTGCAACCGCGCCACTATTTACACTCTTGCTAGAGCCTATTCCAGCAGATCAGCTTCATGCAATCCAGAGGGGAGGTGATCTAGTTCAGAAGTCGAAGTCGCCACGAGGTGCATAATTATCAGGTAAAAATCAAGATCTAAACCCAACAAATAATAGTTGGCCTTTTTCGGTCTATTGAAGGACACCTCAACTAGAAAGCCAGGAGCCTCAAGCTCAAAGATTATTCACCAAACTGATCCCTGATAAAGTCTTCTGATTTAAACGATTTATTCAATCCAACCCAGAAGCTAAACCGCGTCTAGCTTGAAAACCGTAGTTTTGAGATCTGCTTAGAACGCTTGTATATCAAGACTTTTAAGTTTACAGAACATTTTCTTAAACTCTACACTCAACATGGATGCGGTTTATATTACCCTGCTATTAAAAATTTGATAATGACGATTCTGATTGTCACCGACAGTAAAGACAAGAGTATTTCAGCACTTCAGAAAGAGATTTCAGATCGAGGCCAAAATTCTTTCCGTTTTGATATTGATGCATTTCCCACTGAGGTCGGTTTAGAAATTCAGTACAGCTTAGATCATGAGCAGATAATTCTCTTCGCCAATGAAGAAAAGCTGATATTGGACGAGGTGTCCACTGTTTGGAATCGTTTTCTGCGTAATGCAGCTAAAAATGAGACTGGAGCACTAATTCCTCCCACAATAGAATCGCAATTCAGAAATCCCTCAATTCAAGAATCTTGCACGATGCTTGAAGGGATGCTGGCTAGTCTCAACACAGTTCAGGTTGATCCTCTATCAAATCAAATTCGAGCAAATAATAAGCAACTTCAGCTCCAAACCGCACAAAATTTGAGTATCGATATCCCTCGCACACTCATTACCAACAATCCAGAGGCAGTGAGAAATTTCTCTCAGGAATGTCAGCATGGTCTGATTACCAAAATGCTCTCTCGTCCCATTATTGATGATCATGGTCAGGAAAAGATTTTTTACACAAATCCAGTATCACCAGAAATCTTGAATAATCTTGATAGATTGCGCTTTTGCCCAATGGTTTTTCAGGAGCAGATTCCCAAGGCATTAGAGTTACGAATCACGATTGTTGGGAAACAAGTTTTTACGGCTGCAGTTGACTCTCAGCGCTATCAGACTGCTCGTTATGATTGGCGCAGAGGACAGATGGATTTACGCCAAGGTTGGCGACTCTATCATTTACCCCAAGGGGTAGAAGCTAAACTCTTGCAACTGATGGATTATTTCGAGTTGCAATACGGAGCTATGGACATCATTCTGACTCCCGATGATCGCTATATCTTTCTTGAAGTTAACCCAGTTGGAGAATTCTACTGGCTTGAACAAGTTTTAAATCTGCCGATTACTAAAGCAGTTTCAGATCTACTAATCCAGACAAAAGAGAATTTCTAAATCATACCAAATCTGTTTGGTTCATCCCCGAAACGATTATTCTCTTAGGAGGGCCACCAATGGTAGTCTGTCAAGGCTTTGATGGGTTGTGTTGCAAAAACAGGGCATAGATCGTTTGATAGGAAGGCCCATCGCATCTAACCCTAAATGTCTACTTCACCTCCATTCAAGTGGCGGCACTTTCACGCTGAGATTATTCTACTGAACGTCCGGTGGTACCTGCGCTATGGCTTGAGCTACCGAGACTTAGAAGAGATGATGGTCGAGCGCGGGGTTGAGGTTGACCACATCACGATTTATCGCTGGGTGCAAGCTTATAGTCCAGAGCTGGACAAGCGTTGCCGTTGCCATCTGAGGCCCAGCAACGATTCCTGGCGAGTGGATGAGACCTATATTAAAGTCAAAAAGCGCGATCACTATCTCTATCGGGCTGTCGATTCCAGGGGGCAGACGCTAGACTTCATGCTCAGAGTCACTGCCTAACAAAGGTTATAGCCATAACATAATTACTTCCTTCATGATTTCTTGCAACACAACCAGATTTAGAACTCATCGCTAAGATTTGTACGCTTGAAGACTGCATCAACTAATTGCCGTATTTGCCGTTCTAGAGTGGTGGCAATCTTTAACTGCTCACTTCCCCTTTTCCCAGCCTTCAATGGCCGCAATCAAAATCGCGATCGCTGGATGTTTGACTAACTCTTGCAGCGCCTTCTTGCCGCCACCTTTGAGTGCGCTAACTACCTTACCTTTGAGCTGTGGGTTCCCCTTGATTTCAGCTTCAGCTTGGGCGGGCACTTCTGCGAGGGAGTAGGTCTCTGAGAGCTGATCTAGGAGCTGCTGAATCTCCTGTGCAGCTTCTGCAAGGCTCTTTTGCTGTTCTGGGGTATATATGTTCATATCCCCTTCGACATTGCCTGCAACGCCGCCATGGACAGTGCCGATCTCCATCTTGACTTGACTATCTGCCATGGTTTCTATGATCCTCATTAACGTTGCCTTATCTCGGCGCTGAGATTTAACCGCCTTTTTTGCATCTTCGAGGTGAGCCCCTTGCAATCGAAGCTGCTGTTCATATTGAGCTTCAAGGGCTTTGAGCTGGGTTTCGTAGAGCTGCTTAGCACTAACTTCAACTGCGGCCTTGTTAGCCTCTTGTGGTACTTCCAAGCGCACTATAAAGGCATCACTGCTTTTTTTCTCGATGGCCTGGATAGAAATATTGTCATCGTACTGCTGCCGTAATTTCTGAAACGAGGCAAAGAAGGCTTTCCAGTCAATTCCATCAGCAAAGATGAGATCAACAGCATTTCTAGCCTGCAACATCAGAGCTTCAAATTCACCTGGCTTAAAATCATGATTTGGATTATGGGGTCGACGAGACGATTGTGAATGATTGGAGTCTGATCTGTTAGATTGGCCAGAATCAACATAAATAAAATTACATTTAATTTCAGCTAACTTAGTAGTACTGCTGACTTCAGTATTACCGATTCCCCCATAGCCAATAGTAGCTCCAGTTAAATTTGCTCCAGTTAAATCTGCGCCATCTAAGAAAGTTTGAGCTAAAGAAGCTTCAGATAAATCAACATTTTGTAAATCAGCACGGCTTAGATCTGTTCCGATAAGGTCAACTCCTTTCAAGTTGACGTCTCTCAGGTTAATACCTCTAAGATTGAGACCTTTGAGTTCTTCAATATATACTGCTGGATTAGTAAATAATTGAATGATGCAAGGATATCTTAGATAGGAAAGGCCTGGACGAATGCGATCAAGAAATTGATTTTGCCAAAAACGAGTGCGCAACAGGTTCGCTTCTCTAAAATCAGCACCTTCAAGTGTAGCGCTCGTAAAATCTGCTTCTGTTAAATCCGCCTTGTAAAAGGTTGTCCCTTTAAAGTATGTAAAGTTAATAGCTAAAGAGCTAATTAATGCATTTTTTCTACTTCTAATATAACTCCATACGACGTAATTACAGATTAATATAGTAATCGCTACTGTGGAACAGCTAAAAGTTATAATGACTGGCATGGCTTTGAGCAAAAGTTTAGCATTATCTTGTGCTTGGCTTGGAACTTTGCCTTCGGCATAATCTTGATAAAGGCTGAAAATTTCAGGAGGAACCTCTGGTGAGAGTTCTGTATTCTCAACTATATATTCAGCGTTTTCTTTTAAGTTAGGCGGAATTACCCCGTTAGCAATATCTCTAATATATGGGATTTGACTTATCTCTATATAGAAAGCAAAAGCAATAGCGATGATGACCACAATTGCTCTGGCTATACGTCCGGTGAAATTACTGGTTATGGCTGCGCTAATGGCAAAGAATAAGGCTGTGGTTACCGAAGCAGCGATTAATCGAGCTTCAACAATGAATGCGATAAAAATAAAAGCAGCAAAAGCTGCGATCAAGGCTCTAGAAATCGCTTCTATGTTTCTAGTTTTATGTTTTATATAAACAAAAGTAAATATTGAGATCAGGCCAATAATGCATATGCCGAACTCTATTTTTCCCCGATGGGAGGTTTGATAAAATACAAATGTTGATTCGCTGCCAATATATCCCGTATAACCG
>JBCBZT010000133.1:0-1795 GCA_039815185.1 Cyanobacteria bacterium P01_A01_bin.123 | reverse complement strand
GTGCCAGAGGTAATAGCTCGACCCTAAGCAATCGGCCGCATAGACGCCAAACCAAATGGCGGTCGTCCGTCGCGTCAGGTCAAACTGCTCGATTTGCAGACAAGATACGACTAAAACGACAGTCGTAAACACCCACATCATCGGCACCATCAGACGGATGGCCAGCGCTCGTCGGTGCGTCATCAGCAACATCGAGAGCGCCACCAATGATGCGAGATAGATGGCCCCTAAAAATCGGGTATTGAACGGGGTTAAAGACCAGACCCAGCGGGGCCGGGCAAACTCTGGGAAGAAAAATAAACTGCCGCCCACCAGCAACAATAAGAGACTAGAAATTAGCGCCATGATGACTAGGGGCATTGGCATCGAGGCAGCAGGGTTTTGGATGGCGTTCTTTGAGGGCATGGGTACTATCGGTATCATCTGAAGGAATTAGATTGGATGGGGCCAAATGTGGGGGGTTGCACGTCCTGTTGACTGGTTCCACCCATGTGTCGCGTCTCCCGGAGGAAACGTTTAAGTTAAATCGCCCCTGCAAAATTCAAAACTGCGATCGCAATACTTTTCCAGACTTAATTGCCTGACCTTGCCATCTTCGTTACTGCTGGCCAGTAAATTGCCCTGGGGATGAAGCGTCACCTCCTGATTTTGCAGTGGACTTAGAGGCCATGCCGTCTCAGTGGCAAGCACAACTGTATGAGGCGGCCTGCGGTCTGGAAGGCAAAAAGTGCAGCACCTGATTCAGGAAATTCCCCTGGAAAAAGCTGCTCTAGCGACAAAACTACAGACATTGGTCGCAGGCTATCAGTTCAACGAGATGATTAAATCGTTGCTGTAGAGAACTGGGCCAAACTTTGTTGAGGGTTGCTGAGCGTCCCGACATTTTGAAACCTTGGTGCACGATCGCAGATGCTCGGATTCAGCTCAAGCGCCTTTACCCACAAATACAAAACTGACTAATTTCAAATACGGTAAGTTCACAGTCCCCTATCGAGGGACGTAGTTCTATTTTATTGTTCCTCTATCTTTGCGACAGCCCCCTTCAAGTTACGGGCCGCTAGAGCGTAGCCTCCATCTGCTCCATCAATGAAGTGAATGTGGTGTTCGCGACTCCCCATAAACATGCAAGTCATGAGCGCGCGATCGCTCACATGCATGCCATAAATTAGCTTTCCATCTTGCCTTTGTTGCTTGAGAAACGCCTCTAATTGATGGGTTTGGGACGATGTTCCAGAAATCACCATCCGTAAGGCGTCATCGATTTTCTGATAGTCCGAAGCAGCGCAAAGATCCTCTTTATAACGCCCCCATTGGACCTTCTCAAATTTCACATTGAAGGCAATCAAGTAACGCCCGACAAAAATTTCGATGAGAACGCGAACTAGATATAAAATCCGCAGCCACCGTGGCTTACCTTGAGTTTTAGCTTTGACTTCTAAGATGAGTCTTCGAGGGTTAAAAGTTAGATTCAAGGCTTCTGGGGTAACGGGTCGGTAACGCTGCTCGTCGCCGTAAATCGTCTGAATTGCTTGGATGACTTGTTGATAAAGGACTTCATTACTGTGCCCACCATTTGGGAGAGCCGATACGATCAGACTTACCATGTGGCCGTGAAGGCTAGGAATATCTTGCCAGTGACATTCTAGGCCTTGAAGGTTGGCAGGGTATTCGCCGTCCTTAGTGAGCTGATAACGCTCGTTCTTTTTCACCAGATCAGTGGCATAAGTGAGTCCACCCCCGATAAAGCTAGATTGATTGCAGTACGGAGTCAATCTAATCTTGGCGACTTGCAAAG
>JBCBZT010000093.1:0-17729 GCA_039815185.1 Cyanobacteria bacterium P01_A01_bin.123 | reverse complement strand
GCGATCATGTAGTAGCAGATCCACTCAAGGTAACTTGAGACTGTGTCAGTGCCTGTTTGTACACACAGTACAGTATGAGCATGATCAAGCAATCACATTATGTTTGAGCCAAGAAAACTGCCGAAATACAGAACTTCCTGCGATCGCACCGCCTTACCCTCAACACCCTCATGCAAGGTGTCTGGGCAATGCTGCTGCATCGCTACAGCGGTAAATCCGACGTCCTTTTTGGCTCAACCATCTCAGGGCGTCAGGCAGATTTAGCCGGGGTTGAAGCGATCGTGGGGCTGCTAATCAGCGTTTTGCCCGTGCGGGTAGCGATATCGCCAGACCAGGCAATTGTGACCTGGCTGCAAACCCTTCAGAATCAGCAGACCGAAGTTAGCCGCTATGCCTACGCCTCCCCCGACCAAATCCAAAGCTGGAGTCAGGTATCGGGGCGTTTGTTTGACAGTCTATTGGTGATTGAAAACTACCCTGTCCGCGTCGCTGAGGCTGGCTGTAGTCTGCAAGTCGATAACGTTCAGTCAGGGCTGGTCAGCACCTACGGGCTGACAGTGATTGTCAAACCTGGCGATACCCTGACGCTGATGTTGCGGGCTGACTCAGAACGCTTCGACGGTAAATTGCTGGAAACATTGCTCGATCAGTTTCAAGAGATCTTAAACGCGATCGCTGACAATCCCCATCGAACCATCAACGAAATCTTGCCACCCCTAGCAGAGACGATTACCGATGAACCTCAACCTAGCTCATCAGTCCCCGAGGCGCTCCCGAATCTCAGTCGAGAACAGTTAGAGGGGAGTTTCTTTGCCCCCAGCAATCCCTTGGAACTGAAGCTGACTCAAATTTGGGAGGGGGTTTTAGGTGTGCGGCCCCTCAGTGTTGAAGACAGTTTCTTTGATGTGGGAGGCGACTCGCTACTAGCAGTGCAATTGTTTAATCAGATGCAACAGCAACTCGATTGCACGCTGCCGCTGGCGACTCTGTTTCAAGCGCCCAATGTGCGCAAGTTTGCCGCCTTACTCAGCCAAGACCAACCCGTTTCGCCGTGGACTAGCCTGGTGCCGATTCAGCCCAGTGGTACCCAACTGCCATTGTTCTTTCACGGGGGCTCAGCGGATGCGCTCACCTGGGCCCGGTTCTCCCATCTGCTGGGGCCAAATCAGCCTTTCTATGCGCTCCAGCGTCCTGACCTCGACGGCAGTGAAGTGATCCACAACAGCGTTGAAGCCCTAGCGACAGCCTGTGTTGAAGAAATGCGGATGGTGCAGCCCAACGGCCCATACCTAGTTGGCGGTCACTGTTTTGGGGGCGCGGTTGCGTTTGAAATTGCCCAACAGCTCCAGGCCCAAGGGGAAGAAGTCGTCAGCATTGTCTTGATTGATGCCTACCGTCCAGAACCGCCACCGGATACGCTACTGATTCGGTTGCAGGGCAAGCTACAGCTCGGCGTCTTTTGGCTGCGCAAAAACTACTATTACCACGGCGGTTGGGAGAAGCTAGCGCTGCTGCCCAGCAAAATCTGGCAGCGGTTAAAACCCGCTCCCCCTTCTGCCCCAGTCTCCACCGAACTTCGAGAGCATACCTCCCAAGCATCAGAGAACAAGGGGACAACTGCCGACAATCAATCAGCCGTCACCGCTCCAACAGCGCCGACTCCCCCGAAGATTCCCTATGAATATCGCTACGCTCGCGCCCAAAAAGCGAACGAGCTGGCGACGGAAGACTATGTGCCCCAGCCCTACTCAGGTCGGATCAAACTCTTCCGCGCCAATATCCAAATCTTGGACTGGTACTTTGGCCCAGAGCTCGGCTGGCAAATCGTCGCCAAAGACAAAGTAGACATGACAAAAATTCCGGGTTTCTTTGGCAATTTATTCAACCAGCGATCCGGGCCAATCCTGGCTGAACAGGTCAAAACCTATCTTGCAACCCTCCAGCACCCCTCCGCCTGACACCTCCCCTTACTTGACCACCTCCCCTTAGTAAGGGGAGGCCGGGTGGGGTTTATTTGTCATTACCACCCAGCCCCGAAATCGTAGCCCCTCTGGGGCGGCTCAGCCAACGACTGAGCGCCCACGACGAAGTCCAAAATCGCCAATCCAAAATCAGTAGTCCTATGCCCCCCACTAAAATTCTGCAAATCGTACCCAGACTGTTTCCCGATGTGGATGGCGTCGGCGACTACTCGCTGCAGTTGGCCCATCAACTCTGTGATTCCCACAGAATCATCTCGGATTTCTTAGTGTTCAGACCTAGCCGACGCACTCAGCCCACAGTTGATCGCTTTGCAGTCCATCGCCTGGATAGACACACCGTTGAAGGCCTACTCGAAACCGTTCCTCAAGACATCTCAACGGTTGTGCTGCAATACAGCAACTATCCTTACCTGCGGGGCAAGCTAGATACACCAACTTGGTTGATCGAGGGACTCAATGCCCTGAAGCAACGCGGTTTGCGCATTGTAATCATGTTTCACGAGTTGCCAACGCTACGATATCGCTTTATTCGTTGCCCTAACCCCGTTCAACGGCGCGTTTCGCGAGGGCTGGCTCAGGTGGCTGATGTCGTTGTCACCAACAACACCGCTTTCCAGCAGACGCTGGCCAGTTGGGCAATGCCACCCGTATACTGCATGCCTAACTTTTCGACGATTGGCGAACCCGAGCGGGTAAAGCCCCTGCGCGATCGCAGTCGTTCTTTAATTATCTTTGGCAGCAGCGATCGCAGTCGCGTCTATCGCAACAACTTACCCAGGTTGAAACAAATTTGTCAGCAACTCAATATCAAGACGCTTTACGATATTGGTCGCCCCATCGAGTGGGATATGGATCGCCTAGCGCCCGAGGTCAAAGTGATTCAAACCGGATTTTTACCCGCTGGTGAAGTCAGCGAACTGATGTCAAATGCCTTGGCCGGGGTTTTTGACTATCGACGATTTCCCCATAACCTGGCGAAGTCTACGGTATACGCCGCCTACTGTGCCCACGGCCTTCTACCTATTAGCAACCAATGTGCGCTCCGCTCCCAGGATGGCATCATTGCCAATCAGCACTACCTAGATACCACCGCCCTTAGCCGAGTTTGCCACCAATCTGCTGACCTGCTTACCACGCTACAAAACGTTGCAACCAGTGCTCACAACCAATACCGTACCCGCACCCTAGCCACCTTTTCTGAAGCCTTCGCATCGCTGGTTCAACCCGCTAGCCACCCCACCCCTCTCGTACGGACGTGACCAATCGCATCCCTGCCACCCTCCCGTACAGACGTGATTAATTGCATCCCCGTCGCCTCATTATTCTCCTCTGCCTCCCCCACTCCCCCTCTGCCCCTCTGCCCCTCTCCCCACCCATGCCCCCCTCCCCCAAACTCTTCATCGTCGGCTGCCCCCGCTCTGGTACCTCGTGGGTCACTACCCTAATTGCGGGTCATCCCGATGTGGTCATGGTGCCAATCGAAACCCACATTTACCGTCTGATCTACGAACCCTTTCTTGAGTTACCCACTTGGGATTACCACCAGCGACTCCGATCTTGGAAGGGCATCCTGCGGCGCTATGGGTTAAAGCCGCTGCTACTGGGACTGCAACCCGCTGACATTTGGCGCGGTATCTTGCGGGACTATCAGATTCTTAATCACCCCGACAGCTATGGATTGCATGCCCTGGCTGACTATGATGATCTCAAGGCATTTATTAAGACCGTAAAACCGGGCAATGAGCTAGAACAGGCCGAGGATTTAATTGCTCATTTATTTGACCTATTCCTCAAACGCCACGGCAGACCAGGCCAAACCCTGCTAGAAAAGACGCCGATGCACATTCGTTATGCCGATCGCATCCTGCGTCGGTTTCCAGAAGCTCGCATTATCGAAGTGATTCGAGACGGTCGGGATGTCTGTGCGTCTTACAATGCCCTAGCTCAGCAACAGGCTTGGGCCCGTGTGGGGACAGCTGGGGCCATCCGCCAGTGGAAACGGTGTGTCACCTGGGGAGAACAGTTTCGGGCTCAGGCTGAGTTTGCCTCTAGGATGCACGTTGTCCGCTATGAAGCCCTAAAAGCAGATACCACGACGAGTCTGCAACAGATTTTTAACTTTGCACAACTCGATTACACGTCAAAACAAATCACTAACATTGTGGCCGCTGCCGATATTAGTCGGATTAAGGAAAGAGGCGAAGGACAATATATTCGTAAAGGCATCGTGGGTGATTGGAAACATCAGTTGTCTGAGTCTGAAGTTGCACTTTGCCAAGAAATTGCAGGTAAACAACTCATGCAGCTCGGCTACAGTTGATGTGTAAGAAGGCGCTTAAAACCGCATTATATTTTCCAACAATTCTCCTGACTTAAATACATCCTGAAATTTTCTAAATCAAAGGTTGAATTGTAGGGAATTAAGCTGTGTCTCTCGAAAAGTTTCACTGCCCGCGTTGCCTCATAGCCTTATGGAGGTAAGGGGGCATGCTTTGTGATCTGATGCTGAGATCGCTCTGGCTATTTTTCGAGGTGCCCTGTATCTGTTTTTGGTATAGTCGATGTTATAGAACTAGATATTAAAAATGGAAGAGCGATTGATAGAACTCATATCTAAATATGAATTAGAAGACTTATCAGAAAGCATCTTGAAAGAAGTTTACTACGGCATCCTAGTATCAAGAGACACTTCAGAAATGCCAAGAACCAGGGATTCTAAATTTGGTGGCTTACCGCTATTACCAGTAAATTTTTCGTATCCGACGCATAAGGGAAGACCTTTAGATTTTATTTTGCAGCTAAACTGCAAAGATTTAGTAAACCTGAATGTTGCAGAACCGTTACCAGAAAGCGGATTTTTATATTTCTTTTATGATTCAATTGAGCAACCATTAGGTCATGCATTCGATGACATAGATGGTTCGTTAGTGGCGTATGTGTCTGAAAGCGAAACGTTGCAACCTTATCAGCACCCGGTAGGAACCGATAACCGAATATTCATTGAATCTAAATTGAAATTTGATGAGCTATTAACATTGCCAAATCCTAGTATCTTTGACAATGTGCATGACATAGAAGCAGTTGCGCGATACCTTAATCTTTTGACTGAGTGGAGAGAAATATATCTCAAAGGTGAACCTCATCATCAAATATTAGGAACACCTACTGAACTTCACGGAAGCATGCAAGAAATTTGCGATTTAGCATCAACAGGTAGAACCTATCCTAAAGGAAACAAAAGAGGTAAATATTACGTTGATAAATCGTCTGAATGGCGTTTGCTATTCCAAATAGATTCAAATATACACCATGCCGATCTACCTGGTGGATTCTGTTGGGGCGATTTCGGAAGGTTGTTCGCTTGGATAAGAGAATCAGATCTGAGAGATTGCAACTTTAAAAATGCATGGACGGTACTAGAATGGTAAATAAACTATCACTTTCTATAACGTTTCCATTAATTCTCCTGATTGCAGCTAGTGGGATGCCTGTTAGAGCAATAGATATAAACAGTGTTGGGTTTACCCTGCGGGAAGCAAGCTAAGTTCCTCAACCACAACCTACAAGAAGTGCTCATTTTATTTATGGCAATCTACTTATGGGTTTATGAAGGTTCTATTTCTATTTCAAAAATGCCCTCAACCTCAACGGCTACGTTATAAGGCAACGCGCTGACTCCCACAGCTAAGCGCGTATGCCGACCCGCTTCTCCAAACACGTCTACAAACAAATCTGACACACCATTCATTACCTGCGATTGCCCGTAAAAATCTGGAGCCGAATTTACATAGCCCGCCAATCGAACCGTTCGAACCACGCGATCCAAATCGCCGTCAAGGGCAACCTGGAGCTGCGCAATTAAGTTGAGGCCACAGACCCGCGCTGCTTTTTGCCCCGCTTCGATGTCAAATTCTGCCCCCAATTTGCCGATGAAACGCCGCTCACCATTCCAGTGGCAGAGTTGACCCGTGAGAAATAGAAGATTCCCTGTGATCAGGTACGGCACATAATTTGCCCCGGGTTCACTAGGTTGTGGAAGTTCGATACCCAGTGCCTTTAGTCGAGCCTCACTATTTTGAGACATAATTCGGTGCTATGGTTTTGTGCAACCTAACTGTACTTCAACTCAAACCGACAGGTTCCGACTTCGCCGCCTGGGCCAACTTCTTTAAAGCCGCACTTAGCCAAGACTCGGAGTGAGGGTGCGTTAAAATGACAGGCTGCGGTTTAGGAGACGCGCCAGCTCTAAATGCCGATCGCGCTCACAAGCAATATGGTGAGCTGTTGCGGGCACCAACTAAAGCTTGACAACACCCGGAAGTTTTCCATAAAGCTTTGGCCTATAAATCAGTGCAAAAATCTCGCTTAGTTAAAGTGAGGCTAAATTCAGATGCTATTGGGTTCTCATGGCGTTGTGGAGAAATTACTGTTGACTTAGAGCCAGTCAAATGGGAGCCCACATTGATGTCACGTGCCACTCTCAGCAAAAAAACGTTAGCCATCTTAGCGATCGCGATGGCGGGCACTGAACTCGCCAGTAATGACACGACTCAAGCTTCTAGCCAACCTACGGTGGCCTCTCAGGATCAGTCTTTGAACGTTGTACCTGACCCAGAACCATTCTGTCGGGATTGCCTGGCGACTGCTGCTGAGGTGGGTGGCGATCGCTTCAAACTGACCAATGCTTCGTTCAAAACCAACACCAAGATTCGGTGGTCAAAATCCAACCGATTTGATTTTGATAGCTTAAACTCGAATATCGTGCCCTCGCCATTGGCTATCGGCAGCAGCGGCACCAAGATTTTACATGTTCAAAAGTTGTTGAATCAAAGGGGCTTTGAAACACCGATGGACGGTGTCTTTGATGCCAAAACTTATCGTGCCTTAGTTCGCTTTCAATCAGTCTATGGGCTAGATTCTAACGGGATCCTCGAAGTGCAGACGGTTGCCGCATTACAAAACAGCAACCAACCCCCCCCAACCCCTTCCCCCGAAGCCGCGCTATCGGTTGAAATCATCAAGGAGGGTAGTCGAGGAAAAGCCGTTAAACAAGTGCAGCGGCTTTTGGTTTATCAAGGCTATGTCTTGGAAATTGACGGTGAGTTTGGCCAGGAAACTCGGCTGGCGGTTCTGCAGTTTCAAACTGACCATAATCTAAGTGCTGACGGTATCGTTGGCGCCACAACGATGCGGGCATTACTGGCAGCATCACATATATAGCAATCGCTACAACGCTTTGTAAGCGACTGCGAGCCAGATTGCTTGTATACTCAGCACCCCAGCGATACTCGGGGCATTCAGCAATCTGGCCAGCACTATAAATTAGGATTGATAGTCGCGATCGCCCATAATGTAAAAATCACTCAATCATGACTGATTTTTCCTATGAGGCATTTTTCACGGCGGTTACTATGGCAGCTAATCAGCGCAGTGTTCTTAGTCAGTATGGTTATGTTCACCCTGGTGGCATGGCCAGCCCCTAGCCAAGCCCAAGAGAACCGGGTAGACTACACGCTGACTGATTTGAGCAACCGGGACTTTTCTAATCAGAATTTAGAGGGAACCTCCTTTGCCGCGGCTGAAATGCGCGATGCCAATTTCCGGGGGGCCAAGCTTAGGGGTACGATTTTGACCAAAGCCTCGTTTTTGCGGGCCGATTTGACCGGGGCTGATCTCTCTGGAGCCTTTTCTGATCGAGTCACCTTTAACCAAGCCAATTTGACCAATGTGGTCTTTACTGATGCGATTGTCAGCAGCAGTTCTTTCCAGGATGCCATCATCACTGGCGCTGATTTTTCGGGCTCGATTATCGATCGCTACCAGACGGGGCAGATGTGCAAATACGCTGACGGCATCAACCCCATCACAGGCGTTGCCACCCGTGATAGTTTAGGATGCCGATAAAGCTCTGACCATATGACCTTAACTGGTCAAAACCCATAGCCCACCTTGACTTGCTGCTGGGCGGGCTCATTGTACTCAAATCGGTTATCGATTGGGGTTGTAGTCTGACGGATCCCAACTGGATGAGCCCAATGGGTTAGAAAACGTCTGAATCTCACCGTTGCCAATAATTCGGCTGTTAGGGCGCGGAGCTGAAAACGGCCGCGGGCTAACAAATTGCGGTTGATTATACTGGCTACCAGATGTGGGGGGTAGGGTTGAACCAGATACCCCTGAGGATGGCGTCGGTGTTTGGAAAGAAGGCACCGCTGTTGCACCTGTATTCACACCGGGCACGCCACCATTGTTAGCAGCAGCAGGCGGCGCGACGTTGAAAGATGGCGGCACTGAATAGCCTGTCGTGCCTGGCGGCGGCGACATTTGAGGGGTGGTTTGAATGAAGGTGTAGGGTATGCCAGGGATATTACCTTGCACCACGGCTGGATTTTGGGTGCTGTCCTGGGCGTCTAGGTCAGATTGTGCAGTATTGTTTGCGTCAGCAGTTTCCTGTGCTTCGTTATTACTAGCCGGAGTCTCCGCTGCCACGGTTTGGCGTTGGTTCAAGGCTCGTTCGAGGGCTGTTGTATCGTTACCCGCTGTCTGGGTTTCTGACCCATCACCGTTAGCCTGATTGAAGTTAAGGAAGTTAAGGAAATCACTGATGTTGCTGGTGTTAGATGAGGTAGTAGAGGCACGACCATTGGCGATCGCCCCTGCAGAACCCGGTAGTTGATAGGCATCAGCATAGCGGTCAAAGGGATTAAGCGTTCCCGCTAACCGTTGCCGACTGGTTTGAGTTGTACCCTCAGCATCTGGATCTGCTAGTGATTCCGGCTCAACTAGCAATGACAGTAAAGATTCTGGCGTTTCCTGTTGAACCTGTGGTACGGTTCCCAATTCATCAGATTGCCGTTCTGGGCCCAGTAACCCCAAATCAGCGAGCAGTTTCATCAGCCCTTCCCGTTCTGACTCCCCGCTAGTGGGCAGAGGCTGATCCCCGGGTACTTCCCCCTCTGGTAGCAGGGTACCTGCGTTGGGCGTTGATTCATCAACCTCAAATTGGCCAGACCACTCCGGATGGGCACGATACTGCCAAAGGACTGTACCCAGCAGGACAATCACGACAGTAGGAAACCAAACGACAGGTTGGGCTAAGGGACGTAGCCGCATACCAAAGTATCGAATATAGGAAGGAAAGGCCATGAATTAAATTCCTGCTCTTCTATGTCCTGGGTTCAACGGTATTAGATCTATTCTAACGAAACGCCATATAGAACTTGTATGTTTCTATTGCAAAGTTTGGATTGCAGAAATCTGGGCTTTGCATGCGCTACTCTGTGGACTTGTCGTTATTATCAGACATGGGAACATAGGTAGTCTCCACAGGATCTATGGTGAACAAAATTGAACGGGCCGCTCAGGCTAAAGCAGATAGGCCACAAGAAACAGCAGGACATCAGAAAGTAAAGGCTTGCTCATTCACGATTTCAGCGAGGAAAGCGCCGACTGCTGCTGCTGCTAGAGCTAGCCATCCGCCCGAACGACTTACAGTTGATCCATTCCCGGTGCACCAGTTTCCGGGAACGTTACCAATGTTACCTAGATTGAAACGCACGGCCTTGAGTAGCCATCGCCATGAAGCAAATCCAGCCTTGGCCATGACCATGCTGCGTGATATTCAGCAGATGGTTGAAACCTGGCAGCAGGATTTGCGGACTGTTTTGGTCGATATTCAAAACATATACTTAGAAGGGCCGATTGTAGACGGGTGGCTAGAGTCTTATCAACCCCAGGCCAAGCCTCCGGCAGAGTTGGATGCAGCTGTGTTGCGCCACGGTGATACTGAGCAACTGATGACCTATGTCAATCACCTGTGCGAAGCGCAAACCCAAGGGGAGCCCTTTACTGCAAGCTCGACTTCAAGTCAATTACCAGGCTTGGCTCAGGGTTTGGCTCTTGAGCCCAACTATCGCCTTTGTGGATTAGACGAAGAGGGGAAGTTGCGATGCCAACCTTGCCCACCAGAACAAATGCCTGCGGTTAGTATGGCGATCGCGCGCAATCAACGTCTCCGCCAGTTGCTCAACCAAAAGCAGTATCTAGAGGCCCGGCTCAAGCGCGCCGTCGATGCCCTCAGCGGGGTGCGCCGCGAATTGCAAATCGAATCTTCACCGCTAACCGCTCCCGAAGATTGATGCTGCCAAATGCGCTTACCATCCCCAAGTGCCCGCACCGCCTTTGAACGGCCCCACGATATCAGAGGTAATCCATCCCCCGTAAAAATCACCTGTTTGGGCTTGTACCTGCTCATCGTCTAAGTAGCAGGCATCCATCAAACTGGGATAAAAGGCTAAATGGTCTTTGATGATCGCGAATCGATCGGTGGGTGAAGGGTAACACCAGGCGGCATTGGCGACGTTGAGATCGCCGACGGTGAGATTAAAGTAAGTTGCCTGTCCTTTCCATTCGCAGTAGGTTGCTCGTGGTGTGGATTGTAGATATTGCTGCTGCAGAGCGTCTGGCGGTATGTAGTACACCGGGGGATGGCTGGTTTCTAACACCCGTTTGGCTTGATCGGTATCGGCCAACGTTACACCGTTAAAAACAATGCGAATGCGCCTAGAACAAGGTTCAACTTTGGGGGGTCGGGGATAGTCCCAAACCGATTCTTGACCGGGGCCGGGTTCGATTCGATGTTGCATGAGAGTTGTTTCCTTACTGTCGTTGCCATTGATCAATTAACTGTTGAGCACTGGCATAAACTGTTGTGTCTGTTGGAATCATCTGGGCTGCGGCGATCGCGTCCTGGAGACGTCCCTGGGCAGCCCTAGCACGAGCAATCGTGAGAATTTCTTCACTCCATTGCTGGGTTAGCTGCTGGGCAACACCAGATTCAGGGGTGCCTGGGGGAATGTCGCGGATCTGGACAATCGCTTTGTGAAAAGAGACCGCTTGGCCGGGTTGGGGCAAAATCTGAGCTTGCTCAATGATTTGACGATAGGCTAAACGTCCTTGCCACTGCAAGGCGGCGGCTTGAGCTGTAGCATGGACGGCAGGTTGACTCCGCGGGACAAAATCAGCCATGGCGATCGCAGCCCCTAAATTTTCCGCGTCGGCGGCAGCTTGGGCCAAAGCCAAAATTTGCTGGCTCCAAGTGTAGATGGTGGCTTGGGCTTCACGATAAAGCGCTTCCCCCGGTCTAATCTGCTGGGCCTGAAAAATAGCCCGATTGAGACTGTCAACCTGATTAGCCTCGGCCTGAACCTGGGCTTCTGCTAATACAGCTTGGTTGCGTTGGCTTTGATCATAGAGATCCCTTTCCACCTGCTCATAAAGCACTTGGTAGTCTGTGGTTTGCTGCCCAAATGGTACCTGGGTTAGCCAGATTAAAGCATCAGAGAAGCGCTGATCGGCGATCGCGGCTTGAGCCATTGCCAACTCAGAAGGCGCACCTGCTGGATCAATGGGGACAATTGCACGGGCAAATAGGGGATGGCTTGATGAAGCGGCTTCCACTACGGCATTGGCCTCGCCATTGAGATTTGTAGGGGTTGGGCGCATGGATTCCACAGTATTGCTTGCCAGTCCATTTTCTGAGGCATCTGCTGCCGTTGATTCGGCTAAACCTGAATTGGCATCGGCAGTGGGTTGCTCAGTTTCGCTGTTGGCTACATCAGCATCAGCAGATGAGTCCGTTTCTGGGTCCGCTTCTAAGCGCTGTTCTGGATTTTGCTGTGGGATCGGCTCTCCATTAGACACGGCTGTTTCTGAGGAATCGTTAAAGAAGTTCGAGATCAGGGTCGGCAAGCCAATCAATTGGCCGACAAGCGCCCCCACGACTGCAAAAATAGCCACGGACAAAACCCAGCGGAATCCGCTGAAGTCACCGAAGTCACTAAAGGGTTCATCGGCTTCAAGGGGCTCGTCAGCTTCAGGGGGCTCCGGAATTGGGTCAGCAGCAGTTGGGTTAGCGGATGGCGAAACTGGAACATCCGGGGTCAAGGTTGCCTCAGCAGATGCAGCCGTAGCCCCTATCGGTTGGGGATAGGGATCCTGCGGGGGGTCGGGTTGAGTCGCAACTGATTGAGTTAAGACTGATTGGGCCGCAATCGGCGGGGCAGGAACGGGCGATTCCGGTTGGCGGTGGTCAGAGATCTGCTCTGGCAAATCATCGCTGGAGAAGTAGGATGGTGAACTTGAGACGGGTTTTGGGTCTGGCACAGCCATGGCGGCAGCGGCGGCCTCTGTCAACGGCAAATGAGTCACCGCTTCTGGTGACATCAGCATCAGAAACTGCTTGTCTCGTGGAATTAGCGCCACCGGATGCTGGATCGGTCGCCAATGGTGTTCGCAAAGTTCTGGCAGGCGATCGCTGAGATAGTCTGAAATTTGACCTAGGGTGACGCAACCATGGTGTTGCATGCCTTCTAACAAGGCCTGGGTGAATAAGCCGTGACCCACCGCCACAGTTTCGTGGGTAAATTCTGTCGGTTGACACGACAGCAGGGTAGCAATGCCAAAATCCTTGGCTAATTCAATGATTTGGCTACCAATCTGCTGGTCAGCTAAGGCCCCTTGACTGCGATTGATGTCTAACGCCACCACAATGTTGTCAGTGGGGGCTAGCTTTAGCTGTTGATAAAGCCACTGTACTGCCAGAGCCGTATCGGGAATCTGGTTGGGGTCGCCGTCAATCGGCATCAAATAGTCTTGCCCCTCAAACTGGGCACCATAACCACTAAAAAAGACCCAGAGTAAATCGTCGGGCTGCACCTGCTGTTGACAAAGCTGGACAATGCGATCGCGCCACGTTTTGCCATAGGCTGACAACGTCCGTGTTCCGGCTTCGTCTGATGTGGCAATATCGCTTAAGAGGGCACCGTGATTGGCCTCAAACGCCGCATCATCGACCAAAAAATGCCACAGGCTCAAAGCATCCTGCTGGGCATACATCAGTGGTTGAAGATTTTGATATTGGTTGATACCCGTGATGATTGCCCAGTAATTCATAGTTAAACCCGACCTTAAGCGACCCCTTGGAGATGCCCAGAAGATAGCATAAACAAGCTTTTACAGGGCAATTTTTTTGAGCGGAAGTCTTCAACTTGAGCTAAGCTTTTATCACTTTAATCAACCATCCTTGGGTATTCGCTTAAATTGAACCGTCTATTACTCCTTGAGGGGCTTTGCGTGATGAACTTTCGGAATCGAGTAGTGTCCAACATGCCGTTAAGGTTGGCTCGAGCTATTGCGATCGCGCCATTGGGTTTAGCGGTTGCCCTTGGTTTGGCGGCTGGCGGCTGGGTTTTACAGGCCGCAATTGTGCCTCAAGCCGCCCAAGCCTACACTGCCCGAGTCAATCTTTTCCTTAGCCAAGGGCAAGACGAAACCTACGAAGCCCTGATTCGGCGCGCTGATAATGCTGCTAGAGCCGCCGCCCAACGCAGCTTTGACGCCGATATTTTAGTCACTGAGGTGGTCGTGATCATCACCGCTGATAAACAGGGCAATACGTTGCCAATCATGCAGCTTCAAGCCAGTCGGCAACAATGGAGCAATCGCCCGGATCCGCGCTATTGGTCAAGCTATTTTCCCAATGCCCAAGACTTTTTAGAGGCGACTCCTGAGAGTCCTGAACCTTAAGGAAGCTGGGCAACACCCTGTCTCTGGCAACTCTTTGGTGTTTCTGGCGACTCTGTCTGATGGCGCGGTGAAAACCTATCAGCCCTATCGGGCGTTAAAAGTCTATTTACTCCAGTGCATGGGACAGACACAGCGACTCAGCAGGCTTACGCCTGGGCCATTGAGTTAACAGAAGATGCTGTAATTCGTGAATTTTTGGTTCAGCAATTGGGGCCTTGAACAGAGAGCAGCAGCAGAAACCTCATTGTCAAACCGGGGAAAAATCTCCGTATTTTTATCGGACTGCGGATAGATTAGGGTAGAAAATTTACCTCCTCTTCATTGAGTCTTATGTATCAAGGAAGACTTTCTGAGAGAATTTGCGTATATTAGGTTCATCAGTTTCACTAAATTACTCCGCCAAAAAGCGTTTATTTTATTTCAGTAATCTAACGAGTTATTGATATATCGCCTAGATAAAGGTACTTATAGCCTTAGCTTTGAAAAGCTAACGGAAATTTCTAATCCTCCTTTGTGACTAGAGTTCTGATGAGATTTTGTCACTTCAAGTTCTAAGTACTTGAGTGCATATTCGAAAAGTTTTAGGTGCTAAATTTAACGCGATCGCGTGACGGAAGACGTGAAAAACATGCACCCATGACGCTTGCTCACCGTCAGGTGATCGCAGGCGTCACTCTCCATAGATTCGCTTTACAAGATGCCTGAACGCCTTCTTCTAATTCAGGGTTGGTGCGCATATCCAAGACTCATCGTTCTTGGTGACTGAAACCACTCGTCAAGCCAACACCTGAATAAAACTGAACTTTTAAAGTGCAAAAGGTTGCAGTTTCAGAATTTTTTCTGCCAAGGATTTTGGCCATAGTGGACTCCACCAGGCAAGAGGCCACATCCAACGGCTTACTCCCATGGTCTATCAACGTTCGATTTATGCAAGAGGTCTCGTGATGTCGAGTGCTAATTTTCAAACCGACAATGCTGCGTGGTCAGGCCCTAGAAAACGCCTTAAAGTCACGGAGATTTCCTGTGCGGCAGCTCGCCACAGCTTTTATTTAATGAGTTCTCTGCTGGTAGCCTTGATGCCTATGACTGCGGTCTCAGCGCAAACGATTGAACCTGACCTCGATGAGACTCAACTGCCTACTCAGTCCTCAACCTCAGCGGCTGATCTGCGTATCACGCCTCGTTGGACAATTAACTACAACAGTGCCAACGGTGGATTTGACCGAGGCTTGACTGGCTTCGAAGGCTTTATCCCCGTTATCCAAACCCCTGGCGACAGCTTGGTTTATCTAGTGCCCCGAGTTAGCCTCGACAATAGTGCCAACCTGGGGGGTAGTTTGCTGGCGGGCTATCGATTTCTCTCGGGCAACACTTTGTTTGGCGGCTATACTGGGGTCGATTTTCGCAACACGGGTCGCAGTGACTTTACCCAGCTGTCGGCAGGGTTAGAAGCCTTTGGTGAAACTTGGGATGTCCACTTTAATGCTTACTTACCGATTGGCGACACGCGCAATCAGGTTACGAGCGGTGGCAGCGTGGGGCTTAATCCTCGGTTTCGAGAAAATCAACTGGTGTTTGACGTGGGCCAGTTTAACCAGGTTGAAGCTGCACTGAATGGAGTTGATTTAGAAGGCGGCTTTCGCCTGGCGGAGTTTTCAAACGATTGGGGCAATCTTTGGGCTTATCCAGGGCTTTATTACTACGGCGGCAATGAATCAGAAGACAGCCTGGGTGTGCGGATGCGGCTTGACTATCGTTTGCAAGATAATCTCCGTTTTGGTCTGGGCATTCAACATGATGGCTTATTTGGCACCAATGTCTTTTTCTCAGTGAATGCAATCGTAGGAGGGCCAGTTCAACCCCCGGACGGGGCAGAAGTTGAGCCAGAGGCGCTGCTCTGGGCTAGGGCAGCAGAACCAGTGACTCGCAACCCAGTAGTGATTGTTGACAATCAAACCGTGATCGAGACTCAGGCCTCAAATATTGTGGCTGTGAATCCTGCTACGGGTCAGGCTTACAACTTTATTCATGTATCGCCGGATAATGCCAATGCCGACCAAGGTGCTGGTACAGTTGCAAACCCTTTTACCACATTGGGCAACAGTGGCGGTGCAGCCACGACAGCGCTGGGCAATGCAAACCCTAACGATATTGTTTATGTCCGTCCTGGTAATACTGCCGCTAACGCAATTCCAGGGTTTACAATTCCGGCTGGGGTACAGGTGCGATCGAGTGGTGTGGTACAAACGCTGGCGATCGCCCCGACTTTAGGTACCACGTCAGTCAATCTGCCGAATTTTGGCGATTTGGGGACATTGCCTAGGGTCACGGGTGGCGGCAACAATGGGGTAACTTTAGTCGGCGGTAACAACCTCTTATCTGGATTTGACATTCGCAACGCAGACAATGGCATCGTGGCCAATAATGCTGCCAATGTAGTGGTTCGTGACAATGTGATTGTTCAACCCAGATTTGATGCAATACGGGTTCTGGACTCACCAAACGCTCAGATTCTGAGCAATCAGATTATCCAACCGGAAGATGAAGGCCTTGAACTTGCTAATTCGCCTAACAGTGTGGTGAGCAACAATCAATTTACTCAAATTGGGGAAAGAGGTCTCCTCATCTTCAATTCCAGTGGCACTACCGTTAGCAACAACACTATTAATCAATCTGGGGAGGAAGGGATTGAGATTGATGGGTCTGCTAACTCAGTGGTAGTCGGTAATACGGTGATCGCCGCTAGACGCGCAGGCATCTATGTTGAGCAATTGAACGGCATTGAAGTTCGCGACAATACTGTCCAGCAAACGACAACTGCTGGCCTTGGCCGCCCTGCTGGGATTTATCTAGAAGATGTCACTGGCACGATCACGCTAAGCGGAAATTCAGTCACGGGTACCGTTGCGGGTGGAGGTAACCTCCGTGTTGAGGGTCAAGGTATTGCCCTGAGGAACAATACTGGTGATTTCAATTTGACCCTCTCTGGCAATACAGTGGGTGGCGCAAATGCTGGCAGCGGCAATGCGGGGGACGGTATTGTTGTTAGCCTAGGAGGCAATGCAACGGGTACCGTATCGATTTTGAATAACCGCATTGAAGGCAACGGCACGGTTGCCCCCCTCGCTGGAGATGGTATTCAAGTCACGGTGGAGAATGGGGCTAATTTGAGTAACCTCACGATCTCCAATAATCAGATCTTGAATAATTTTGATGATGGCATTGACCTGAGAGTGGGGAGTGTTGCTGCGACTGGTGCTCAGTTACGGGCATTATTGTCTGGTAATACCATTACCGGACACACCAACGGTCAGGGAATTAACGTGGTCACCCAAGACAGTGCAATCACCCCAGGAACTGCGATCAATGGCAGTTCTCAAACGGATATTGCCATTCAGCAAAATACACTGAACAATAATGCGACTGATATTCGAGCGATCGCGGGTGGGGCGGCCCCTGGCAGCACCCTATGCCTCCGCATTCAAAACAACACGAATCAAGATGTGATCAATCTCTCAACGGCGAACACTGGGACGCTACAGCTAGAACCCTTAACGGGCAATGCTAACAACCTAGCTACGATCGCAGCGAATGCAGCGGCGAATACCTGTAATACCCCTTGATGCTGAAGCATCAGCGCGATCGCACTTGATCTAGTAACTTTCGGGGTTGAGTTTCCATAGATGCTAGATGCAGGCGTGAGTCTTAATTTTGACATGCACCGATTGAAGTCTACGGATAAAACCAGGTGGCTACACTGAAACTTTCAATATATCTGCCCGATATAAGTGGGCTATATGGACAAATCGCAATCTATCCACACAAGTCAGCGAGATATACTGCGGGTAGTTAGCCTATCCGCCCTATTTCAGGTAGATGGACTGCAACTGTCGATCTAATGAGAGTTGGACTGCCTCAGTTAAATCTTCAGGTGATTATCCAGAGGATATTTGTGAGAAAACTGCACCTAATCAGTAGGCTGTGATCTATCTCGAACTAATTTTTTGCCAGCCTCCAAATCGCCATCGCAAAAATAGAGATGAACTCAGTAGCAGAGTAAACAAGATTGCGGCGCTCCATCCACCAAAGATACCGACTCCTAATTGTGGCAGAAAATTAACCAGCCCCTCTCCTTGCTCAAATGTCAGGCTATGAGTGAGT
>JBCBZT010000056.1:0-48975 GCA_039815185.1 Cyanobacteria bacterium P01_A01_bin.123 | reverse complement strand
TGAATTATCTAGGTTCTAGGCCCTCCGTCAGGGTCACATTTCGTGCCCCCCGCTTCAGGCGCTTTACTAATATATCTAAGCTATCTAACCCTGTCAAGAAATTCGTTTGAAGCCTCTAAGACTCTTACAAGTCAGTCGTCTCAGGGCTTTTTTGGGCGTCATGGGGCTGCTGCTGCTGAGTTTTCTAAATTTCAATCGGTGTCCTTCTTAAATAATTCATTTGTCCTAGATATTCAGTTTCCTGAGCTTTTCAGCTGATCCCATGGAGTAATTGCAGTTATAGGGTTGTTCATACTTGCAGGATGCTATTCAGGCTCATTCAGGAGAGAATGGTTTTCGTTGAGTAGTAACAGTGACTGTGGGGAAGGTAGCGCGTGAACTTTCAATCTGTGATTGCAACGCTGCATCAGTTTTGGGCGGATCGAGGCTGTTTGATAGTCCAGCCCTACGATACTGAGAAGGGAGCAGGCACAAAAAGTCCACACACCTTTTTAAGAGCGTTAGGACCAGAGCCCTGGTCGGTAGCCTATGTGGAGCCTTGTCGAAGACCTGCAGATGGGCGTTATGGCGAAAATCCCAATCGCTATCAGCATTATTATCAATACCAAGTCTTGATCAAGCCTTCTCCTGAAGACATCCAAGATGTATATCTGGATTCGCTGAGATCGCTGGGGATTCGCCCTGAGGATCATGATATTCGGTTTGTGGAAGATAATTGGGAAGATGCGGCAGTGGGTGCTTGGGGTGTAGGTTGGGAGGTTTGGCTCGACGGCATGGAGATTACCCAATTCACCTATTTTCAGCAGTGTGGTGGGATTGATTGCCATCCAGTCTCGATTGAGCTGACCTACGGCTTAGAGCGATTGACGATGTATTTGCAGGAAGTTGACGCGATCGCCAAGATTCAGTGGAACGAGACTCTAACCTATGGTGATGTATTTCTCCAAGGGGAGGTAGAACATTCCACTTACAACTTCGAGGCCTCTAACCCCAAAATGCTGTTTACACTGTTCACGCTCTATCAGCAGGAAGCGGAAGCGCTGATGGAACAAGGATTAGTGCTGCCTGCCTATGATTATGTGCTGAAGTGCTCCCACACTTTCAACCTATTGGATGCCCGGGGGGTCATTTCAGTAACGGAGCGGACTCGCTATATCCGCCAAGTAAGAACATTAGCCCGTAGAGTGGCACAGGTTTATCTCGCACAGAGGGAAGTATTAGGATTTCCACTTTTACCCGAATCTCTCAAGCATCCAACCGGAAGCGTTGTGGAACCCGAGCTCTAGTAAGGGCTTATGAACAAATAACTTTAGGGTAGTTCGTAAGAAGGATGGATGAAGTGTCTCAGCTCTGCTCAAAAACCAATGCAGCAACCGACAAGCCTGATGTAAACCTCAAGCAAAATGTCGATAGCTACTCTCACTGAGGTCTGCTTCACCAATCTTTTGCTCCACCAATCTTTAAAGTTGCCTACTAACATTGCGGAATTGGGAATCTTGCCGTTGTAATGAAAAGCAGATTGGGTCTGTAGGATAAAGACGGCGTTATGGCAAAGCTATCTGTAGGTGTAGGAATTTCGACCGCGATCGCGATCGTTGCAGGTTTAAGCGCCATGCTGTCAGAACGACTTAACGCGATCGCCCAACCTGCTGACGATATGCCCATAACTGCCCGACTCGATACAGTTTTTGCTGCCTTTGATGCCGATCGTGGCGACTTTTGCCTTGAAAATCCTCAACTGCAAATTTCGCGCCAAGGGGAAACCCTTCTAGATGGGCCAATGTCTGAGCAGGGCATGGACGACTTGGGCTTTTGCCAACCCTCTGCACTAGCCGTCACCCAGCTCGATCGCAATGATGAACCGGAAGTCCTGCTGGACTTGTATTCAGGGGGTGCCCATTGCTGCTTTAGTTCCTTAATTTATAGCTATCGAGATGGCCAGGAAACCTATGTACCCATTGAACATTTCTGGGGCAACGGCGGCTATCAACTCATTGATCTCGACGAAGACGGCATCTCAGAATTTACCAGCCGAGACGATAACTTTGCCTATGCTTTTGCTCCCTACGCCGCGTCGCGCTATCCCATCGCGATCTGGCGCTATCAAGACGGGCAAATGCAAAACGTAACTCGAGAATTCCCCGAGCTTGTTTATAGCGACGCTTACAGCCACTGGCAAGAATATACCGAGTTACGTAACGGTGAGGTGTTCGACATTCCTTATAGCACCGCCGAGGACTATCCCTATCAAGATTATGAAAGGGCTATTTTAGCGGCCTACTTAGCAGATAAATATCTATTAGATCAACAAGAGGATGGTTGGCAGCGCGTACAGGCAGCTTATCAACGGCGCGATCGCGAAGAATTTTTCACCCAACTGCAAACCTTTTTAGGCGAAACAGGCTACACTCGACCCGACTGAAACACTCGGCCAATCACTTCTTCAATCGGTGGATCGGTGACGGTGAGGTCTTTCACCTGTTGTTCGGCCAAAATTTTGGTTACTGTTTGAGTCAGCGCCTCTCGTCGTACAATCAGACTGGCCGTACAGCCCGCCACGGTTTCTACCTCACCATAACGCACTAAATCGGCAGCGGTCACGTCGCAATCCAACTCAAGCTTCACTTCTCGATAGGGGGCGAAGCGATCGAGTAACCCGTCTAGACTCCCATCGTAAATTAACTCTCCTTGATAGATCAGCAACACTCGCTCAGACAGCGCCGTAATATCGGCCATGTAGTGACTGGTAAGCAGCACCGTTGCTTGATAACGCTGGTTGTATAACTTCAAAAATTCTCGCACGGCCACCTGGGCATTGACATCTAATCCCAGGGTCGGTTCATCTAGAAACAACACGGTGGGACGGTGCAGCAGTGCTGCTAGCATTTCTGCCTTCATCCGCTCCCCCAAAGACAGTTTGCGTACGGGCTGAGTCAACTTGTCTTTGAGCGTTAGCATCTCTGCCAGTTCCGCAACCCGATAACGAAATTCTTTATCGCTAATGCCGTAAATAGCAGCGTTAATCTTGAGCGAATCGAGGGCGGGTAAATCCCACAAAAGCTGCTGTTTTTGCCCCATTACCAGGGTGATTTTCTGCAAAAAGTCAGGCTTGCGTTCAAAGGGTGTGTAGCCCGCCACCTGGACTTGGCCGCCACTGGGATGGATCAACCCTGTGAGCATTTTCAATGTGGTGGTTTTACCTGCGCCATTAGGCCCCAAGAATCCCACGACTTCCCCGGGCTCAATTTGAAAAGACACCTGACGCACGGCATCGATGGATCGATAGGTGCGCCGAAAGAAATGGCGCAGAGTGCCCCCTATACCCGGTTCTTTAACCGCAACGGGATAGGTTTTACTCAGATGCTCAACACGAATCATAGGGGCGAATCATAGGGATTAGGAAAAACGAGCAATTGCCACAATGCTTTGTGCACGGCTGCGGGCCAGATTACTGGGGCGCTGAGCATCCCAGCAATGCTCGGTGCTTTAGGCAATCTGGTCAAAACGATATACTTAGCGTAGCGCTTACGCGACATCATACCCATGCCCACTACGGCCTTTCCGCCAACCGATCTTCGCCTAATTACCGCTGCCGATTATCATCGAATGGCAGAGGTCGGTATTCTGACGGCAGATGAACAGGTAGAACTGATTGCCGGACAAATTATTCAAAAAATGCGTAAAGGCCCTGCCCATAGCGCACTGTGCAAACGGATCGAAAAATTGCTAGAGCACCGTTTGGGTGACCGAATCCTTGTCCGCCTGCAAGATCCCATCCAGCTCGATGAATTCTCAGAGCCAGAACCTGACATTGCAGTAGTCTATCCTAAGCTCAATTTTTATGCTGAGGGACACCCCACGCCTGCTGCAGTCTATCTGCTCATTGAAGTTGCCGATACGACCTTGAGCCATGATCTAGGAATCAAAGCTAATCTCTATGCCGCAGGGGGAATCGCAGATTATTGGGTCTTTAGCATCACCACACAACAGCTCCATATTTTCCGAGAACCCCAAGCTGATGGCTATCAATGTCAGCTAATTTTACGTGCCCAACAGTCTGTGAGTCCCCTAGCGTTCCCAAACTGCACCAATACTGTGCAAGATTATTTCGGTACTTAGACATCAGACCCTAGTCTTTCCAACGCCTATGCCTGAACAAATTGTGCCTGCTACCAAAGAACCCAAAGTCGCGGCGATGGCGATCGCCTATGAGATCGCCCGTCGCTCCTCAGGGGATTTGCTGACGGCTTATCTAACAGCCTACAAAGCGATCGCCATGGCAACTGAGCAAGACGGCACGAAAATTGACGTGCTGCAAATCATGCAAGCTATCCAGCTTGAGGATGATGGCTAGCCCCCATCCGATTGAAAAACTTGAGGACGCAAGGCCCTACGCCCCTGATAGGGAAAACTGTGGATCTGTATGTGGACGAGGTGCAAATGGCCATGCAAATTTCAGAACTGATTCGCTGGTTTGAAGCCTGGGCTCCCCCTATCTGGCAAGAAAAGTGGGACAACTGCGGTTGGCAGATTCAGCCGGGGGTGTTAGGTCAACCCGCCGGGGTGCTAGTCTGTTTAACCCCGACCTTGGCTGTGATGGCAGAAGCGATCGCGCTTAAGCAGCAGGGCACCCCAGTCAACTTAATTTTTGCCCACCATCCTCTGATCTTTAACCCATTGAAATCAGTGCAAACCGGCGACGGCATCGGCGACATGATTCGCCTGAGCATCACCCACGGCATTGGAGTCTACAGCGCCCACACCAATTTTGATCAGGTCCAAGACGGCACGGCAGATATGTTGGCCCAACTGCTGGATTTACAACAGCCAGAACCTGTCGTGGCCACTCAAGATGGGCTGGGCTATGGTCGCGTCGGTCATTTACCAACACCGCGATCGCTGGACTATTTGCTCAAAGATATTCAAACAGCGCTGTCACCCCCCGATTTGATCTTTTCCCCAGCCGCCGACTTGCAGCAAACCATTGAACGGGTAGCCGTGTTGGGGGGCTCAGGCGCGAGTTTTTTAGCAGATGTAGCCCGCACGGGTGCCCAAGCCTATCTCACCTCAGACTGTAAATTTCATCAGTTTCAGGAAGGCCGCGATCGCGGCATCGTGTTGATCGACGCCGGACATTACGCTACAGAACGTCCTGCCTGTCAGCGTTTGGCTGAAAAATTTCAATCCTTAGATTTAGCATGGGTTAAGTTGAGCGATCGCGACGAAGATTTCCGCCAGTTTCGGATGCACTAATCCTTATTCTGGGGGAGCAGCTTCAATGACATCAGGCCCAACCGCTGCCTGGCTGATGCGTCCTAGGGCCCCTTCTACGCGGGCGATCGCCTCTTCACAATCCACTAGGTTATGACGTTCGGCAAGATAGCGCGGATCGTTGTAGCCCAGATAAACTTGTCCCACGTCGTCTTGCCAAATCAGTGCTTTTTGGGGCAAGTCGATGGCAACGGATTGGCTGCACTGCATCAGCGGCGTCCCGACAAGCGGATTGCCAAAAATAATGACCTGGGTCGGCAGCAGGGTGAGATCAACACCAGCCGCACCAGCCGCGTGATCAATTTCGGCAAATACGGTGATACCGTTATTCCCTAGCAGGGTTTGCAAACGTGTAGCAGTTTCTTCAACGCTGTAGGGGCTCTCTAAAATAATTAATCCTTGGGGCATTTCAGTTGACTCGATGGGTTCAGGAGATTCAGCATTGGTGTGTTGATCTGCGATTGCGGCTTCACTACCAAATGTGACCAAGGTTATGAGTAAGGCGGTTAAAGTCAGACCTGCATTTGTCCAGCGTGAAGGATTTAGCACTACGTTTCCCTCAGAAATTTTACTCCGTTAGCCAGTATAGACGAGAACATTTGACGTCCTATACCTTGTTCGCCCCACTCTTTTGATCCTCCGCCCCCTCAGTCAATCATCCCTCGATGACTTCGACGTACAATCCAGTAACTTATAGAGAGTGAAAAGATCGCGATCGCCAGACCAATCAAGCTCAACCCAGGGACTTTTTCTAGATCTAAGATGATCAGCTTACGCCCGACAGCGGTGAGGGCTGTGGCAATTACCAACTCCACCTGCACCACATGTTTGCGGATGTATGCCGTGATATTTTCTAAAATTTCTAGGGCGATTAGGACGCTGAGGAATAGGCCAAAAATTTCAGTCAGAGTGGTGCTGAAAAAGCCCACCGTATCAGGGTCAAAGAGGCTGCGATAAAGCACAATGCCGAGATCAACCACCGTCACCATAATCACCAAAACCATGGCGACCGAAAGCACTTTCGAGACGATGCTCTCCATTTGCCCCAGTCGCTTAAGGAATATCGCATCCCTAGTATTGCGACACAAGGAACGGGTGAGTCTTCTCAGCAAAGCAACCATGCGGATTCTAGACCAGCGTAAAGGGGATGCTGAGAGCATAGTGGATGGCTAGGACGTTCGTAAAGCCTCGCGATCGCGGACTTGAGGGGTGGCCTCCTCCAATTCGGGATGGGGTTTGGGGCGAATGGGCACGATCTGTACCGCGCAAGCTTTCAGTTCGGGCTGGAGTGAGGTGGGACAAACCGCTGGGTGAGTCACTGCATTACACTCAGCGTCCTCAGCCCACAGCGCTCCCCAGTGCATTGGCATAAACACCGTCCCCTGGCGAATGTTTTGGGTAGCCAAAATCGGTAGACGAACGGTTCCCCGCCGCGATCGCACTTCAACCCAATTCCCCGACTGGAGCTTGAGTCGCTGGGCATCTCGGGGACTCATTTCTAAAAAGGCCGAAGGATGCATCGTCGTGATTTTCTCGATGTGACCCGTGCGGCTTTGGGTATGCCAATGGCCATAGAGCCGACCATTGGTCATCACAAAGGGATAATTCGGATCAGGGACTTCGGCCAGGCCATTAGCGTGGACAGCAGTGAATCGGGCCAGGCCATTGGGGGTAGAGAACCGCAGGTCAGTGTAAAGCCGTTTGTCGTGCTTGGTCGCAGCCGTGTCTGGGGTTTCATCCAGCGGGCAGGGCCACTGAATCGGTCCTGCTTTAGCAAGACGGTCGTGACTCAATCCGCTGACATCGCACAGTCGCTCCCGAGTCAGCTGGGCAAACTCAGCGTACACCTCAGCAGAATTTTGAAAGCTAAACTGCTCCACAAACCCCAAACGACGCCCCACGTCGGCCCAAATTTCCCAGTCAGGGCGGGCTTCTCCAGGGGCAGGGCGAAACGCCGGACAGTAGGTGACCGTACGTTCGGAGTTAGTCATCATGCCGGTTTTTTCGCTCCATTGGGCCGCAGGTAACAGCACGTGGGCATATTCGGCGGTTTCGGTAGGGTAGTAGGCATCTTGGCAAATCGTAAACGGCGATCGCCTCAGGGCCACCTTGGTTCGCTCAATATCGGGCATGCTGACGGCTGGGTTAGTCGCCGCTACCCACAGCAACCCCACAGTTCCCTGCTCCAAACCCCGGATCATGTCCCAAGCCGCCAACCCCGGTGTCGGTGAAATGCTGCCCGCCGGGAGTTTCCAAACTGCTTCAACCGCCGCCCGGTGCTGGGGATTTTTGACCAGGCGATATCCCGGTAAGATGTGGGCCAATCCCCCCGCTTCCCGTCCGCCCATGGCATTGGGTTGTCCGGTCAGCGAAAATGGCCCAGCCCCCGGTTTGCCAATGTTACCCGTCATCAAGTGCAGGTTGATCAACGTCCGGGCTTTGGCCGTCCCCTCTGACGACTGGTTGATGCCCATCGACCACAAAGACAGTACCCGTTTTGACGTTCCCCACCAGTCCGCTGCCGTTTCCAAATCTTTAACCGGAATGCCACAGGTTTCAGCCACCTTTTCCGGTGTATAGTCTGCGACCACCGCTGCATAGTCAGCAAACCCTGTGGTGCATTCATCAATAAATTCAGCATCAACTTTGCCCCGCTTTAGCAGTAAATGGGCAATGCCATTCAGCAGGTTAATGTCAGTCCCCGGTTTGATCGCCAGGTGCAAATTCGCATCCTTTGCCGTTTCGGTGCGGCGCGGATCGACCACAATCAGTTTGACCCGGCGTTTATTTTTTTTGTGGTACTTGCGAAAGCGGTTGAAAAGAATCGGATGGCATTCTGCAGTGTTTGTGCCAATCAAAAAGGCGCAGTCAGTCTGTTCTAAATCGTCGTAACAGCAGGGTGGCCCATCGGAACCCAAACTTTGCATATAGGCGGCCACCGCTGAAGACATGCACAGGCGAGAATTGGCGTCAAAATTGTTGGTGCCTAAGCAGCCTTTGAGCAGCTTTTGGGCAATGTAATAGTCTTCGGTTTGAAACTGTCCCGACCCATACATGCAGATGGCATCAGCCCCCTGAGTTTGGCGCACGGTTTGAATCCGATCCACGATGTGAGTCAGCACCTCCTCCCAACTCACCTGGCGAAATGGTTGATCCAAAGTGTCGCGCATCATCGGATGGGTTAGGCGATTTTTGTCGAGGGATTCGGCAATGGTGGCTCCTTTAACGCAAACCATACCCTTGCTAGAGGGATGGGCGCGATCGCCCTTGACTTGCCAAATTGGATTGCCGGTTTTGTCCCGATTCACGGGTCGTCCGGGTTGGGCCGGGGGCAAGACCTCTAAGCCACAACCCACACCGCAATAGGGACAAAGCGTTTTATTGGAGTCCGTCATGGTCAATATCCCAAACCCAGTGACTGTAAAGCAAAGAAATTTCAGATACTAATCAAGGGCACAGAAATCTCCATGCCCTTGATATGAACCAACAGAATCAACCCATCACTACGAGAGTTAAATGCAGTGGCCTATAGCATGCGGGCCGACTGATCTGCCGATAGCGCTTCAGGATAGGGGTGCACGTAATCTTCTTCACCCTCATGGTGCTCTGCAAAAGAGCCTTGGGGCTCTTCCAAGAAAAAGATGCAAAGGAAGGCCACAATTAAACCCGCAGTTCCCAAAACCTGGAAGAAACCTGAGTTAACGGCCGCCATCACAGGTTCACCCCCATTGGCCGCGGCAGACGAATCGACCAGCAGCAACCGAGTCGTCAGATAAGCAACCGCTCCCACGTTGCCATAGGCACCCACGTTACCGGCAATTTGCCCTGTAACCCGGCGCTTCACCAAAGGCACAATTGCAAAGGTAGACCCTTCCGAGGATTGTACAAAGAAGGAGCAAGCCATCGTCAGTGCCACTGCGGCAGGGAGCCACCAGTTGCCATTCACCTGGCTCATTAACAGATAGCCAATACCCATACCTGCCGTCAGCACCACCATCGTCCACTTACGGCTACCCAAACGGTCGGAGATGATTCCACCACCCGGACGAGACATTAGGTTCATAAAGGCGTAGCTGGCCGCAATTAATCCGGCAGTGGCTTTGTCAAGCCCAAAGGTGCCTTCAAAAAATGCGGGCAGCATGGTCACAACCGCTAGCTCAGAGCCGAAGTTGACAATGTAGGTCAATTCTAGAATCGCAACCTGCTTAAACTTGTAGCGATCCTCGGGGGGATAACGCTTGGTACCGTTGAGCAAGTCCTTATTAACAGACCAGCAGTTGTACGACTGGAAGAGATACAGGCCAAAGAGTAAGCCGATCGCCATCCACATGCCACCTGTGGTCAAAAACTCTACCTTCTTCAAGCGCCATGCCAACACCATCAAAATAGCGGTGAGGGGCACATTCATGGCCATCAGGAACCAGAAATCTTTAACGCTGGTGACTTCAATGCCGCGAACGCTTCTAGGACGCTGATAAACTTTACCAGGAGGGGTATCGGAAACGTTGAAGTAATAGAGAACGCCATAGAGTGCAGCAATGATACCTGTACCCGCGATCGCCGCCCGCCAGTTCAACACATCGGTAGTGAATGCCGGGAAAACCAAAATCTTGAAGCTTTCGGCCTCTGGGAACTGGAATGCGCCAGGGATAAAGGCCAACCCTAGACCAAACACGACCATCGTGAAGGCAGAGAAGGCCGAGCCAAAGTTACCCCAGCCCCCATAAATGCCCTCAGCAGTACCCACATCTTTAGGTGGAAACCACTCGGCCGTCATTCGAATGCCGATCACAAACCCGGCACCAACAATCCCCATCAGCAAACGCCCAAAAACCAGCTGGCTAAAACTTTGGGCCGTGGCAAAGATCAGGCAAGGGATGGCAGCGTAAATTAGGAGCAAAGAATAGGTCAGCCTTGGCCCGTACTTATCCAGCAACATGCCAATCACGATCCGAGCCGGTACCGTCAGTGCCACGTTGCACAAACCAATGGTGCCGAGCTGGGCAGGAGATAGGTCAAACTCTTGGCCAATAGTGGTCGCAAATGGCGGAAAGTTAAACCAAACAACAAATGATAGAAAAAATGCAAACCAGGTTAAGTGGAGTATTTTATACCTACCCTGGGTTGCTCTGGTAAACAACTCAACTAGAAACATTAAAGCCCCCGTCCTTTTTTCTGACAGCACAACATAGACGTTTCAGAGGAAACAGTCCAACTTACAAACCCAACTTTTTTTGATTCAAACTTTGGTTACATCCAAACCTGTAATTTGTCCTTGTAGGGTCGCAAGGCTTGCGAGCCTACTTAAGGTTTCAGATTCGGATGTCATTCAGGTGGAGGATACGAAACCCGATACAACCATGACCTCATCACGCTTTCTCCGACGCTCCAAACTTTTCGATTAGCAGTTCCTTAAGTAGAGGTTTCAGATCCTCACACGGAACGCCTTGCATCACCCTTTCACCCAACTTGGCTTCTTTACCAACCTGACCGCCCATGTAGATATCAACCGCCTCAACGGTCTTGCCATCTTTACGAGCCTTGGTGCCAATGAAGCCAATATCAGCCACCTGAGGTTGACCGCAAGAATTAGGACATCCCGTCCAGTGAATGCGCACTTGCTCAGGAATAGACAACTCAGCATCTAGAGTCTCTGCCAGCGCCAGCGCTCGCTGCTTGGTTTCAACCAAAGCAAATTTGCAAAACTGAGCACCGGTACAGGACACTAGCGATCGCACTAGGGGTGTCGGTTCAATGGAGAGGCTCACCAACAAGGGTTCTTGCAAGAAATTGGGCAACCGAGAATCAGGAATGTTGGGGATAATGACGTTTTGCTCAACGGTTAGGCGCAGCTCGCCATTACCGTAAACCTCAGCCAGGCGCGCCATTTCCAACATGTCACGGGCATTCAACCGACCCACAGGGATGTGCAGCCCTACATAATTGAGCCCCACCTGCTTCTGGGTATGGACGCCAATGTGATCTCGCTTTTCCCAGTCAATTTCATCTTTTGGAGCCGCACTGAGGAGCGTTTGACCAAACGCTTTTTCAACCGCGCTGCGGAACGCATCCATGCCCCATTCGTCAATCAGCCACATCAAGCGAGCTTTCTGGCGGTTGGCTCGCAAACCATGGTCACGGTAAACCTCCAAGATGGCGCGGCAGATCGCAACCACATCGTTGTTGGGCGGCACCCAAGCGTCTAAGGGAATAGCCGCGGCACAACGCTTAGCCGAAAAGAAACCACCCACGAGTACGTTGAACCCCAAAGTGCCGTCTCGGTAAGCGGGGACAAAGGCAATATCGTTAATTTCAGCGTGAACCGAATTGTCTCGCCCGCCTTCAATGGCAATGTTGAACTTTCGGGGTAAGTTGGTAAACTCTGGATTCCCTTTGCTATTGCCCGTAATCATGTCCTGGACTTTGCGCACTAGCCCGTGGGTATCAATTAACTCATTGGCATCAATACCTGCTACGGGGGAGCCCGTAATGTTGCGCACGTTATCCATTCCCGATTGAACAGAGGTCATTCCTGCCGCTTCGAGACGTTGAAAAATATCAGGAATATCCTCTAAATGGATACCGCGAAGCTGAATGTTTTGACGCGTAGTGATGTCTGCACTCCCCTCGTCACCATAACGCTGCACAATCTCAGCGAGCACCCGCAACTTATGGCTAGAAAGCATACCGTGGGGCATCCGCAGGCGCAGCATAAACTTACCTGGGGTAACCGGGCGGAAGAAAATTCCTAACCACTTTAACCGTTGGGTCAAATCTGTTTCATCAACCGCTTCCCAACCCATCTGGGCGAACTTTTCTAGCTCAGACTTGACAGACAACCCATCCTTTTCGGCCTTAAACTTTTCAAATTTATTGAGCTTGATGCCAGTTTTAACGGATGCTTCAACCACGTTATCTCCTGCCTAGTCGACTAAAAACTCAGTGAGGATCAATCAAATGTTGATATAACGCTCAGCTAGCTGCCAAATGCAAACCTTAATTCATTAAAGGGAGACGAATGCAGGCGCAGAAGCTGAAAGTTATTCAAGTCTTCTACAAAACTACATTCGCCACCGATTGTTGAAGAAACAGTCTAGAAATCTGCAAATTCATTGAGCGAATTTGTGTCATCACAGTAGACAAGTGAAAGGGTGTATTTTGTATAATCAAGTACAATCTCTCTGGGTTGTTGCAGTAAGTGCATAGTTAAAATGCGGGACGTGCATAGTCATCTCGACCCGCTATTCTGTCGCGAGATCTTGACTAGGCAAGGGCTGAGTCAATAAACCCGTTGGTTGATCGATTGATCAATCGATCAGAGGTCCGTCAATCATCGCGGTTTAAACCAAAGGTTTACCCCAAGATCTGTAGCTGTGACTGCCAAAGTTCTTTTAAGGCACTCACCTTGAAACTTCGTTCACATGCAGAACTACTTTCTGGGTAGGGGACGCCAGACATTACACTCCCGCTCAAATTTTCAAGTCAGCTGTGATTTAGTGCTTGAATTGACTGAAAGTTTTATTGAAATGAGGTCAGAAGTTAATTAAAAAAATAGCGACGCCACTGTTAATCCAGGTCAATATTTTTGATGCGTCCATTGCATTCAGTTGATGTATTCAATGCATTAAGATAGACCTTTAACCCTTGCCATTGCTGGATCACCTAAGGAATGATGGAACCGTTGCCGTAGACTGTGGCAGTTTTTCCGGTAATCGCCCCCCGCTTAGGAGTTTTACCTTGCATCAGCCCGCGTTTCGCCCCTCAACTGCTTACGCTAATGCAGCCCCTAATAAAATTTTGATGCTGGCCTTGGAAGGATTAGTTAGTGGTGATTTTCAGCGGCAATGGGAAGCCGCAAAGCAGCTACGAGAGGTTGGCGAAGTTGCGATCGCCCCCTTAGTGGATCTCACCCAAAACGACACGATTGATGAAGACATCCGCTGGTTTGCGGCCCGCACCCTAGGAGAATTTGACCATCCCCAAGCGCTGGCAGCACTGGCCCAGTTGCTCAGCGATGAGGACGAGGAGCTGAATCAGATTGCGGCTGCGGCCTTGGCACAGATTGGCCCCAGCGCCATCCATCCCTTGAGCTATCTACTTCAGTCGGATTCGACCCGGTTGCTGGCAGTGCAGGCGTTGGCACAGATCCGGCAACGGCGCACCATTGCCCCACTCCTGCGAGTGGTCAACGATCGTGATTCACAAGTGCGCCAAATTGCCATAGAGGCCCTGGCTAGTTTTCAAGATTCACGCATTCTGCCTGTATTAGTTCAGGCTTTAGATGATTCATCTGCTGGCGTTCGCAAAGAAGCCGTGACGGGTTTGGGATTGCGGTTCAAGTGGCAGACTGGGAAACAGGCGAGCGTTGTGGACGGGCCTGATTTAGATAGAGATGAGTCAAACAGGGCGAACTCAGATGGAAGTTGCTCCACTGGAGGTGACTTTAGTAGTCATGACTTAGGATTCCGATTAGCAGCTTGTCTACATGATGTCCATCTTGATGTGTGTGCCAAGGCTGCAGCCGCGCTGGGCCGATGGGGTACCCCTTATGCTGTGGCGTGTTTAGGGACGGTTCTTAGTCAGCCTCGTACGGCAGAGGCTTTAAAGCATCAGTTGATTCAGTCACTGGGCTGGATTCCGACCCTAGCAGCCGTTGATGCGATCGCGCCAGTGTTAACCATGCCTGAGGTACCAGTCCGCTATGAGGCCATTCGCACCCTATCCACAGTTGAGATACCCGATTTAAGGGAGCGGGCAACCCAATATTTGCTATCTCACTTAGATCGTCAGCCAACGATCTTAGAAAAACAATCGATCGCGTTGGGGTTGGCTCGTCTAGGCTGTGATCAAGCCCTCAATGGCATTCTGAGTTGTCTCGCGGATGACCATGAGGGGGTGCAACTCCACGCGATCGCGGCCTTAAAGCAACTCAACACCGTTGATGGTTACCAATACCTGCAACACCTGAGCCAAATGTCAGAATTAACTGACACTTTACGGATAGGTGTGCAAAAGGCTTTAGCTGAGTGGTAGTCTGGGCAGACCAACAGCAAGCTTGGCTGCAAATATCTGTAATACAGCCTACGATGTTAAACCGAGTAATTCTCTATAGTCACAATTGACGTTGCAATTGCTGTGCCTATAAGCGTTGTGGCAAAAGGATCAAAATTATGCGCCTTGAGCAGTTGCAGGCTTTTCTCGCCGTCGCAGAAACGGGCAGTTTTCAAGCCGCTGCCCGCCGTTGCAATGTGACACAATCGACCGTTAGCCGCCAGATTCAGGCGCTGGAATCTGAGTTAGGGCTGCCCTTATTACACCGTACCGCCCAGAGCAAAACCACCGTCGGGGGGGATTACCTCCTGCCTCGGGCGCGTAAGATTTGTCAGGAGTGGCAGCAAGCCAGTCGGGAACTGGCTGACTTAATGGAAGGGCGTCAACCCGAACTTTGCATTGCGGCGATTCACTCGGTCTGTGCCCATTTGTTGCCCCCAGTGCTGCAACAGTTCTGTCAAAGTTATCCCCATGTGCAGATGCGGGTGACGGCCTTGGGGAGCGATCGCTCGTTGAAGGTCTTGCGCGATGGACTGGTTGATGTGGCCATTGTGATGGATAACCCGATGCTCACCACCAGTGCCGAAATGGCAGTTGAGTCGCTCTACGAGGAACCCATCCAGGTTTTGATGGCCGCGAACCATCCCCTGAGTGACTATAGACAGGTGCCTTGGGAAGCGCTGGCCAAGTACCCTCAAGTCACCTTCAAAGACGGCTATGGCATGCAGCGGCTGATGCAAAAAGAATTTCAAAAGTATGGCATGGAGATTCAGTCTGTCTTGGAGTTAAATACCTTAGATAGCTTTCGGGGGGTAGTTCGCCAGGGGGATCTGATTGCGATGCTGCCTCAGTCGGCTCTGATAGAGTGTACCCACGATCCAACGCTGGCAGTTCGAACCACAGAAGCCCCCAATTTAAGCCGCCAAGTGGTAATGGTGACCACCCACGATCGGCTAAAGATTCCTCCCATTCAGGCATTTTTTACACTGGTTCAACAACGCAATCGTCAATCTCAAATGGCATTGGTTCAGTAGACCAAGATTTTAAGGTATGACACTGTTGTGATGGACATGGGTAAGCTACCCCATCCGATTGAGACCAACCCTCAAGGGTGAACGTGCAGACATTCGTTAGATTCAGAGAGCGCAATAGGTACTTAAAAGGCGGTGGGAGAGACCATGAGCGATGTCTTTAAAGCACTACTCAAGAAAGTTGGTAGCGGGACTCACACCTCTCAATCGTTGACCCGTGAGGAAGCGGCAACGGCAACTCAACTGATGTTGACTCAAGCCGCGACGCCAGCGCAGATCGGGGCGTTTATGATTGCCCACCGGATTCGTCGCCCTACCCCGACGGAGCTAGCAGGCATGCTCGATGCCTATGACGATTTGGGGCCTGCCCTGATGCCAATTGAGGCAGCTTACCCACCAACCGTATTTTGTGCACCCTATGATGGGCGATCGCGCACTGCCCCCATTAGCCCTCTAACCGCGTTGATTTTGATTGCGGCAAATGCACCTGTAGTGCTGCACGGTAGCGATCGCATGCCGACTAAATACGGGTTGTCGCTCATAGAAATCTGGCAAGCCTTAGATTTACCCCTGCATCAACTTACCCTGGCCCAAAGTCAGCGTCTATTTGAACAAACGGGGTTTGGTTTTGTCTATCAACCCACCCATTTCCCATTGGCACAAGCGTTGGTGCCCTACCGCGATCAAATTGGCAAACGCCCAACCCTCGCTACCGTTGAACTGATGTGGTCTCCCTATCACGGCGAACATCATTTGGTTACAGGATTTGTCCATCCACCGACGGAGGAACGGGCCCAAATCGCCTATGAAATGCGCCAGCAGCCCTTTTACACTATGGTCAAGGGGCTAGAGGGCAGTTGTGATTTACCCCGCAGCCGTACCGCCATCTTGGGTTTGGGAAATCCTGGCCAAGACGAGTTAGCGCGATTGCTACTGCATCCCAGAGATTATGACCTGGATGGTGAAGACATCCCGCTTTTACCTCTGCCTCAGTTAATTGCAGAAATCAAAGCGGTATTGGCAGGCAAAACCACTGATCTGTATGACTCAGCCCGTTGGAACGGGGGATTTTATCTCTGGCGCTGTGGTGTGGTCTCCAGCGTTGAAGCCGGACTGGCCACTGCTGAAAAACTGTTGCACAGTGGGGCGGTGGGACGTAGTTTTGAGGGGCTGCGACAGGCGATCGCAGATTTAGCCCTAGTATCGCATCCTAACTAAACTAAGACGACTAGCCCCCGAGGTAAACCTCTGCGATCGCGGGGTCATCTCGCAGGTCTTTGGCGGCACCAGCGCGAACGATTTGACCTGTTTCTAACAAATAAGCGCGATCTGCGATCGCTAAGGCTAGACTAGCCATTTGATCCACGAGCAAAATGGTCATGCCCTCGTCCCGCAGTTTGGCCAGGGTTGCGTAGAGCCCCGTCACCAACTGAGGGGCTAACCCCAGAGACGGCTCATCTAGCAGTAAGAGTTGTGGACGGGCCATTAGCCCCCGGGCGATTGCCAGCATTTGTTGCTCACCGCCAGAGAGTAATCCTGCTTTTTGGGCTTGGCGTTCCTGCAGCCGGGGAAAGCGTTGCAGCATCTGTTGGATATCTTTATCAATCTCGCGATCGCGACGATGGAATGCCCCGAGCCGCAAATTGTCAATCACGTCTAGTTCTCGAAATACTTGACGACCTTCAGGCACCAGCACAATGCCCGTGTGAGCCATGTGATGGGCAGGAATATTGGACAACGATCGTCCTAAAAACTGGACTTGCCCCGACCAGACAGACAGCAAATTTACCAGACTTTTCAATAAGGTACTTTTCCCAGCCCCATTAGCCCCGACGACTGCAACCAACTCCCCCTGATTAACTTCCAGAGAGAGCGTCTTTAAAACCTGTAAATTGCCATACCCCACGACCAAATCTTGTACCGTCAGCAGTTGAGCGTCTTCTGGAGAACGATCCCGTATCCAATCAGCGGCAGAGGTTTCAGTCCCTAGATAAGCTGTCAGGACTTTCGGATCTTGTTGTATCTGGCTGGGAGCCCCTGAGGCGATGGCAACGCCGCTGTCCATCACTAATACCGTGTCCGAAATGCCCATCACCAAGTCCATATCGTGCTCGATCAGGATGACTTTGATGCCGCTACTGGCAATCCGGCGGATCAGTTGGGCTAGGGCTACTTTGTCTTCTTTACTGAGTCCTGCTGCCGGTTCATCTAGGAGCAAGACCTGGGGTTGGGTCACTAAGGCACGAGCCATTTCTACGAGACGGCGATCGCCAAATGACAGCGCTGCTGCCGTCTGATGGACATCCCCCTCATAGCCAACAAATGAGAGGATCTCCAACAGTGATTTTTCGGGTTGGCGACTGCACCCTACCCCCAGCAAGGCCGCCACCACAAAGCCCAACCGATCACCTACAGCCGCTACCCGCAAATTGTCTAACACCGACAAAGAATTAAACAAGCGAGTTGCCTGAAAGGTTCGACTCACCCCGATGGCTGCGATTTTGCGACTGGTGAGATGGGTTAAATCGGTTTGCCCCAATCGAATGGATCCAGATTGAGACCGATAGAAGCCGCTGATCAAATTGAGTAGGGTCGTCTTGCCCGCGCCATTCGGCCCGATCACAGCCGTTACAGTTCCGGGTTTGGCGGTCAAACTGACCTGATCAACCGCCCGAATGCCACCAAATTGAATGCTGACGGTATCTACTTCTAAGGGAGTCGGGGTTTGATGCTGAGCCACCAGGACGGGTAAATCGGGTGGCGTCGGCAGGGGATGTACGGGTGCGGGATGATCTAACCAGCGTTTGAACAGGCTCATCAGACCATCAGGGGCCAGGCGCAGCGTCAGCACCAGCAGGGAGCCAAAGACCAGGAGTTGATAATCAGCAAAGTCGTGGAGGAATTCTGGCAAAATGACCAAGATAATCGCCCCGACAAAAGCCCCTTCTGCTGCCCCCAAACCACCCAGAATAACCGCCAGCAAAAACAGAATAGAGCGATGAAAGGTGAAGCTGTCGGGACTGACGAAGCCTACGATAGCCGCGAAAAAGACGCCCGCCACGCCGGTCAACGCCGCTGACACGGCAAAGGCCATCACCCGCACGTAAAGGGAATTCAGGCCCATGGCAGTCGCCGCGATCGCGTCATCCCGCACGGCCTGAAATGCCCGCCCCCAGGGATGTCGTTTTAGCAACGTAAAAGACAGAACGGCTAGAAACGCAATCGTCATCACTAATAGCACACTGTCTCGCAGGGGCGGCTGCAATCCCAGCAACGTAGGGCGCGGAATTCCGGTGAGCCCCCCAAAGCCTCCGGTAAGCCCGACCCACTCGATCAGAATGCGCTCAACAATGATGCCAAAGGCAATGGTGACCATCGCTAAATAGGGGCCACTCACCCGTAAAGCTGGTGCGGCCAAAGTAACGCCTGTCCCTGCGGTTACTAAGGCTGCCATGATCAGCGCCAGTCCAAAGTGCCACTGAGCTCTTAGCATCAACAGACTGCCGGTATAAGCGCCGATCGCAAAAAAACCAGCATGCCCAATGGAAATCTGTCCTGAGAGTCCAGCTAAAATGTTTAACCCAACGGATACCAGCGTTGTCACACCGATCATCCCCAGGACGAAGAGATAGTAAGAATTGGGCGCCGCCAGCGTGGCCGCGATCGCTAGGGCAAATATCCCAATCCCAATGACGATACGAACCTTCATCCCTAAACCTTCTTCACTTGAGCCCGCCCAAACAAGCCGTCAGGTCGCAGCGCCAATACCAAAATAACGACCGCAAAGCCCACAATTTCCCGGTAGCTACCACCCCATACCCCCGCCGCCACTGACTCGACAACGCCATAGGCCACCCCAGCAACAACGACGCCCCAGGGATTCCCCAATCCGCCAATGATGGCCGTGGCAAAGGCTTTCAGCCCCAGCAATGTCCCCATCGTGGCAGATACGTTGGCCACAGGCGCAATTAACATGCCGCTAATGCCTGCCAGCAGGGTAGAAATGGCGTAGGAGAGCGCGATCATCTGCGCCACTGGAATCCCCATCATGCTGGCCGTGTCGTGATTTTCGCTAACGGCCTGCATCGCTTTACCCAAAAGGGTGCGGGTTAACACAAAGCGGATCAATAGGGCGATCGCCAGCCCCACGACCGGAATCACCAACTCGATGGGAAAAATCCCAAATCCCAAAATTCGCACGGGCGTTTCCGCCAGGGGTGAGGGATAGGCTCGCACCTCTTTGCCAAAGGTCAACATCACCAGGTTCTCAACGATAATGCCTAGGGCAATAGTCGTCAGTAGCCAGGAGTTGGAACCGTTGTGGGCAAAGGGCCGGACAGTAAAGCGTTCAACAACCAGACCAAAAATAGCGCAAAGCGCTAAGGTCAGGACGACCGCGATCGCCCCCGGCCATCCCCACGTAATGTTGAACAGATAGCACAGCACAGCACCTAACATCACCGATGCCCCTTGGGAGAAGTTCATCGTGTTAGAGACGGCATAGGTGATCTGGAACCCCAGAGCAACCAGGCCGTACATGCTGCCAATGGCGATGCCGGAAAGGACAAGTTGAGGCCACATAAATCTAAGAGAGGCCGTCAGGCTTCAACAGGAACAATTTCTTCGCCTTCCCACTTCACTAAAATGTAGTCATTTTCGGTGAGAGCATCGTGGTTATCAGGGGTGAAGGGGTTTTCATAGGTTTTGATCAACCCTTCATAGGGGGGTAAATCATAGAAAGCTTCCCGCAGTTGGGGCCCATCGGTAACGCCTGCCACGTCTAGCGCTAGGGCAGCGAGGTGGAGCGCATCATAGGAATTCGCCGTGCCCACCGGAGCCAAAATATCGCTGGGGCTACTCAGGCCAAATTCCTGCTCTAGACCCGCCAATACTTTTTCACCCACGGGGCCTTGCTCTCCATAGAAACTGTAGGTTTGCACAAACACCACTTTATCGGCATCGGGGCCAGCCAACTCCGAAAAGCGGCCACCCGAGATGCCCCAGTGAGAGATTACCGGCACATCCCAATCCAAACGAGCCAAGGACTTCATCATCTGGGCACCGGGAGCCGCATTGGCCACTAGCAACAGGGCTCCAGCGTCTGCGTCTTTGAGACGAGTCAATTGGGCAGACATGTCAGTATCGCCGTCATTAAATTTTTCAATCCCGACAATCTCCAAACCATATTCTGGTGCCCATTCAGTAAACCCCTTCTGGTTCGATTCGCCCCAGGGGTTGTTGATCAGCACCAGGCCTACGTTTTGAGTATCGTAGGTCTCGCTAACATGCTTCATCAAGAAGCGATCCACAATGTTGTCATTAGCCGAGACCCGAAAGGCAAAATTGGGGTCGTTGTCATTACGCGTAATGCCTGTCGCAGCTGCCCATACCCCCATATAGGGGACTTGCAGCTCGTGGAATACGGGTAGCATTGCCAGCGACACAGGAGAGTCAATGCCGCCGAAGACAATGGCCACATTTTCCCGTTCAATCAGCTCCCGTGCAGCAGCGACGCCTTTAGCCGGGGTGGATTCATCATCTCGAATCACCAACTCTAGGGGACGGCCACCCATGACCCCACCGGCTTGATTAACTTCATCGATCGCCACGGTCAGTCCCCGGGTAATCGCTTCACCAGATAGGGCTGAACCACCTGTAATAGCAGCCACTAGCCCAAGCTTGATGGGTTCACCAGTTGCGGCTCCACCAGCTTCACCTGGGCTAGCCTCGTCTGAGGTCGGCGCTTCAGTGGCGGACTCGGGTGAGGCACAGCTTTTGAGACCAGAAGCCAAGATCGCGGCTCCAAAGCCAGCAGCACCCTTCAACAGATCACGCCGCCGAATGCCGATCCATCGCTGATTGCTAGATGTCATAGTGGCCCTCGCTCTCTTGCAAAATGTTGTCTAACTCAATCTAGCTGAAACTGAAACGCTTGAATATGCTTGCCTGTGTCAACCTGGACAGTAGCATTGCCCCTGTCTCAAAACCTGTATTAAGGCTTACGAAAGCCAGGGGCCAGTCTGGGATAAAACTGAGGTAAGGATAGATAACCATAACTTGATTAAAAGTCTAACTTGATCAAGGATCGGCTTAATTAGCTGCCGCAGACTGGCAGAAGGGCAAAAGTTTATGCCAGATAGAGTTGTGACTTCTCCTGACTCAATGGCCCAAGTATCGTCCACCTTGTCTATTCCCATAGTAGATTTTGCCGAATTTAGAGGGGGCAACGGGCCGACCAAACAGGCAATCGCTCAGCAAATCCAGCAGGCCTGTCGTGATGTGGGGTTTCTCTATCTCAAACACCACGGTGTCCCTCCAGCATTATTAGCACAACTATTTGAACGATCGCAGGCATTCTTTAATCTGCCCCTAGACATTAAGAACCAGATTCCTTGGACCACACCAGAATGCAACTGCGGCTACATTGGCATGCAAACTCAGCATCTCGATCCCAGCGGGGCGGGAGATTTGATGGAAGCCTACAATATTGGGCTGCTGCAACCCGGTGCCGATCAGCAATGGCTACCGGATCAAACTGAGCTCAATCAAACGCTACTAGCGTTTTACCGCGTTGGCGGGGAAGTCTGCGACCAGATTATGCAGGCCTTTGCCCTAGCCTTTGGTTTACCGCAAACTTACTTTGATGCCCAGCACGATTGCCACTACAGCACCGTACGCCTGCTACACTACCCACCTGTACCAGAAGCGGTTGAGCCCGGCACCATTCGCGCTGGAGCCCATTCAGACTACGGCACGATTACGCTACTGTTTCAGGATGATGTGGGCGGGCTAGAGATCTTGCACAACGGCGATTGGATACCGGCACCCTACATTCCGGGCACCGTTGTGGTCAACACCGGTGATTTAATGGAGCGCTGGACTAATGATTTGTTCCGCTCAACTAAGCATCGGGTCGTAGTACCACCCCAGCCTGCTGCTTCCCGTTCCCGCTACTCGATGACTTTTTTTTATCGACCTAATATCGATGCTGAAGTGGTCTGTTTGGAGCCCTGTCAGTCGCCACAGCACCCCGCCCTCTATGCTCCCATTACCACACGGGAGCATCTGATTAGCTGTCTGCGGGCGTCTTATCAATTGCAAAAAGCTGACTGATAGGTGGGTAGCAATCTCAGTGGAAACCAGTCTCTTAAAGGGTGTCATTTGTTGCAGGTTGACTCTAAGCCATTTATCGTAGACGGTATGGTTCAGGAATGCGCTGCTAGCTGTACTATTTCGGCAGTCAATACGGCTTATAGGTGAATATTTCATTCCCTGAAAAAGCGTATGTTGCTTCTGGTAGCGAGTTGGGTACTTTGGATGTAGTCCAAAGCTGGGTGAGGAGATGAAATCTCTAACCCAGAGCGATTAGCGCTACGCCAATTCGCGGATTCAGTTGCCATGCAACTGCCTAATGGTTTGCAGCGTTGGGAGCTAAATGCGTTGCCTCCCTTAAATAGCCCTCGTCACTGCGGTATTGCCGTCAAGCCAACCTTGCTCAGGCTTATTGACTTCAACCATCTTTCAAGGAATTTCAATGAACGTTGCAAAGCCTTCTCCTGCCCCGATTGCCTTTGATGGATTGCAGCAATTGGTTGAGCAATCGTTAGAAATAATGGCTTGCTACGAGCGCGATCGCAGCTATTGTGCCGTCAGTCCTGCTTTGATCGATGCACTTCAATGTCCTGCCGAAATGCTGCTCGGTCAAACGAATGTTAAATTGGCAGCCTTAGCGAAGCAAACTCAACAGCCTAAGCCATGGCGAAAATACTGGCGGCAGGTCGACGACGCAATCGCGACTGTTTTACAACGGGGGAGTGCCGAGCGACGGATTCATCCTTTTCCCACAGCAGAGGGCGTGCAGCTCTATGAAACCACTTACACGCCCCTTAAAGATCAACAGGGTCAGGTTTACCAAATTCTGAGCATCAGCCGAGAAACTGTGCCCCAGATCGATCGCTCAGCACAAACGGGGATGCCTGATGCCAGTCAACTAGCGGCCCATCCTGACTCTCTGGTTGGGGTGGAGATGCCTGGTTTGGAGACAGCTTCTCTCGCGAATTTAACCACTGCGGCCCCCGAACAAATCGTTCAAAGTCAAGCCAGTTCTTTATTAGGAAGCTGCAGCGAGAAGAAAACCAAACTTGAAGTCAGCCCGGTTCACCAAACTGCAGAGTTTATGCAGCTGGTATTAGACAATATCCCACAATACATCTTCTGGAAAGACTGCAATTCTTCGTATCTGGGCTGCAACCGGCGCTGGGCAGAAATGGCAGGCATTAGTAACCCCAGCCATGTTGTTGGTATTACCGACAACGATCTGCCCTGGACTCAGGAGCAAAAAGATTGGTATGTCGAATGCGATCGCCGGGTCATGGAAACCGACACGCCCATGTTGCGTATCAAGCAATCTCAGCTTCAGGCTGATGGGCGGTTAAGTTGGCGAGAAACCAGCAAACTGCCCCTTCATGATGCCGACGGCAATGTCATTGGCTTACTGGGCACCATTGAAGATATTACCGAACGTAAGATTGCCGAAGATTTACTGAAGCAATCTGAGAAAACCTTTCGAAAACTAGCCAAACAAGAGGAACTCCTCAATCAAATTTCAGCCCAAATCCGCCAATCTTTGAAGTTACAGTCTATTCAGCAAACGACTGTTCGTGAAATCCGCCAACTCTTTAACGTGGATCGGGTGCTAATTTACCGCTTCGAGGCAAACTTTCAGGGGCGAGTGGTGGTGGAATCTGTCGTTGAACCCTGGCAGTCAACCCTGGGGGAAATGGGCATGGACAACTGTTTTCCTGATCAGTATGCCGAACTGTATCGCCAAGGGCGAGTGCAGATGATCTCGGATATTGAGAGGGCAGACCTCGATGCTTGCCACAGGGATTACCTCAGGGGCCTTCAGGTTCGTGCCAACTTAATTGTGCCGATCGCAGTGCAAGATACGCTCTGGGGATTGCTGATTGCTCACCAATGCTCTGGCCCGCGTGATTGGGAAGAGACTGAGTGTGAGTTGCTGCGTGCCTTAGCGAGCCAGGTTAGCGTCGCTATTCAGCAGGCAGAATTGTATGACCAGGCCCAAAAAAGTGCTGCCACCGCCCAGGAAAAAGCCGATCAGCTAGAAGCAGCCATCCACAATCTTCAGCAAACTCAAGCACAGCTAGTTCAGACCGAAAAGATGTCGAGTCTTGGGCAAATGGTGGCGGGGATTGCCCACGAAATTAACAATCCTGTCACCTTCATCCACGGCAATATTTCCCATCTTGAGGGCTATTGCAGTGATTTAATGGCGCTATTAGAACTGTATCAACGGCATTATCCTAACCCTGTACCTGCGATCGCCGAACAGATTGAGGCCATAGATCTTAACTATCTGTTAGAGGATTTAGCCAAAATCCTACGGTCTTTCAACGTTGGTAGCAAACGGATTCAACAGATTGTTCTGTCGCTGCGCACCTTTTCCCGTTTGGACGAAGCCGAGAAAAAGGCCGTCGATATTCATGCAGGCATTGACAGTACGCTGCTGATTTTGCAGCATCGCCTAAAAGCTCAGCCAAAGCGCTCGGCGATTCAAATCATCAACAACTACGGCAACTTACCCCTAGTGGATTGCTATCCCAGTCAGCTGAATCAAGTGTTTATGAATTTAATTAGCAATGCGGTAGATGCCTTAGAGCAAAAGATTAAGGAAAGGGGAGAGACAGATAGTGCTGAGGCTCCTAGCATCACAATCGCCACCGAACGATTAAATAGCCATGTTGTCATTCGCATTCGAGATAACGGCCCCGGGATTCCTGAGAAAAACCGAGCCAAGTTATTTGATCCCTTTTTCACAACTAAACCCATTGGCAAGGGCACGGGTTTGGGGCTGTCGATTAGCCATCAAATTGTGACTGAAAAACATGGGGGTCAGTTAATTTGCACATCAGAACTTTCCCAAGGAACCGAGTTTCAGGTCGTTATTCCTTTAGAAAACATTTGAAGGGTTGGGTATTGTCATGCCGATTATTGATTTACGAGCAGACTACGATATCTACATTCAAGCTTCTCCATTAATCGCTCAGCAGAGCTTCTCCATCAATCGCTCAGCAGGGCTTCGACAAACTCAAAACTTGAGAAGGGGCGTAGATCCTCAATGCCTTCCCCAGCACCGATGAAGCGAATGGGTAAGCCCAACTGCTGTACGACTGCCAAGGCAACACCACCCTTTGCCGTGCCGTCGAGTTTAGTTAACACCACACCGCTCAGCTGAGCTGCTTCTGAAAAGACTTGAGCCTGACGCAATCCGTTTTGACCCAGGGTGGCATCTAACACGAGCAGCGATTCTACCTTGGCGTCCGCCGCTTTTTTGTCGATGATGCGGCGGACTTTGGCCAACTCATCCATCAGGTTTTTCTTGTTTTGCAATCGCCCTGCCGTATCGACTAAGAGCAGTTCTACCCCACGAGATTTTGCGGCACTAACGGCATCGAAGACCACTGCTGCCGGGTCAGTATTTTTGCCAGGATTGGCAATCACCTCAACGTTACTGCGCTGACCCCAAACCTTCACCTGCTCCACTGCTGCAGCGCGGAAGGTATCAGCCGCCGCAATCAAGCAGTTGTAGCCTGACTTGGTGGCAATGTGGGCCAGTTTACCGATAGTGGTGGTTTTGCCTGCCCCGTTTACCCCAGTCATCAGCCAAATGCTGAGCTGGTCTTTTTCAGGGGTAAACGTTAGGTTATGTTCACCCTGTAAGGGGCTATCGAGCAGCTCCCGCAAGATGGATTTAAGGTATGCGATCGCTTCGTCAGGGGGCAACGCTTGTTCCTTGAGCTTGGTCTGTAGGGTTTCAATAATGTGATCAGTGGCCTCCACCCCAACATCGGCTTGTAGCAGCAACGCCTCGATTTCCATCACGGCGTCTTCGTTGAGTGGCCCTTGACCGACGATCGACTTAAGCTGATTGACCAAGCTGCGGCGGGTTTTATCGAGGCCCTGGCGCAGGCGGTTGAGCCAGGTGATTTCTTCAATAGAAATATCGTCCGCACGGCGACCCTGGGCAGCTAGCACCTCTGCCGACCACATAAAAGCTTCATCCAACACAAAGTCTGGAATCGCAGGAGCTGTCAGGGTTGTCGCTGTTGATTCTGGTTCTGGTTCTGGCGCTGGTTCGGCGATTGCCGTTTCTTGTAAACGCGCTAGGCGGGCTTGACGTTCGGCTTCGGCCTGCGCCCAAAATGGCAGCGTTTCAGGAGCCTCAACGCGGGCAGATTCAGCCGTCGATTCTACACGCTCTAGTTCTGCAGCGTCTGATGCTGTGACGTCTGATGCTTCAGCATCCAGGTTTGTAACACCTGACTCTGAAACGCCAGGGACCAAGTCAGTAGCAATCTCATCTGCGATCGCCGTTGCTGCGTCAGCTTGCTCAGATTCTGGTGTTTCAGGTTCTGCCGCTGTCGGTTCTACGGGTTTAGATTCGGGTAAGTCGGGTTTCGGTAGCGCTGCTGTCGGCGTGGCTACTGTTGCCTCAAACTCAACTTCCGGTTGACTGTCTTGTTGGCGCTGTTGAATATTTTGGTACGCCTTTTTTGCCCATTGCAGATACTCCTCTGGGCTCATCTGGCTAGAGGAATCTGAGCCAGATGAATCTGATTTATCTGTGGTTTCTGTGACGCTTGGCTGAGCTTGGTCATCTACACGCTGCTGGGATGCGTCATCATGCTGGCGGCTAAACCAGTTAAAACCTGTCATAGGGCTACCTGAGGCTCAAGGGCTAACAATAAATATATAGTTACAACGGCTGTGCAGATTGGCGGGCTTGCTTAATTTGATCGGTGACTCGGCGCAGCACACCGTTGATGAAGCGAAAGCCCTCATCACCGCTGTAGCGTTTGGCAATTTCCACTGCTTCGTTGATCGCGACCCGATCAGGCACCCCGAGAAACTGAATTTCGACCACAGCAATGCGCAAGATATCGCGATCGATGCGGGCCAAGCGTTTGAGCTGCCACGCTACCATTGCCTGGTTAAGCCGTTCATCCACAACGGTGACATTAGCTAATGCCGTAGAGAGCAACTCATGGGCATAGTGGCGAACCTCAGCCTGATTGGCCAACTGAATAAATTCAGGAATTTCCAGTGCCGACCCTAAACGGTTGATCACGGTTTCAGTTTTTTCAATCGCGCCGGCTAATATCTGCCGAGCCGTTTCTACATTTGTAGTCCGAGTTTCACTATCCACCAAGTGCCGATTGCTTTGCTTCAGCTCAGCAGCAGCGGACTCTAGGGTTTCTTGGGCTTCGCTGGTCAGCGTTCTAACGGCTGCCAGCATCAGGGCATCTAAATCTGGAGCTTTTTTCTCAGGTTTTTCATGAAGCTGGCTCATCCCTAATAGAGCCAGTTCGCGGGCAATTCGACGAGCCTGCATAATCGGTTCCTACGATGTGATGTTGATCCTAACAGTCTTCTTCTAGTTGCAACATCGTCAGGGGTTGCAGGGAGTCATCTGTTGATGGATTTTCTAATGATATTACTGGTGGAGACGGGTCAGTATTTTCGGTTGCAGCAACACGGGCGGCCAAACGCTCTGGCGGAACTGCTGCTGCCAAATTTGGGCCGACAATACCGCCCGACAGCAAAATTTTGAAGGCGTCTTCAATAGACACGTTCAGATTGACGACGTCGGTTTCAGGCACCAAGGCATACCAACCACTAGTGGGATTGGGAGTCGTGGGAATAAAAACACTGAGCATGTTGCTTGTGTTAGCTTGGGCCACAGCCACAGCCCCAGTGACAAACGCGATCGCCCACAACCCCCGTCGGGGATATTCCACTAAAACAACGCGACGAAACCGGGTCTTAGAATTTTGAAACAGTGTTTGCAAGAGCTGTTGCAGCGTCTTATAGACAGCCCCAGCTAACGGAATCGATTGAAGAATGCGCTCCCCTAAGTCCAGCAGCCAGCGTCCGGCAATGTTCCGCGCCATCAACCCGATCAGCAAAATGCAAAACAGGGGAACCGCAAACCCCACCAGCAAGTTGAGTAGGTCAAGCAAAATCGGGTTTAGCCCGGTGAACGGGTTAAGCTGCTTGGGAAACAAAGTCAAGGACCGAATCACCCAGTTAGCCACGGTAATCGTCAGCCAGATCGTGGTGGCGAGGGGAATAACCACAACTAGCCCAGCAATTAGGTCGCTCTTCAGGTCTTGCTTGAAGTTCTTGAGCACAGTTAACTCATCCTTATCTCCGAAATGGCCTCATCGTTGCTGAGGCACTGCACCGTTTATCTGATTGCGATCGCGATCGGAACACTTTCCATTGTAAACATTTGTTTCAGCTTTCGGTTTAGAGAGCGGTCATTTCCCACCAACACTTCAGCATAAATCTGTTTAACTATCCTAAGTCAGTTTGGTATCTGGGTTAACATTTCTCAGTGTTAAATCCAGGGGTGTGATGGGTACCTCTTAAAATCCAGATTGGGGAGCAAGGAACAAGCATTACTGTTGCTCCAGGAGTATAACTTTTGGGCACAATTTTCCCCTGGGGCAAAAACTCAAGCTTTCAAAGCAGTTGTGGTTTAGATCGATAGTCCTAAATTGAGGCCAAGAAAAGCGTGGACAAACATCAATGCGATCGCAGCGCTGCCTAAATAAGCATGCGCAGCGCGCAGCGCAGCCTGATCACCCCCAAACTTAGTCACTGAAATTAACCCATTGAGTGCCAAAAGGCTAACCACAATGCTACCCGTCCAGAAATGAGGACTTTCAAAAATAGACTGCTCCTGCATCACCAAAGACAGCACCCCACCGACATAGCCCAACGTGATAAACGTAAATAGCCAAGGGGCTAACTGGCGATGACTGCTGCGGTTTTTGACAGACACCTCAGAATCCTCTGCGGTTCTACCGCGCCAACCCGCCCAGGCTGTAAACGTCCCCATCACAAAAATGACAATCCCCATCATGGCAGGATGTCCCCAATGAACGATGGGCTCAGGCACACCGAAGCCCGCAAACCAATCAGCAATAGGTTGTAAGTAAGCTCTTAAGCTAGAAGCCACAATCATACTGTCCTCAAAATACGCAGTTCAAACCGAAAGTGTTGTGTCTTCGTAACAACGCTTTTGCTTATTTTATAAAAACCTATCACGGAAGAAAATTATTGATCACCCGATGCCATCACTCACCTGTTGCTAGATATTAATTGCGATGAGACCAAACTCAGCATTTTCCGCCAGGCCATGCACTCCTATTTGAAAGCGCCTTGGCTTCAGTTGCTGGCAACTGCGCAAGTCCTGTCTAATTAATGACAGCCCCTAAATCCCAAGCCAGAAAAAACAAACGATATTGACTCCCGACCTATGAATTTATATGCGCTACGACTTTCTCCTGGTGATGATTTGAGGCTAGCACTCAGTGATCTGGTCGATAAAAATGGCCTGGAAGCAGGCTGCGTGATTACGGCTGTAGGCAGCTTGAGTCAAGCTGCGCTGCGTTTTGCAGAACAGACGGAGACGACTGTGCTGACCCGTCCCTTTGAAATTTTGTCGCTATCGGGCACGCTGTCGGTGCATGGATTGCACTTACACATGGCGATCGCGGATGGCGAAGGTCAGACACTGGGGGGACATATGATGACAGGGTGTTTGATTCGCACCACAGCGGAGATTGTGATAGGCGATCTGGATCAATTTGTCTTCAGACGTGTCTTAGATACCCAAACAGGATATCGAGAACTCAATATTGATCAGTTTAGTTCTTAAAAAGTCCTCGACTGTGGGGTTCCGAGAAGTCAATCTCTGGCCCCAGGGGCACAATCCTAGTAGGGTTGATCGTCGCGTGGCTTTGGTAGTAGTGTCGCTTGATGTGTGTGAAATTAACCGTCTCTGCGACACCCGGTGTTTGATAAAGATCACGCACATATCCCCATAGATTGGGATAGTCTACAATGCGACGCAAATTACACTTGAAATGCCCTACATAGACCGGATCAAAGCGAACCAGTGTAGTGAATAGCCGCCAGTCAGCTTCTGTGACTGGATCGCCTGTGAGATAGCGTTGAGTGGAGAGGCGTTGTTCGATCCAATCGAGTGAGTCAAACAAGGGTTTTAATGCTTCTTCGTAGGCGTCTTGGGTGGTCGCAAACCCGCATTTGTAAACCCCGTTGTTAACAGTGTTATAGATCCGATCGTTAATCAGATCAATCTCATCTCTTAGGGGGTCAGGGCAATAGTCGCCCGGTTTAGCACCAACTTGATCAAACGCACTGTTGAACATGCGAATGATTTCTGAAGACTCATTATTGACGATGGTTTGAGTCTGCTTGTCCCAAAGAATCGGCACGGTGACTCGCCCGGTGTAGCTTGAGTCCGCGTGGGTGTAGATTTCATACAGATACTTGGCCTTGAAAATCGGGTCAGCAATTACCCCTTCTCCCACTTCAAATGTCCAACCATACTCACCCATAAACCAATGGACAGCAGAGACCGAAATCATCTCCGCTAGTCCTTTGAGTTCTCTAAAAATCAGCGTGCGGTGAGCCCACGGACAGGCATAAGACACATAGAGGTGATAGCGGCCGGGCTCTGCTTTGAAACCGCCTTTCCCGCTAGGGCCAGGGCTACCATCGGCCGTGATCCAATTGCGAAATTGAGAGGCTTTGCGGACAAATCTGCCCCCTGTGCTGGCAGTGTCGTACCACTGATCTTGCCAAACACCATCTACTAAAAGTCCCATTTTTTTTCTCCTAAAATCGTCCGGCTAAATAGTCTTGGTGGGCTTGCAGCACTTCGGCTCGGGTATTCATCACAAATGGCCCCCCATGGGCAACGGGTTCGTTTAGGGGCTTGCCTGCGATCAGCAAGAATTTGCCAGTTTGGCCATCCGCGCTAATTTGCACCTGCTTTCCCTCACCTAAAACGGCCAAGGTGCCCGCTTCGACAGGTTGCGCTGGCTCCGGATGATCGGCATGGACACTCACCTGACCGTCATAGACAAAAATAAAGCTGTTGTGGGCTGGGGATAGGATTTCGCAGAAGGTCTGATTAGGGGCGATCGCGACGTCCCAATAGACGGGCTCCGTTGTGCCTTGCTGAATGGGGCCGCGGGTACCGAGGCTGGTTTGCCCAGCAATCACGCGCACTTGAACGTCAGACGATCGCGACTCGACCGGAATCTCACTCGCATCAAATTCTTGATATCGAGGGTCAGTCATCTTTTGATCTGCGGGTAGATTGAGCCACAGTTGAAACCCCCAGAGCAGCCCATCTGTTTGCTCTGGCATCTCGGAATGCACAATTCCCCGCCCTGCCGTCATCCACTGCACCCCGCCAGGCTCAATTACACCCACGTGGCCTTTGTTGTCTTCATGGCGAACGCGACCCGCCAACACATAAGACACGGTCTCGAATCCCCGGTGGGGATGATCGGGAAATCCAGCCACATAATCTTGGGGCTGATCGGAGTAAAACATATCGAGCAGCAAAAATGGGTCGAGGATGGGCAATGCCGAAGTCCCCAAGACTCGCGTTAACCGTACACCAGCACCGTCTGATGCCGGAATACCTGGAACCATTAAGGCAACTGGACGACGTTCAACCGTTAGATGGTTTGGATCAGATTGAATGGGTGTTTTCATAGCTCAACATCTGCCTCCAGCGTAACCCTGACAGCTTTTTGCCTAGAACTTTGAACTCAGTTATGGATACGGTTTAAGTCTCATAACAAGAACATCTCAAGTATGAATTGAATCCAATAAAACGACAATATGCAATTTTGATGGCAGATTGCATCCCAAAAGTCTACAATTCTTAATTAAGAGCGTATTGGAACTCATTTTTGGAGAATTCAGACGGTAAAATTCAGGCAACCTGAGAACGTTCTTGTCTTGATCATGACTCAACCCCCCGTCACGGCTATAAGCTCCCAGAGCTTGATCATCAAATGCCTGTCTAAGTTGGCAATGTCGGGATTAACTGTAGCGGTATTCGGGATATTTGCCAGTGCTTCTCTAGCTCAAGTGCCGGGTAGAGCCGTCACCCAGGAGGGCAGGCTAACGGTAACCGAAGGGGTTTTAGAAGACGGCGATCGCGTGGCCCCAGATAACAGCCTCTACGACACCCATACCTTTGAAGGCACTGCCGGTGAAACGGTCATCATTAGCCTAGAAAGTGAAACCTTTGATACCTATCTGGCGTTGGTTGACCCAAACAATCAGGTTTTAGCCCAAAATGACGATATCAGCCCAGAAAATCGTAATTCTGAGATTTACTTCACCTTATCTACAAACGGGCAGTACACCGTCATTGTTAATGCTTACGATGAAACTGGGCGGGGGCCCTATCAACTGTCCATCACCACCACAACCTCAGGCGCGACTACCGCACCTAGCCCCGATACCCCGATGCCCGGTCAGGCTGAAGCAGATGCCTTACTTCAACAGGGCATGCAACAGTATCGCAGCGGGCAATTTGCCCAAGCGATCGCGACCTGGCAGCAAGCGCTAGAACAGTTTCAGGCACTGGGTAATGAGAGTCGAATCAGCGCTGTTTACAACAACTTAGGCGAAGCCTACCGCAGCGTTGGGCAATATCCCCCCGCCCTAGATGCACTACAGCGATCGCTGGACATCAGTCAAGATTTGGGTGAAGAAGACGATACCGGGTCAACGCTAAATAATCTGGGTTTAGTCTATTTAGACTTAGGCCGTTATGACCGCGCCCAAGGCTACTTCGAAAAAGCCTTAACCGTTGCTCGGCGAACCCAGAATCGCTATGGGGAAGCGGTTTCCCTCAAAAACTTAGGAACAGCCTACTATCAACTGCGTAATCTTCAAGCTGCCCTAGAAGCGAATCAGCAGTCCCTTGCCATGCGTCGAGAGATTGGCGATCGCTATGGAGAAGCCGCCACCCTCAACAGTATTGGACTTATTTACGACGCCCTGGGGGATCTTGAAAAAGCCCTTGGTTTCTTCCAGCAAGCCCTGGTAATCGATCGCGAGGTTGGCAATCGAGCGGGCGAGAGTGTGGTGCTGGGCAATATTGGCCGACTTTACCGACGGCAAGGAAAGCTATCAGAAGCCTTAGAGAACTACCAACAGTCCCTAGTGATCTATCGTGAAGTGGGCGATCGCCCTGGGGAAGGCACCATATTGAACAACATTGGGTTTGCCCAGCTTGCCTTGGGCCAATATGACGCAGCCACAACCCAGTTTGAAGCCGCAATTACGATTTGGGAATCCCTAGGGGCCCAAGATTTAAGCGATATTGACAAAATTTCCCTGTTTGAAACTCAGGCCCAAAGCTATAGCGGACTACAGCAAATTCTGGTAGCGCAAGGACAAGTTGAAGCTGCACTAACCGTCGCCGAGCGAGGACGAACGCGGGCACTGGTTGAGCAACTGGCCAATCGATTAGAGGAGGGTACAACTGAACGGCTCGCAGCGCCAGATTTAGCGACGATTCGGCAAATTGCCCAAGCTCAATCCGCAACCTTAGTTGAATACGCCATCGTTGATACAGAATTAGACAACCCCGCACTCTACATCTGGGTAGTGCAGCCCGATGGGACGATTCATTTTGAAGCCATAGATTTAGACCAACTCGATACCCCCCTACAAGATTTAGTGCAGCTGAGCCGTGCAGCTGTCGGCGATCGCAACCGAGCGGGCATTAGTGTAGTTTTTAACCCAACCGTAGACGCCTCGTCTGAACCCCTGACTCAACTTTATGAGGTGCTGATTCAACCCATCGAAGCCTATCTACCGACCGACCCAGACGCTAACGTGATCGTCATTCCCCAGGGAAATCTGTTTTTGGTTCCCTTTGCCGCCTTGAAAAATACCCAGGGACAATACCTGATTGAACACCATACCCTGCTAACCATACCCTCGATTCAAACCCTGGGGTTGACGAGGCGCCTGCAACAATCTCGCGCCATCCGCCCCCTGACCGCACTGGCCGACGAAGACCTCTTGATCGTGGGCAACCCCACCATGCCGTCGTTACCGCCTTTAGTAGGCGAAACGCCTGTGCCCTTGCCCAACCTGCCGGGGGCTGAGCGCGAAGCTGAAGCGATCGCAGCATTATTCAACACCACTGCGCTAACGATGGATGAGGCAACCGAAGCAACTATCAAACAGCGCTTACCTGCCGCGCGCGTGGTTCATCTGGCCACCCATGGCCTGCTGGAATATGGCCAACTAGAGGCAACAGGCCGACTAGAAGTCCCCGGAGCAGTGGCATTGGCAGCAGATAGTCAGGAAGATGGACTCCTGACAGCCGAAGAGATTCTTCAACTGTCCCTCGCCGCAGACTTGGTGGTGCTAAGTGCTTGTGATACAGGCCTGGGGAATATCACAGGCGATGGGGTAATTGGTCTATCGCGATCGCTGATGACTGCAGGCGTCCCCAGCGTAGTCGTGTCTCTCTGGGCCGTTCCCGATGCACCAACAGCTGCCTTGATGACTACGTTTTATCAGCAGTTACAACAGGGGCAATCTAAAGCTCAAGCCTTGCGACAGGCCATGTTAACCACCCTAGAAGATTATCCCGATCCGAGTGCTTGGGCAGCCTTTACGTTAATGGGTGAGACTTAAAGTCCACTATTGCACCCATAGAAATCGACAAAAGTTGCTGCTATATTGGCATTAGTATACTGAAACTTTAGTAACTCACTGTGCGGGAGTATAAGACCTAATACTTCGTAGGAAGAATAAATATTGAGCGATCGCATTACTAATATTTCTGCTTATTAGCAAGACAGATTTATACAGATTCTTCGCAAGCATAGATTTGGGTAAATTAGCCAAAGATTTTGTTTTGCAGAAATGGGTAAATCATTGCCTGGAGAGACTTTAAGCGGAGACAATGCACAATAATTCGCATATTACCTATTGAAATTTATATTTTTTAACCCGTGTACCTATTTCCTTAATTTCCTTGGTTACTATATTCACGTTTCTATGATCATGATGCACATAATTCTATCAACGCAAGCTTAAGCTTTTGCTAGCATCAAGCCATAGCGCCAGGTACAGCTTACGCTGCCTTAAAAGTTATGATGTTAGCCCAATTGTCTTCTAATTCTTATCACGAAATCTCGACACAAGAGGTAATTAAATCTTTCAATAGCAACTCAGAAAAGGGACTGACTGCAGAAGAAGTCGCAAGCCGCTACGAAACTTACGGCTGGAACCAACTCCCTGCTCAACCGGGAAAGCCCGCCTGGCTACAATTTCTATTACAGTTTCATCAGCCACTCCTCTATATTTTGTTGATTGCAGGCGGCGTCAAAGCGGCCTTGGGCTCCTGGACCAACGCTGCCGTGATTTGGGGGGTAACAATACTCAATGCGGTGATTGGCTATGTGCAAGAAGCTAAAGCAGAAGGGGCGATCGCCTCACTCGCAAAAGCCGTCACCACCGAAACAACCGTTCTGAGAGAGGGGCAAACGCTACAAATCCCCTCCGAGGATTTAGTGCCGGGCGATGTGGTGGTGTTGGCCTCGGGAGATAAAGTCCCAGCAGACTTGAGACTGTTAAAGCTTCGTAGCTTACAGGTGAATGAGTCTGCATTGACCGGAGAATCCATGCCTGTGGAGAAATCTATCCAGCCGTTACCCAAGGATACGCCGCTGGCAGAACGCAAAAACATGGCCTACGCTGGTAGCTTTGTGACCTTTGGGCAAGGCAAGGGGATGGTAGTCGCGACAGCCAGTGCCACCGAAGTTGGGCAGATTTCTCAGTCCATGGCACAGCGGGTCAACCTGAGTACCCCCCTGACCCGCAAGTTCGCAAAGTTCAGCCGCATCTTGCTCTACGGTATCTTGACGCTGGCAACGCTAACCTTTGTGATCGGCTTGGGGCAAGGGGAGTCTTGGGTTTATATGTTTGAAGCCGCAGTTGCTCTGGCAGTCAGCGCCATTCCAGAGGGATTGCCAGCAGTTGTCACGATCACCTTGGCGATTGGGGTCAACCGCATGGCCCGTCGCCATGCCATTATTCGCAAGCTACCCGCCGTAGAAGCCTTGGGAAGTTCTACCGTGATTTGTTCTGACAAAACCGGAACCCTAACAGAAAACCAAATGACAGTACAGGCCATTTACACTGGCGGGCAGCACTATCAAGTCAGCGGCAGTGGATACAGCCCTAAAGGCGAAATTACGCGGGTGGGCAATGGCAATGGCGAAAGTCTATTTGAGGATGGCTTGCCGTCAGCGCTAGAGGAGTGTCTGATTGCTGGGGTACTGTGTAACGACTCTCAATTAAAGCAAAGCGGGGAACATTGGTCGGTAGGCGGTGATCCGACCGAAGGGGCTTTGATCGCAGCCGCGGCCAAAGCTGAGTTAAGCCAGTCTAGGCTGGTGGCTGTGAAGCCCCGGTTAGATTCAATTCCATTTGAATCCGAGTATCAATATATGGCGACCCTGCATGATGTTGATTTGCGGACAATCTATATCAAGGGTTCAGTTGAAGCACTCTTGAACCGCTGTGCTCACCAGGTGAATCGACAAGGCCAGATCGTGCCCATCGAACCGTCACAAATTGGGCATGTGGTTGAAACAATGGCAGCACAAGGGTTACGGGTACTGGCGTTCGCAAAAAAACCGGTGGCTTCCCATCAGCATTCAATAGACCATGGGGACATTGAGGCAGGGTTAGTCTTTCTAGGACTGCAAGGCATGATTGACCCCCCTCGTCCCGAAGCGATCGCGGCGGTTCATGCCTGCCAGTCTGCGGGAATTCGGGTCAAGATGATCACCGGAGACCACATTACAACGGCGCGGGCAATTGCCGGGCGAATGGGGATCCAAGAGGACACACAAGTCAAAGCCTTCGAGGGGTGGCAATTAGAAACAATGGGCGATGGCCAGTTGGCTCACGCCGTTGAAGAAGGGGACGTTTTTGCCCGAGTTGCCCCTACCCAAAAGCTGCGACTGGTTGAATCGCTGCAGTCGAAAGGTGAGATTGTCGCCATGACCGGCGATGGCGTCAATGATGCCCCAGCCCTCAAGCAAGCCGACATTGGCATCGCCATGGGTAAAGGGGGAACCGAAGTCGCACGCGAAGCAGCGGATATGTTGCTGACCGACGATAACTTCGCTTCCATTGAAGCGGCTGTAGAAGAAGGGCGCACCGTCTATCAAAACTTACGGAAGGCGATCGCGTTTTTATTGCCGGTCAATGGCGGGGAATCTATGACCATCTTGATCAGTGCGCTATTCGCCAGGGATTTACCGATTCTGGCCCTACAAGTCCTATGGTTAAACCTGATCAACTCCTTGACCATGACCGTGCCCCTGGCTTTTGAACCCAAGTCCAACGGGTCTATGCGGCAGCCCCCCCGTAATCCCCACGAGCCTTTAATTACTGGGAAATTATTACGGCGAATTTTGGCCGTGTCTTTGTTTAATTGGATTTTAATTTTTGGCATCTTCGAGTGGGCAAAATCAACTACCGGAGATATTGCCGTGGCTCGCACGATGGCCATTCAAGCCCTGGTTGCCGCGCGGATCATCTATCTACTCAGCATTAGTCAGTTGGGCATCAGTCTGCTCAACTACATCCGCGGCAAGTCCACATCTGTAACGACTGCCCCGATGCTGCTTGTGGGAATTGGGGTGGCAGTCGTCCTACAACTTGTGTTTAGTCAGTGGCCTGTGATGAATACGTTATTCGAAACGGCACCCCTAACCGGGTCTCAATGGTTCATTTGCCTACTCCCCATGGTGCTGATGGTACCGATGGCAATCTTGGCCAACCTAATTGACCCCCCTCAGTCAAAAGCCGCGTCGCGTCGCTGATTGGGCCTGCTAATTGGGCCTAGTGGGCAGGCTGTTGAAGTAGCACTAACATGCGTAGGCAATGCCTTTTCAGCATCGGGGTGAGTCGGTCAGCATTGAATGGATCCGATCGCATCAGCCAGCTCATAACATAGCGCTGGCCAGATTGCTTAATGCACCGGGTAACGCTGGGATGCTCAGCACACAAGCAATCTGGCTCGCCGTAGCGCACAAAGCTTTATGCGCTACGGCTATATCTATTTATTGGATATAGTATTATATTCGAATAAATACAATACTCAGAAATAGTTATGAGCGATCAAGATTTGCGTCTGACGCCTAACCAGGAAGTCATCTTGTCAGCGCTTCGGTTCCGGAGGCGTTACGGTTTGGAAATTATGGCCGCGATTGAGAAGAGTGGTGGCAAGCAAATCGGGTTTAATTCGCTGTATCCCAACTTGAAAAAACTGGAGAAAAAGGGCTTTGTGAAGTCCGAATGGGGGGATGAGCCCCCTGAAGAACATACCGGTGCCAGACGGAAATACTACCGAATTACTGGGACGGGGGCACAAGCGCTGGAAGTAAAGCTGCAACTGCTAGAGCGCGTCGCACATTGGACGCCAGAGCCAAAAGGGGTATGAAATGAGTCAGAAAGACATCGCATTAGCGGGCAAAGTGGGCGAAATCGCCAGCTATTTCCCAACAGCGTGGCAAGACTATCAGGATTGGCTAAGAGATATCGTTGCCTCTCGATCCGTCCTGCTGCAACGATATCCAGACTGGCAGGCTATTTTAATTTTCCGTTGGCGTCTGCTGTATTTTGGGGTCTATGTCGCGGGCGTCGTTTGCTTTAGCTGGCTGCACAAAAGGCTGACAGGGAGTTCCCTTGCTAGCCAAGGGCTAAAAGACAAGCTCCGATCGGCAAAGTATGCCATTGGGCAAGTGCTCGCCAATCAATTTGCACCCCGGATTCCCTCAGCCGATCGGTATCGCTACATCCTTCAGCGGATCGCGACGCTGCTGGCAGTGATGGAGCTGACCCTGTGTGGCATGGCTGCGCTGACAGGTATTCTGCTTGCGTTTTATTATCAGCCTGCTGCCATGGGGGCATATCAATCTCTAACCACGATTGTGCATGACATTGCCAGTGGTGAACTCATTTTGAGTCTGCACCATGTTGCCGGTCACAGCCTGATCGTTTTAGCGCTGGTGCAAATCGTGGTGATGTTTTTGGGTCGTGAATTTTTGCTGCCCTGGCTCACCGCTTGGATCAGCGGTATCTTGTTTACCCTTGCCGCCATTGGCCTGAGTTGGACGGCGATTGTCCTGAACTGGGAGCAAACCAGCTTCTGGCGCTTCAAGATCGAGCTCTCGATTGTGGGTTCAATGCCGTTGGTAGGGCCGATGTTGCAAACCGTTTTGTCTGGTGGCAGCGGTATCAACAGCGTCACGTTGCAGCATATGTATGCTTTGCATAGCTATATCGTCGCGATCGCAGCCATTCTACTTTCTGTTATCCATCTCACGGCACTGATCTACCAAGAACAACGTTGGAAATCGGTTAAAACTCAATTCGACTCAGAGACACCGAGCAATGACAGCAGCAAACTGTGTTAGCGCCAAAAGCTAACCGATTTGACAAACACCAGAAACTCCAGTGGCTTGAGGTGATGCTCGACCCTATCTGTAAAGCGATAGTCTTAGCTAACAGGAATATTCAATATTGCATCTCAACCCAGCTTGGCAGGACATGACAGATAATGTCGCTAGTAATCGGTTCTGACCGCCTAGTAAGATGACCACAGGTTGCGCATCTCTAGAGCTATGGAATCAAGTTTTCTAACTGCGATCTTTCTACCCCTAGCCCTGTTTATCATCATGCTGGGCATGGGGCTAGGCCTCACGCTGGACGACTTCAAGCGAATTTTGGTCGAGCCTAAAGCCGTCATTCTCGGCCTTATAGCCCAGCTGGTTATGCTGCCGATCGTGGGCTTTTTACTAGCCTCTATTTTCCCCCTCACACCGGAGTTAGCTGTAGGCGTAATGATTTTGGCTGCCTGTCCCGGGGGGCCGACCTCTAACCTGGTGACCTATTTGGCCCGAGGAAATGTGGCGCTGTCCATCACGCTAACCGCGATTAGCAGCCTCATTACTGTCTTTACCATTCCTCTCGTGGTCAACCTGTCTATGCAGACCTTTCTGGGAGAAGGAACTGCCCTACGCTTGTCATTTCTGACGACGGTAATTCAAATTGCGGTGATTACGATCATCCCAGTTGCCTTGGGCATGGTGCTGCACCATTACGCCCCTCGATTTGCAGCGACTGTTGAAACATGGGTCAAGTGGCTCTCACTATTCTTCCTGACGTTGATCATTGTGGGCCTGCTGCTCAAGGAACGGGCCAATGTAGCCACCTTTTTCGTACAGGTGGGTGGGGTCACGTTCACCTTAGTGGTGTGCACCATGGCTTTGGGCTATGCGATCGCGACCCTCGCCAAGCTCGATCATCGTAGCGCCACCGCCATTACGGTTGAAGTGGGTATCCAAAATGGCACCTTAGCGATCGCGATCGCCAGTGCTCCCACATTTCTCAATACGCCTAGCATGGCGATTCCAGCCGCGATCTATAGTCTGCTGATGTTTGCCGTGAGTGGCATTTTTGCCTGGTGGTCACAGCGTCAGCAAGTTGCCGCAAGCAGCTGATCGACGTCCCGGGAATCTGGTTGTCAGTAGAAGACAGGGGTCTTTTTCTTTACACCGTTTCACACTTCTTGACGTTTAACTTGCAAGCATCCTGGAGGAAGAGTAGGTTAAGGGAGATCTAAATCTAAAGAAAATATAAAATCCAAGAAAACACAACAGAGCGCACGATTATCAGCTCGAAATTTACCGCTTCCCTTAATTGAACCAGGATGGATACTATGGATACCGGAATTCTGCGGTTGCTCTGGTCTGCCGTTTTAGAGATCTCTCCAGACACCGTCGCTGGACTCTCGGATGAGGTACTGACTAAGCGTTTGATCGATAAACTCAGAGACCGAGTTTGCCTGAGTGCAGAAGAACGTGCCGCGGTGACATCGTATATCCAAAACAAAAAACCCCTGATTATCGAAGTTGTCCAAGGTTAGTGAGTTAGACACCGCCATCAATTAGACACCGTTATCAAAAAGGCAATGGCCTGGGACAACCATGTTGAATCTTTGATGATCAAGGCTCACAAGCCTTTGCCGACTTGACTCAACAGCTCGCGGGAACTGGTCGAACCCTTGGTGTGTTTATCGATGACGTATTAATTAGCGCCCCGACAATCGATGTCAGCTACGCCGAAACCGGAATTACTGGCGGAGCCGCAGTGATTAGCGGCAACTTTACGGCTGAAGCAGCCAGCGACCTCGCCCTCCAACTCCGCAGTGGTGCCTTTCCCGTACCGACTGAAATCTTGAGCAGTCAAAGCGTCACCCGAGACGAGAATTGCCAGTGAGGGCGATCTATCAAGGGCATACTTCTCTGAGAATTAATTACAAAACTTGTCAACCTACCGTAATCCCAACAGGATAACGTGAATTCTAGGTTAGGCTTGAGCCGGCTTTTATAGCACTGGCCAGATTGCTTAATGTACCAAGTATCGCCAGGATGCTGAGTCCACAAGCAATCTGGCTCGCGGTAACGCACAAAACTTTGTGGCTACCGCTATAACGAATAGGGCATCGAGCTTGATTTGGTAAGAAATCGAAATGCTGTTTGACTTAGCCAATTTGCCCTACTGGATTTTGCTTGGGGCAGGAACGTTGCTATTCGGCTTCGTGATTGTTTCCGGCGGTGGTGATGATGATGTAGATGCCGACATTGATACCGATGTTGATCTTGACGCTGATATTGATATGGAAGTCGATATCGGCAACACTTTAGTCGATTTTGATGCTGACGCTGACGCTGATGTGGACGGCGGTGAAAGCTTCAACCCGGTCACTCTCTTAGGCTGGTTTGGGATAGGCAAAGCCCCGCTGATTTTGCTGATTGCCCTAGATTTGTGCCTGTGGGGTCTGCTGGGCTGGATGTTGAATGTGGCGATCGCGCCACTACTCTTTATTCCTGGCATTGACCTAGGGGTGTTTTTGGTTTCGCTGACGATCGCACTCTTTATTGGCGGTCAAATTTCTCGCCCCATTGGTCGCGTGTTTGCCTCTTTTACCGAAGATGCCAGCAGCGATCGCATTATTGGCTGTATGGGCCGCGTCGTCTCGGCCTCCATTCCCTTCGAAGATTCTGGCAAAATCGGCCAGGTAGATGTGTTTGATGCTGCCAAAAATTTGGTTACCGTCAGCGCGGTTGTGCCCCGCTGGGCGGAGATTTCTCTACGGCGCGGGGCTGAAGTTTTGGTGATCGAACGCAAAAACAATGCCTACACTGTGATCGCCAAAGACAGCCCTGACCAAAATCGCTGGCTCAACCAATCCCCGCCGCTTAAAATCCTGCCAGAAAATCAGTTACCCAAACCGATAGAGCCGACAGATAATGCCTAGTCCAGTTTGAATTGTAGATTTGGATTTTAGATTTTGGCAGATGATATGGATTGGTGATTGATTCTACAGTTTCGATTACCCTCCACCCAGTCAGTCCCTCCCTCTCCCCATTCCCCACTCTCCTCTACTTCCCAATGGTGACCTCCATGCGTTTTTGGCTTGAACTGATCCAAACCCTACCCCCCTTATCCTCACTAGAAACAACTAAGCCCGCCAATACCCGTCTAGAGGCTCAAGGCTCGTCCTCTGTGCTGGTGAGTGAGATTCAGCCCGCCGCCCTCCCCATTGCCCAGTTGCCGGGGGGTAACATCACCACCTTTGCTGGGGCGATCGTGTTTTTTATTGTGCTGGTGTTAATTGCCATTTGGTCCTATACGCGGGTCTATGTAATTGCGCCTAACAACGAAGCTTTTGTCCGAACCGGCGGGATTATCAATAAGAAAAAAGCGGTGATTCTCAACGGCGGCTGCGTGGTGTTACCTGGATTCCACGAACTGACGCGAGTCCCCCTGCGGGAAATGTCTATCGACGTCGAACGTACGGGCAAACTGGCAGTGCGGACTCAAGACTACCTGCGAGCCGATATGCGGGTGACCTTTTATGTCTGCATCACCGCCTCCCAAGAAGATGTCCTCACCTCAGCGGCGCGGCTTTCAAATCAGGGCAAAATCACCCCCAGCGATATTAAAAATGCCCTAGAAAAACGGGCCGACGACGCTATTCGAGCCGCGGCTAAAACCAAGAAGTTGGCGGACATTGATTCTGACAAGCTGGGCTTTGCCCAGGAGGTGCTCAACCTGATCGAACCGGATTTGAAGAAGGTCGGCTTGACGTTGAACAATATCGCCATCTCAGAGGTGGAAGAAAGCGATACTTACGATACCAACAACTTTTTCGACGCTCAAGGGGTACGGCTGCGGACTGAAACGATCCAACGATCCATTCAGCAAAAGCGGGAAGTGGAACTGGCCACCCAGGTCGCTATTGAACAAAAAGAGCTGGATGCCGAAAAGCGATCGCTGACCATCGCCCAAGAAAAAGAAGAGGCCAACCAAGCCCAACAGCTTAAAATCCAAGCCGACCAAGCTCAACGTCAGCGGGAAATCCAAGAATCTCAAGACCGGGAAGCCGCTGCTGCCCAGCGCACCAAGATTTTGCAAGAAAAAGCGGTAGAAGAAGAAGAAATTGCCCGTAAACTCAGCGTGCAGCAAAGTCAAATTGAAGCCGACATCGCCCTGGAAGAACGGCAAAAACAGCTTAAAGTCACCCAAACTCTGCAACAGCAAGAAGCCGAAGTGGCCGAAATTAACCGCATCAAGTCTGTAGAAGCGGCTCGACTCACCTCCCAAATTGAAGTAGCCCAAGCTGAGCAAGATGCTCGCACCGCTCAAGAAACCGCCGCGATCGCGATCGCCAACAAAAAACGCGACAGCTTACTGGCCGAAGCTGAACGGGCCCAGGCTCAAGCCGGGGTACAAACCGCTACCGAACTCGAAGTGGCTGAACGACAAAGACGCTTGGCGACCATCGCTGCTGAACGGGAAGCCGACGAACGCCGGATCGCCGACCAAAACGTGGTGGAAATTGATGTGTTCCGCCGTCGCCGCCAAGCCGAAATCGCCCGTCAAGCGGCAGAACTGGAAGCTGAATCAATTCGGACACTGGCAGATGCTGAACGCGATCGCGCCTTGGCCGAAGCCGAAGGCATCGAAGCCCAAGTCCAGGCCCGCAATGCCATTAGTAACGCCAACCTCACCGCCGACGTGATCCGCGAACTCTGGCCCGAATTGATTCCCCAACTGCCCAGCATTGTGGAATCCCTCGCACCCCAACCCGGCGTGTTGGGTGATGCCCGCGTCTACGCCTTCCCAGGGGGCAACGGTAACGGGAATGGCTCTGGTATTGGCGATATTAATAAGCTGATGCTGTCTACCAGCGGTCTGGCGTTGATCAATTCACTCCTGGAAGAAGGCAAGCTCGGTACGCTGATCAACCAGGTACGGGGTTTGGCGGGACAAGCTGTAGCGGCTTCGGAACCCTCAACAACGCCAGTAGAAACCCCCATCGAAAATGGGAGCCATGAGGTCGATACGCTTAATGCACCTACATCCTTTGAGGATTCTGATTCAGCTTAATGTTTGCATTCAACAATCGCTCTATGCCATCGCTAGCGTTGCCGCACCCTGTTCAATGAGATAGTCAACAACAGCTTCGTAACGGCCCGTTTCCTCGTAGATTTGCCGCTGCCGCTGAGCGCTATTGCCGTGCATGAAAATGTCGCTCACCTGCTGACTCACAACATCCCAATCACCGTAGTGCTCCAATGCAGGTTTGATATAGTCAAGCAGCGATCGCACCCGGTCCTTAGCAGGGACAGACTGCAAGGTCGTGAAATCGATTAAATCACCCTGTAGCCCATGACGGGCCGATTGCCACATCGCTGCCTTGAGGAGCTCAGCTCGGGCAGCTGTAAATGGCTGGTCAGTGTGGGCATCCTGATAGCAGGTATGGGCCAAAGCGCGAATCAAACCCGCTAACATGACGGCTTCGTCAATGCTGGTACACACATCGGCCATGCGAAATTCAACCGTGGGATAACGCTCAGACAAGCGAATGTCCCAGTAAATCTTAGTCGGGTCATCAGTGATACCAATATCAATCAGTCGCTGAATGAAAGATTGGTAGTCGGCATAGTCTTGAAAGACAGGTGGCGGCCCGGCGGTCGGCAGGCGGCACCACATTTCCATGCGATAGCTGTCGTACCCCGTATCTTCGCCCAACCAAAAGGGTGAATTTGCCGTTAGCGCCAGCAGCGTCGGTAGCCAAACACGAGCCCGGTTAACCACCTGAACAGCCATTTCCCGATCGTCAATACCGACATGGACATGGCAGCCAAAAATGATCAGCTCGCGGACAATACGCTTGAGATCATCTTGTAGTGCGTAGTAGCGATCTTTGGGCGTGACGGCCTGGTCATGCCAGTCTGAGAAGGGGTGGGTACCAGCCGCGGCGATTGCCACCCCATTTTTCTGGGCAGCAGCGGTGACAACGGTGCGTGCCTGCACTAACGCTTGGCGCACATCATCAAGGGTTTGGCAAATATCGGTGGCGATTTCGACCTGACAGCAATACAACTCATGAACCACAGCCTGGGTCGTATGAGCCTGTTGATTACTTTCGATCAGCGAATTCGAGAGGCCCATTAATGCTCGCGTCTCCGGGTTAATGATTTGATACTCTTCCTCAACGCCGATGGTGAATGCTGCTGACATGACTCCAGAGCCTCATAGAGAGTTATTGCAAGGGTTTATGCCCCAGGATACTACCTCTGCTAGAAACGGCTAACTCTCTAAAGATAGAAGTCCTGCATTCAAAAGATAGAAGCCCTGCATTCAAACTATGGTTTTTTTCTATAGGTTGCATTGCTTAATCTGGTGATCTAGTGCGATCGCACCACCGATGTCCTGACCCTAATATTTAGCGCGATCGCGTCTTGGCCGAAGCCGAAGGTATTGAAGCCCAAGTCCAGGCCCGCAACGCCATTAGCAACGTAACCTCACCGCCGACGTGATCCGCGAACTCTGGCTCGAACTGATTCCCCAACTGCCCAGCATTGTGGAATCCCTCGCGCCCCAGCCCGGAGTCTTGGGCGATGCCCGCGTTTATGCTTTCCCAGGGGGCAACGGTAACGGTAATGGCTCTGGTATTGGCGATATTAATAAGCTGATGCTGTCCACCAGTGGTCTGGCATTGATCAATTCTCTGTTGGAAGAAGGCAAGCTCGGTACGCTGATTAACCAGGTACGAGGTTTGGCGGGACAAGCCGTAGCTGAACCGGAAGCAACGGGAAATGGAGATGGCGCGATCGTGACTGATTCTACAACATCAATTGAAGACGTTCCCCATATTGATGAGACTCACCCAGCTTAAATTCAACCTATTTCCGCGTTCCCACGCGAAGATCTGCTGCTAGTCCGTAATTCTAGACCGAACCCGAATGCAAAAACTTTGTCTTTTACCGTTGCTGGGAGATCAAGGTGATTGCTCCAATCCTTTGCCAAGAGTAAGCTCCACTGTAGCTTCTCTCTTCAATAAAAACTTCTTGTAAGTTTGAGGAGATTATTTTGGTGATGTGAGGGCAAAATTGATAAAACTATCCATGAATGCCCAAGGATTGAGCGATGGCCAAGCATCAGAAGCGTAGTCACAGAAAACCATTTAGGGTTCTGATCGGTGTTGGTGTCATAGTTCTGATATTTGGATTTGTCATTTGGTCTTTACATCAGTTAGTCCCGACTCTCTTTCCTACGTGGTTTGATAAGGTCTTACTGATCATGACTGGGTTAGGCGCACTGCTTACATTACTGGGTACTGCGATCACTAATGTTGTAATACCTATTCGTAAATTAACCCAAGAGGAAAGCACGACAGATAAACGAAGCTTAGTAGACAGCAAACCGATTCGCAGAGTCAAGTATGAAACGCTGATCGCCCGTTTGGGTAGAAGCGGCAAGATCCCTTGGATTGATCGGGATATTGCAAACCCAGGGTTGCTTCGAGAGCACGGGCGAGTTGCAATTGTCGGTTGGATGAAATCTGGCAAAACCCGCGAAGCCGCAGAGATTATTCGGATGGCAACCGAAGATGGTGTTGTCTCTGCGATTTACGAACCGACTTCTGCATTAGATCTTATAAGCGAGGAATCGCTTTCAGAAGCTGTCGCATTTCAGATAGATGATCGGGAGAAAACGTTATTTTTTGTTGATGAGCTAGGGCTGCGACCCGAAGTAGAGCGCCTTGAAAGATTATCTCAATGCCTAGAAACAATTACGAGACTTCGGTCTGACACTTATTACCTTATTACAATACAGAAAGAGCGCCTAACGGATTCAGTTAGGAACTGGTTAATAGCGCATGATTTCCATCTTCTTGGAATGGAGGCTTTGACTATTAATCAACGTCAAGAGCTAGTGCAGACAGCGAAGAAAATTTTAGACTTCAATATTACACCTGATGCGGTAGCCAAGCTTGCTAATGAAACAGATGGTAGACCATACAGTCTTGTTTTTACCCTCCAGCAAGCCTCACGGGAAACTGAGCTCGATCAAGCACTTATTGAAAAACTTTTGAGTCAGAGTGAAGAAGAAGCTTGGGCTGAGCAACGGCGAAATATTATTAGTTCAGAACCTACAGCAGAATTATTGCTAGAGAGCATTGTCACCTTTATTTCAGCAGGAGTAACTCCTCGTTCTTCTAGTATCAGACAATATTCTTATTATTTATCTAAATATCAAAAGCAGCGGCAGAAATTCTTTCAGCTTTTGAGCGATGCAACTAATCAATGGGCAAAATTTGACATCGTTGAGACAGAAGGATTATTTACTATTCCAGAGCCTTTGATACTACCGCTACTAAAAGATAATGATCAAGCGAGAGTAAAACTTGGAGATTTTGTAAGGAATTTTGAAGCTAGTTGGTTCGATATTTTTCCCCTAAAGCTTATAGAAGCTTTAGATTTGATCTTCAATACAAGTGCTTGGAAAAATATATCAAGGAGAACTGCGAACTTTAAACCCCCGAAGAAATACTGGGAGTTCTATAATTCTCCTGCCTGGAAGAGAGCGATGAGTTGGTTGACAGATGGTCTTTTCAATTGGCCAGTGGATCGCATCTTGCTAAAGATCGAGCTAGGTGAAAACACTAGCCAAGGCAACTATCTTTTTTCTAATGCTTTGATAGAGAGAGGAAGAAAAGCTGTATCAGAAAAGAAATTCAGAGATTCAATTATTTACTACACGAAAGCCATAAGCCTGAACCAAAACAATGCAAGGGCATATATCTATCGTAGTTTGGCATACAGAAATATAGGAAATTTAGATGAAGCAATTGCAGACCAAACTAAAGCTTGCGAGATAGAGCCAGGATATAGCTGGTGTGTTGCTCAGCGAGGCGTTTCCTATCGTCTTATGGAGCGATATGAGGATGCAATAAAAGACTTTAATCAGGCAATTCAACTAGATAACAAGTATGATTTTGCGATCGCTCAGAGGGGCATTGTATATCGTTTAATGGAGCGATATGAGGACGCAATAAAAGATTTCAATCAAGCACTTAAACTAGATAGTGAAGATGATTTGGCAATCGCTCAGCGAGGCGTCACCTATCGTTTAATGGAGCGATATGAGGACGCAATAAAAGATTTCAATCAAGCACTTAAACTAGACAACGAAGATGATTGGACGATCGCTCAGCGAGGCGTCACCTATCGTTTAATGGAGCGATATGAGGACGCAATAAAAGATTTCAATCAAGCACTTAAACTAGACAACGAAGATG
>JBCBZT010000114.1:0-7611 GCA_039815185.1 Cyanobacteria bacterium P01_A01_bin.123 | reverse complement strand
TTATCTTTGGCGGTGAGGGAAATGACCGCATTGGCGGCAAAGCAGGCAATGACATCCTCAGCGGCGATGCGGGCAACGATATGATTTGGGGTGATGCGGGCGATGACATCCTCATGGGAGTGACTGGCAACGACATTCTCGTTGGCGATAACTTCTCCAATGGTCAAGGCGGCAGCGATTTGTTTGTCTTTGGTAACGGCGATGGCACCGATACTATCCTTGACTTTGAGGTGGGCATCGATCGTATTGGTCTAGTAGCCGATGAGCTAGTATTTGAAGATTTAACTCTCACTCAAGATGGTAGCAATACTCTCTTGGGTGTCGCTGATAGTGGCGAAGTTCTGGCAGTATTAAACGGTGTTGAAGCATCTGCCTTGGGCGCAGATAGCTTTGCTGTTGTGCCGGATGTTTCTAATCCTGATCAGGCTTTGGCTCTGGTCTAGGGTGTTTCTCAAGCTGTATGAGTGTCCTACTCATTCGGTCTGGAGCAGGCTTAGCGCTGTGCTTACTGTTGTATAACATGAGAGGCTAGATGGATATTTCTCTTGCGTTTAATGAGATTCAACAAGTAGCGAAAGATTTCCAACAAACCTATGGAGGTAGTTGTCGGCTAGCCAGTCGAGAAACTATTTTGTTGATGCCTGCAATGATTGGCCAGGGCTATCTGCGTGGTATCAACCTGCGCGAGGGGCTAGATCTATTTATCTATGAGTATGATTTAAACTGTAACCTAAGTCAGCTTGTGACACCTGCACCTCAGGCAACGGACATAGATAGTAATTCTCACTCTTCGTCAGGTAACCACGCGTTTCTATCGCCGACATCTTACTGTCACCGACATATAGCAATCCACTCTTCGACAGATACCTTTGAACCTGCTTGATCTCGGGAATATACAGCGGGTCGTCGGCCCGGTTGCCACTCACCACACTCGTACTCACTGGCATTCCCAATGGGTCCAAGGCCGCCTGCGATATTTTCACTTGCGGCAAATCGGGTCGATAATCTTTGCTGTGCCCAAACTGAAATAAACTGTCTGTTGTCGGTTCTCGATAACTGCTGGCCGTCGTCGTATCAATCCGAACGGTCTCTACCCTCAAGTCATACACCCGCACCGTTTGACTAGTCAACGCTCCCTCGAACTGCTCCCACGTGAGGTCGTTACTCAATTCGTCTAGCACCGTTGCTAGGCGGTCATCACTGAAATCTAATGGCCGCAATGACTCACTCAGACAGGCTTTTAAGCTGATGAGCAGGCTCTTTGCCCAGTCTTCGACTTGATTGAGACGATGATCCCCTTGCGAGATAATGTACGAGAGCCAACCCGACACTACGTTGCCTAGGCTCACACCTTGCCAGTTCCCATGGGGCACAAAGTGCTCGTCGAGTAGCTCTCTCAGACCCAGGGTTTGCATCTGGCTTAATAGCAGTGGGATATCATCGACGCGTTCGTTACTAATCAATTCGGCCATTGCGTGGCTGGCATACGGTTTTGGGGGCTATTGCGCTATTCACTATTCTCCTATATTTTCTAGCGAACCGTGAGATATTTGTTTTTATGCCTGCAAATGCGCCTCATGCCTTAGCAGCAGATTCTAATCTGGCGTTTGTACTTACACTGTCTCAAATAGGTTAGTGCGATGACGCTCAGCGGAAAGTCCAGCTATGCTTCTTTTTCGGAGGCACAGCTGTTTTTGTGTGTGGTGTGCGATCGCACACCACCGAAATTCAGGCAAAGGCCCAGAAGGTCAGTACCCTATTGACTAGCAAAAATGGTCTAAACTTTTGTCACCTCAATTCCATTCTGCCGACGCTTGAGGCTGGTTACGAGAAAACCGCTACCCACAGCAAACAAGCCCAGCAGTGAAGTGGGCTCTGGTACCTGAGCTACCTGGGCAAACTGTCCCCGCTCATCCAGGGCCGTCACCGGTTGTCCGTTAGGCGGCAAATAAGCCGCGCCTACTCGACCAGTATCAATCAGCTCCTGAGTGGTAAAAGGAGGAAAAGCAATCCCTTGGTGGGTTGAAAAGGCCACTGGGAAGCCAAACTCGTCTGCCCAATCATCAAGGTGTAGGTGAGGCGTGCTGCTGCGGGGTGGCTTTGACCAAAAGCTCAAGCCGTTAGCTAGACTAGGGTCATTGCCGCTTTCACGATCAAAATTAGGAGCACCTAGATTAATGCCATCGGGCTCGTTATAGCTCCCTGCCTGCAAAAGCTCTTGAGTATTGGTGTCAAAGTTAAAGTTAACGCCGGGGTCGAGGTGGTTGTCGCTGTAGGTGCGTAACAACATGCCATCGGGGGCAAAGAAAGACACGTTGAGAAAATCTAAATCAGCGGTGCTAACAATACCACCTGTATAGCTCTGGCTTTCATCATAACCAAAGTCTCCCGCCACCTGAAATCCAGCAATCTGCCCCGTCCAGTCAAACTTAAATTCAATCGCTTCAGCCCGAGTCGGAATCGCTAAACCCAGTACTAAACCAATCAGAGCCCCTTGCTTAAGTAAAAAAGACATCGCTTAGAAATCTCCAAAGAATAAAATCGTTATCGACTTGAAGAACTGCTATGTAGTCAACAAATAATAATTACCAAGTCCCAAAGAACTTCATCCCGCAAATTTACCATAGTCGATCGCTTAATGCAAATTTATATCAATAGCCTCTCAGTCATCGGCAAGATTAACTTCAAAAGCGCTAGTGGCTGGGCATTGTAAAAGATTGTGGCCTCGGCATTTCCCACTGTTGGGTTAGACGGGCTCTGGCTATCAACCTGGTCACATTTGTTGTTGCCAGCACCGTTAATTGCCCTGCTCAAAATTTCTCTTGTAGGGTCCGGGGCAGGCATGACGCTGCTGTATTTTTGGCAGCTGTTGTAGATGCTTCTAATTTAGAACACTGCTTGAATCCCCACTGTTGCGCTAAAGTCGGTTTCCAGCTGAAGGCCAGAAAGGTTCCGATACAAAGGCAAGTTAAATTCTGCAGCTGCCGCGCCCCTTACAGAGTCCCTTCTGGTGCATAAAAGTTAAGCCCTAACCCCAAATCTACCTGGGTGCCTGCTTGCAGGTCTGGGTCTGCGGTAATGTTTGACAGCATGTCTTTTCTCTTAATTGCCAGAATATGCTATGAACGGTTTTGTAGGGATGAATCGCAGTGAAAAATTTGAATCTCTTAGATATTAGAATAACTGGAATGTTCTAACCTTTTAATTGCTGACTATACGCGTACTGAAGCTGATTGAGAAGATAGTTTCAATGCTCACTATAGATTTAAGTCAGCGGCCTTGTCGATGTGTTCTCTTTAGATTCTAGAGCCCTTTTTTAAGATCAATGAGTGTAGCGCTGTGATATTGGCAAATAATACATAGACTTGCAAACGTTGCAAAACTTGATTGACATAGTACCTGCTGAAAGCTATTGAGACTGATCGCAGTAGCCGCAGCTGACTTTTGTGATAACGCATGAGTCAGCTGCTTAAACGGCTAGAGACTACTGATTCGAACAATAATTCTATGATGGCTATTGAGAATGACTAGGTATATCGTGGGTAAAGCGATTTTAAATTTTAGGATATGGGATTCGTGGAAATGCAATGGAATTGCACATAGGCGTCCTGAGATTTACGTTTTCTTTACGTAAATTCCCTTAGAGCTTTATGTTAACTTCATAAAATAGCCGCTTTAAACGATAGATGAAGGCGATAATGCTTGTGGGGATTATTGAGAAGGAATCGCAACAATTTTGATGATTTGACAAGGTGTTTTGGTTCGTCGCCGCCGGGGGTGAATTGTTTTCGGTTTTGTCTATGGGCAAAGTCGTTTCTGGTGGTGTTTGCTCAATTTTATATTTGCTATAAGGCGTTGATCTTGAGCGCGGGATCTTGATGCGCTGCACTGACCCTCTTGTCTATTGACTTTCATGGATATAACGGTTGTTATCTGTACGTACAATGGGGCTTCATGTCTACCCAATGTTTTTGATCGATTAGCCTCTCAGGTGTTTACGACTTCGGTGACTTGGGACATAATTGTTGTGGATAACAATAGCTGGGATCAAACGGCTCAGGTCGTCCGAGGCTACCAGGCCTTACCCGCTTTTGCGAATAAACTACACTATGAGTCCGAGCCAAAGCAGGGATTGGCGTTTGCTCGTCGTTGTGGCATCCGAGCGGCGAAGGGTCGGCTACTGGCCTTCTTGGATGATGACAACTTGCCTAGTTCATCCTGGATTCAGGCGGTATACGATTTTGGCCAGCAGCATCCTGAGGCTGGGGCTTACGGTAGTCAAATTGTCGGAGCCTATGAGGTTGAGCCTCCCCAAGATTTTAAGCGAATTGCTTGTTTTTTGGCGGTGATTGATCGGGGACATCAATCCTTTCGTTATGACTTGCTTGACCGCTGGCTGTTTCCGGCCGGGGCTGGGCTGGTGGTGCGAAGACAGGTTTGGCAGGATCATGTATCTGAAAAACCCCGTTTGTCAGGTGTTTTGGCTAAAAATTTGATGGGTAAAGGGGAGGATATTGAAACGCTCTCTTATATAAGAAAAGCAGGCTGGCAAGTTTGGCATAATCCACAGATGCAGATTGAGCATGCGATTGGCAAGGAGCGCATGACCGCTGGCTACTTACTCAATCTCTTTCGGGGGGTGGGGCTCAGCCGATACCACACGCGGATGGTGCGGTTTCAGCGGTGGCAAAGACCGTTTGCGATCGCAGCCTATGGTCTTAACGATCTGTGCCGCTGGCTACGTTATTGTCTAACACAGTATTCAAAAACGCCTTCGCTTGTTGTTCAGTGTGAACTAACCCTGCTGTATTACAGTCTGCTCTCGCCTGTCTATATACTTTTGCAGGCGTTAGCGAAAGCCGTTACCCATCATCGCGACTGGTCTTTGGGGGTTGTCCGGGTTGATTCTTCTTGAGGTAGTTAGGCGGATTGAATGTTCGCCATTACAAAAAACAGGGGACGTATATTTTCATCATTCGGTTTAGTAACACAACACTAACAAAGGATTTAACTTCATGCTTCTGACGTCATCCATTTCAGCGCAGTCGGCCCTTGACCATTCAGATAATAAAACTCTGGTCATTCTAGATGCCGGTGTAGATCATTTGCCGCTACTAGCGACAGATATATCATCTGCAGATTTACTGGTTCTAGATCCACACAGCGATGGTCTTGCCCAAATCACCGCTGCGTTGACGGCACGTCAATCAGTTTCAAGTCTGCATATTGTGTCCCACGGCTCCCCAGGCCGTTTAAATCTGGGGAACATTCAGCTTAGCTTTGAGAGCCTCGGCCGTGATGCGAGTCAGCTCAAAAAATGGGCTGACGTGCTTAAAGGTCGTGACATTTTAATTTACGGTTGTCAGGTTGCCCAGGGAGTCAAGGGCTATCTCTTTTTGCAGCAGCTACACCAGTTTACGGGCGCAAATATTGCTGCTTCTGAACAACGAGTCGGTCGTGTCGATAGTCAGCAAAACTGGCAGCTTGAGACTCAGATTGGCCAGATTCAGACGCCGCTAATTTTCTCTGAGCAGCTGCAGGCAAGCTATCCTGGCAATTTTGAGACGGTCAACTTTAGCATTAACACGGATACTCTGATTGAGAGTGAAGGCACATCCTTTAGCTTTAACTTTAGTGTCGATGGTCCGATTCCGGCCGGTGGTAGTGTTGTTCGACTAGAAGGTAGCATCCCCCAAGCCATCAACCAGCTAAATCTTTTTGCCCTTGAATTTACTGGTTTGGCAGGTCAGCCTGTTGATGTATCTCCTAACCAGGACTTCTCTGCTTTTGAAGTCACAATTGTTGCCCCCAATGCCAGCATCGATCTGCCGGTCTTTAATGACTTTCTTGATGACAGCCCGCAACCGATCACCTGGAGTGTAACGCCAGTATCTGCCGGGACGACAGTAAGCGGTGGTAGCGCTACCGTCACCATATACGATGACCCGAGTGAAGTGCCTGCGGCTAACGCTGCTCCGGTTGCTGACAATGATAGCTATGACACTGGCTTTGAAACTGAGCTAACCATTGATGCTGGCAATGGCGTGCTTGACGGCGACACCGACGCTGATGGTGATGCCCTTACTGCGACCCTGGTTGGTAATCCTAGTAATGGTAGTGTCAGCCTTAACAGCAACGGCTCGTTTGTGTACACACCCAATGCAGGCTTTAGCGGCGCTGACAGCTTTACCTATCAGGCGAATGACGGCACGGCTGACTCTAATCTGGCGACGGTGAATGTCAATGTAGGGGCGGCTCCGTCTCTGCCTGAAGTTAGTCTAACCTCAGACATTACTACCCTGGTGGAAGACGAAGGCACTGAAGTAACCTTTACGCTGAGCTTGAGTGAGGCTCCTGCCGGACCTGTTATCGTCAATGTTAATACTGGCAAGGTATTTGCTCTTGGAGACTTTGATGTATTCCCTCCTGGGCCAGCGGCTTCGGCAACGGGCGGACAGCTGGTGGGAGGCAATGCCGACAACAGTGGTTTCCAGTTTGCGATTACGGAACAAACGGCTACCATCACTCTGCCCATCTTTAACGATGAAGACCGCACTGCTGACGGCACCCAGACTGACCCGAATGGCCCCCTGCGCAACGATGACATTGGTGAAGAGCAGACCACATTTACCCTAGCGTCCGGCGATGGCTATACGATCTCTCCCAGTACTAATTCGGTGACGTTGACCCTCAGAGATACCAATGCTGTTGCCAATAGTGCGCCCGTTGCCGATGACGACAGCTACAGTACTGCGTTTGATACGGCACTAACAGTGGATGCAGCCACGGGTGTTCTAGATGGTGATACCGATGCCGATGGGGACACCTTGAGTGCGGTGATTGCGTCTGATCCGGCGAATGGTACTGTTGCTCTGAATGCAGACGGTTCTTTCTCCTATACGCCCAATGCAGGCTTTAGCGGTGACGACAATTTCACCTACAGCGTCAGCGATGGTAACGGCGGTACCGATACGGCGACAGTGACAGTGAGTGTGGCCGCTGGACCAACCAATGCCGCTCCGGTAGCCGATGATGATAGCTATAGCACTGCGTTTGACACGGCGCTTACAGTGGATACAGCCACGGGTGTTCTGGATGGCGATACCGATGCCGATGGCGATACATTGAGCGCTGCGATTGCGTCCGATCCGGCGAATGGTACCGTTGCTCTGAATGCAGATGGTTCCTTCTCCTACACGCCTAATGCTGGCTTTAGCGGCGATGACAGCTTTACCTACAGCGTCAGCGACGGCAATGGCGGCGTCGATACCGCAACAGTCACCGTTGCTGTTGCTCCCGACACTACTGGTGGTGGAGACCCTGTCGTCAGCTTTAGCGTCACTCCTGAGAGCGTTAGTGAAGCAGACGGCACTGCTCTGGTGCTGAACTTTAGCGTAGAAGGCGATATTCCTGCCGAGGGCATCACCGTAAACTTGGAAGGGGATACGGCCGAGATCCTGCAGCAGTTCCTGGCCCCAGATGGCGATGGTGCGGTTCAAACTCGGGTGACCGATGATGGCAATATCCTCTATCGCTTTGACACGTCGTTTGAGCCTGATAACGAAAACTTTGGCAATATTGTGGGTGGCACCCTAAACGTCTTTGCCCTCG
>JBCBZT010000097.1:0-15033 GCA_039815185.1 Cyanobacteria bacterium P01_A01_bin.123 | reverse complement strand
TCGCTTGGGAGACACCATTGACATCCACGCAGGCGGTGCTGATCTGGTCTTTCCCCACCACGAAAATGAAATTGCTCAGTCTGAAGCCGCCACAGGTAAACCGTTGGCGAACTATTGGCTACATAACGGCATGGTGAATGTGGGTGGTGAAAAGATGTCGAAGTCCTTAGGCAACTTCACCACCATTCGACAGCTTTTAGACGCTGACGATGGCCCGCACCCGATGGCGCTACGGCTGTTCATATTGCAGGCCCAGTATCGTAAACCCCTGGACTTTACTTCCGACGCGATCGCATCGGCTAAAAATAGCTGGCAAACGCTCAGAGAGGGGCTCTTGTTTGGCTATCAGTTTGGCAAAGACCTGGGCTGGAGCGATGTTCAAGACGAATCCTTTGGTGACCCGGCGGCCATGCGCATGGATGCAGAGAGTGAATCGGTAGAGCGTTTTCGCCTAGTGATGGATGACGATTTAAATACCGCCAGTGCGACGACGGTGTTGTTTGCTTTGGCAAAGGAGCTGGGGCGGGCGGGTAATTTGATCAGCCATGAAGGCAACGCCGACACCGATAGTGATAGTTTGCGCCAACAGTGGCAGACCTTGGTATGTTTAGGGCAGATATTAGGGTTAGAAGCCACGCCCGTAGAAGCTGCTTCTACCGATGGTGATGATGGGTTATCTGATGCTGCTATCGAGGAATTGATCGCCCAACGCCAAGGCGCTCGCAAAGCGAAAGATTTTGACGAAAGCGATCGCATCCGCGATCAACTTAAAGCGCAAGGGATTACCTTAATCGACAAACCTGGCGGCATAACAACTTGGATACGCTAGTAGCTTTTCATGGCTCGTTCGATATCGTGCTGATTGGATACGCTAGTAGCTTTTCATGGCTCGTTCGATATCGCGCTGACTTTGTTTGCGCTTGAGGCTTTCGCGTTTGTCGTGAACTTTCTTACCCTTAGCTAGACCGATGTTGATTTTGACGATACCGCGTTTGAGATACATTTTGAGCGGTACCAAAGTCAACCCTTTTTGTTCGACCTTACCGATGAGTTTGCGAATTTCTTGTTTGTGGAGCAAGAGTTTTCGACTGCGTTTGGGGTCGTGATTATAGGCTTTGTTGGTGGTGTCATGGGGAGACACATGGACGTTGTGCAACCAGGCTTCTTCGTCGCGAATTGAGGCATAACCGTCTCGCAGATTGACTTTGCCGTCACGGATGGATTTGACTTCAGTGCCTTTAAGTTGAATGCCTGCTTCGTAGGTTTCTAGAATTTCGTAGAGGTAGCGGGCCTGACGGTTGTCGGCAATGACTTTGTAGCCATCGCTGGGTTGGGTATTGCTTTTGGACATCTGAATCTATTCCCCTATTCCACAACCACGCACCATTCATGTAGCTCATAGTCCACGCAACCGTTCTGAATTAGGGGGTCGCGTTCGACGATGGCTTTTGCGGTGTCTAATGAGTCTGCCTGAAAGAGCAACATACCGCCACCCTTGTCTGCCCAATAGCCGGTTTTCGCCTGGTGACCTTCTGTAATTAAGGCTTTCACATAGGCCATATGGGCTGGAACGTAGTGGTCAAATGTAGTTTTTTTGACAATGCCTTTTTCAATCTTGACAAACCAGGGCATAAAACAGGCGCGTGAGGATTACTGGGGATTCCTATCTTATCGTATGGGTATCTTGTCTTCCTCAAACCTGACGCTAAACCTTGATGATGCTCCAACGGTTCTTTTTGGCGCTGGTACCGCCGCCGGATATTCAAACCCATGCTAATGCAATCAAGCAAGACTTTAGCGATCGCTTTGATAGCCGAGCCGCCCAAAAGTCACCGCCACACATCACCCTGCAACCGCCTTTTGAGTGGGCAAAGGTAGAGATAGAGCGCTTAAACACGGTACTTTCCACATTTGCCCAAAGACAGGTACCCGTGTCGATCACGTTGTCAGGCTTTGGGGCATTTCCACCCCGGGTAATTTATATCGATGTGGTTCAAACGCCAGAATTGATGCAGATTCAGCAAGCCTTGGCTTGTCACCTGGCAGAAACCTTAGAAATTGTTGATCCGCGATCGCGCGATCGCACCTTTATGCCCCACATGACCGTTGCCTTCCGAGACCTTAAACCCAAAGCCTTTCGCCTTGCTTGGCCAGACTTTGAAACGCGATCGTTACACTTTGAATTTACCGCCACCCATCTCACCCTGCTCGTCCACAATGGGCACCGCTGGAACGTTGCCCAAAACTATGGGTTCTCCCTAACTCGAACCTGATATAGCCGTAGCCACAAAGTTTTATGCGCTACGGCGAGCCAGATTGCCTGTGTCCTGAGTATCCCAAAGAGACGAGGTGTATTAAGCAATCTGGCCAGCGCTATGTACAGACCCAAACGAAAGCGAGGACGCAACTGAGTTACGCCCTCGCCCAATCAACTCGTAATGCCAAAATGACTATCCGGAACCCAACAGGGTTTAGCTTAGGGTTGCATGACTGCGATCGTAGGTCGCCCAGAAACTGGGATGAACCTTGCCTTGAATATGGTTCCAATAGTGAGCCGCACTAGCGGGAAGGCCCACTTCACTTGCCAAACGTCCCAACATGACTTGCTGACGCTGCTTAACGGCACGGTGATGCTTCATCATCGCTAAGCGAGCTTTATCGACAACGCCACTGTTAGCAGGAACTGTAGCTGCGGCAGGAACCTTAGCTTCACCCGTATTGACTTCACCCGTCGTGTAAGCGACGCCACGATAAATCAGGTCTAGCGTGGGTTGGTGCACTGCGTTTTTCTTAACGTTGCGGAACCGAATGTCCACGCCTCGGTAGGTGCCTGTTGCGTTGTCTTCAACTGTTGCAACGGCAGGGGGATTGTAGTCGTAAGTAATGCCACGATATGTGAGTTTCATAAATCGCCTCCAGCTTGCGATCTAAAGATCGGTGTGTCGTTAATGAGGCGCGTTCCTTCGGGGAGTCCCCTACTTCCGTCCCTTGCCCTTGGATTTCCGAGTTCTGAAACTCAAACCTGAGGAATCAGCAGAGAAGAGATGAACGTTTTCTTTCTATGTCTGTATCGTAATTTACAATTTTTGATCCGTCAATTCGGTTTTCACGACAAAATATCGAGTTGATGATCACTATTAGAGTCGGTGAAATTACCTGATAGTAAGGCTTTTTGAGGTTTTCATCAGGAGTTTTGGTTGCAAAACTTTATGTTCTGTCGCTAGGGGCTGTCATCAATTGGCTTGCCCATTGCTTTTAGAACAACGATGACAGTCTCTAGCTCGTTTGTACCAGTTCTCTAAAGTCAAGATACAGATCAGGCCCCACCCAGCCTCCCCTTTGAAAGGGGAGGTGCCGCAGGCGGAGGGGGTACTCATTTCAAAGGAGAGGATGGGTGGAGGGGTACTCAGCGGACACGACTGAGCAGAATCACGCAGAAGGTGACGAGCACGACACCCAAGATTTGAATACTGCCCAAGGTTTCTTGGATGGTGATCCAGGCTAGCACCACAGTCAGGGCCGGATTGCTGGCGCTAACCATGGCGGTGGTTGTGGCCCCAATTTGACGGATGCCGTAGTTAACGAGCAAGTGACCTGTACAGGTAAAGATGGCAGAGAGTAAACCGCCAATCCAAAGGGGACGCCAGTATGGGGAGGCACTAGCTTGAGCCGGCCAAAATAATAGACAGATTGCTGAAAGCCCCAGGGTAACTGCAAAGCTAATCCAGGTAAATGGAACCGGATGCATGGACTCAAAGCTTTTTTGGGCGTTGACGGTGTAGAGGGCATGGGCAACCCCAGAGGCCACTCCCAAAATAATCCCTAGCCCCAAGTTTTGAGTATCGGCAACTTGATTTCCGTAGGGAACGGTTAATGCGCTGCCAATTAAGATGCCTGCCATAATCACCCACTGTAGCGGTGGCGGACGATTGCCAAACCAGGCCCAGACAAAGCAAGCGGTGAAGACGGGATAGGTAAAAAACAGGGTTAAGGCAATACCTGTCGGAATCAACCCGATGGAGAGGTAAAGTAAGGCCAGATATAAAAACATCAGGCCACCGCTAATCATCGCATGCAGGGCACTACGCCGATTTTGAGGGTGTCGCAGTTGATAGATGTCTTTCCAGACTTGGGGGTAGAGCGGTTGAGATAGGCTGGCCATTAAGGGCACAACTACCACCATCCGCATCGCCATGAGTAAAAACGAATTGTATAGGGTGGGTTCGACAAATCCCCCGGTTGGCAAAACCCCAAGGATGATTTGTGGATTAAACAAGATTCGGACGATGACGTTTTGAAAGCAGAAGAAAAAGGCTGCCAGCAGCACAATCAAAAATCCAACCACGATGCGTCCTCAGGTATGACCATGGTGAGTCAGGGCAGTTTTGAGATGGGTGAGGGTGAGTCGTGGCGAGTTTTTAAGGGTCATTTGGGCGATCGCAGTTTGGACAATCTGCTGAATTTCTCCGCCCGTGAGGGCAAATTGAGCCGCAAGCGTCGACCAAGATACCGTCCGGGCAACGGTAACCTCTGGGGGAATGGTGGCTTGCCACAGCTGTTGTCGGGCACGTTTATCGGGAATAGTCAGGTTGAGCTCTAGGTCACATCGCTGCCGCCACCGGGGTCGGATTGACTGATTGTGTTCTGAGGTCAGAATGGTCATGCCGGCATTGGTCAATCGCTGCTGTAATCCCTGCATAATGAGCGATGAATCAATCGCAGAATCCCGTCCGCACCAATGGTGAGCGGCCTCAATTAACACGACAGGTTCGGCCAGGAGCCGATCGCTTTGCAAAAACTCAACCTGGGTTGTGATGGGCATTTGGGCCAAATCGATGACCACGAGAGATTGGGTCAAATCATGGGCGATCGCATGGGCGATTGCCGTTTTGCCTGTCCCCGATGGCCCCGTTAACAACAGCAATTTGCCAGGGGTAGGGGGGATGGGGAAAGGGTCTAGCCGATGCCAGCTTTCCCAAACTTGATGACAGAGGAGTTGCATACGATCCCGCTGGGTCGCAGGTAAAATCAACCTGTCCCAACCCTGTTCTAGGCCGCAGCGTTGCACCCTGTAAGGCTCGATAAGGGATATCTTTGAGTGGCTTGGCCAGCAGTCCAAAGTTTGAGGTTGGGGTTGTTCTGCCAGAAGGTAGTTCAGGAGGAGACTGGGCAACCGCAGGGGGGTATCGAGCAGTGTCAGGGATGACGCCAAGGCGGGTTGAATCAGCTGCTGCCAAACTAAACGATCGGGGTCAGTCAATTGGGCCCGGGCGCGCCGCCATTCCACATCATTACGACAGAGCAATCGCAAGACTAAATCAATGGAGGGTAGACCCGTTAGGGTATTGTCGTGATCGGGTTGCAAATAGCGGTAAAGGCGACCGTAGCGGCGATTGACCTCTGGGGCCAGGGCAAACAAGATCAGATTTTTCTCGATTAGGGTTAACTCAAAGCGATCGCACACCGTGGGCAACCCCAACACAATTCCGGCAGCTTGACTGGCGCGAATGCGGGCCTCTAGCTGTTTTTGATAGCCCACCTGCTTGGTCAAACTCGCTTGCCCAGGTCCCGAACCGCCGGGAACGCCTTTGCCTCGATTGGACAGGGGACCCCGGCAGTCATCGTAGCCCGGCGGGCGTCCGGTGGAAATAATCCCTTTCCACCAGTGGCTGGTGGCCCGATCTGCTGCTGTTTGCGCTACCCGGTCAATCTCTTTGGTGTCTTGCCGTTGACGGGCGATCGCCAGCATCAGCAAACGCTCTAGCCAGTTGAGTTCTGTTTTGAGATAGGCCCAGTTATCGGCAAATGGGGTCGGGCTACTGGGCATCGCGCATCACTCGAATAAACTCCAAGGGTAACCCATCGGTATCAGCAATAAATGCGACTTCATAGACGCGATCGCCAATCATTTGCTGACGGGGCTCTAACAGCACTTTCAGGGGATTAATCTGATCGGGTTGCTGTTCGCTCGCAGTTTGAAACGTTTGCACAAGGATAGCTAACCAGTTTGGCAGGCTTGAGGTTTGCTGGGTCAAATCAAAAGACAAATGGTAATACCCTGTGTAGTGCTCGTTATGAAATGGATCTGGGGCAGGATGGGGTTCCGGCACCTGCAACAACTCAATCCGCCCATTTAAACCTGTCATCCAACAGGCTAGGGTAATCCCTGCTGTAAAACGCTCCTGCACCGTAAAGCCTAAGAGCTGATAAAACGCGATCGCCCGGTGAATGTTTGCCGTGCGGATTGAAGCATGATGCATAGTTAAGGATTTAGTCAGGCTTATTCAAACAGGCGAAAATAGGGATAACGCACCGGGGCCCCAGGCTCTTTTTCTAAATCAAAATTGATCACGTCCCAGCAGGGTTCTTCATCCGAGGATGGACTGAATTCCACAGGGAGTCCATAAAGTCTGGGCATCGAGGAATCTACCTGTCCCCGCCAAGGCGCATTGCGCTCTAAATAGGTGCCGACTAACGATTTATAGCGCCGAGCAATAATCACGCGGGTTGCTCGATACCCTTGGGTATAGAGTCGATCAAGCGCTTCGTGGATTTCAAACCGAATGCCGTCAGGGTGGGTGTGTTGACGGTACCATTGTCCCTCCCACTGTCGCCAATGACGGCCGGACTGAAGATGAACCAATTCTGCCGTCTTCGGATCAGATTCAAAGGCACCGTGCCGAGGACACAGATACGTATCCGTTAGCGTCAATGCAGGAATCGTCTGACGACAGTGAGGGCACTGGATTTCAGGGCCAAAGATAGGGTATTGCAGGGCTGGATTCACCATTCAGTCGCATCTTGAGTACGCTTCACAACACCAGGCCTAAAAAATCTGGCGGGTTCTGGCGGGTTCTGGTGAACTTATTATAACTGCGGGACTTCGCAGTCTCAGTAGTGCTTAACGCGATATTCAAGGAGAATCAAGACCTGTGAAGCCATCTGATGAATTACTGCCGTCAGCCTTACCTGCACCCTTATTGGTCTCTCCAGGTCACTATTGGCCTGCCCCCGATGTCTCTCAAGCCGCCTTTGTCGCACCCAATGCCACTGTGATGGGTAGGGTTGAAATCTCAGAAGGGGCTAACGTTTGGTATGGGGCCGTGGTTCGCGGCGATGTCGATGTGATCAAGCTGGGGGCGTTTAGCAATGTCCAAGATGGTGCGGTATTACATGGTGACCCCCATTTGCCCACTGTTTTAGAAGACTATGTCACTGTGGGCCATCGGGCCGTCATTCACAGCGCCCACATTGAGCGGGGGTGCTTGATCGGCATTGGGGCCATCATTCTCAACGGGGTACGGATTGGTGCGGGGAGTATGGTGGGGGCGGGTTCAGTTGTGACCAAAAGCATACCACCGCGATCGCTGGTGGTTGGCGTTCCCGGCAAAATTTTCCGTCAACTCTCAGAGGAGGAATCGGCCGACCTGATTGAACATGCCAAGAAATACCATCAACTAGCCCTCGTGCATGCAGGGCAGGGGAAGGATTTGGGCTTTGTCTAGTGAATTTTTTCAGCGCCTGGCTTCAGCCCAGAAACCAGATTATAGAAGGCATAGAGCATTCAGAGTCTAGGGAAGAGAAGGAAAGCTTCACGCCTCATTTTCAAGCGCTAGGGGCTGCAAAGATATTTTGTTTTCTGCCTCAAAGTTTTAAATCGGATGTAGTTTATGAGAGAATTATGACAGTGATTTAAGCAGATTTTACACCTACGGAGATTTAGCAATGGATTGGCGTATCGTGGTTGTGTTGGCTCCTATCATCCTGGCGGGTAGCTGGGCTATCTTCAATATCGGTCGAGCAGCGCTGGGGCAAATTCAATCATTCTTGAATAAGGAAGCCTAAATTTCGCTTCTGACTCTGAGATCTCTAGCCTTAATTGTGACTGACTACCCATAGCAAGCAGTCTTGAGAACATTAGGCTGCTTGCTAGTTCCGGGTGAAAGCGTGAATCTGGCGCTGCAACACACCCGTTGACCTGCTTTAGGTATCGGTTACCCCCGTCAATGTTTAACTGTTTCACTAAAACTGCTTTAGAAACCGCAAATCGCTGGCATATAGACGGCGGATGTCGTCAATTTGACTTTTCACCATTGCTAGGCGCTCCACCCCTAGCCCAGCCGCGAAACCGCTATAGATTTCGGGATCATAGCCTACGGCTTTCAAGACATTGGGGTCGATCATGCCGCACCCCAAAATTTCGAGCCAGCGTCCCTGCCACTGCACATCAACCTCAGCCGAAGGTTCTGTAAATGGGAAAAAACTGGGGCGAAATCGCATCTCTGAGGTGCCAAATAAGGCTTCTAAAAAGACCTTGATTGTCCCGCGTAGATCGGCGAACGTGATGCCTTTGTCTACGGCGAAGAATTCGATTTGGTGAAACACAGCGGCGTGGGTCGCATCCACGGTATCACGACGATAGCAGCGTCCAGCAGCTATCACCCGTAGCGGCGGTTGATGGTTTTGCATGTGTCGAATCTGCACATTGGACGTGTGGGTGCGCAGCATGCTGCCGTCATTTAAGAAGAGCGTATCCTGCATGTCGCGAGCGGGGTGATCCGGCGGGAAGTTGAGGGCTTCAAAATTGTAAAAGTCAGTTTCAATTTCTGGCCCTGAATCTACCGTGTAGCCCAAGCCCACAAAAATATCGGTGATTTCGTCAATGATGCCGTTAATCGGATGGACGCGTCCCTGGGACACGTACATGCCGGGCATGGTGACATCTAGGGTTTCGGCTGCTAACTGAGCTTCAATTTGGGCGGTTTGCAGCGCCGTTCTGCGGGATTCTAGGGCGGCTTGCAGCGTATCTTTAACCGTGTTGGCCAAGGCCCCAATGCGGGGCCGTTCGGCAGCAGGGAGTTTGCCCATACCACCGAGCACCTTAGAAATTTGCCCCTTCTTGCCCAGATAATTGACCCGCAATTGCTCTAGGGCTTCTAGGGTTTCAGCTGCGGCTACAGCAGCGCACGCTGCCTGTTCTAAGGTAGTTAGCTGAGCTTCTAGGTCAGTTTCGACGGGCGGTGTGGTCATGCCAGTGCACTTAATCAAATGGACTCTAAACTTGCGATAAACGATGAAACCGTTACATTTTCCTAGTGTATGGGTTGGATGGGTAGGCTGCTCATAAAATTCTGCGGTTTGAGAAGTTCCCCAATTTCCGACCCACCTGCCTAAGCGTTGATCATTATCTGGAGATGGGCTTTAGATGAAGCTTTTGGTTAGTAACGATGATGGCATATTTGCCCAAGGTATTCGCACCCTAGCCAATACCCTTGTCGCCGCCGGACACCAAGTCACAGTTGTTTGCCCCGATCGCGAGCGATCGGCAACGGGCCATGGGTTGACGCTGCACAAACCGATCCGAGCAGAGCAGGTGACAGGGATCTTTCAAACCGGCGTTGACGCGTGGGCTTGCTCAGGAACCCCCGCAGATTGTGTGAAGTTGGCCTTGGGGGCACTACTAGAGACACCCCCGGATTTTGTCCTGTCAGGTATCAATCACGGGGCCAATCTAGGCAGTGATGTGCTTTATTCGGGAACCGTCTCGGCAGCGATGGAGGGCGTGATTGAGGGCATCCCCGCGATCGCATTGAGTTTAGCCAGCTTTAGCTGTCAAGATTTCCAACCGGCCGCGAATATGGCTTTGCGACTGGTGACTCAGCTCCATCAAACACCACTCCCATTGGCAATGCTATTCAATGTCAACGTGCCCCCGATAGCGGAAACTCAAATCAAAGGGGTTACCCTGGCGCGACAAGGTATTCGCAGGTATGTCGATCTGTTTGAAAAGCGGATTGATCCGCGGGGGAAAACCTATTACTGGCTAGCTGGGGAAGTGTTAGCAGAGGTTGATCAAGATTTGAGTATGCTACCCCCCGGACCTGTCGATTTGGAAACGCTGCCAACGGATGTACAGGTGATTAATCAGCATGGTATTGCGATTACGCCATTGCAGTATGATTTGACAGCCTATGCCCAACTCTCTGGATTGAAATCTTGGTTAAACGGTGTTTGAAAAAGTGACCCAAAGCGATAGCTTACAGAGGCCGATCTAGCCCTTCTGAGGTGGCTAGCCCAATATCCATCACGTCTTAGATGCCTATCTACAAAGGATTCAACCCAGTTTAATTACGCAGGTTTTGTAAAGATTTTCGCCAGAGTCTATTAGCAGCGATATGCTAATTCACAATGTATTGACAGCCATTTTTTAGGGAAGTTCACTAGAATGTAGGTTATGGCACTACCGAGTATGATAATTTCCGTGGAATTCGGTCAAGTTCGATAACAATGACTCATGTCTGACGTACAGAACCAGTTTCTAGTGAAATTCTGGGGTGTGAGAGGGAGCATCGCTTGCCCGGGTCCTCAAACAGTACGCTATGGCGGCAATACTTCATGTATAGAGATGCAGGTTGCTGGAGAGCGGCTGATTTTCGATGGTGGGACGGGGTTGCGGGCTCTGGGGCAAAAGCTTTTGGCTGAAATGCCTTTGAACCTCAACATGTTCTTTACCCACTCCCACTGGGATCACATTCAAGGCTTTCCCTTTTTTGTACCGGCCTTTGTGCCGGGTAATCGATTTAATATCTACGGCGCGATCGCGCCCAACGGCTCTACCATTGAGCAGCGTCTCAATGATCAGATGCTGCATCCCAACTTTCCGGTTCCCCTGCAAATCATGGGGGCTGACCTCAAGTTCTGTGATTTGGAAATCGGTGAAGTGGTTCGCATTGGCGAGATTGAAGTGGCCAACGCGCTGCTGAATCACCCAGGTGAGGCCATCGGCTATCGGGTTAATTGGAACGGCTACTCCGCAGCCTACATCACTGATACTGAGCATTTTCCAGATCGATTGGATGATCACGTGGTGTGGTTGGCACAGGATGCGGATGTGATGATTTACGACGCCACCTACACCGACAAAGAGTATTACGACGAAAAGAGTAGCAAGGTGGGTTGGGGACACTCGACTTGGCAAGAGGCGGTCAAGGTTGCCAAGGCTGCCCATGTCAAGCAGCTGGTAATTTTTCACCATGACCCGCTGCACAATGATGGGTTTATGGATGAGGTTGCTTGTAACACGGAAGAAGCCTTCCCTAATAGCGTCGTTGCGCAGGAAGGCATGGTGCTAGATTTGATGCGGCCTAATGGCCTAGAGGCAAAACCGATCTGAAATTAAGCCGACCCTAAATCGTATCTAGGTTCGATACTTGGGTCGGGTTACACAGATGCGCGCCCCTATATCCAAACATAAAGGACTTCAATGCAGCTCAGGTTTAAAGTTGGCGCGTCATTCCAGGGAATATGTCAAAATGTAAACTGTGTGGATTACTACTTCTCTAGACACAGCCAAGCGTCCAACGGCGATCGCCTTGGGAAACTTTGATGGGGTTCACTTGGGACATCGCCAGGTGATTCAACCTGTGCTGCGCGATCGCGCCCCTGCTTTTACCGCCCCTGCTTCACCCCCTAAAACATTGCCTGATCAGATCGATCAACGCTTCTTTGAAACAACCTCCCCGTCTTCGGTGGGTGGTTACAGCACTTGGCCACCTGACGCTCAGCCAACCCCGTCAGCCAACCCCGCAAACGTAATGCCTCAAGGAAACGTTTTGGCCAACGCAAAGGCGCTTCCTTGCTACACGACAGTGCTCACCTTTAACCCCCACCCGCAGGAATATTTTTCGGGGCAACCGCGGCGCTTGTTAACTCCCTTGAATGAAAAGGCCACGCAAATGAAGCTGATGGGCGTTGATCAAATAGTGCTGTTGCCGTTTAATCAAACCCTTGCCAATCTTTCCCCTGAAGCCTTTGTCGAGGATATTTTAATTGGTCAATTGCAAGCGCAGCACATCAGCGTAGGTGCAGATTTTCGCTTTGGCCATCGGCGAGTTGGCACAGCAGACTTACTCAACGCGATCGCTGCTGACCATGGCATTCCTGTCACCATTGTGCCGCTAAAGCTGATCCACGACGATATTCGCATTAGCAGTTCAAGCATTCGGGAAGCCCTGCTGCAAGGAAATTTAGACTGGGTCAGACAGCGCTTGGGGCGCTCCTACAGCCTAACGGGACGGGTCGTCATGGGACAACAGTTGGGGCGGACGCTCGGCTTCCCCACGGCCAACCTCAAACTTCCTGAGGAAAAGTTTATTCCGTGTCAGGGCGTTTACGGCGTTTGGGTGCATGGCATTTCGGGCGATGGTGGTAGGGAAGTTCCCCAACCGGGTGTGATGAATATTGGCGTCCGTCCCACCGTATCTGGCCACGAACAAACTGTTGAGGTGCATGTGCTGAATTGGTCGGGGGATCTCTACGACAAAACGCTGACTGTGGAACTAATCGCTTTTTTGCGCGCTGAACAAAAGTTTGATTCCCTCGATCAGCTCAAAGCTCAGATTCAGGCGGACTGTGAAACGGCCCTACAGTTGTTTCCCGTAGGCGATCGCGCCTAAAACAGGGCATCATAAAGCTGTCCAGGCATTGCCCGATTTGGCTATTTCTGCCTTTGGTCATCCCCATTCAGCCAGTAGATACTCCCCATGCGCGATCGCATCGACCAACTCACTCAAAACCTCAGCAAAACGATCGTTGGTAAATCCGACGCCATTCAACTCGTTTTAGTCGCGTTATTTTCAGGTGGCCATGCCCTGCTCGAAGATGTTCCTGGCGTGGGTAAAACACTGCTAGCTAAGTCCCTAGCCCGCTGCATTGACGGCAAATTTCAGCGGATTCAATGCACCCCTGACTTATTGCCCACAGATGTGACAGGCACAAATATTTGGAACCCCAGTACGGCCAAATTTCAATTTATGCCGGGACCAGTGTTTGCCAACGTTTTGCTGGCTGATGAAATTAACCGGGCTACCCCTCGCACCCAATCAGCCCTGCTGGAGGTGATGGAAGAACACCAAGTCACCCTAGATGGAAAATCCCGATCCGTGCCCGAACCTTTCTTCGTAATCGCGACACAAAACCCGGTGGAATACCAGGGCACCTTTCCCCTCCCCGAAGCGCAAATGGATCGCTTTGCGCTGTCCTTCAGCCTGGGCTATCCCACTGCAGCCGAAGAACTCAAAATGTTGCAACAACTTGACACTCGAACTGACCCAGCTACCCTAGCCCCTTGCATTTCGTTAGAAGCTGTACAGCAGTTACAACAGCACTGTGCCCAGATCAAGGTGGATGATTCCCTCCGCCAATATATTTTGGCACTCGTGCGGGCAACCCGAGAGCACGCAGATATCACCTTGGGCGCTAGCCCCAGGGGTAGCGTGGCATTGTACCGGGCAGCACAGGCTTTAGCCTTCATTGCCGACCGAGACTATGCTATTCCGGACGATGTTAAATTTTTAGCCCCCCATGTCTTAGCCCATCGCCTAATTGCTGCTGGCGGTCACCACAGTGAAAGCCTGCTGACCGGGATTTTAGAAACCGTTGCCATTCCTTAAGACTGGCGGAGTAATTAGCGCTTCAAGATTCACTGCGTATCAGGTCGTAAGCCAGACTAGTAGTCGTATCCAAAAGGTTTGATTTGTTGGCGATCGCTGGCAACCTTAGACTTCGGTTAACTTTAATTTAACTTTCAATTAAGCCTAAAAAGTTAACTTGCTCACACAGAATAAACTGACAGAGTATTCGCGCTGTGTCAGTATTTGGGTTGTGCCAACTTTGCATCCAAGAGGAACACACGCATCATGAGCCTCAAGCGCAGACAGTTTTTAATGTTTTTGGGAGCCACAGCAGGCACTACAGCTCTGGGTAGCCTGGGTAAAGCAGGCGAAAATTCCCTAGGGTTCTTACAGCCGCGAGCTGCCAGCGCAAGCCTTGAGAATCTCAAGTTTCAGCCTTTGCAAGGCCCCATGCCCTACGAGGGGGCTGGGTTAGATGGAATCCAACAGGCTACTGCATTTAGTCGCTACACCATTCAAGATGATTTGGTGCTGCCGGAAGGCTACACCTACGATGTGATCGGTGCTTGGGGAGAGGTCGTCGGTGACTCCCGCTTCGGCTATAACAATGACTACCTTTCCTTTGTGCCCACGGGCGAAAATGAGGGCTACCTCACCATTAACTTCGAGTACATCAGTGGTCAGACATGGATGCAGACCTACACCGAGGTCGTGGGCAAATCTTTACCCTTTGCCGAGGTGATCGCAGCTGTTACCGCAACTGAAGGCGAGATCGATGCCTTTGCCCTACCTGAGGGTGACCCATTGAAAGCGCAGATCATGGAAATATCCAAAGAAGGTCTAATTGATTTGGGGATTGGCGTCATCGCGATTCGGCAAGAACGGGACGGACGTTGGGTGCGGGCTTTCTCCCGTGCTGACCGGCGCATTACTGGGATTTCAGGCTTAGAAGACGAACGCTATTTGCAGACCACTGGCCCTGCAGTTGCGGTCTTTACTAAAACCAATAAGTTGGGCTACGACGATGGCTTGGGGGCTAACATTATCGGCTCTTTCCAAAACTGTTCTGGTGGCACCACACCTTGGGGCACGGCTTTGAGTGCGGAGGAAAACTTCCAAAGTCAGGTACCTGAAGCAGTGATGCCCGATGGCTCTGCTTTTGATCCGGCTGACAAACCTGCCCTGATGGCTGCGGGCGATATCGAAGGGTTTGCCAACGTCTTGGGTCTGGCCGGTAATAAGTATGGCTGGATGGTCGAGGTGGATCCAGCTAACGAAAACGACTATGGCACTAAGCATACCTGGCTTGGTCGGTTCCGCCACGAAGCGGTCGGTGTGCGAGCTGTTGAGGGTCAGCCCCTAGCGGTTTATTCTGGCTGCGATCGCCGGGGGGGGCACGTCTATAAATTCGTCAGTGCTGGCACTGTCAGCGACCCCACAGATAAAGCCAATTCTAGTCTGATGGCCGACGGCATGCTCTACGCCGCTAAGTTTTATCCCGACGGCACGGGTGAGTGGATTGCCCTAATGCCGGACACGGCGGTCAACCCAGATATGCCCAGCAGCGTTGCTGGGGGGATGATTACCCTACCCCAGCGACCTGAAGGGGGATGGTTCAAGG
>JBCBZT010000120.1:0-5751 GCA_039815185.1 Cyanobacteria bacterium P01_A01_bin.123 | reverse complement strand
TGATCTTCTGGATGGGGATATCATTTTTATTATGGGATTTCAGGGAGATACTGACATGGCAACACAGGTACAAACTGAAATCGAACGTATAAAAGCACAGCCCCTCTGGTCTCAGCTTAAGGCGGTAAAAAACAATCAAGTCTACGAAGTCGATTCCCATTGGACGATCGGTAGCTATATTGCAGCCGACCTTATTCTGGATGATTTGTTGACGTATATAGGAAGTTAATGCAAGCTATTCCTATTAGAAGTCGGCATTTGTGCTAGGCACCACCATGAAAACGCCCCTGACGATAAATCGGTTTGATGACTGGTTTTTACCTGGAACCTCGAATGATTCACGGCTGTTTCATGCGGATGACTCTGATCGCATTTTGGGCTGTGCGCCTGATGCTGGGCAAGGTTATTGTCAAACAATTGCGCTGCAAGATGATTTGACCCTGGCGGTCCTCGACTATACGCTCAATCAGGATGGGATTGTTGACAGGCCAGGCAATGGCAACTGTCTGGAATTTGAGTTTCGGTTGGCGGGGCCTGACGCTGGGTATTGCTCGTTTATGCCTTACTTTGGCTTTAGGGAGTTTGGGATCAAACCATCACGGCAACGGTGTTTCAAGGTTGAAATTTGGGTTACACGCCCCACACTGATTACCTATTTTCAGGCATTTATGGAGCGCCTGTCTCCTCAAGCTCGACAGACTGCTGAACGAATTGTGCAGTTGATATATCGATACCAGGGAGGGGGGACAAGCCTAACCCCCATCGGCATGCTAAATCAGATCTTCGACGATGCCAAGACACCTAGTCATACTTGCACCTTTGAGCAAATGTTGACCGATGGTCTTTATGCCGATGCGATCGCACTCCTTGATGCCGCCCGCAATCCGATCACACCTGCGATGGAGCAAATAATTGAGCGAATTCTCAGCTGTTCGTATCAGGGTAAAACCCGTCGCACCTATCTAAAACACCAAGCAATTGAGCTGGTAGATCTGTACCTGGAAGCGATGGTACAGCGTCGCATTAGTGAGACTCAACTCGACTATATTTACCAGGCCGGTACCATCTTGAGAACGCAGCTGGTGAATCCGCCGACTATTGAGACATTGACTCGGCAGGTAGAGACTAATCGCTTTTACTTATATCAAGGGTTTCAAGAGATATATGGCACTACGCCCTTTGGCTATTTACGCAACTGCCGCCTGTGGCAGGCATACCGACTGTTGATGACATCGGACCTATCGATTGGTGATGTGGCCACTGCCGTAGGCTACACCAGTCGCAGTAACTTTGCCCTAGCATTTCGTCAAAAAATAGGCTTAAACCCCAAAGCATTTCAGCGAGAAGTCTGGCAAGGTATTGCCTAGCCGCGTCAGCAAAAAACTGCATCTCGGGTTCAAAATCCCTAGAAAGCCATCAGCCATTCCCATACTCTAGTTGAGAATCATTGGCTTCAGGCAGAGTCATGGTGACGGCTGCAGAGCCAGGTGCCTGAATCTCAGCTGAGCTTGAGTACTGGTGTGAGGAATCTGATGAAAAAGTCATTGTCTCGTTTGAGTCTGTTTACCTGTTTGACTATAACTACAGCGCAGATTGCCGCCGCAGAGGCCGTATTAGGGCAACAGCAGTCTAGACTCCCCAATTCCCCAGCTCACAATATCGGTACAGACTGGACAGCTCAACGAGAAGTCTCGCCAGTGCAAATCACAAACGTGCGGTTAGAAGACACTGAGACAGGCTTGCAGGTGGTGTTAGAAACGTTAGACGGTGAGCTAGCCACACCAGCGGCAACTGTGTCAGGCAATGCCTTAATTGCGGAAATTCCCAATGCGGTGCTGGCGTTGGACGAGTTTCAACAGTTTGAACCAACGGACGGCATTGCCCTGGTACAGGTAACAGAGTTATCAGATAACCGAGTGCAGGTGGTGGTTACTGGGACAGATGCGCCCCCCACAGCTGCAGTCAGTACAGCTGCAAACGGTTTGACACTAAGCATAACGTCAGGCGTAGCCCAGATAGACGAGTCAGATGAGACGCTAAGATTGGTGGTGACAGGCGAGGAGGGCAGTCGCTACGTTGAACCAAATGCCGCCACCGCCACCCGCACCGATACCCCCCTGCGAGATATTCCCCAATCCATTCAGGTGGTGCCTCGGGAAGTGCTCGAAGACCAACAGGTAATTACCCTAGGAGATGCCCTGCGAAATGTCAGTGGTGTAGTCAGAGGAGAACGGCTCTTTAATGGTGAACTATTCATCATTCGTGGGTTTAATGAGGCCACGACTCTGCGGGATGGATTTCGGCTAAATGATGGCGGTAGCGCAGGTTTTTTAGAACTCTCTAACCTTGAAACTATTGAGGTCCTCAAAGGCCCCGCTTCAATTCTGGCGGGCTCCATAAATCCAGGGGGAGCGATTAACTTAGTCACCAAACAACCCCTCAGTGAGCCGTTTTACAATTTAGAATTCCAGGCTGGTAATCGCGGACTTATCTCACCCAGTATTGATCTGTCCGGTCCACTGACCACCGATGATCGCTTACGCTATCGCTTAAATGCCCTCTACCGAAATCAAGACAGTTTTCGCGGGTTTGACACTGACGATGAGCGATTTTTTGTGGCTCCAACGGTGAGCTGGCAAATTGGAGACCGCACCGATTTAACTGTCTATCTCGAATATCTTGACGATGAGCGTCCTGGAGATTTGGGATTGATTGCTCTGGGAGATGAAGTAGCCGATGTTCCCGGTGATTTAGTAGTTGGTGAGCTTGATGATATTACTCGAGAAGAAACCCTGCGAGTTGCCTACCAATTTGAGCACCGCTTTAGTGAGCGCTGGAAACTACGGAATGGCTTGAGTTTTTTCAGAAGTGATACATCGTCCGAGCTTACTTCAGCTGTTTCTGTGATAGATGAAACCACAGGAGACGTTCTTTTAGCATCATCCTTTGATGATAGTGTTGAGAGGGCGCTGGATTTACAAACGAATGTCGTGGGCGAGTTTAATACGGGCTCCATCGAGCATCGAGTCCTGCTTGGAGTTGACCTCTTTCGCAATGTCTTAGACGACCGTGATCTTCGATTTGATTTTTTCTCACCGTTTCCCTTTAATGTTTTCAATCCAGTCTTCGGGGCGTTTCCTCGTGCCAATAGAGATGATACTCCCATTTTTGCCCTTCAAGACATTCGCGACGATGGGCTTGGCATTTACCTTCAGGACCAGGTAACCCTACTGGATAATCTCAAGCTTTTGGCTGGGTTTCGTTATGACACCATTGAGCAAGAAGTCACTAACAGCCCAACTACTTTTAACCCAACCAGCTCTGAATCCACCATCAATGAAGATGCTTTTACACCGAGGGTAGGGTTGGTCTATCAGCCCATTGAAGAAGTTTCCCTATATGGCAGTTACAGCACGTCATTTTTGCCGAATACCGCAACCACCGTGGAGGGAGAGCTGATTAGACCCGAACGGGGAGAACAGTTTGAAATTGGCGCTAGGGCTGAGCTATTAGAAGGGAGGCTAACGGCCAGTTTAGCTTTGTTTAACATTACTAAAGAGAATGTTGCCACTACTGACCCAGACAACTTTGGCTTTTCTGTTGCAACTGGTGAGCAACGCAGCCGAGGCGTTGAATTAGATATTGCTGGAGAGATTCTGCCAGGATGGAACATCATCACTAATTATGCCTATACCGACGCTGAAATTACTGACGATGAAGATGGTAATGAAGGGAATCAGCTAACCGGTGTACCCGAACATAACTTTAATGTGTGGACCACCTACGATATTCAAGACGGCCCCCTAGAAGGGTTAGGCTTTGGGCTAGGCTTTAACTACGTGGATGAGCGCTTTGGTGACACAGCTAATAGTTTTACCGCTGATGACTATTTCCTGACTAATGCGGCTGTTTCCTATAAACGCGATAATTGGCAGGCCGCGCTCAATATTCGTAATTTGTTTGATGTTGACTATATTGAATCTGCAGGTAGAACCCGAACAATTGGCATTGGCCCTGGTGAGGGGTTCACACTAGTGGGTTCTTTCTCCATTGAATTTTGACCCATCAATGAATCTGAAACGTCGCTTTGTGCAAAAAAATGCGTTTCGGAGCCAAAACCTATATGGATAAAGTGACTGCTTAACCTAAGCTGGGTCAGGCAAATCGCTTTGGGGGCCGTGTGCAAACTTTCCTAATCATCTGGCTAGGACAATTCGCCTCCTTACTTGGCTCTGAGATGACCAATTTTGCCATTACGATTTGGGCATGGGAAGTGACAGGGCAAGCTACACCGCTCTCATTTATCCTGGCGGTGACCCAAATTCCTAGACTGTTGGTTTCACCGTTTGCGGGTATTTGGGTCGATCGGTTTAATCGCAAATATTTAATGCTGCTGGGGGATACTGTCGCTGGACTTTCCACTGTTGTTTTACTGGCTTTGTTTTTAACCGATCATCTACAAATTTGGCATCTTTATGTGTCTGGTGCCGTTAATGGTCTGTTTGGCTATATTCAAGGGCTGGCGCATTCTGCTTCAATGTCACTGATTGTTGCAGAACAACACTATGCTCGGGCGTCTGCCTTTGAATCGTTGCAGCTGTCGGGTAGCTATGTGGTTGCTCCGGCTATTGCTGGGGCTATGTATGCGGTGACGGGTCTGAGTGGGATTCTGACTATTGATTTAGTTACGTTTGGGGTTGCGATCGCAACCCTCACCACCGTCACGATACCCCAGCCGACAACACCAACCAAAAGCACTGAACCCATCTGGCAACAGATAACATTTGGTATTCAATATTTGTGGTCTCGCCCTGCTCTCAAAGTACTCCTAAGCTTTTTTCTAATCAGCAATTTTATCAACAGCGCCTGCTTTACCCTGTTGCCTGCCATGGTGCTAGCGCGTCTGGGTAGTAACTCTACTCTTTTAGGCACACTCTTTTCTTTTTTTGGTATTGGCGGACTGTTGGGAGGCTTAACCCTGAGTGTTTGGGGTGGACCCAAGCGACGCATCCATGGAGTCTTAATTTTTAGCGCCATTTGGAAAGTAGGGCTGATTGTACTGGCGCTGGCTCAAACGGTAGCTACTCAAATTGGCACGGCATTGGTCAGCGGCTTTTGTTCGCCGTTTCCCGGTAGCTGCAGCCAGGCGATCTGGCGCTCTAAAGTGGAGCCAGATGTGCAGGGGCGGGTGTTTGCGACGCGGTTTTTGTTGACGCAGTTGGCAACACCGTTGGGGGCTGCGATCGCAGGTCCCCTGGCCGATCATGTGTTTGAACCCGCCATGCAGCCCGGTATACCCTTAGCTCAGACATTAGAACCGATCTTTGGTACGGGTGCCGGTGCTGGCATGGCATTACAGATGACCTTATTTGCTGGCTGTGGTTTGCTGATTGCCCTTGGGGGATATGGCATCCAAAACCTGCGAGACATTGAGACCAAGTTATGAATTTTATGGTGATCGCAGTTTTCTAAGCCAAGGAGCCCAAGAGCTGTCTGATGAAGCATTGGGCAAGCGATCGCACCTGGTTAGATGCGATCGCATCGCCCTAGTGGAGCGTCAGAGTTAAGAATTAGGATTATCGAGAGTGTTGAGATAGGCTGTATGGAGTGAGTAAACATCCCATGCAGAAAATGCTCGGTTTGTGGAAATTTGTAACGATCATCAGCTAACTTTTATCGGTCCGTCTAAAGAAGCAATGCTGGCAATGGGTGATAAATCCACTGCCAAAAAAACTATGCAGGAGGCTAAGG
>JBCBZT010000055.1:0-51469 GCA_039815185.1 Cyanobacteria bacterium P01_A01_bin.123 | reverse complement strand
GCCACGACTAGCGAAATGGCAGTTTTCAGTCGAGTCTTCCAAGGGTGACCAATGCTGTTTCCTGAATCAGTTGTCAAGATCTTCAAGGCCCCCTCTAAAAGGGCTACAGGCTCACCCCCCAAAAGCTTATCTCCCAGGTACTCAGCGGACGCAGCTATTCATAAAATAAACTTACCCCACACGCTCCCACGCCCTATGCCTGACGATTCTCCAGGGTAACCATTAAGGTCATGTCTGAGCCAGAGGCAAGGGATTTCGGGTGTTTAATCGGCAGTTTAATCGAAAACTCCGTCCCCCACACCCCAGCTCAGAAACGCACTGCAACATTCCCGGGTGCTAGTTCACAATTTTTACGTGGCACACCCTGCGACCCAAATTGATCCCGAGCAGTTGAAATTAGACTGCAACGGGGGTCTTTTGGAGATTCCATCGAGTTGCGGCCTCAGCAACGCGTTGACCAAGATTTTCAGCCGTCAAGCGATCGCCAGGGTCTAGGGCTGCGTCTTCCCCATTCATTTTCATTGGGCTTTGCCCCATCACACCGAGGAATGACCCTAGGCGGTTGACCCCATCGGTCTTACCCAAATACTGGCTGGGCATATCACCAACATTTAGCCACAACATGGCATGCTGGGCAGCATTGGTCGCCAGGTAAAGTAATGTGCCCTGCTTGTCACCGCTAAGGGAACTGGAGTGGGTAAACCCAGCCGCAATTTTATCTTTCCACGCTTGCTCAAACCAGGCGGAACTGGCAGCATCGATAAACGCCTTAAATTGCGCCGCTACACCCCCCATATAAGTGGGCGAACCAAACACGATCGCATCAGCTTGGTTGAGTTTTGCCATCATCTGATCGTCTTGCCAACGCCCCTGCGTAATTTGCTCCCCGGTAATGCGCAGCAGCTCAACATCATTGCCGCCTTTACGGGCACCCGTAGCGATCGCTTCTGCCATCAAGTGCGTATGCCCCGAACCAGAAAAATAAACAATTGCGGTGGTTGTCATGGTGCCCTCATTGAGTTTTTAATTGAGCTTCGAGTAGATACTAAAAGTAACTACTTACAAAAGTAAAGTAGTTACCCTATAGTAACTACTATGATCGGGTTGAGGTAATTAGCAATGACGAGGCGATCGCGTGAGTCCAATCCTTGCCCCGTGGGGATTTTGATGGATTTGTTATCCGGGCCTTGGACGCTCTACATTTTATGGATCCTCTCTACGAATGGCCCCAATCGCTTTGGCGCATTGAAACGACAAATTGAAGGGATTTCAACCAAAATGTTGACTGAACGCCTGCGCATGTTAGAGCGCGAGGGCATCTTGTATCGTCATTACCAACCCACAATTCCGCCCCAGGTCACCTACGGGTTAACAGACCGCGGCCAGGAACTGATCACAATTTTGGATCAGCTCAATGATCTGGCCCAGCGTTGGTATGGGCCACCCCAGGCTGATGCAGGTTAGCCTTTGTTAGATTTAGTTCCAATTGGGCTCTAACTAGAGGAAGCCAGGATTGGATTTTCGCCCGGGTGTCCGACATCATTGCCAATGATTAAGTTAGCTTCAGCCTTAGAGGATTTCAGGTGTTTGGTGTTTAATGGGCAATTTAATTGAAAACTCTGTACCTTGCCCCAACTCAGCAACGCACTGCAACATTCCCTGATGTTGGGCGACAATTTGGTAGCTGATCGCTAAGCCCAAGCCAGTCCCCCGACCAACCGGTTTAGTGGTAAAAAACGGGTCGTACAATTTGGCCTTTACTGCATCTGTCATGCCAGGGCCATTATCCTCAATCATGATTAGCACTGCGTCCGTAAACGCTTGAGTGCTGATGGCAAGGGTTGGTGGTGCATCATTAACACCTAATGCTGCACCAGCCCAAATCTCGTCAAAAACATCAATAGCATTGGTCAAAAGACTCATGAAAACCTGGTTGATTTGCCCCGGATAACACTCCACCTTAGGCAGATGCCCATAGGTTTTCCGCACTTGAATTGCGGGGCGGCCACCCGTGGCCTGGAGGCGATTTTTTAACATAAGCAGGGTGTTGTCGATGCCTTCGTGGAGATCAACTGCTTTTAGGCCAGTTTCATCAAGCCGAGAGAAGTTGCGCAGACCTTTGACAATATCGCTAATGCGGATTGTGCCAACCCGCATAGACGTCAAAATCTTGGGTAGATCTTCTAAGAGAAAATCCAAATCCAAATCCAAATCCTCAGCAGCGGTTTGCATGGCTGGGATATCTGATGGGCAGTGCACTCGGTAGTGAGTGACCAGGGTAATGAGCTCTTTGACATAGTGGTCGACATGGGCCAAATTGCCTTGGATAAAGTTAACTGGATTATTGATCTCATGGGCCACTCCTGCAGCCAACTGACCCAGACTGGCCATTTTTTCAGCATGGGCCAACTGGACATGAACCGATTGCAAACTCTGTAAGGCTTGGTTGAGTTCGAGGGCTTGTTTTTGGGTTTGGGTCAATAACTCTGCATGTTGGATGGCAACCCCTAAATGAACCGCAATCTTAGCAACAAACTCAATGTCGTCAGCAGCCCACTGACGCGGGCCTGAACACTGGTGAATGCACAATAATCCCCACAGTTTTTTGCCTTGCAATAAGGGCACCAATAAATTAGCTCGAACTTGAAATTGGCTAAGAATTTCGATATGACAATCACTTAAGCCTGCAGCATAAATATCTTCAATAGCTTGGATACGGCCATTTTGGTATGCCTCAGCATACTGCTTGCCAAAACAATGATCTCGCACTTGCATCGCCAATGCTGAGTCAAACCTGGGCAGTACAGTTTCTGCAATGAATTCCCCTTCATCCCAACCCTTGGCCGAATCTAAACGCACTACCCCTACTCGATCAACTGCCAGTAGTTGGCGAATTTCTTGAATAGTGGTTTGAAGAATGGCATCTAAATCTAGGGATTCACGAATTTTTGAAATAATTTGAAATTGAGCTTTTTCCCTTGCAAGATCGAGACGGCAACTTTGCAGGGAGCCGCTTGGGGAGTTAATCATAAAAGTTTAGTCAGGAAATCTTCACTTTTTTCTAAGATTCCCTAAATCCGATGAGCCTATCTGGAGAACTGCGCTGAATCTTAATGGGGTAATGGTGGCGACAACTGCCAGGATGGAATTTCATCCCCAATTTGCCAGCACCCAAGGTATAACATCAACAGCTATTCATAACCCCAGACTACAGTACACTTGTACACTAGCGGTCATGCGGCTACACATCCCTTGCCTGCGTTGGAATCACACTTACAGGAGACGGTATGGCACAGCCTAAGGACAACAAAGCGGTAATTTCTCTGGCCCCAGAGCCAGTTAATACAGCTAAAGCAGTTGAGACAGCACTCACCAGCACCATGAACGACCAGACTATCGATGACCAGACTATCGATGACCAGACTATCGATGATACTTTTGCTGCCCTTAAAACCCTCTTGAGCACAGTGGAAAAGCTCCAAAAGGCACGGCAGAGCGTCGGCGATATCAAGCCTCTGCTGATTCGGCTGCTGGATGGCGAGATGGTGTCAGGTGAGGAGCTAGAACAGCTCAAGACCGGCATTAACGGCCTGGGTAAGCTGGTGAAATTCTATGGCGACTATCAGGACGCTTTGGCCAAAGCCCAGCCCGCCCGCGAACTGCTCGATGGCATGCTGAAAGCATAATTGCACCGTGCTAGCCTAACGATGCTTGCTTTTGCATTTGTGTTCAGTTCCCCATGGCCCTATACCTGCTGCGCCGCATATTAATGGCGATTCCGACGCTGTTAGCGATTAGCTTAGTCATTTTTGTCGTATTAGCCTTGGCCCCAGGTAACCCCCTAGGTGAACTCGCCACCAACCCCGCCATTACGGCAGAAGTGAGAGAAAACATTCGGCGATCGCTAGGGCTAGACCAACCCATCTATATTCGCTACGTTAAGTGGCTGCTGGCGTTAATGCAGGGGAATTTGGGCTATTCATTTACCAGCCGTGCGCCGGTGATCGATCTGTTAATGCAGCGACTGCCGACCACCCTATGGGTGATTGGGGCAGCTTACCTGTTGAGCGTCGCCCTAGCGTTTCCATTGGGATTAATGTCTGCCCTGAATCGTCATTCAATCTTTGACCGCATTGCTACCACAACAGCATTCATGGGGTTTTCCTTGCCCACGTTTTTTACAGGGCTGTTGTTTATTATTTTATTTAGCGTGCGATTAGGTTGGTTTCCTTTCATCTATGACAGCACCCTACAGGTCACAAACTGGGATACGCTTTGGGCCTTGATAAAACAGTCAGTGATGCCCATTGGCGTTCTCACGCTGTTCCAAACGGCGGTGCTGATGCGGTTTGTCCGGGCAGCCGTGTTAGAGGAACTGCCCCAGGGTTATGTGCAAACCGCCTATGCCAAAGGACTAGGCACCTTCAGGGTAGTCAATGTGCATGTCTTGCGTAACGCCCTGATTCCCGTCGTCACCCTAGTAGCTTTGGACATTCCCAGCATTTTCACCGGCTCCCTGGTTACAGAACAGGTGTTTCGCGTTCCGGGCATTGGAGCACTACTAGTGGATTCGATTGTGCGCGGCGATACCCCGGTCGTGATGGCAATTACGTTTGCCTATTCGGTGCTGGTGGTACTGTTTAACTTAATGGCAGATCTGCTCTATGCCATCCTTGACCCCAGGGTTCGCTACGGCAAGTAGACCCCATCCGATTTGAAACTGCGAGTTTTTAGCTCAAAGAAAACCGACGGATCTCGATGTGGCCAAGGTTTAAATCCTCAGGCCGTAAGTTCCAGAACCAACTTGGCTAAATCCCGCGTGGCTCCAATCGGGGGCAGGAGGCGAAATCCAATTTTAGGAAAGCGCTCGGCCAATTCTTCAGTCCGTTGGGTAATGGCATCGGTAATGCCACCTGTAAACAGAAAATAGGGCAAAATCGCAATCCGCTGATGCCCTTGCTGCATCAAATCAATAGCTTGGCTCTCTACATCTGGCGGCACAGACCAATAAGCCGTAGTGGCATTAATCTGGCGGGCAATCGCTGCGATCGCCTTATTGCCGCTGCTCCGTCGACTGCCATGGGCCACTAGCAAAGACGCACCCGACTTGACTGCCGCCAACCGATCGGCCAACATTTGAGACAGCGCCGGATGGCTGCCCACATGGGGACAAAGTTCAACCTCGATCGCCGATTGCAGTCGATAGAGGGCTTGATCCAAGGCTTGGGGCAGGTCGTCCATCACATGCACCCCCTGCATCAAAAACATCGGTATCAGTTTGACCAAGCTAGCGCCAGCAGCCTTAGCCCGCTGTCCAAAGTCACAGATTTGCTCATCTAAAGGCCGATTACCCAACTCTAAACAGGCCGTGCCAACAATAGGGGTCCAGGAAGGCAGGGGGGATTCTCCTCCAGATAAGCTTTGCCAACCCACTTGTTGCCGAGCTAGATCTAATTGCGCGATCGCGCTTCGAGATTCACGCTGACGGCCTAGAGGCTGATCTGGAGAAGACTTTAAGCGTTGACGAGAGGTCAGTGGCGCTATCCCGGCAGATGGCCACGCTATCGGCGGTGAAGTCAGTGGCTGAATGCTTTGAACAGCCATTGGCTTAGCCGGAGCAGCTAAATATTGCTTTTCTAATGTCTGGTATTGCAAGCACTCTCGAACCAACTGTGCCAGACGATCCATCGCAGCTTGAGGACGTGGATCTCGGCTACCGTGGGAAACCAAAAGGTATGCTGTTGTAGATGCCATTGGTCTAAACTCCCCAATAAGTAACAACATTTCAACCCAGCCCAGAAAACTCTGGCACGCTTGCTTTAGCAGCTCTGTGGGGTTGAATTGGGACGCGAGACGAAATTGATAACAACCGCCGTAAAATGTTGTGCGGTCACGAGCGACATGACTCCTCTAGCAAGGGGGGGTTAGAAATACTCGACGCTTTAATCAATGCAGTCGAAGCTGTAAATCCAAACCGACTCAGCGAACACGGGTTTTCGATTATATCGGATGGTTCCTGCCATCACTGTATCAGGGACAGCAAACTCTCGTTGCAGTCATGGGTTCAGCCGCTTCGGATCCTAAATTACGGCTTGAACCCAAATTATATCCAACCGGAAAACTTGAGTTTTCGCTAGGGGAAAACTACGGATCTGGATGTGCCCAACGTTTAAATTACACTTGAGCCGCTTTGTAAGTAATAAATCGTTGAAAGATACCGACAGACTCAAATTCCCAAGCGGGTAGCCCTTCAACTCCTGGAACTTGCAGTGTCGTTTGATAAATCGTCAAAATCCATAAGTCCGTTTGCGTTGTGCTGTTAGAGACTAAAGATTCGATTTGGGTGCGGTTGTCTTGTATCAATGTTTCGCACTGCTGCGACAGCAGCTCAGCGGCACCCGTAAAATCACCGAGGATCGAAGGTGCATCTGCACACACTTCGGTTTGCAAATAAGCTGTCAGCTGATCCGTAGCATATTGCTCATAATCCACTCGGTCAGGGTTTGTTACAACCAAGACACCACCAGCCCCTACAAGCGCGATGCCCACCAGAATTGCAGATGTTTTCAGGAAACCCACTGTATCCTCCGCGCCATAACAGCGCAATTAGCAACTCACATCTTCAAAAGTCAAACCCTTGAGCAGTTTCTGCTCTAATTATACGGATGGGCTTTTGGCACAGCCGTGACGCGTACAAATCTCAAGCCAATGTAAGGAAGCTACCAGTGCCTAACCTTGCACCCCCCGGATCTGATTTCACCCCCCAGGTCTGATTTCAGAAAATATCCCTAACTTTGGCCACCAACCAGGTGCTAAACGGCCAGCGGCAACACCGGGTTCAAGACCAATCCAATGGCTGCACCTAATAGAACTAAAAGCCAAGTAGGTTGCTTAAAGCGGATCAGAGCCACTAGGGAAGCCAGGGTGATGAGGACTGCGATCGCGCTGATGAGCACCGTTGCTTGCCCATAAGCCGATTCAGCCAGGGGGACGACCGCAGCCGCGATCGCGCCCACAACCGCAGGCTTCACGCCTTTCAAAAATGCCTGTACCCAAGGGTTTTGGCGGAGTCTGAGCAATAACGGTGCCGCCGCCATAATGAAGATAAAAGATGGGGTGAAAATACTCACCGCTGACACCAATGCACCCAGCACACCAGCCACCTTATACCCCACAAACGCTGCTGTCAGAACCACTGGCCCTGGGCTAAGTTGGCCGATGGCAACGCCGTTAAGAAATTCGGTCGTCGTTAGCCAGTTTAGGTTTTGCACCACCTCAAATTCCAGCAGCGGAATAATCACTAACCCGCCGCCAAAGATAAACGCCCCAACCTGCAGGAAAAAGCTCAACAGCGGCCAAAAATAGCTCCCAATCCGCTCTATGCCCCAAAAGCTTGCCAGTGTCAGTGGTGTCGGCGCACTCCCCGAAGCAACTAACAGCAGCGGCACAAATGCTCCTCTCAACAAAAACGGCGGCCATCCATGGGGGCGCTTAGGGCCATAGAGCCAAAGCCCTAATGTCCCTGCTAACAAGAACAACAGCAGGGTGTTGAGCTTTAGGGTGAGGGCTACGATGATAACCGCGATCGCGATCGCCACCCCAATGCCATCCCGAATTGACTTGCGCCCCAGTTTCCAGCAAAATCCCAAAATAATCGCGATCATCACGGGGGAGACCCCAAAGAACAGCGCCGCCAGTTGGGGCACCTGCTGAAACTGGAAGTAAGCCCAAGACAGCCCCAACACAATGAAAAAGGCGGGTGCAATGAACGATAGCCCCGCCACCAGCGCGCCTAATTGCCCTGCCCTGACATAGCCGGCATAGATGCCCATTTGGGTCGACGCTGGCCCCGGCAGCATTTCACAAATTGCCAAGCCATCGGTGAAGGCATCTTGAGAAAACCACCCCCGACGCTGCACCGCTTCATCATTAATCATGGCGATGTGGGCCTGGGGGCCACCAAAGCCAATCAGCCCCAACTTGAGAAACAACCGCGCCAGTTCCCAAAGTCTTGCCGAACGAGAAACCGATTGAGTCGTCATAGCCAAAAGATGCAACTAGGGTGGGCTTAAAAGCTGGCACTGTCTAAAAGCTGCCTAGTGCCCCATACTCCCTGGCATCAATACTTCAGGTTTAGCGTTAGAGACAAAAGACACGCCTACCCAATTGAATCTACGCCTAAAATATTAAGAAATGATTATGAACATTCCCCCCAAACCGAGTCAAGGCCTTACTTTTTGCTAATGCGGTCCATTTGAATCATCCGCAGTTGACCTCCTCTTTCCCGCTCTCCGACCTTATTCCCGCCGGGAAGGCTAAGCCAGCAACAAGCGTTTGACCGAGCTCACGCCAGAGTCTCAGGGCCCAAGCCCCTACCCCCCACGCTTCTCCAACGCCTCTACAGCGCTCCGTTAATCCGCCCGTTCAACCCATAAACCTGACGGCTCCCCGCCAGCGCCACCAGCGTTACATCCCGCTGATCTCCCGGTTCAAACCGCACGGCAGTGCCTGCGGGGATATCGAGTCGCATGCCTCTAGCCGCTTCACGATCGAAGGTCAGCGCTGGGTTGACTTCATAAAAATGAAAATGGGAGCCAACTTGAATCGGGCGATCGCCCGTATTCGACACCGTCAAGGCTTGGGTTTGCCGCCCCGCATTAAGTTCAATCTCGCCCATTGCGGGCAATAGTTCCCCAGGAATCATGGCTTCACCTTTAGTTGAGCGATTAAATCTTTTCGGAGTTCGTTCAGGTCTTGCTGTACACGATAGATCGACGACTGGATCTCACGGACAAAGGCCGATTCTTGTGCCGTTTCCAGCAGCTTTTCCAAGGCCATTAGGTGGGCGGTTTTGAGCGCGAGTTCACTGGGTACCTTGACGTCGGGCAAAACCCCCGTACCTTCCCAGTTCTCCCCAGTGATCGGGTTAATCGCCCGCCCCGTCGGGACAAACATCCAAAAATGATCATGAATTCGACGGCCCACCCCAGGGTTAGCCCCGCCACGGGTCGTCTCACCGACGACAATAGCCCGCTTCAGTTGCTTCAGGTTGTAGGTAAACTCTTCTGCTGCTGAGGCAGTCTCTTCGCTTGTGAGCACATATACGGGTTTATCCACATAGCGCTGCCCCGGCACATAGGGCAATGTCCACCATTGATGGGTTTCATCCTTGGCTCGCCAGTACAGATCATTCAGGTGAATGGGGGGAGACTCAGGAAACAAGTAGCTACACAGCAAGGCCACCATACCCGGTGCACCGCCGCCGTTGTGGCGCAAATCGACAATTAATGCCTGGGTGTGGGTGAGAAACTGCATGGCCGCGATCGCAGTTTCTGCCGCAAATTCTGTCGGTGGGAAGCCGTACAGCTCCAAATAGCCAACGTTTCCAGCCAACCGTTCAACCCGGTTAATGTCAAAGTTACGCCACCCACTCAGATATCGCTGACGGGCAATTTCTTCAGGCAGCGGCTCATCGTCGGGGCTTAGATCGGGTAGGGGTTGAGGGCTGTAGTACACCTTTAGATGGCTATCTTGACCCATCACCTGCAACTGGGTCGTCAGGGTATCGGCCAACTGCATCGCCCCTTGAATATCACCGTATCCCCCCCCCTCAATTCGCTGACGCAGATCTTGCTGCATCGCAGCTCCTTTATCGGCAAAAACGTATTGATCCAAGGCGTCAATCACGGCAGTCAGGAGGTGTTGACGCAAGGCAGCATCAACGATCATATCCTCAGCAGCCAAGGCTTCAGCATTTTGATTATTAGACGGCTCTAGATCTGCCACAGTATCATCCCTCCCTTAGCGGATAGGGTCATGAACCGTTACCAGTTTAGTGCCGTCGGGAAACGTGGCTTCCACTTGCACCTCATGAATCATTTCAGGCACGCCTACCATTACATCGTCTCGGGTCAAGAGCGTAGTGCCATCGCCCATGAGCTCGGCTACAGTACGACCATCCCGTGCCCCTTCTAAAATCGCTGCTGAAATATAGGCTACGGCTTCAGGATGGTTAAGTTTAAGTCCCCGGTCTTTACGTCGTTCAGCCACCAGGGCTGCAGTGAAGATTAACAACTTATCTTTTTCTTGGGGAGAGAGCTGCATGGGCGTCTAGGGGCGAAAAAAGAGGAATGCCCAATAAGGTTACACAGCAAGTCACCCGCTTTTCAAGTCATGGGTGAGCACGATGTTGCCAATTCGCCAATACGACAAAAAAGGCCCAAGCATAAATGCCTGAACCTCCCAAAATCACATTTGGCGTCTATGACAAAAACTTCAGCAAATCCAAAAACAATTCGCCTCAATCAATATCTGAGCGCCAAGGCGACTAAAATCACAAGGTGATTTAGAGCACAAAGTGACCTAGATCAAATTAGTAGCCGCGAGAGAAGCTATTACTATTTCTGCGTCCGCCTCGATCTTCACGGGGCTTCGCTTTATTAACCTTTAGATCACGTCCCATCCACTCTGCCCCATCTAGAGCTTCAATGGCAGCTTCTTCTTCAGAATCTGCACCCATCTCAACGAAACCAAAGCCACGCATACGACCTGTCTCACGATCGGTGGGAAGCTGAACTCGCTTTACGGTTCCGTATTCTGTGAATACGCTAGTGAGGTCGGCCTCCGTAACGTCATAGGACAGATTGCCTACATATACAGACATAGATTTTCTCCAAACCTTAAGAAATGTACAGAGCGAAATTTCGGAGAGAAACCTGTCAATGGAAAAACGTGAAAATCCGTTAATGCTAGAAACAAATGCTGCAACCGAATATTTATTCTCTACGGCTCAGTCTAGCACCCCGAAAAAACTTTGGGAGCGATCAACTCAGGAATTGCCAAAAAAAACCAAAAGGCAGGCTTTAATTACCAAATCTAAGAACCAGAAGAGCAATAAGTTTTATCCTTTGGCTCTATTAGGTTTGTTTTCATATTTTTAGGGGATTTTGTTACATTTCTTATCTGAAGACGCAATGGATAACGATGGGGTATTAAATGTTTCTCTGAAGCAGTAAGCGCTTGCGCACAATGCAAGACTAAAAGTTGAGTCTCTTAGAGACTTCAGCATAATCGAAAACTAGCGTCGGCGCTTTTATCGAAGGGTTAGTATGGCTAAACGCTTCCCAAGTTCCGAAAGACTAAAAGTGGCTGATGCTAAAAGGGAATCCCAAGATATTTTGATGAGATAACAAACCGCTGCGTACAAATAGAAATCCAGTAAACCAATCAACTTTATTAAGCTATCCCTCCAGCATCAAATAATGAGTCACAAAAATCCTGCATACTGGTGCTCGACGAGCATCAAGATAGCGCCTATCCGATCATACTTCAATGATCGAAAATTGAGGGCTGATACTAGGGAAGCCAATTTTTTTCAACTCAATTAGAACTAAGTTGTGTATTTAAGATATCCCTGTTGATAGAAAATGAAATTGATCTCGATCACAAGAAAAGTTGATCTAAACCCTATCTATCACGCTCTATAAATCACAGCGGCAGGGGAGTCAGGAGCGTTTATAGTAGGGCTAATCCAAGCAAAATTAGCGCCTTGACAAAATTAAGATCCGCAGAAAATGAGCTTTTACGACATTTTTTGAGGATTTGTGGTGAGATCAACTCATTTCCATAGGCTTTTGTTCTAAGACAGATTAAATCTGAGACAGTTCAAATTTCCACCATGAGTTTTTATGGTTCTCAAATCCATAGATTTGAGCCACGGTTAAGTCACTTAAACTATATCCAATTTAAAGCCTTGAGGTAGGGGCGCAGAGCTATGCGTTCCTATCAGGAGAAATGTGGATCTGGATGTAGCCAAGGTTTAATTAGGCGAGTCTAAATTAGCTTGACAGAAAATCAGGGTGTAGAAATCGAATCTAGAATCCAGTCAACAAGCTGCTTCCTTCTGACTTCTGACGCCTGTCCTACCCAGGCGCTAACATCCCAAACCTGTTTCTTAAAGCACCTAATCCAGCGTCATCACTGGACACAATTGACCGTTCTTGAAAGTCTTTACCCAAATATTATGTTCGATTCCACTCAAATGACCGTCGACGCCTTTTTCCAACAGATCAAGGTCACCTACGCCAGTTGCTTTGACGCAACCTCCCCCTATCTGGAAACCTTTGAGCCCTTAGCCCGACAAGTTTTGGGGGCGATCGCCCAAAGTGACGCAGCCTATCATACCGTCGATCACACCCTGCTCGTACTCTGGGTGGGCCATAGCCTATTACAGGGCAAGCATACTTACGAACGTACCGTCACTGGCTCTGACTGGTTGCACACTATGATGGCGCTACTGTGCCATGATGTGGGCTATCTCAAAGGGATTTGTCCTGGGGACCAACCCGCCTACCATCGGTATATGACCGGCAAAGGCGATCGGCCAATCATACTCCCCCCCCAAACCACAGATGCCAGCCTCACCCCTTACCATGTCGATCGCAGTCAACGCTTTGTTGAGGTGTTTTTGGCCAATCACGATGGCATTGACCCAAAGATCGTGACCGAAAATATTGAGATGACCCGCTTTCCGATTCCAACTGGGGAGCGTTACGCCGATACGCTGACTTACCCAGGGCTATGTCGAGCTGCCGACTTAGTGGGTCAGCTTAGCGACCCCCGCTATCTCCAAAAACTCCCTGCGCTTTACCGTGAATTTGAAGAAACGGGTATGAATCAAGCCTTGGGTTACCAGCATGTGGGAGAGCTGCGTGCCAGCTATCCCCGATTTTACTGGGATGTGATCTACCCTTATATTTGCGATAGCCTGCGCTACTTGGCTGTGACTAAAGCGGGGCGGCGGATCATTGCCAGCCTGTATACCAATGTCTACCTAGTAGAGCTAGAACAACAGCGCTCAGAAACCCTGGCCCCAGCACCGCATTGGGAAGATACCGTCTTTATTACCCAAGATGGCTGCGCGATTACCCTAGGCCGGAACCACTAAACCACAGCCGATTTAAAGACTTGAGTTTTTAGCTAAGCCAAAACGATAGATCTAAACGATGGATCTAGATGTGGTGCAAGTTTAATCGGGTCCTCAATCTGGATTGTGCTTGTAGCGTCGCGGATTTTGGCGCATGTTTAGTTTTGCCTGGGCCAAATACCAGTATCGCCAAGTATTTGAACTGCGAATGGCAAACCACAACAGCAGTAAGGCAATTAAGCCCCCCTGACGCGGAGCATCAAAGGCAAAGGCCACTAAGCAAATACAGAGGGCATCTTGCAAAAATAAAGCCCACAAAGGAGGACGACGGATGCGATACAGCCAGCCTACTTGTACCAGTTGAATGACTAACGCCAATAAACCACTGATCATCCCACAGAGGAGTATCAACCAGGGTACCAAGCCCACCGTTCGCGCAATGGCAATACCCGCGATCGCACCGGCAAAAGGGCTAAACAGCAGCTCTAAACTTTGCAAAAGTCGTCGAACGGGCCGATCTTTTGAAAGCACTAGCTCCAACACGGACCAACTGACCAGAACCCCAACTACCAAACTGGGCGAGAATTGAGACAAAATCGGCACATTAGACCAAAGGGCAGTGCCTGAGAACAACCCAATCAACAGCAGCGGCAGTGCAAAGCGAAATCCTGCCGCTGCTGAAACAGAAAGTACCGCCAGTAGTTCAGTAATAATCAAGATCTGAGGGGTCAGTTAACAAATACGGTTCGAAGACATACGGTTGAAACAGCGGGGTGTAACGGTTGACCGAGGGCAACCCGAATCGCTGCGATCGCTTAATCCAGTTTGCCATCGTCATTAGGTGACGTGTTGTCCCCTACTAACAGAACTTACCCCTTGACTCAGCGGCTCCTCTATGAAGCTTTTAGGCGATCGCCACCGATTACTAATTATCAAAGCTAAATTAGTAGAACAGCGCTTCTGCAGCAATCTTTTACAGGAATTTTGCAACGATTTCGCAAAGTTTAGACGAGTCAATGATTCATGGCAAAACAAGCAACACGTGGCATCGCAGGGGAACTCAAACAGCAAGCGATCATTTTGGGTGGGTTTGTTGTCCTCCTCTGGGGAGTTGAGATTTTGGATGCACTGATCTTTAGAGGCGCGTTAAACCAGTACGGCATTCGTCCACGCGAACTTTCAGGGTTATGGGGTATCTTATTTGCGCCTCTGCTCCACGGCAATTTTGAACATCTCATTGCTAATACCTTCCCATTAGTAACCCTGGGATGGTTCGTCATGGTGCGAGAAATCAGCGACTTTTTCATTGTGACCTTGTTCGCTGCGATTATAGGCGGCTTAGGCACTTGGCTTGTCGGCGCATCTGGCTCGGTTCACATTGGAGCTAGCGGCGTTGTCTTTGGCTATCTTGGGTTTCTGTTACTGCGGGGATACTTCGAGCGCAGCGTTACCAGCATCGCCCTTGCACTATTGGTCTTTGTACTCTACGGCAGCTTAATTTGGGGCGTCTTACCCAGCCAACCGGGGATTTCTTGGGAGGGACACCTGTTTGGGTTTATCGGTGGCGCGGTTGCGGCACGCCTCTTAGCCAAAACTAAACCCAGCCATTCTTAACTCATCTCCGGACTCAGCGTCTCAGAAAAATAATCAGCCGCCGCTTCTACCAGGGCAACCGCATTTTCATACACCATCCGAGTTGGGCCTACCATGCCAATGCTGCCGATAGGAACTACCCCTTTTTGATAGGTAGAAGATACCAGCGTGCATCCGTGCATGGGTTCTAGGGGATTTTCAGCCCCAATCAAAATGCGTACCCGCTTACCAGGTTTATCTGGATCATTGGTCTCAAACATCAACGGCCAAAGCTGCTGTCGTTCTTCCTCCAACAGTCGCACGATGGCCTGCACTTGATGGGATTCGGCGAACTCTGGCTGGCGTAATACCTCAGCCAAACCACTCACCATAATTTGCGCCGCCGCCGGAGATTGGCTCTGACGGGCTAAATCGCCCATGGCTTGCTTTAGGGCTTCGGCGTAGCGCAGAAATTCACGATCGAGGTCGCTCCAATTAATCTGAGTGACGGTTTCTAAGGGTTGCCCTCGGAGTTGGTGATTCAAGAAATTGGAGAGTAACTGTAATTCTTGATCCAGTTGCTCAAGATCATGGTGGCGCTCCTCTACGGTTCCGGGTAAACGAATCAGGACAGACTGAGTGCCATAGGAATCCAGCACGACCACCAACAAAATTTGTCCTGGTGCGACCTGAACTAACTGAATATGGCGGAGTGCCGCAGTGCGGGTACGAGGCAAGGTAACCAGCGTAATATAGCCGCTCAGACTTGAAAGAATTTGCGCCGCCCCTTTCAGTAGGACTTCCAAACTCGATCCTTCCCAGTCAAGCTGAGTATCAAACAAGGTGCTCACGTCTTGGGCAATGGCATCAGCAGGCTGCATCAACTGATCAACATACGTACGATAGCCAGAATCAGACGGCACGCGCCCTGCAGACGTGTGGGGTTGATACAGCAATCCCGTCTTTTCTAAAACCCCCATCGCATTACGGATGGTCGCGGGGCTGGCCTGCAGGTTATATTCCTCGACCAACGACTTAGACCCCACCGGTTCAGCGGTCGCAACGTAATGGCGAACGGTTGCCCACAGTACCCGTTGTTGTCGGGAGTTTAAACGATGGTTTGACTGCATCTGTTGGTCTTCAAATCGATATCCGGTGAGCCCACTCTATTCCTTGCACCAAGCTCTTGATTAAGGACAGAGGATAACGGGCTATGCATAACGTTAGCCTGCCACCTTAGGGACAAACCGTGTCTAAAGAAACGGAATCTTTAAGAAAATTTTAGGGCTAAATCGTCATCCCCCAGACTTAGCCCCACTGAAAATGATGCTTCAGATTCGTTTTAGCAAACTATTGCCATGGGTATCAGTGCCACAGGTCTTGAGCAAATCGAACTGTTTTGCTAGTGCTTCGACGGTCTCAGTTTTCTCCGGGCTGGGTCGCCAAGTTGTGGGGTTATCGTAGGCATAATAGGCTTCAACGCCATCAATACCTAAGTCAGCAGCGGCAGGAATCAGTTGCTCCGGCATAGTACGGTAGCGCACTGGATGGGCCAGCACGGCCAGCCCGCCTGCGGTTTGAATGGCTTTGATAACGGCAGCGGCTAAGCGATCGCCACCCCGTGGAGCGCCGTGCAGATAGACCTGCATAGCGGTATCCTCAGGATTAAAAGCGAATCCTAAAATATGGACTTCGGTACCCACTAAATCCGCAGTAATTTCTACCCCAGTCCACAGTCGCGGTAAGCTCGGCTTCAAGCATCCATTCGCTCGACGACGGGGCAGCGGGTGACGCCACTGCCAATCTTCCAGCCAGTTTTTGGCCCGCTGATAGCCTCGAACGCTATGGTGATCGGTAATTGCAAATCCTTTGAGGCCAAGGGAGATCGCTTGCTCAACCAACGCTTCAGGTTCTAGACGGCCATCGGAGCACACCGTGTGCATATGAAAGTTATAGGATGAAGGACAACTCTCAACATGAATGGATTGAAAGACCTGTTTAATGGCTAGAGCATCCTGCGCCATAACCCTTGCCGGAGGAGAGACCAGGGCAGGATTGACGGTCATGATAATTTAGAATAAGAATGTGTCATATCTACTATACCTAGACTTTCCAATGATTGCGCGTTGAGGGGAAGCGATCGCAAAGGTGCTGCCCTTGCTATGTAACCCATACCCCTAGTTCCCCCACTCAAGGCAACCATCAAAGCGCTAACTGGGCCAACCCAACATAGCTAATCCCTTCAGGGGAAACATTAAAGCGGCAAGGCAATATTTCCACCCCAGTTGCCACTGCCCGACGCAATAATTCACCATAAGTTTGATCGGCCTCATCTCCTGGGGCAAATCGGGTGCAATCTCCCCGATTAATGAAATACACCATCACAGCCCTAGCTCCAGGCAGCAAGGCCGTCAGCTCTCGTAAATGTTTTTGCCCGCGTGTCGTGACCGTATCAGGAAATAGGGCCAAATCATCCTTCGCCCAAGTTGTGTTCTTGACTTCCAGATAAATCGGTGGGGCATCATCATCCGTTGTCAGCAAGAAATCAATCCGACTCTTCCGATCGCGTCCGTAGGTCACTTCAGGCCGAATTTTTGTGTAGTTTCCCAGCTCTGGAATCAGCCTTGCTTCTAGCAAAGATTTCATCACCCGGTTGGGTAATGCGGTGTTAACCCCAGCCCATGTCGGTACCGTATCTTCAACGGCTGATAGTTCCCAGGTATACGCCAGCTTACGCTTAGGGGAAGAATTGTGAGAGACCCAAACCTTACCCCCCACGTGGCAAACTCCGGTCATGGGGCCGGTGTTGGGGCAATGGGCTGTCACAGTTTCTCCAGCGTCCAATTCAATATCTGCTAAAAATCGTTTGTATCGCTTGACCAAAATGCCAGGGTGAAGTTCTGGGTAGGGATAAAACCATGGGGAATTGGGGATCACGCTCATGAATTGAGTTTATCAGAAAACTTAACGAAGTAATTTGAACTAGATGCAATGCTTTGGTTAAAAATTCAGCGTTATTACGTAGGCAAAACGGCACTTAAGCCGAAGAAAATCGTTAAACTATGTTCGAGAGTTAAAGAGCTTGGTCTTAAGCTTAATAATGTTTCCCAACAATTTAATACATTGCAGTCTAAAAGCTTGAATAGTCGTTTTCTCAACCACGTCCAGCTCTGATGTGGATCTTTCTCGTGAACAAAACTCCAGCCCTGAGCTTAGCTACGGTTGGGATAGGGAAATGTTGTTCTAAACATCAAGATATTGGCTAAAAAATTACGCTCAATCCCCTACACTTCCGGAATCTATTCAGCCTTTTTTGATTAGCTTTTTATGATCGGGTTAAGTTTCGATCTAAACGACTCAGAAAGAACGGTTTTGAACTATCTAAGACATAGACTCGATTTTCTCTTTTCGTATCCTTTACTTGTAATTTGAATGGCTCCTTTGCATCATATTTCTTACGGTAAGCTATGACCGATGAAAGATGATATTTTACAAGTCGCTGGTGTAACGCCATTTAAAAATTTTGCTGCTGCCGCCGCCGGAATTTTAGCGCTCTTGCATCAGCATTTAAAATTTCAACTCTGGATGGTCACCCGTCAAGAAGGAGGTGCCTGTATTGTCTTGTCGGTTCATGATCAGGGTTATGGCGTCAATCCAGGAGATGTTCTATGTTGGTCAGACTCGTTGTGCTCGCGCATGATCAAAGGGCTGGGGCCAAAGATTGCGCCCAACGTGAAGAAGGTTGACGCTTATGCTACAGCACCTAGTAGCAACGCCATGACCATTAATGCCTATATAGGCATCCCCTTATGCTATGCCAGTGGTGAGCTATTTGGCACTTTATGCGCAATTGATCCTCACCCCCAACCCGACTTAATTCGGCAGGATCTGGCGTTTATTGAACTCCAAGGCAAATTACTAGCCACCCTTCTCCATGCAGAACTCAAGGCTGAAGCGACAGCGCGATCGCTGGAACGGACAGAAACCGGAGCCCAGCTCGATTTTTTGACCGAAATCTATGATCGCCGCGGTTGGGAGCGGCTACTCACGCTCGAAGAGACACGCTGTCAAAACTATGCAGTGCCTGCGGGGGTGGTGATGATTGATATTGACAATCTCAAACAGCTTAACGATACCCAAGGGCACCAAGCCGGGGATTTGCGCCTCAAGCGAACCGCTCAGATTTTGCGGCGTTCCATTCGCACTAACGATATGGTCGCGCGGTTGGGTGGAGATGAGTTTGGCGTTTTGGCGATAGAAGTGTCTTCCGAAACCCTTGAAAATCTGGCGCTGCGCATTGAACAGGGGCTCCAAGAAGCCAACATCCCAGCTTCCCTGGGTTGGTCAATCCGCGACCCCAGCAAGACCCTACAATTTGCCTTGGCGCAAGCCACTCAGCGCATGCAAATTCAAAAGCGAGACCATCGCCAACAGCAGATTTAAACCTTGACCAAGTCCAGCTCCATCTTTTCCCCGTGGGGGCGCGAAGCTTTGTGTTCCTGGGCAAGTTTTCAAATCAGATGGGGTTGGCCCCCATGTCGCAGCCCCATTTGCACCCGCCACAACCCTGCATAAATGCCGTTACGCTCTAGAAGCTCTTCGTGGGTGCCCCATTCAGCCAGTTGCCCATGCTCCATCACGTAAATGCAGTTGGCATTGCGGATGGTGGAGAGACGGTGGGCGATCGCAATTGTGGTGCGATTCTGAGTAATTTTGTCTAGGGAGCGTTGAATGGCCGCTTCTGTTTCGTTGTCCACCGCTGAGGTGGCCTCATCCAAAATCAAAATCGGTGGATTTTTCAACAGCGCTCGGGCGATCGCCAGGCGTTGTCGCTGCCCCCCAGAGAGCTTTTGGCCCCGTTCCCCCACGATGGTGTCATACCCCCGAGGTAAGGCTTCAATAAAGTCATGGGCTTCAGCCATTTTAGCGGCCTCCACAATCGCCTCAGCAGAAGCGTAGAAGCTTCCGTAGGCAATGTTTTCCGCCACTGTGCCGTGGAACAAGAACACATCCTGGCTGACAAGCCCAATTGCCTGGCGCAAATCTTGGGGGTTGAGTTCTCTTAAGTCAATGCCATCAAGCACCACTCGCCCTTGATTCACCTCATAAAAGCGCAGCAGCAGCTTCACCAAGGTGCTTTTACCCGATCCTGTTGATCCAACGATGGCTATGGTTTGACCTGCGGGTACCTTGAGGGTCAGGTGCTTGACCACGGGATGGGTTTGCTCATAGGCGAAAGTGACGTCTTCAAAGCGAATTTCCCCTTCGATCTCACTTACAGGGCGGCGAATATGCCCTGGGGGCAGGGTAATCGGGGTATCCAGTAGGGCCATCACCCGTTGGATGGAAGCCATGGCTCGCTGATATTGGTCTAGGGTTTCGCCAAGGCGAGTCAAGGGCCATAGTAGACGCTGGGTAAGAAAGACAAGCACACTATACGTGCCCACCGCCAGTTGCCCTGCCACAGCCTGGAGTCCACCGAACAAGAGGGTGGCGGTAAAGCCAATCAAAATCAAAATCCGAATTAGGGGAATAAAGGCAGCACTCAAGGCGATCGCGTGCTGATTGCTTTGGCGATACGCTTCGCTATCAGCAGTCACGCGCTGCACTTCATAGGGTTCTGCTGTGAAGCTTTTGATGGTCAAAATACCCGCCAGGTTATTAGAAAGCCGCCCATTCAGACCGCTCACCCGTTCACGGACAGCGGCGTAGCGGGGAGCGAGTTGTTTTTGAAACGCGATCGCGCCCCAAATAATCACCGGCATCGGTAGCATCGCCATCCAGGCCACGGTGGGGGCCAGCACAAAAAACGCCCCGCCAATGATGATCACCGTGGTGACCACTTGGAGCACTTCATTAGCCCCCACGTCTAAAAACCGCTCAAGCTGGTTAATGTCGTCGTTAAGAATCGCCATTAACCCACCCGTGCTGCGGTTTTCAAAATAGGCCAAGTCTAACTCCTGCAAATGGCTATAAGCATCAATCCGCATATCCCGCTGCATCGTTTGGGCCAGGTTGCGCCATAGCCGAGCGTAGGCATATTGGAAAATGGACTCAAAGCTCCACAACACAAAGGTCAACACCGCCAGGACGAGAAACTGTCCCCGGATGTTTGCAATGCCCCAGTTGGCAATCAAAGAATCTTGCTGTTTGACCACCACATCGACGGCCAGGCCAATCAGCACCGGAGGCGCAAGATCAAATAACTTGTTGAATACAGAGCAGGCACTGGCCAACCAAATCTGTCGCCGATAGGCACGACCATAAACCAATAGCCGTTTGAGAGGATGGGTAGATGCGGGGGAGAGACGAGTCATCGAGCGCGGGAGTAACAGCGAATGGAGTCTTATCCTATCAGCGATGACAGGATAAGACTTGAGTAAGCGATCGCGCTTTGCTTGTTCTACGATGATTGACAAGAGCAACTTGAGAGGAGAAAGCCGAGGATGGTTCAAACCATTGCCGCAAATGAAGTGACATTGCGTGACCTCAAGCAATCCTTTGGGTTAGAACCGACTCCAGATCCAGCTTTTTTCCCGGAATGGTCGGAACCTGGTGACGCTTTGAGCGACTTAGAGCAACAGTTTTTAGATCGAGTCAAGATCAACTTCGAGGCGTTGATAGAAGACCCGCCAATGCTAGAAAACAGCGTCAAGATGGTGATCCTTGCGCCATTGTTAGACCTCGCAGGCTTTTATCACAAGCCCTTTCGGATTGAGACAGAACCCAGCGTTGAAATCGAGATGGAAGACGAAAGCATCCATGCCGTATTACAAGTGCTGAAGCGGCTGGGAGCAGAAGTAGTAGCCAAAGTCGCCTGATATCAATGGCAGTAAAAGCACCGTGTTTGTACAGACATGGCCACAAATCGCAAGAAACCATCATCTCTGACTTAACCATGGCCTATGCTTGCAGGGCTCTCACAATCAGCCCAAGCGCTATTTGAGAGCATTCGCCTTCTGCAGTCGCCTGGGGCAAGTTTCCCAATCTTTCGTTTGGCACTCCAACTCTCGGCAGTCAAATTCGCAAGCTGCAACATCAGCCGGAACCTCAGCAATGATATACGTTTTGAGGCTTTTCAAAAAATCTTTCAGCAAGTGTGTCATTAGCTTCACCATCAATTTGGTAAGGTTACAGCGCCTGACTTAAAAAGGCACTTTGGCGGTCAGCCATACTGCAAAGTATTTGGCATCGGCTCTAAGTGGGCTTCCCCGCTAGACTTGGCGTTGCACGGTCTCATCAGGTTTGAACGAGTTGCTCATCATATTGTCAGCATATAGCGCTGATCTAAAGTCAAGCGTCTTTGTGAATAAAGCATTCATCAAATCAGGTCAGTCCTAGATGAAGCTTGAATAAAGTTTCCGGGGCGCTGGCCCTATCAAGCAGACTTCAATTGGATGACCGCTGGGCAAGTCGTGCAGGTTAGGCAGCAAATCTCCTATGAAAACACGTCGCGATCGCGGCTGAGATAATTTTTTAGACTAAACTCAAATCAGTCCAGAGGAAGAACTATGGCAAATCTACAGCTAACTGTGCCCAGTATGGCCTGTTCTGCCTGTGCCGATACTATTACCCAGGCTGTACAAAAGGTTGATCCGCAGGCGTCTGTCCAAGCTGACCCCAAAACTAAGCAGGTACAGATCGAGACTCAAGCCGCTTCGATGGCTGTGACAGAGGCGATCGCGGCGGCAGGATATCCCGTAGAATCGGCCTAGCCTTAATTCAATGCTGTGGCCTGGATCAATTGATTCAACACAGTGATTTTGCCAACATAGCGTGGTAAAAAAGTGAACTGTTATTTACGTAACAGTTCATTTTTTTGCATAGCGCTACGTTTAGACCCATAGCTTGATTAAGCTATTGAGATATGCTTACTCACGGTTCTTGATGTTTTGGCGCGCTAATATAGATACTCAGATGGGTGATGTCTATAGAGCACTTAAGCCTATCAGGAGCTTGTAGTAGACAACTCTCTTCCTTAAAAACAGCTATAAATCAAAACCTTGAATCAAAAATTTCAATCCCTTTACATACAAAATCGGCGCGATCGTGCCGATTTTTTTTGTTCATCGTTTGAGTCATTGGCAGTGGGGCAAGCCACGACCTCAGTCCCATGACTCTTCGGTAGTTCTGGCGGGGGCTAACACGGTTAGAAAGTCCAATTGAATATACGCTTCGGTTTGGGAAGTTGTCAGGCTAAAGCTGTGGATACTGCCTAAAAACTGCTTAAACAAGATCGTATCCTCACTATCAGGAATCCACAGGCTGAGGGCTTGGTAGATCATAGATAGGGACGAGCCAAAGTTGACGTAGTAGTAGCCCTGGTTCGGGGTGGTGAGGCTTTCTGTAGCCCGTTGAAACGTATAGTGCTCTGACAAGGGTTCATCCAAAGTCGGATTGAGCAACTGCGGCAACGTCCGGGCACCGGAGGTTAACACTACAGTATCTTCAGTAATCCAGCTATAGCCCAACAAATCGTAGTCGGGTTCGCCATCACCAAAAACATCTACCCCCCACCCCACTGCTGGGACATCATTGATGGTTTGTTCTTCCACCAGTAGATCAAAGCTGGCGATAAAGTCATTTAAGGCTGCAAAGGTAGACTCAGCCCGGGCGCGATCGCTCGTTTGAATCATCGCCCCAACGCCCATTTCGACCCAGGGGACAAATTCGGGAATTAGCCCCCGCCGCGTTGGGAACAAAAAGACTGCATAGTTGCCATCCATCCATCCAAAAATATCGCGATCGAGATCAAGCCCCGTAGCCCCAGTGACGGCAGCGCGGGCAAAATCCAGCCAGTTGCGGGTTTCGTCAAAGCTACCTAAGAGCTGAGCCACAGCTTGCCAGACCTGAGCCAAATCTCGGCTGTTGGCCATGAAATAGGTAGGTGCTGGCATCAACGAAAACAGGGTGCTGCCATCTGCCGCAGGGGGCGGATCAAGTAAGGCAAACAGCGGATCGTCCAAGTGGATCCGCCCTTGAATGCGAATACCTTCGGGTTGCAGTTTGACAAAGCTCTCGATGGTGGCGTCGATGGCGGACAACTGCTCTACATCAGAGGGCGACAGGTCAACATCGGGTAGCGGCAGCGGCAGCGGCAAGGGAAACGGAAAATCTTCCAGAAGAATTTGCCTTAGGGAATACTGATTGATTTCACCCGCGTTGCCATACATCACCATCAAGGAAGCGTCATAGTCAGGATTATTGAGGGTGCGCTGAAACTGTTCGGTGTCAGCCAAAGCAGGGGTAGCCGCATTTTGAGCATCAATGAGTTGGCGGATTGCCCTAGGATCAGAACCCAACACCAGATGACCGGGCAGTACAGCGATCGCGAGACCGGGCTCAACCACATAGGTTGAAGGCGGTTCAATCTCCAGATCAAAGTCAATGGGGGGATCCTCGTCCAAAATCGTCTTTTCGCCAGGGCCGTTGATTGAAGATGATTCTGGCATGACCTCGGGCATTGCTTCGGGGGCTGACGGCGCATCAGGTTGGGTAGGGGGTGCCTCTTCTAGCGGGCTTTCATCTAAGGGAACATCAGGCGACTCTGGGAAATTTTCTGGGGAGTTTTCAAAGGGCTCTTCGTATCCGGGTAGGGGAGCTTCTACCGCCTCCCAATAGAGAATGGGAATGTCCTCATAGGTTGTTTCTAGGGGAGGCTGATCCCGAGTTGCCACTAGCCGATCCACAAACCCATTAAAGGCGTCGGGGTTTTCAATCGGCGCTAGCACAAGCAATTGCGTATCAATCGTGGTGCGGTTAGTAACCCCAGCATTGGGCAAAGGCAATAGCGCGATGGTGACAGTCTCCCCAAGCCAGGGCTCAATTTCGTTAGCGTAGTCAATATCGGGAGAAATTAAAGAGAGACTCCCAGGACTCAGGGGTTCGCCAGAGAATTCCTGCGCCAGGTTGAACAATTGAAACTGGGTGAGGCTACCCCACTGGGCTGCTGTCGTGTCTAGCAACATGGTAAAAGCTGTGTTGCTAGGCAGGAGTTGGGCACTGGCAGGGGGTTGAGGTTCGTCAGCGCGGCTGAGGCTGAGGGGCGCAATCGCGGTAGGCACCGCAAACAAGATAGACAAAATGGGCAGCAAAGATCGTCTCATGGCGTGTTGGGAAAAACCGTGGCAATAGGAACTAGCGGGATAGACAAACCCCTCAGTCCTATAAACTTAAACACACTCTTTTCGTCTACGTCCGCTATTTGTCGAGGCATTAAGACATTGTCTTAGGCTATCCAATCGGCAAGTGACTCCTTTAGTGCGATCTCGCTAAGTGCTGGGTGCGCAAACCCGTACTCTTCAGGGCGGGGTGCCTTCACTCAAGCTTCTAAGTGCGATCGCTATCATTTTCGTAAAGAAAGTTAATTGTTAACCCCGGTCGCGATCGCGCCGACGCTAACTTGTCAGTTCGTGCAGACGGTGACTTGCCAGTTCATAGCAGTCAATCCTGCTCATACAACCGCATCGCTACCGTTACAGGAGGACGTGAATGAATCAATTTAAGACAGTTGCTTTGCTGGGGCTGCTGAGTGCCCTGTTGATCACCATCAGCCACAGCGTCATTGGCGGTGCCGCTGGCGTGTTGTTAGGGATTGCCTTCGCGGCTATCACCAATTTAGGCGCTTGGTACTACTCCGATCGCATTGCCCTCGCTGCTTATCAAGCCCAGCCTGTTAGCGCTGCTCAAGCGCCAGGACTCCATCGAGTCGTCGCTAAACTCGCACAGCGAGCTAATATCCCTACGCCAAAGGTTTACGTGATTCCCGGGCAGGCAGCTAATGCCTTTGCCACCGGACGAGATCCCCAGCACGCAGCAGTGGCCGTGACCCAAGGCATTCTCAATTTGCTCAGTGAAGCCGAACTCGAAGGGGTGATTGCCCACGAACTGAGCCACATTTTGAACCGTGATACGCTGACCCAAGCGGTTGCTGCCACCATTGCTGGAGCTATTTCATTCTTGGCCCAAATTTTGAGCTACAGCCTATGGTTTGGTGGGGCTTCCCGAGACAGCGAAGGCAGCAACCCCTTGGGCATATTAGCGACAGTGTTGTTTGCACCGTTAGCAGCAACCGTGATTCAGTTAGGGATTTCGCGTACCCGTGAATTTGCCGCCGATGCAGGGGCAGCGCAACTCACGGGTAACCCCAGAGCCCTGGCCCAAGCCCTGCAGCGGTTAGAAGCCAGTGCCCAGCGTCGGCCTCTGGCAGGCAATCCGGCCTTTGCGCCGCTGTTGATCGTCAACGCTATGCCCAAAGCTGGCTTGAACAATCTGTTCTCGACCCATCCTTCAACCCAAGCCCGGATTGAGCGGTTGTTAGCACTAGAGCAGACTTTGCCGAATCGGTTAGGGCACCAAGCTGTTTTTGGCATCTAATTTTTCAGTCAACACAATCTCATAAAGGCATATATCGTAGGATGTGCACGCAAAGCTTTGCGTGCACATCCTAACTAATTCCTCAATATTTAACGATGTCTGCCCCACGCAATTCTGGTCATATTCCAAAAGATGATGCGTCTGCTCCGGCGATCGCCCGTGTTGGCATCATTGGCGGTGGTCAACTGGCTTGGATGATGGCACCAGGGGCAAAGAAACTGAATTTGCAACTGGTGGTGCAAACCCCAAAAGTGGATGATCCTGCCGTCGCGATCGCGTCAGAAACTGTCCTCGCTCCGGTAGCTGATGCTGCAGCAACCGCTAAACTGGCTAGCCACTGCGATGTCATCACCTTTGAAAACGAATTTATCGATTTGCCTGCGTTAAAAGCATTGGCCGCGCAAAATGTGCGATTTTATCCTCAACTGAGTGCCCTAGAACCGCTTTTGGATAAAGCTGAACAGCGAGCTTATTGTCAAAATCTGGGCTTACCGACGCCAAAGTTTGTGTCGTTAATCCTTGAGCCTGGAAAAAAGCCAGATTCCAAAACGATCAAGACCGCAATCTCTCACCTCGGGACGCCTGTGGTGCTCAAAACCTGTCGTCATGGCTATGACGGCCAGGGCACGTTTATTTTGCATAGCCCAGCTGAGGTAGAATCCACATGGCAAAAACTGGGCTATCAGCCGGTTTTACTGGAAGCATTCGTGCCCTTTGATCGAGAACTGGCAATTATGGTGGCACGTTCGCAGACGGGTGATGTCGTTACCTATCCTGTGGTAGAAACTCAGCAGATCGATCAGATATGTCGGCGAGTAATTGCCCCAGCTCCAATCACTGATGCGGTAAAAACAGCAGTGGAATCCATGGCGCGATCGCTGATGGAAAGTCTTAAAGTTGTGGGCATCTTTGGCATCGAATTGTTTCTGACTGCGGATGGCCAGGTACTGATCAATGAAATTGCCCCCCGCACGCACAACTCGGGTCACTACAGCCTGGATGCCTGCAAAACATCCCAGTTTGAACAGCAATTGCGCACCGTCAGTGGCCAGCCTTTGGGGTCGCCAACGATGACCTGTCGAGCAGCGGTGATGGTGAATTTGTTGGGGTATGAAACCTCAACGGATGAATATTTAGACAAACGCCGCCAGCTTGAACAACTGCCCAACAGTCACGTGTATTGGTATGGCAAAACAGAAGCACGACCGGGACGGAAGCTGGGGCATGTCACGGTGCTATTGCACGGTGATGCTGAAAAGGAGAGCGAGGCCGTTCAGGATGCGATCGCCCGCATTGAGTCTATCTGGTATCCGCAAGTTGCCTGAGGTTCAAATCATCCCATTGGCGATCGCAGAAGTTCAAAGGTCTACATTAGCCTTTGCTAGACTTGACGGAAGATGTCTGCCTGGAATTCAACGCTTTCGCATTGCGACGGCCATAAACGATGAGGAGGTATTTGATTCAAGTTCTGGGTTCACGCTACCCAATGGTGCTATGAGATCCCCAGATGTTGCTTGGATCAGGCTGGCGCGATGGAACGCGCTTTCCCCGACACAGCAGGCATCATTTGCGCCGATTTGTCCTGATTTTGTTGTAGAGCTACGCTCAGCCAGTGATGCATTGAAGACTTTACAGGAGAAGATGGAAGAATACATAGCAAACGGAGTGCTTTTAGGATTACTCATTGATCGAAAGAATTGCACAGTTCATGTCTATCATCCTGGGCAATCGCCTAAAATTTTGACTAATCCTGATAGTGTTTGTTGATTGCAAGCCTGAATTGTCTGGTTTTTCACTCCAGATGGTCAGAGTCTGGTAAGCAGAATATTAGCCCTTATTCTTAGCTCTATTCGGACTGCTGTCGCATGTACTCATACATCGCGATCGCGCCCGCAGTCGCCACATTTATCGAATCCACCTAGCCATACTGGGAAATTACCATTCGGCGATCGCGTCATCGTTGCATACTTAAGATAAGTCAGCAGGGTACAACTTAGTCAGACTCACTATGGCGACCATACCCACCTTCCAAGCTTTACTGCCAGATCTAACCGACTTTTGTCAAAGTTGGCAAATTGCCGAACTTGCTGTTTTTGGCTCTGTTCTCCGCAATGACTTCACCGACAACAGCGATGTCGACTTCCTTGTCACCTTTTCCCCAAAAGCCCAATGGGGACTCTTCGACCACGCTCAAATGCAGAAAGAACTCGAAGCCATACTGAATCGCAAAGTCGATCTCGTCAGCAAACGAGCCATCGAGCGCAGCCAAAACTGGATTCGTCGTCATAATATTCTCTCCACTGCCAAAGTTATTCATGTCTGCCAACCGTGACGATGCTGCTCTGCTCGATATCTTTCTAGCCGCAGGCAAAGTCCTGAAATATATTCAAGGTTGCGATCAGGTTGAATTTCTGTCTGATGACAAAACTCAGTCTGCTGTTGTCTTCCAACTTCTAATCATTGGGGAAGCCGTTAAACGTATCTCGTTTCCCTATCGTGGCAAGCATCCTCAAATTCCCTGGAATGCCATTGCAGAGATGCGAGACAATCTGATTCATAACTATGACGACATCGACTTAGACGAAGTTTGGCGAACAGCCAGTATTGACATCCCTGTCTTACGTCAACATGTCGAACCTTTATTACCCAAACAACCGTGAGCGTTTAGAAACTAAAGCAATCCGCTATTTATCCAACCTGCTGTCGCATGTACTCATACATCGCGATCGCGCCCGCAGTCGCCACATTTAGCGAATCCACCTGGCCATATTGGGGAATCACCACCCGACGATCGCACAACTTCTCAATTTCCATCGGAATCCCCGTCAATTCCCGTCCCAATAGGATTACAGTTCTTTGCGGAAAAATTACCTTAGATAGCACTTCGGCTTGGGGCGATAGAGTAAGCGCATGAACCGTATAGCCTTGGTGTTGCTGGTGCTGAATCCATTTAGGTAAGCTCGCCGGCGCACAAACCGCCAAAGGTTGCCATTGCTGGGCCGAAACCGCCAACTTGCGAAACTCCCAATCATCAATCACCGCTTGACTGGGCAACACCAAAGACGCCAAACGAAACCCCTCCACCGTTCGACACAACGCCCCCAAGTTCATCGGGTTTTGCACCAGCGAAGCGCACACGATTAACGGATAGCGGTCGTCCATAGGTTAGCAAGTTAGAGGGGGTACTGCACCCACGGTTATTGAGCGACAAATGCAGAGAAACTCAACTCACTAAGGCGGTGCCACTCATACTCGCGATCGCGGAAAGGCTTCCATGCCTCATAAACGGCTCTAAACATGGCATCGTCTGCCGCATATTCTTCTAGCAAAGCTGCCGATTCACGGGCACAGGCGACCAGAATCTCTTCACTAAACGTGCGCAATTGGGTGCCACCCTCGATCAGTCGGGTCAGTGCAGCGGGGTTGCGAGCATCATATTTAGCCAAACACGACGCATTAGCCTCAGCGGCAGCGGTTTTCAGGGCATCGCGATAGAGTTGGGGCAAGGCATCCCAAGCCTCACGGTTGATCATCAAATCCAGGCTAGGGCCCGGCTCCCACCAACTAGGGCCGTAATAATAGGGCGCAGTTTCGTGTAACCCCAGCTTTTCATCGTCGTAGGGGCCAACCCATTCCGCCGCATCGATGGTGCCCAGTTCCAAGGCGATCAAAATTTCTCCTGCGGGTAGGGCTTGTACATTCACCCCCAATCGAGAAAAAACCTCTCCAGCAAGGCCCGCTGTGCGCATTTTTGACCCTTTCAGCGCATCTAGGGTTGGCACTTCCTGCTTAAACCAGCCCCCCATCTGCACCCCAGTGTTACCCGCAGGAAAAGCTAAGGTATTGAAATCGGCATAAACCTGATTCATCACATCAATGCCGCCGCCTTCGTAAAACCAGGCATTTTGCTGGCGGGCCGTGAGGCCAAAGGGCATAGCCGTGCCAAAGGCAAGCGCCTGGTTTTTGCCAATGTAATAGTAGGCAGCCGAGTGACCACACTGCACCGTGCCAGCCTGGACGGCATCTAGCACCTGCAACCCAGGCACGATTTCACCCGCAGCGGCAACTTCGATAGTGAACCGACCAGCGGTGAGGATCTTGACGCGATCGCTGATTTCTTCAGCAGTGCCGTAGAGGGTATCAAGGGCAGGCGGCCAACTGGTGGCCATACGCCACTCGACGTTGGGTAAGTCGACAGCATCATTTTGGGCCATAGCCCGCGGAAGATGGATCGAGCTCAAACCAGTTGCCATCGATCCTGTTGCAGCACAACCCAACAGTGCTCGCCGTTTCATCCCGCCTCCTAGGCTCCCAAGCCGTGGTTGATGACGATTCCCTATTTAACCGAATCGTGGGACTAGACGATCACTTTTGCGACAGATCGCAATGTGGAAAATTATTTCAGCAATTTCGCGATATCCGCATGCATTAGGGCAATGTTGGGATCGCGCTGAATCGCATCAAAATAGCGCATCTCCGCAGGCGTGCCGCCCTTGGCAGGCTGCACCAACTGCTGCACCTCCACCAAAAATCCGTCCACTTGTTCGGCCGTGATCGGCTCTTCTTTGGCATCAAAGGCTTCATCGACCCGTGCAATAAACTGAGACATGGGTCGCAACCAGCTAAACCACTCATGGCTCAATACCAGTTGAAAAAATTCCCCCGTTGAGTGAATGTGGCCATAAACTTGCTCGTAAACGGTACGTTCTGATTCGAGTAGGGCTTTGTGGAGTCGGAGTAGCTGCAACCGCACATCCTTCAGCCGTTGCACTTTATGCTCAAAAGAAAGGTTAGAAGAAGTCATCGAAACTTAGAAAAGCTGACATTTCCTCATCTTGGCACATTGGAGTCTGTATTTCTGCCCTCTTCAGTCCTCAATTCCGAGGCAGAAGTCTGCATGCTAGAGGTTGATCTGGCGTAACCATTACCTTTTCATCCAGTCAACTTTAGCAACAACGGCAAGGGAATCGAATTGAATTAGGTTGAGAGATCAGTATTTATACAGACTTAAGTCATATAAAATCAGGTCTGCCTAGTTAGCAATGTGTAGGTAATCGAGAACCAAAGGAAACATCTAGAAGCATTCCAGATTTTATTTATCCAAAAATACCTAAATACCGCCATCCGCCATCAGAAATCTAAACAAAATTACCTAAGACAATCTAATCAATAGGCTAATCTATTTAAGTCGCTTTTATCTTTAACGTCGCAGTAACAAATTCAGGCAAAGATCTCAGCTATCCTCTTCTGTTAGCGGCCTGAGCAGACCATACTGTGTTCAGTTGAGCAAAGGATTTTTAGTCAATTGGTGACTGAACTCAACTGTTAACTTGAGGCATCTACAAGCACACTTGATTATGATTTCGCTCGATAACTGATCTTTAATTACTTTCATCTCATCCTTGAAAGGCCTAATTTAGCGGAGAAGCGATTAGCAGAAACCAAGGGTGTACTGAAAACCAAAAAACAATCCAAAACCGCTTCTGAGGGAAAACCATGTCCGCTTTGCATAAACTTTCAATCGCTGCCATCGGCACAGTCATGATAACCGTTGGTGTCGCCCAATCTGCCCAGGCAGGTCAACTCCACAACGGCTGGAACTATGGTATTGATGCCTTTGGTGATGGCTCTGGTGGTTCAGTCTATGACATTCAGGGATTAGCTATTAAAGAGTCTGGAGATAATATCTTTATTGCCATCAATGCCAACCTATCTTTGCTCGGCAACAGCGCCTCTGGTGCACAGGATGGCAATATTGGTTGGGGAGATTTGTTCCTCAATTTCTCTGGTGATGACTTTCAAACTGCTAGCCAAAATGGTGATTTGATTGGCATCAATTTTGCTGGAACCAATGACTCCGGTGCTCCTGAGGTTGGAGTATATAGTGACGTAACTGCTAAGAGCGTCACTGCCGATAACAATGGCTATAGCAGTCTCAAGATGTACCACGATTATGGTTGGGGCAAGACCAACACAATGGGTACAGACTATGCCACCAAGCAGGCAGCCTTTGATGAATTTGGTGAAACCTCACCAGTTCTTAACGTAATTGATTCAGGCACTTATGAAGGAGGCTTGACCTATCTCTCTGAGAGTGAGATGGCAGCTGAAGGTCTAGATTTTGATCACTTCAACACTGATGGCTCTGAGACCCTTGCCTTTAGTTTTAGTCGTGCATTTGTACCTACTGGCGAATATGTGGCTAACATCTTCATCGAGTGTGCTAACGATGGCGTTGCTCTCGACGGTGACTTGCAAGATGTACCCGAACCTTCTGCTCTCGGCGGTGTCTTGTTGCTTGGCATGGTAGCTGGAGGACGTCGTCTACGTCGTAAGCGAGCTGTTGCGTAATCAGTTTGACCAAGGTTAAAAGGAGCAACTAACCCTCGACTGACTTCATCTATACTCTCTCAATCATCCCCAGGTATTTCAATTGAAATACCTGGTTTTTTTTCGTTTCAGAACGTTGAAGTCAGCCGCGATCGCATTTTTCGCCCCTAACTTAGAACAGTTCAGCAGAGATGGAGACGCCGCGACCGATCCTAAATCAAGCCCAGTTTTTCTAAAGCATCCTTAGCCGCATTTTTCTCAGCATCCTGTTTTTTGGGGCCTTGACCCGTCCCATAGATTTTCCTGGATACTAAAACTTCAGCGACAAAGCATTTGGCATGATCCGGACCAGTTTCATTGATGATGCGATATTGAGGGATCTGGCCAATGGTTTCTAGAGCCCAAGCCTGAAAACGACTTTTGTAGTTGATGCGAACGGCAGTTTGACTCCGTTGTTGAATGGCAGGCTCAAAGAGGGGGGCGACATACTGCCGCACAGCTTCAATATCTGACCCACAGTCAAGGTAGTAAGCCCCAATCAGGGCTTCAAAAGCACTGCACAACAGGCGGGGGTTGCGACGGCCATCACTGCCTTCAACCCCTTTGCCCATCAGAAGCTGCGGACCTAGCTTAAGCATTATGGCAATTTCTGCTAATTGCTGTTTGTCAACCAAGGAAGCCCTCAGGGGGGTAAGCTCGCCTTCTGCTTGATTTGGAAAGCGTTTGTAAAGGAGGTCGCCAATCAAAAATGTCAGAATGGCGTCGCCTAAAAACTCCAGCCGCTCATTGTTGTCTCCACCACTAGCCTCTTCATTGGTGTAGGACTTGTGAGTGAGGGCTTGCTGCAATAGGGCGCGATCGCGAAAAGAAGGCAGTTCTGACATGGGTAACAACTTATGACTCGACTGCTCAATGGACTACCTCTGCAATGAAAATCACCGAAGCGGGGCGTTGGGTTTGCGGATGAATGGGTTCACGCAAGTCAATCAGCCGTAAACCACTCCGGACAAATAGCTGTAGCCAACTGGCCAGCGTCCGGAAATACCAGGGGGCCGGATCACAGAAGTCATCGCCCAATCCTATCCAAGCACCCGATCGCCAACCATCTTGATAGGGCAGTTCTCCACAAGCGACTACTGGATGGAGGGTTTGCACGATCACGACACCATTAGGCGTGAGCAGGTCACCGACTGCCCCGATCACGCCATCCACAGCATCTTTGCCGATCAGAGAAAAATTGCACACGGCTACATCCACTGCTGTCGTAAAATGCCCTTGGCCGATCGCCTCGTAAGTCACTACCTTAAACTCACCCTGCCCCCACTGCTGTGCTTGCTCAATTAACCCCGGTACCCCGTCAATGCCTGTAGCAATCATGCCTCGGGCTGTTAACTCACGGACTAGCCAACCCTCACCACAGCCGATGTCGAGGACGCTGCGGGGTGCTTGTGACGCGATCGCATCCACAATGGCTTGATTAGTCACCAATTTACGACTGGGTATTTGGCCTTGGCGTACCGCTGCTGTCCACGGATCCACGTTTTTGCACCAAGACTCAATGATTTTCTGATCGCTGAAGGATTGGGCCATTATCGTGGTTGGGTTAACCAGGCTTCAATACCATCGGCCAGAGTCGTAACCAACTGTTGTTGAGATTCGGGATCGGTGATCCACTCAAACTCCGTTGGATTGATCATAAAGCCCAGTTCGAGCAAGACTGTCGGGGCCACATGGGGGCGAGTTAGGGCCAGGTTGTTCCAATAGACGCCATAGCTATCGCGGTTGAGGTTCTCAACCAGGTAATTGTGCAAAAACTCTGCTAGGTCATGGGCTTGGGCATCATACCAAAACGCGCCAATCCCAGCGGTGTTGAGGGCGTCGCCATTGTCGGGCAGGGCGTTGTAGTGAATACTGAGGGCCAGGGTAGGTTCCAACTGATTGATTTGATCGATGCGATCGCGCAAAGACACGGCCACATCAGTTTCACGGGTCATCACCACCCTAGCCCCACGCGCTTCCAATTCGTCCCGCAACAAAGTAGACACGACTAGATTCACATCCTTTTCGGGATAGCCCGTGGGGCCCCGTGCTCCCAGTTCTTCGCCACCGTGGCCTGGATCAAGCAAAATTGTCGTGTTGGCTAGGGGGGCATCGGCATTGGGTTGGGGGGGATGGCGCAGGGAAAGTACGAGGGTAGTGCCGTCGTAGCGCAAGTTATAGCCCCACTGCTGATCTGTTCTAAAGTGAAATGTGTATTCAGCTTGGTCGGGCAAAATCGGTCGCCAGTCCATGCGTTCTATTACGGGGTTGGTGTCAAAGTAAATCGTGTCGGTTTGGGCCGTGGTGTTGTAGAGCGTTAGGGTTAGGCGATCGTCGGTTTGCGTTACGTTGACGGGGACAGCCACCTGCAATGGAAATAGCACCTCAGTCCAGCCGGGAATCTGCTGCGATTGGGCACTACGAATCAGCGATCGCGGGGGTGCTGTACTGGTAAAAATGCGAGTTTCGCTGGCCTGAATCCAGCCGCCATAGTCGAGCCGCAGCCAATCACCCTCCCGTCCAGTGATCGCGGCGCGGGTGCCGCTGGGTAAGGGAGTAATCCGCGAATAGCTGGTGCTGGGGCCAGTGCGAGCAGTGCCCGTTGGATTGATCACCTCAGCTATCTGAAATGGTGTAGGTGGCAACACGGTGACGCCACCACTACCCAGTTGAGTAACCGCTTGTCCATTCAGGGCAAGTTGAAACTGGGGAACGCCATAATTCCCAGGCGCATCAAATTGGGTACAACCTTCATATTGAATCGCACTGGGTACAGCGGATGGGGCATTATCGCCCACCAGCACCGCAAAGTTGGCGGGTAACACCATTGCCGAGGTTTGGGCCGTCAGCGGGATGGTTTCTCCAGCTAGATTGACAGACACGCGGGCATTGGCAGGCGCGATCGCGCTGAAGCAAACCAACTCATTCGGCTGACGCGCAATATCTACGGCAGGCAGCAGTGACCCTCCAGCAAAAGCGACACCCGCTGGGGCCATAGGTACATTTGATAGACGAGTCACTGTCAGCGTTAGGGTTTCATCCCCCTGAGTCAGCGTAAATGTATTCTCGCCCAGGCTTAGCGGAAAGCTGGGTGCAAAATGTCCATCTGCACTGCGACTGTCGATCGCTTGTCCGTTGACTTGTACAGGCTGCTCGGGGGAGGCTGTGCCAATCAAAAAAATGCGATCTGCGGTGGTTTGATGCTGCTCGGGAGGGTACACCACTGTTAACCCAGTTTGGGCCGCACTGGGTAAAGCCATACTGATTACACTTGTCGTTCCCAGGGCTAATCCACAAAGCGCCCATTCACTTAAATTACGCATCTCCGTTTCCAGTTCACACCATCACAGATCATCATCTGCGACTCATCATCTCCCATTTTTGCCCAAGTGGGCAGTGCTCAAGTAGGCAAGCACCAATCCCCCGTCCAAGATTTGGTTCATTGGCAAGGATCAGATGGCTCCTGTGAATGGGTTTGAGTGTCAAGTCCCCCAGAATTTGGGGATTTAAGGGGACCACACAAACGTCTAAACATTCATGAAAGAAGTCTACTCAAGCCCAAACCCTAAAGGAACTTCTGTGATTGTGAGTAGGACAGGATAAGCTTAGCAACATCTCCTTCAAAAGATGGCTAGCCCGTGACAGATCGCCCAGACCCCAATATTGACAAATCTGCAAAAGTCTACGAGATTATCGGCTGGTTGTTATTCATTGTTTCAGCTGTTTTTTTCACGGGCTCAACGATTCAAGCAGGCGATCGCTTAGGCATCTTAGGCAGCCTGTTTTTCTTGATCGCCTGCTTTATCTTCCTCATTCCCCTCCTGCGCGCCTGATAGATAGCGCTGGCCAGATTGCTTAATGCACCGAGTATCGCTGGGATGCTCATCACACAAACAATCTGGCTCGCAGTCGCGACAAAGCTTTTTGCGCGACTGCGAGCCAGAAGACAAAAAATAGGGAAGCGCTAAAACGCTTCCCTATTTCACATCTCTTCGCTAACCAAACCGGAAGGGATCGCGGTAATCTAACCCCTCATCCCTCACGCCTTACCAAAATCAGCGTCTACAAGCACAGGGCAAATTGAGCCCTAACGAGCGATCCCTAATATGTTTCAACATGCCAGCGATCCGCTTTCTTAAGCTGTTTGCGGAAATCATTCCAATCAACGCCATCTTTGGCGGCCCGCTCAGTGAAAGCGGCATCAATGCCGTCTTCCATACCCTTGAGACCACAGATGTATACATGGGTCTTCTCGTCGCTTTTCACCATCTCCCAAAGGCGGTCAATGTTCTCAGCCACACGGTGCTGAATGTACATGCGGCCTCCCTCAGCATTCTGCTGTTCTCGGCTGATGGCGTAAGTGAGTTCAAAGTTATCAGGATACTTGGCTTGAATTTCCTCTAACTCTTCTTTGTAGAGGATGTTGGGCGTCTTAGGAATCCCAAAGATCAACCAAGCCTTGCCCTTATAGTCGTTGAAGTTAGGATTCAGACCGCGCTCTTCATCCTTAAACATTCGCCATAAATAGGCTCGGAAAGGCGCGATCCCAGTTCCTGTTGCCATCATGATGACGTTAACTTCAGGGTCTTCAGGCAAGAGCATTTCCTTACCCACAGGCCCGGTGATCTTCACATCCTGCCCGGTTTCCATATGGCACAGGAAAGTGGAACAGACACCGTAAATAGTCTCACCCGATTCAGGGTGCTTATATTCCAGTTGGCGCACACATAACGAGACCGTCTTATCATCGAGGGCATCGCCATGGCGAGTCGAGGCAATGGAGTAGAGGCGAAGCTTATGAGGCTTACCATTTTCGTCAGTCCCATCAGGAATGATGCCAATACTTTGGCCTTCCAAATAGTGCAGATCGCCACCAGAGAGGTCAAACTTGAGATGGCGAACCGTCCCGATCCCACCTTCCCCAACGAGTTCTTCGTTAGAGAGGCACTTGCCCAGGAAGGGCGCTTTGGGTTTGTAAATATTAACGGGGACGCTTGATTTAGGCTTTGCTTGAGTCATAGGCTTTTTAGAGGCTCCTACTTCCGTAGATTGAGATCCAGCCACAGACACCGTTTGGCCATTCGTAGCAGCGCTGTCTCCAATCGAATGGATATTGACAATAGTGCCGCCCATCCGCTGAATTCGCTGCATTTCTTGGGTCATCCGGCTATAGGGCACCGTGATGAACACACTACCGCTTTTCCGAATCGGGGGATTCGTCTGACCAGCCCCAGCAGTATTGCGGAGGCCTTCAACTTCATAAACGAACAGTCTACTACCCGAAAGGCTGACGGTATTACCGCTGCTAACGTTTGAATTGTACATTCTCTGACTTTATGTATCTCTGAGCCCAACTTAACCCGGTGGATGTTCAGTACGGTGAATTAACCGCAGCCCTATCTACCACCCTGGCCGATCTCGATCAATGCTCGGAATTACTCCTAGCATCTGCACCAGCCTATAGTAGGGTATCACTGTAAGGGAGCGACACACAAAACCTGCCGCAACGGTGCCACAGGAGGAGAGTGACGAAACGATGCCTTAGCCTTCCTCCAAAGAATAACGAGGGAGCACACAGGAAACTGTCGTTTTTGAATCATCTTTAAGTTCTTTTAATTTCTGCAAGGTGTTTTGGATTACCCATGGTGGTGATCCTAGGCTGTCAAAATATGAGCTACGTGGGCGATAGGCAGTTATTCCCTTCCAGATCAGCTGTGAATGGGCCTAGCTATCATTTAGATGGCTAAACGGCTTGCTCGCTAGCCCACTAGATCACCCAAGCTCGATTGCTGAACCTGGGAGTCTAGCCATCAACCCCCATTGACCTATAAGCCCCATTCCCTTCTGGGTAGGAGATTTCCTATGTCTTGGATTATCGGTATTCTAGTCACGCTGATTGTCACTTCAGTCAGCTTGCTGATCATTTCTAAGCTCCCCCTGGGTATCCAGGTCGACAGCCCTGGCAAAGCCTTTGTTTCAGCAGCGGTGTTTGGCGTCCTCAACGCGATCGCTTGGCCGTTGTTGGCCCTACTCTCGTTGCCCATCATCAATATTTTGCTGTTTCCAATTTTGCTGTTGTTCAATGCTTTGATCTTTGGGCTGACGGCGAAGCTGGTGGAAGGCTTTCGGCTTAAGAGCGTTTGGAGTGCAGTATTGGGTGCGATCGCGCTTTCGATTGTCAACCGCATTTTGTTTTGGGTGTTAGCCAAGGTTGGGTTTGGCCTGTAGCCGTTACTCCAGAGCACTTCAAAGCCATTCAACCCGAGGGGTTAAGATCAACCCCCCACAACACACCTTCAACTTGAGCAGCACAGGCGGTTGTTCTCTGTTAAGCCTGCCCAATCGCGTCGACTAGAGCAAGAGTGATCCGCCTGGAGAGGTTTTTGTGGCAGTGTGGTCTGCCACAAAAACGCAGGTTGCTTTTGGATAAATTCAAAGTAGTGGCAATCCCCTCAAACTGATCAAAAACTGAGGTGTTTCGCTAGACCCCGGTGCCAGAATCACGACAGAGGCATCGGGGTGGATGAGTTCAAGCGTGACTCTTATCTACTAATGGGCAACTCTGCGATCGCCCGCACAGACAGCCCAAACTCAGTTTCACACTCGACAAAGCCTTTGACAATCACTTTTTCTGCCTAGCCGCAACTACTGCCGTGGGCATCAGCCCAGACAGTGATGACAGCAGGCTTGGTGTATACAGCCCTTTGCCCCTTAACGGAAGCACTCATCGTCGGTTTCACCACTCAAGAGAAGTCATGGGTCGCAATTTTCCAAAAAACTGACTTTTTTTCCAAAAAACTGCGCCGTTTTCTTAATTTATAGGTAACATCTCAGATAAAAAATTCCATCGCTTAGGGAAATAGAATTCAAAACTTGTCTTCTATTCTGCTGAGGAGATAGTAAGCCAACGTTTTCTTATGGCTTGCAATTTGTCGCATGGAAAACAATGTCTAGCTTGAGCTAGATCGGGTACAACCATCGGGGATGTCGCTAGTGCAGTTTCAGCCTAGTTGAAGGGAAGCACAGTTTTTTCGTTCGGCAAATATTAAAGATCTGAGTTTAGCCAAGGCATAAACCTGACCTTTGAGTTAGGAGAGATCGCTTTGGAAATCTGGGTAGCTTAGAAAAGGCTTGCCCAGTTCATTTTGAGTCGGGAAATAGCAGATATATTTCTTAAACTGCAGTTTCCCCAAAAATAGGTGGCTAAACTCGTCTAGATTGTGTACTATTCGTTAGCACAATTTTTAAGAGGAGTCGATTTTCTCCTTTTGCCTTCGGTTCTAAACTGCGTGCCTGTGCTTTAAACGCTCTAATTTTGGACAGCGGACATTGCCGTGAATACTTTCAAATCCCTGTTTTCTGGAAAACCAAAAGGTGTGGGTATAGAACTCACCCCAGAACGGGTGAACATCGCCCGTTTACGCAAGCAAGGTCAAAAATTCAAGCTGGAAACCCTGGCCTCAGTTGAGCTAGAGGAAGGCATTTTCGAGGAAGGTGAAATCCGAGACTCAGCGGCGATGGCAGAGGCAATTCGAGCTGCCTTGGCAGAGAGCAAGCTTAAGATCAAACGAGCTTCATCAGCGATCCCCGGTCGAGCCATTACACGTGTGATCCCCGTGCCTGCAGAACTCGATGATCAAGAACTGCGAGAAATGGTGCTCAACCAAGAAGCCAGTCTTTATCTACCTTTCCCTCGAGACGAAGCGGATGTGGATTATCAAAAATTGGGATTCTTTGTCGATGAAGACGGCATTGAGAAAGTGCAGGTCTTGCTAGTCGCCATCCGCAAAGAAATTACCGATCTCTATGTAGAGACCTTCCAGCAAGCCGGGTTAGCACTGAATGTTCTAGAAACGACCAGTTTCTCAATGATTCGAACCATTCGAGAGCAGTTGCGTCAGTTTACGCCTCAAGAAGCAGCGGCCATCGTTGATATTGAGTTTGAAAGCACTGAGATTTCCATTGTCGTTGATGGCATTCCCCATTTTTCTCGCACAGTTCCTATCGGCACCTTTCAGATTCAAAGTGCGCTGAGTCGAGCCATGAACCTGCCCCCCTCTCGCAACACGGACTTGCTGCAGGGCATGACGGTACCGTCCGCGCCAATGGACAGCGTGGGTGCGCCTCAAATGGGTGGGACAAATCCAGGTACAGCCGCAATGCTAAGGGTTCTCGGTGAATTAGCCGACGAGCTGCGCCGCTCCATTGACTTTTATCTCAACCAAGGAGAAGACATGGAAGTGGCGCAATTACTATTAGCCGGGCCCGGAGGGGCGATTGGACAACTTGATGAGTTTTTCTCACAGCGGCTTAGCTTACCAGCAAGCCAAATTGACCCAATTGCAGCGCTGTCCCTAGAGGTGGATGAAGACATTCCAGTGGCCCAGCGTCCAGGATTGGCTACGGTACTTGGTTTAGGACTCCGGGAGGTATAGCCATGTATGGCGTTGATATTAACTTTTTAAGCGATCGCGAAATCCGCCAGGTTCAGCCATCACAGTTTCAGGGGGGCGGGCAACCCCCTGCTGGGGATCGTCGCCCGCTGTTCTTGGGCATTGGCGCTGCAGTAGCAGCTTTAGCCATCGTTGGCGGCTACTTTGGCTATCTCAAGTACGAAGAAAGCCGACTAAACGCCCGTCAGGCAGAACTGGATGAAGAACTCAGCGCGCTACAAAATCAACTGCAAGAAGTCAGGATAATCCTGGCTCAAACAGATCTGATTGTCGAAGAGAATCGGGCCTGGGTTGAGGTATTCGAGCAAATTCGGCCTTGGTCAGCCTTATTACAAGATTCTCGAGATCGGATTCCGGCTCGGGCTCAGATTACCTCCATCCAGCAAACGCCCGGTTTAGCCGTTGATGTAGAAGGCTCAGAGGAGCCTATTCCCCCAGAAAATGGTGGGGTTCAGGTTTTAGGTACGGCCTGTTCCTACGACGATGTTAACGATTTCTTTTTAACCCTTCAGCGATCGCCCTTTTTAGACGGTGAAACGACGCAGCTAGTTCAGGCTTCCCTTGGTGATGAGGTCGATGGCCGATGCCCTGGAGAAGGGGCCCAATCGGATACTAGCGTTCAATTGGTGGAATACACCGTTAGCAGCAATATCAATAACGTCCCGGCCTCGGAACTACTTCAGATTTTGGAGCAAAAAGGCACGGTTGGTCTTGTTGCCCGCATTCGAGCCCTTCAGCAAACAGGAGTGGTTGAGCCATGACCGCAGGTGGAGATTTTCCCGCTAACGACGACCTAGGATTTGAAGACGCGGGGCCAACATATCCCGTGGCCTTTGGCGTTGAAATGACTCCTCAAATTCAAGGTATTTTGATTGGGTTGTTGGGGGTAGGGTTAGCAGTATTTGGGTTTGTTCGCTTGGTCAATCCCCAGCGTGTGGGTAATGCAGAGCTGCGCGACACGATTGAACAAAAAGAGCAGCAATTGATTACCCAGAAGCAACAACTCGAAGACATTGAAGAGATTCGTGCAGAATTAGATCGCGTCGTTGCCCAGCGACGGGACATTTATTCATTGTTAGCCAGTCAAACCGACTTAGAAACTTTATTGTTAGATCTCAATCAACGGGTTCAGGATACCAATGCTGGGATCCAGGCCCAAAAAAATCGAGTCAGAGAGCGAATCAACGCCCTTGGACTTGATTTAGAACCTGAGGTGATTGAGGCCAAAATTCAGGCATTTACCCCTTCAGGATTGCCCGCTGTCATTGAGGAGGATGAAACCTATGGTCCTGTCCTCAATGGTAAGGTCGAGGTTCAAACTACCACGGTGCAAATTACGGGTTCCTTTTCTCAAGTTGAGTCGATCATTCGCAATCTTGAGCGCCTTGAGCCGCTCTTAATTGTGCAAAATTTCGATGTCTCAATTGACGACACAATTGAGGAAACTGTTGTCGATGGCAATGGCCGTGTGGCACTGCGGCCTAGAGCTTTGATTAGCGTTTCTTTCCAAATGGAAGCTTTATTACCGACCCAAAATCCTGACGAGTTACCTACCGTTGAACTTCCCCCAGAAGGAGAAGAAGGGGCAGAAGGAGAAGCGGGAGAAGGAGGAGAAGGAGATGAGGCAGCCGAGCCCGAAGGTTAGCCCCAAAGATTGGGCTCTAAAGCGGGGTTTTGATCTTCGCCAACACCCCTAATTCTGAGCTAGGATCCCAAGTTTTCAAATCGGGTGTGATTTCAGTAGAGTGTCTCAAGCGTATTAACAGTTGCCAATTACCCAGCTAGATGTTTGAAGGAGTGAACCGTGAAACGCCACTTAGGGCTTAAAAGTCTATTCGCAGGAACCGTCTTGGCCGCGATCGCGGCTAACCCTGCCCATGCTGCCGCGACCATAATCACCGGCGTCAATCTCAACTCAACCCAGTCTGGGCTTGAATTGCGCCTAAAAACTCAAAGGGGTGAAAATCCTGAAATTTTTGCCCTTAATGAGGGTGATATCTACCAGGCAGATTTGGTTAACACCCAACTGCAGTTACCGGAGGGTGAGCAGTTTACCCAAACCAATCCAGCTCCAGGGATTAAGTCGATTACCCTAACCCAACTGGATGATCAAAGTGTGCGGGTCAAAGTCGTAGGTGAAACCGCATCTCCTGCGGCTGTCATTGAAAAGTATCATAATCGCTTGGTAATCAATTTAGACACCACTCCCGACGCAGCTACCAAGCAGGCAACCCCAGTTCCCAATCAGTTGGAGACAGTTCCAGGCAACGTGATCGCCCAAGATCCCGAGCCGCAAGCTGAACCGCAAGCTGAACCCGAAGAGGTCGATCCAGGCCCTCAGCAAACCGAGCAGAATCCCGAAGTCATGGTGCCTAACCCAGACGTCACCATTGATGGGGTGACCATCCCCAACCCGACACTGCAAACTGCACCTCCCTTTTTGCCTAGAGCCGTTGCGCCGCCCGTTGGTGACATCTCAATTTCCACCATCGATGCCACTCCCCCTGGAATCGACCTAGGCACTGCCGAAAGAGTCCCTCGTTTGGTGTTACGAGAGGCCCCTGCACGCGATGTCTTGGCTTTGTTGGCCCGCGCCGCTGGCTTAAACTTGGCCTTCACTGGCGATGGCGGTGAAGGAGGCGATGAGGGCCCCCGGATTTCCCTTGATATCGAGAATGAACCGGTACAAGATGTCTTTAATTATGTGCTGCGCCTAAGTGGACTCCAGGCCAATCGGGTCGGGCGTACCATTTTTGTTGGGCCGTTCTTACCAGACGGCGCTCGGAATGTGATCAGTCGCACCTTCCGGGTGAATCAAGTCAGCGCCGATGGAGCAGCGGCATTTCTGGCCACTATGGGCGCAGAGACCACTCAAACGGTGACCACAGAACAGACCGACGTCATTAGCATTGATACTGGCGTTGAAGATGCACCTCCGATTACCCAGGCGACTACATCGACCCAAACTCAAATTCAGGCACTGACCTACACAGCTACCGATGCTCCTCGACCTTTAATCGGGCTACAGGCAATCGCAGATTCTCGGCTCAACTCAGTCACCTTGATTGGCGAGCCCCATCTCATTGATTTAGCCGCTGAGTTTTTAGTTCAGCTCGATCTCAGACTCCGCCAAGTGGCTGTTAACGTTAAGGTGGTTGACATTAACTTGTCAGCGACAGACGAATTCGGGGTGAGTTTTTCGTTTGGCATTGATGACACTAGCTTCCTCAACAATGCCGGGTTTGGACTGATTAATTTTGGTAACTCTTCCCCTGCCACTGCAACGTCACCCGCCACAATTGGTTCGCCGGTTCAGCCGAGTCAGGCTGCAGTCAATATTGCCAACCAGTTCGTCCTGCAGCTTCAAGCTCAGATCACCAACGGCAATGCTAAGGTTCTGACCGATCCTACTCTTGTCATTCAGGAAGGTCAAACGGCAGCAGTTCGGCTAACACAGGAAGTCGTCACAGAGGTTGAAGAAGAAACGACTGTTAGTGATAACATCACTCAAACCACGGTAACGCTGACGACAGAGCCGGTTGGCTTGGTGCTGACCCTCTCTGTGGATCGAGTTGATGACAACGGCTTTGTTACCATCAATGTCAGCCCTAACATTACCTCCATTGCCTCTATTGAGGCCTTCCCAGGGCTGACCAATGCCACATTTGCCCTGATTCAGGAGCGGGAGTTGACCTCCGGCGATGTGCGGATACGAGATGGGCAAAGCCTGGTACTCACCGGCATTATTCAAGATTCGGAGCGAGATACCGTCAGTAAGATTCCAATCTTGGGTGATCTGCCCATCATTGGTGCACTCTTCAGGAGTACCAGTCGACAAACTTCTCGGGCTGAGGTAGTTATCCTAGTGACGCCACAGATTTTGGATGATTCTGATCAATCGGTGTATGGCTATAGCTATCAACCCAGCGAAGACATTCAGGAAATTCTGGATCGGTCGCAGGTAGAGCAACCCTAGTCTTTCTCGCTAAGCTTCTTTAAGTTACTGGGTAAACGGTGCGAACAGGCTGAAAGTCTTTTTAGTTAAGGCTTTCAGCCTTTTTTGTCGTCGTAAAGTGTTTCGTTATGTAATCAAAAAATCAGGGTTCTGGCTAAAAAACTCCGAAATCTATATAAATTCAAGCTTTTGGCGATCCATATTCCTAAGGTTGCCCTTAGAATGGGGCAGTAAATTTACCGTTATCTAAGGGTTTCAGCGATCTGGTGATTTTGTCCCTTGGGGCAGTTTATCTAGACGATTCCCGCTAGTTGGGAAACTGTAACTCCATTAACTCTGTACACCGTTTGAGGAGATTGACATGAATAAAGGTGAGCTTGTGGATAAGGTGGCCGAGAAGGCCTCTGTCACGAAGAAACAGGCTGACGCTGTAATTACAGCTGCCATTGAGTCCATTATGGAAGCTGTATCTGAGGGCGAGAAGGTTACCCTAGTTGGGTTTGGTTCCTTCGAACCCCGTGAACGGAAAGAGCGTGAAGGTCGTAACCCCAAAACTGGCGATACGATGGTCATTCCTGCCACCCGGGTACCGGCCTTCTCGGCTGGTAAGCTATTTAAGGAAAAGGTGGCTCCCAAATAACCAAAATTCTGTTGTCAAACGATCTTTCAACGCGACCGACTCACGGGGGGAATTTAGCCTGGGCAGCTTCGCTGGCAGGCTGTTCCCCCGATCAATTGTTAGATTTTTCTGCCAGTATTAGCCCGTTGGGGCCGCCTGCGATCGCGATCGCAGCCATTCAGTCCAGCTTAGGTCACCTCACAGCCTATCCCGATCCAACCTATGGCGATCTTTGTGAGGCTCTCGGTCGCCATCATCATTTACCTCCCGATTGGATTTTGCCGGGTAACGGTTCTGCGGAACTGCTGACCTGGGCCAGTCGGGATTTTTCTGGTTTAAAGGGAGTATTGCTGCCAACCCCGGCCTTTGGAGACTATCATCGCGCCCTGGCTGCATTTAACGTCCCGCTTGTGCCTTGTCCACTAGCCATCAATCGTTTGGCTCAAGATCAGGAGCCTGGGGATGGGGTTTTGAGAGATAGCCTTGATGCAGCGATTGCCGCTCACCCAATTCCCCCCAAACAATTGGGGCTATTGATTAACAATCCCCACAATCCAATTGGGTGTCAGTTTTCTGTGGAAACGCTGATGTCTTATATTCCACAGTTTGGACTGGTCGTGATCGACGAAGCCTTTATGGATTTTTTACTCCCCAGCCAGCAATCTAGTCTGATAGCCCAGGTGCAGCGATGTCCTAATCTAGTGATTTTGCGATCGCTGACGAAGTTTTATAGCCTCCCGGGGCTACGGTTGGGCTACGCCATTGCTCACCCCAATCGACTCAAGCAGTGGCAAACCTGGCGCGACCCCTGGCCTGTGAATGTATTGGCCGCTGCCGCTGCCGTTGCCGCTTTGCAAGATCATCCATTTCAATCAGCCAGTTGGGCCTGGCTGTCTGCAGCTCGTCTCGGGTTGCGGCAGGCTCTTAGCCACTTACCGGGAATGCTGCCGTTAAAGGGCACCGCTAACTATTTGTTAGTGCACTGTAACTTCTCAGTACCTGAATTACAGCACTATTTGTTAACCCACCATCGAATTTTGATTCGCGACTGTTTAAGTTTTCCTGAGCTGGGCGATCGTTACTTTCGCATTGCCGTCCGGACCCCAGAGGATAACAAACATTTGGTCGCCGCAATTCAAGCAGGACTACGGCAATTGCCCCATCTCCCTGCCTTGTCATCTTCAAATTAAGCCTATTCTCAGGCCCATGAGTCATAATCGCCATGCTGAGGGATTTAACTGGGCTTTATGCGAGTCCATGATTTCACTCTCTGTAGATAGCAAGCTTGCCTCATTTAAGGCGTCCTGCCATCAGCTTCATCCCTAGTTGATTCAGAGATCCCGCTGGATTAACTTTTCGTCCAGGTGGCGTATTGATATTGGCGCGATCGCCCCATTCAAGGCTTAATGGTTTAAGGTCGTCTCCAAAACCACCTGTTATACGTATCTCCAAAACCACCTGTTATACGTATCGTGCGTATTGATTAATAAACGTATGGTTTCGATTTTTATTTTGACCCACAACGAAGCGCGCGATATTGCCGCTTGCATTGAGTCAGCGCTGGTCTCTGATGACGTCATTGTTGTGGACTCGTTCAGTTGCGATCGCACCGTGGAGATTGCCCGCCAATATCCCGTGCGCATTGTGCAGCACTCGTTTGAAAGCCACGGTCGCCAGCGCACCTGGATGCTTGAAACGGTGTCGACAAAGTATGATTGGGCCTACATTCTAGAAGCCGATGAACGGATGACACCAGCTTTGTTTGAAGAATGTCAGCAGGCCACAAAATCCGATGACGCTGTCGGCTATTACGTCGCTGAACGAGTCATCTTTATGGGCCATTGGATTCGCCACAGCACTCAATATCCCCGACACCAATTGCGCTTATTGAAAAAAGGCAAGGTCTGGTTTGACGACTACGGTCATACCGAACAAGAAATATGCCAGGGCATCACGGGATTTCTCAAAGAAACCTACCCCCACTACACCTGCAGCAAAGGGCTCAGTCGCTGGGTTGAAAAACACAATCGCTACTCCACCGATGAGGCTCGAGAAACGCTTAAACAGCTTGGATCTAGTCGTATTGCCTGGGACAAACTCTTACTTGGCCGCTCTGAGGTAGAGCGTCGCCGTGCCTTGAAAGGACTTTCATTGAGACTCCCTGCCCGCCCCCTGATCCGATGGCTATACATGTATTTGGGCCTGGGCGGCATTTGGGACGGCCGCGCAGGCTTTGCCTGGTGTACATTGCAAGCATTTTACGAATACCTGATCGTGTTAAAAATGCGTGAGCTCCAAGCAGAGGCTGACGACGATCAAGTCAGCTTAGAGGCCAAGTCTACTAGGCCCGCTGTTGTGCTTAAGGATTCAGGGATTCAAGATTCAGGAGCAACGCTAGAGACATCTGGTAATCGTTTCCAAATAGCTGTCTCAGATGACATCGCTAAAGCACCTCACCGCTACTCCTTTGCCAGGGCTGGAGAAACGCAATTCCCCTTGAAATGAGTAATTTTGTCAGAAAGCTCGGACAATTAAGCCTATGGCAACTCAAATGACCCTAAAGAGTTAGGTGGCTGATGAGCAGACTCTGCCGTTTTGTCTGTGATTTGGTCAAGTAAGTCAATTAATTCCCGCTCGAATCCCACTTGGGCACGGTTGGTGCGTCCGCCAATGAATAGGCTGCCATCTTGCTCAAGCGCCCAGATTTGAGAGTGGGACACATAGCTCATCAAAACCCCAGCCATCAGCAAACCAAAACCAGCATAAACCAGGGGAATGCCGGGGTCAGCTTTAATTTGGAGCCCTGTACTGCCAATCACTTCCACGATCGCCAGAGTAGCACCATTGACCTCTGTCGCCATGCCTGAGCGCACGGTTGAGATTAACTGCCCAGTTTGGTCGTACACCAGCAATGTCCCCTGTAGGTCTTTGGCAACCAGGGAGACACCTTCACTTAAATCAGGCTTAAGCGGTACCCAGGTGCCCCATAAGCGCCCCTGACCGTTGGTATCGAGTAAAGCCATGGGCAGTTCTAAAACAGGGCTGTTGTTGATCCGCACGCGCGCTGCCGCAATGCCCCAATCAGCTTGATACAGCGTGATGTTGCGGTAGCGCAGGGGATGATTCACTGAGATGGTTTTTTGGTCAACTTCTTCTCCCGCCTGATCGAGAACCGATAAATCGGAATAAAACTGATCAATACTGCCTTCTGGCGTGTAGTCGATCCAAAAACGGTTGACCTTGACCGACCAATCTTTGGGAATTTGCGATGCGGCCCAAGGCCCGGCTTCAAAAATATTACGAATTTGGAAGATTTGACCGCTGGGCACCATTTCTTGGGCAAAAAAGCCAGTCATTGCACCCAAAATCGCCCCCAGCAAAATCAATAGCATGCTGGCATGAACCACAATGGGCCCAATCCGTCCGACTAATCCTTTATGGGCATAGAGGGCCGGGCCACGCTGAAAAATGCGATAGCGTCGCTGGCTCAGCAGCGGCATCAGTGTTTCTAGTGTGGTTTGAGGCACTTCACTACTGAGGGCCAGTTTGCTGAATTGTCGGGGTTGAGTGTAGAAATTCCAGGTGCGCGAAAACCAGCGTAACGCCGTGATTTGTCGGGTAAACGTGCAGGCAGTTAGGCTGGCTCCAAATAAAATCAGCAGCGATAAAAACCACCAGGTACGATACACATGGTCTAATCCAGCAATTAAGATCACCTTCCAGCTCAAAAAGCCAAACAGCGCCGGATCTTCTGGATAGTTTTGCTGATAAAAGGCGAGGGATTGCCCCTGCTCCAAAATAGTGCCCGTGATGCTAAAAAGCGCGATCGCCAACAAAAGCGCGATCGCCAACCGCAGATCAGCCAGCAACGGCAACAACTCACGTCGAAAATATCGAACGACTAACTGCTGAGCCACCGAAAATTTGAACCCAGAAGACTCTTCTAACGCCATAATTTCTCCTAAGCCAAACCTGTGGGCAACAGCCGCAACACCAGCGAAAACACGCCAAAGCCAACAAGCAAAATACCGCTAGCGGGAGTAATCCAACCTGACCAGCGTCTAAGCTCCAGCAACCGTTTAATCGAAGCGGTAAACGTCCCTGCTAAGACCAAAGGAGAAACATAGCCGATGCCATAGGCCAAGAGTAGACCACTACCCAAAAGCGGATCGCCCGTCGTCGCGATCCAAGCCAGCAGCGTCGCTAAAACTGGGGTACTGCAGGGGGAGGCAACTAATCCAAAGGTCAAGCCTACTAGGTAAGACTTGAGCCCTTGGGGGATTTCAGCAGTTAGAAACTCTGTGTTGCCCCAGTTGGGTAATCGCAAGGGTAGGGCTTCTAACAGGTTTAATCCCATTAGAATTGCTAAAAAACTGACCAAAATCGGCAATCCCAGACCAATTTGACCATAAATACGACCAAAGACAGCTGCAATCACCCCCAGTATCGCTAGGGTTGTGGCTAATCCCAAAGCAAACCACAAAGATTGAAAAATCGCATGGGAGCGCCCCTTGGTTTCGTAAGCCCCCATATAGCCCACCGTAATCGGCAGCATCGACAGCATACAGGGCGTCAGGCTCGTCAACAAGCCCGCCAAACCAATGATGCCAATACTGACAATAGAGAGGTGGGTCAATTGGGCTTCAACCCAGTGATTTGCTAGTTGGCTGAGTTGATACAGGTCAGTTTGCAACGTATCCCACATAAATTTCAAGCATATTTACCCCATCCCTTCATTCTACAGAGATCAAGGAAGGGAGGTTACGCTTTTGCCCAATCGGTACCACCACTGCTTCTCGGCTTTCCCGCGCGACCCGAATCAATAAAGCTGCTGTCAACAGACTCGAAATCATCGAACTACCCCCATAGCTAAATAGGGGAAAAGGTAAACCAGTTGTCGGCAACGCCCCGCTAGCTACGCCAATGTTCAACAGCGACTGCCCCACTAAAAACACCATTGCCCCAACAGCAACCAGTCGATGAACCCGCTGCTTAGTTTTGAGGGTTACCCAAAAAGCCAAGGTGGCATAGACTGCCAACAGTAAAACCAAAGAGATGCTACCGACAAAGCCAAATTCTTCCGCGTAGACCGCAAATATAAAATCAGTGTATTGAATCGGCAAGTAAAACAATTTTTGCTGTGACAACCCAAAACCTGCGCCCCAAAGCCCCCCCGAGCCAATGGCGAGCAAGCTTTGAATCAGCTGGTAACCATGGCCTGTCGGGTCAGCCCAAGGATCTAGAAAAGAAATAACCCGCTGGCGTTGATAGTCTTTGATGCTAATACTCAATAAACCAACGCTCAGGCCACCCAAGGCAGTGTAGCCAAGCTGCCAGTAGGGCAATCCTGCCGCTAGGGCAATTAACCAGAGACTCATACCGCAAACTGCTGCCGTACTCAAATTAGGTTGAGTTAAAATTGCCCCGATCAAAACCAAAAATGCGCTTAGCCAAAATAGGCGCACACGCCAGGAATGCGATCGCCACTGGCCAAACAAATAAGCCGCCTGCAAAATTAAAAATGGTTTGATCAGTTCAGAGGGCTGGATTAGAAAAGGCCCAAGGGAAAGCCATCGCGTAGCGCCATTGACAGTAACTCCCAAGGCGGGCGTTAGCGTCACTAAGATTAGCCCTAGCAAAACGATGACGCCAAACCCTGCCAGCCTAAGCAAATACCTTAAGGGGATATGCACAATGGCATTTAACCCCACCAACCCGAGGCAGACCCACAGCACTTGAATCTTAAAGTAACGTAGACCGTCTCCCGCTTCAGCAATCCCTACAGAGTAAGACGCAGAATAGAGCACAGCGAGGCCCAAAACCACCCAAAATAGCGTTAGCCAACGCAGCAAACGGGCTTCAATCGCCCAACCGCTGGTAGATATATCAAAAATCGAGAACAGGTCACTTTGGGGCAAGGCTCTAGTCCGAATCACAAAATTTCAAAGGCCAGTATAGCGGAACCTCCGAGAAATATAACTTTAGCCCATGGCTCAGAGCCTCGAATAAGGTTGAATCGCTTTGCCTAAGACAATCAGTTAGCTTTAACCCAATTGCTAACTGCACCGAGTCGCACTGAATTGCACTGCCATATTGCTAAACGATCTTTTAAGCAGCGTCGGGGCGATAGATATAGATAATGGGGGCGCGGGGTTAAAAGGGTTTACCAGGCAAAAAGGGTTTGAACACGCAGGTTAGAT